>NZ_JAASIO010000009.1:0-256356 GCF_019731765.1 Gordonibacter massiliensis (ex Traore et al. 2017) | reverse complement strand
ACAGTTGCATCGTAAGACGGAGAGCCTTTTTTGCTGTCCCAAAATAGGGACTATGTCAATATTGGTTTAACAGCGGACGTCTGAGTTTGCAAGATTTTTGCCGGAGGAGGGAGAAGCGACCCCTTTCTCGAAGGGAAACCCGCGGCAATCGCCGGTGAGCACGCGACCGCCGGCGATTGCCGCGTGGGCACCTCGCGTTGCCGCCAAAAAGGAGGTCCGCCGAAAGCAACGTCTTTCCAGGTCGACGGAGCTATATCAAAAGAGTCGTTTTCCTCATCGTGCAGGGCAAGGGCTCTGCCCTTACCCTACGGGGCGGTCGCGAAGGGCGTGCGTTTGGCGGCTTTCGATAAAGCCGCCCCCTCCCCCGTCCTCTTCGAATGCCTCCTCCGGGCGGCCAGCAGGCCGCCCCTATGGAAGTTCTCCGATCCTCGCCCGCTAGATGCTGAGGTCGCGCCGATCGAAGGCCGCAACCGCCACGGCGAACAGCGCCGCCGCGCCAACGGCCAGCGCGATCGCGCCGCCGACGGCTGACGCGTCGCCTGCGGCCAGGCCGTAGTAGTCGAACAGCGTCAGCGGGTTGACGTTCTTCAGGAACTCAAACTTGTCGCCCACCTTCGACGCCATCTGCATGAGGAAGAACAGGATGTTCAGGCCACCACCCACCCACAGGGCTGCCGTCGCGTTCGAGAACAGGCATGCGGGCAGGAAGCACAGACCGGCCATCGCCAACCACAGGGCCAGCAGCCCCGCGTTCACCTGCATCAGCGCCTGCATATCCAGTTCGCCCGGGAACATCGCCTCGGCGAAACCCGCTTCCAGCGCCGTGACCACCGCCATGAGCGCCACCAAGATGGCCACCATCGCGCCCACCATGGTCAGTGCGATGCGCGTGCGGCTGTTGGGCGTGGCCAGCAGGTACGCCATGGCGCCGCGGTCGAGGTAGCGCACCATCAGCTTGTTCACCATGATCAAGATGAGCACGAGGATGAAGATGGTCAGCAAGAACCCGTACAGGTAGTTCAGCATGAAATCGATGAGGGTGGTGGCCTGCACCGACATGCCGAAGGCCGCGAACATCTCGGGCATGCTCTGCATCATGGCATCCAGGCTTTCCCCCAACTCCGGATCATACATGCTGACGATCACGCCGATGTACATGGCCAGCACCGCCGCGATGACGAGGCTGACGAACAGGTTCGCGCGCAGCTCTTTGGCGAACAGCGTCCTATTCATGGGAGCCCCCTTTCTCCGCCTGGTCCGTTGCGCCGTACAGATGCATGAACAGCTCTTCCAGCGTTTGCTCGCGCACGGCGAGGTCGACGATGTCGTAGGCGGCCAAGTCTTTCACGAACGCGTCGAGGTTGCCGGCCACGGCTGCCTCCACGCTGGCTGCGCCCCGCTTCTGCGCGCCGGGATGCGCCTGCGCGTAGCGGTCGCGCCCGGCCTCGTCGGCGAACGTCACCACGAACACGCGCTTGCGCGATTTCCGCACGTCGTCCATGCGCTCGACGGCGGCCAGCCTGCCCGCACGGATGAACGCGACGCGGTCGCATGTGCGCTCCACCTCGTCGAACAGGTGCGACGAAAGCAGGATGGTGGCGCCGCGACGCTTCTCCTCAAGCACGAGGTCGATGAAGCGGCTTTGCATGAGGGGGTCGAGGCCGCTGGTGGGCTCGTCCAGCAGAATGATGTCGGGCGAGGTCATGAACGCGCACACCAGGCCCACCTTCTGCTTCGTGCCCTTCGACATCTTGCGGATGCGCCGCGCGGGGTCCAGCTCGAAGTACTCGATCAACTGGTTCATGCGCGCGCGGTCGCGCAGCTTCTTCATGCGCGCCATGAATTCCAGGAAGGCCGTGCCGGTCATCTCGTCCATGCAGGCGATCTCGCCCGGCAGGTAGCCCAGGCGCTCCTGGATGCGGCTGCGCTGGCTGAAGCAGTTCAGGCCGCCGATGCTCACGGTGCCCTCATCGGGGCGGATGAACCCCATGAGGTTGCGCATGGTCACGGTTTTCCCGGCGCCGTTCGGCCCCAGGAAGCCGAACACCTCGCCGCGCTCCACGGCGAACGACACGCCGAACACGCCGCGGCCCTTGCCGTAGTCTTTCACCAGGCTCTCAACCTCGATGGCGGAACCGCGCCCGCGCTCGGCGCACACGCCCGCCACCCCTCCCCCGCTTGCCGTCCGCCCGCCCGTCGCCTCCGCGACACCGGCCTTCGTCGCGCCCTGGGGCGCGCTTTCTTCTTTCATCGGTATTCCTCCTTGTAGGCGTAGGCCTTGAGCATGGCGCACCATTCGGCGAACTCGTCCATGAGCGCGTCGATGTCGATGGGCTTTTTCAAGCAGCGCTGCTGGTGCAGGTAGCCGTCGGCCATCCATATCAGCATGTCGAGCACCCGGCGCGGGCTCACGTCGTCGCGGAACCGGTCGAACCGCACGTTTTTGAAGAACCGCGAGAACATGAGGTCGAGCTGGGCTTGCGTCCAGCCGTCCATCGTGTCCTTGACGTCCTTGTGCTCCGGGTAGAACGCCCTGATGGAGAAGTCGAGCACGAACGGCGACATCTTCTCGAACACGTCCTTCTTCTTATGTGCCGAGTACTCCATCAATTCGAAGAAGTCGTCGATCTCGTAGAACCCGTCGTCCACGACGAGGTCGATCATCTTGCCCATCAGGCGCTCCATCAAATACAGGTAGAACTCCTTCTTGTTCTTGAAGTAGAAGAACAGCAGGCCCTTCGAGATGCCCGCCTTGCGCGCGATGGCGTCGGTCGAGGCGTTTTTGTAGTCGTTGCGCCCAAACAGCTCCACGCCCGCGTTGACGATGGCCTCTTGCCGCTCGTCGGGAAGGTTCTCGAATTTCTCCCGGTTACCGCCGTCGCCCTGGTCGGCGAACCGACCCAGCCGAAAGACGGGCATGCGCCCGGCAACGTCCGCACCTTGCCCGTTTCGTGTTCCGCGCTGTTCCATCGTGCTCCTCTGCCATAGTAAAACCCGTGCGCGCCGGCTGCGCCGCGGGCTTTGACCGAGCGGTCAACCGCTCCGCAGACCATGCTATACCGTTGACTTTTTTTAGGAAGGCCCCGCCGCAAGATTTTCCGGAATGCCGGCGGCGCGCGTCGACATGCCACGCTCCGTTGCGCCGAGTACAACCCTGCCGCATCGCACCGGAACCGCCCTCGCCGCACAGGGCAAGACCAACCCGGCACCGAACGCGGCGGGGAACGAACGCCCACTTTGAAGCCATATGCGAAGATTTCCATCTTGCCGCACGCCAAAAGCGAGCTGTGAGATAATGGGCGCTTGCGAATCCGAGCACCAACCGAAGGAGCACGACCATGAACGCAGCGCCCGCTGCCGCACCGCGCATCGACAGCCACGCAGACGCCCGCCGCCTGCTGCAACCCGTCGTGGTGGGCGGCGACATCCTGGCGTACAGCTACGTGCGCGAGTTCCACCGCGCCTACGGCATCGAGCGCACCATCGTGCTGGCAACGCAGGACATCAAGATGCTCTCGACCAGCCGCTTCACCGACTACCGCCTGGAGCCGCGCATCCACGAGCCGGAGGGCCTCTACGACGCGCTCGAGCGCGTGGCGGGAGAGCTGCGCGCCACCGACCCCGAACGCGTGCTGCTGGTGGTGGGTTGCGACGACTGCCACGCGCGCATGCTCTCGGCTGGGAAGGAGCGCCTGGAAGCGGTGGGCTATACGGTGCCCTACATCGACTTCCCGCTGCTCGACGACATCACGCAGAAGCGGCGCTTCTACGAGCTGTGCGACGAACTCGACATCCCCTACCCGCGCACGTGGTACTTCGACTGCGGCGACGGGCCCGACGAACTGCCCGTGGACGAGCTGCCCTACCCGCTCATCGCGAAGCCGTCGAACTCGGCGCAGTTCCAAGACGCCACCATCCCCCGCAAGCGCAAGATCTACGAAATCGAGTCGGCAGAGGAGCTGGCGCAGGTGTGGCACGACATCCGCACCTCCGACTACGCGGGCGAACTGGTGCTGCAGGATTTCATTCCCGGCGGCGACGACGCCATCCGCACGCTCACCACGTTCTCCGACGCGAACGGCGAGGTGCGCGTGGTGTCGGGCGGCGTGGTGTGCCTGCAGGACCACGATCCCACCGCGCTCGGCAACCCGCTGTGCATCCTGGGCGAGCGCGAGGAGGCCATCATCGAGTGCGCCAAGCGGTTCCTGGCGCGCACGGGCTACCGGGGCTTCGCGAACTTCGACATCAAGTTCGACGAGCGCGACGGATCCTTCCGCTTCTTCGAGGTGAACACGCGCGCCGGTCGCAACACGTACTATCTGAGCCTGGGCGGCGTGAACTTCGTCACGCTCATCGTGGACGAGTTCATGCGCGGCCGCGCCATCCCCTACCACGAGGCCTACGACGACTTCGCCTATTGCTGCGTGCCGCGCTACGTGCTCAGGCGCAGCATGAAGAACCGGGAGCGGCTGGCCGAGGTGGAGGGCGCGCTGGCCTGCACGCGCGATCCTTACCCGCTGCACTACGAGGCCGATTCGTTCATGCACAACCTGTGGGCGTACATCATGTACGTGAACCAGATCCCCAAGTTCAAGCGCTTCTACTGGGACACCGACGGCAAGCAGTTGAAATAGCGAAAAGCGTCGGAATGGCCCGACGGATCGTCGCCGTAAGCTCTACGAGATTCGACGATCGACTCCTCGTAGGGTTATTTGGCTAATAATTAAAGCATAACTTTAATTATTTATTGACTTGCTTAATCCCACATCATAGAATCTCAGATATCGGCACGTCGATGGCAACCGTTCTCCCTTTAGCTCCGAGAGGTGGTTCGATCATGGGATTCAGCAAGAATCAAGCTCTGCCGACCAAGCTCCAACTGCGCACGAAATCGGGCTACAACTTCGTGATCATCTTGACCGTCATGACCGCGCTCGCCTTCGCGGTATCCATCGCCGGGCTCATTCGCTCGTTCGCGAACCCGGAAGACGCTATCTGGACGACGCCTACCGAAGCCGCCGGCAGCACGGTGGCCGTGGGCCTGGTTTTCGCCATCGCCATCATCCTTCTACTCATGATGCGCGACATTCAAAACACCGGCAAGCCGTTCACCATGAAGAACGTCTGGCGCTTGCGCGCCGTCGCCGTGCTCGTCATGGCGGAATGCATTGTACCGGGATGCGCCGCCCTCGTTGCGGCCATGGCCGCAAGCGCGCTGCTTGGCCACGGGAGCTTCAGCGGTCAGTTCGGAACTCTTGAGTTCGCCGCCCTGGCCATCGGGTTCTTTATCGCCATCATCTCCGAAGTTTTCTATTACGGCTGCGAGCTGCAGCAAGACGTCGACTCGATCGCGTAGGGATCGCCCATGGCCATCGTCATCAGGCTCGACCGCATGCTCGCCGACCGAAAAATGTCCCTTAACGCGCTCGCCGAGGCCGTGGACATGACGAACGTGAACCTGTCCAACCTCAAGACCGGCAAGATGAAGGGCATCCGCTTCGCCACCATGAACGCCATCTGCCGAGCGCTCGATTGCCAACCCGGCGATCTGTTCGAATACGTCGACGACGAAGAGGACAGCGACTGACCGAAGATACGTGGCCTCTGCGAGCGTTTCGGCGGCATCTTGCCCGCTGATCGCCGGACAAGATGCGTTCGCGGAGAGCCCCCCCCCCCCGCTACGGTTCGCATCTGCTACGATGGTCCCCGTCACACATCGCGCCGTCGCTGAAGGAGGCCCCGTGAACCGACGCATGATCCCCGTGCTCGTCATCCTCTGCGTGTTGCCGCTCGCAGCCACCGCCGTGGCGGTTCTCCTGTTCCTGCCGGACGTCGTTCCAACGCATGCGGACTTTTCGGGGGTAGATCGATGGGGCGCGAAATACGAGTCCTTCATCACAGGGGGCATCGTGACCGCCACTTGCGTGCTGTTCTCGTTCATGTACGCGAAAGCCGAAACGCTCCAACGCCTCGGTATGATCCACGGCACCGGAGTGCGTGGCGCGCGCATCACGCTCGTCGGTTGCATGGCCCTTGTCGACGTCATCTTGCTCGCCTACCTTATATGGGCGGCGGTGACGGGCTTCAACGCGTTTTCCGGCTAGCCCCGCTCCCTCGCCAAGAAGTCGGTGATCGCAGCTCGCACCTCGGGCGAGGCCCAGTACTCGTTGTGGCCGAAGCCCTCATACGTCGCCAGCGTGCACCTCGGCAGCGCCGCCGCCAGACGCTCCGAGCTCGCGCTGGGCACCACCTCGTCGTCGGCCGACGTCAGCACGAGCGACGGCGCCTCCACGTCGCGCGCGAACTCCGCCGACTCCATGCGGAACGCCACGAGCGCGCCGAGCGGGCCGTGAAACACGTCGAGCATGCTGTTGTACAAGTCGTAGCCGCTTGCGTACGGCGCCATGAGCACCAGGGAATCCACGTCGCGCTGGCTGGCAACGTAGGTGGCCACGCCCGTGCCGATGCTGTAGCCGAACACCGCCATGCGCGCAGGATCCACGTCGTCGCGCTCGGCGAGCGCATCGTACACGGCCAAGCCGAACGCCTTGAGCGACGCCTCGGACGGCTCGCCCTCGGTCTTGCCGTAGCCCGGGTAGTCGAGCACGGCGATGTTGTATCCCTCGAACGCGCCCAGGCGATCGTTGTTCTGGAACCCGGTCAGAAGCGGTGCCGCGTTTTGCCCGTTGCCGTAGAAGTACACGACCAGCGGCGCGCCGTCCGGCGCGTTGTGGAGCAGCCAGCCCGACAGGCGCCCCGCCCCCGTGTCGAGCGCCAGCTCTTCCGCCTGAGGCTGCGCCTGCAGTTGGGCGAACGATTCCTCGTCGAAGTGCGGGTAGAACAAAAGCGACGGCGCGGCCACGTACACGGACGCCGAGAACGCCACGGCCGCCCCCATCGCCGCAGCGACGATCGTCGCTGCAACCTTGAGCGCACCGCCCCGCCTACGCAGCGCGAGGAACGCCGCGAAGCCCAGAACAACTGCCACGGCCACCGTCCACCATGCGATCAGGCCGAGCGCGCTCACCAGCTCGTCGGACGATGTTGCAATCGCGACCAAGGCCGCGAGCAGCGCTGCGGCGAGCACCGCCCCGGCAACGAGCGCCGCGCGATTCGATTTCATACGACTCCCCTATCGATCAGCCGCCGCAAAAACACCCCGGAAGGCACCTACCCCGGTTACGCCCTGAAAGGCGCCTGCCCCTTCTAGCACGCTCTCAGGACACCGGGCGGCGGTAGCCCTCTTCGGTGGTGAGGATAAGGGGGCCGTCCTCGGTGATGGCGACCGTCTTCTCGAAGTGGGCCGACGGCTGCCCGTCGCGCGTGCACACGAGCCATCCGTCCGGCATCTGACGGGTCTTGTACGTTCCCAGGTTGATCATGGGCTCTATGGCCAGCACCATGCCCGCTTCAAGCTTCACGCCGGCGTGGCGGTGGCCGAAGTTCGGCACGTTCGGATCCTCGTGCATGTCGCGGCCGATGCCGTGCCCCACGTACTCGCGCACGACGCCGAAGCCCTCGGCCTCGGCGATGGACTGCACCGCATGCCCGATGTCGCCCAGATGGTTGCCGGGGCGCGCGGCGTCGAGACCCGCCCACATGCACTTCTCGGTCACGTCCAGCAACCGCTGCTTCTCGGGCGAGATGCGGCCCACCGCGTACGTCCAGGCGTTGTCGCCCACCCAGCCGTCCACGATAGCACCCGTGTCGATGGAGATGATGTCGCCCTCCTGCAGCACCACGGCCGCCGACGGAATGCCGTGGACGATCTGCTCGTTCACCGACGCGCAGATGGAGCCGGGGAACCCGCCGTAACCTTTGAACGCCGGAATGCCGCCTTCCAAACGGATGAGCTGCTCGGCGAACTGGTCCAGCTCCAACGTGGACACGCCGGGACGCACGCGCGCGCCCACCTCGCGCAGCACCTTGGCCGAAACGCGGCCGGCTTCTTTCATGGCCTCGATCTCAGCCGGTGACTTCTTGATGATCATGCCGTGTTGCCTATCTCTTTTGCGGGTAATGTCGCCGCCCAGTATAACACTCCCCCCGCCCGCGCACGGCCCTCTCGCGGGCGTTACGGGTGCGCCACGCCCCAGCAACGCGCCCTCCGCGCGCGGCGGACGGCGTTTCGACGCCTGCTAGCATGGCGGGGCACAGCGCGCTTTTCCAAGCGCCGCTACCAAGGTGAACCGCAAGAACAGGAGGCACTGCATGAACCCGTTCGATCTGAAGCCCGAGAAATCGCTGGAAGACATGATGCTCGACTGGAAGGATCTGTCCCCGCGCCCCTACAAGAAGCTCGAGACCGACCCGTACACGAAGGCCCGCATCATCCTCATGAACGGCATCGAGGTGGAGGCCGTCATGTTCGGCCACAACTTCCATCGCAACTGCGAGGACAACGACCTGCGCCGCGACCTGGCGCTCATGCGCCGTATCGAGGCGGGCCAGCAGAAGCACGTGAACTGGCTCTCCCCCTCCGACGAGACGCCGCTCGAAACCACCATCGGCTACGAGCAGCTGGCTGTGGACCTGACGGCGTGGCTCGCCATGCACGAGCCCGACATGTACGCGAAGCAGTGCATGGACTTCGCGCTGCTGGAGGACTTCGACCACCTGTACCGCTACGCCGACCTGCTTAAGATGGACGAGGATCTGCCCGCGCACAAGCTGGTGCAGGACACCATCGAGATCACGCCGGGCCGTCCGACCGTCGCGCACCATCGTCATCCGTTCGACTCCGTGCGCGCCCCGCGCAACGCCAAGACGGCCGACATCCGCACGACGCTCGGCGCGCTCATCCTGACTGCCGGCGAGCAGCAGACCATGAACTTCTACATGAACCTGGGCAACACCCAGCCCGAGGGCGTGGCCCGCGACCTCTACCTCGAGATCGGCATGGTGGAAGAGGAGCACGTGACGCACTACGGCGCGCTGCTGGACCCCTCGGCCACGTGGCTGCAGAACCTGCTGCTGCGCGAGTACATGGAGTGCTACCTGTACTACTCGTTCGCCGAGACCGAAGTCGACCCCTACGTGAAGAAGATCTGGGAGCACCACTTCGAGCAGGAGGTCGCCCACCTGCACAAGGCCGCCGACCTGCTGTACAAGCACGAGAACGAGGAATGGCAATCGCTCATCCCCAACGGGGAGTTCCCCGAGCTTCTGGACTTCCACCCCACGAAGGACTACGTGCGCGAGGTGCTGGCCGAGCAGGCCACGCTCACGGCGAAGGACGAGGAGTTCGTCGAGCTGGACGACCTGCCGAGCGACTTCCGCTTCTTCGACTGGAACAGCAAGGTGAACGGCCGCATCCAGGACGTTCCCAGCCACCGCGTCATCCGCGAGCTGCAGAAGAAGGACGGCGAGGACTACCGTCTCGAGGACGCGGAAAGCCCCTTGCGCGAGCTGCGCAGCCGCAAGAAGGACAACACGGACCTCGGCCGCGTGCAGGGCGCCGGCCACGACCTCGGCCGCGAGGGCGTTCAGAAGGAAGAACGCGAAGCCGTGCTGGCATAGCAACGAGCAGGGCCCGGCGATGCGCCGGGCCCTGCTTTCCTTTGGGTCGGGCGGTTACGCGCCTTCGTCGTAGCCCGAAGCCGCTTCCCCGTCGCCGGGCTTCTTCAGCCTTCCCGCGTCCGCCAGCGCGCGACGCAGGATGAACTCCACCTGCGCGTTCACGCTGCGCAGATCGTCGGCAGCCCAGCGCTCCACGGCCTCCCAGAGGGCCGGATCGACGCGGAGCGGGTATTGTTTACGTTTCGCCATAGATCGCACCGCAGGCGCCTCGACGAAGCCGTCGGGGCGCCTTCCTTCCTTACTGGTACAGCGTTCCCGTGTTCAGCACGGGCTGGGCGTCGGATTCGCCGCAGAGCACCACCATGAGGTTCGACACCATGGCGGCCTTGCGCTCGTCGTCCAAATCAACTACGTTCTTCGCCGACAGCTCGGCCAGCGCCATCTCCACCATGCCGACCGCTCCCTGCACGATCTTCTCGCGCGCGGCTATCACGGCATCGGCCTGCTGACGGCGGAGCATGGCCTGGGCGATCTCGGGCGCGTAGGCCAGGTGCGTGAGGCGCGCGTCGTCGATGACCACGCCGGCCTTCTCCAGGCGCACGGCAAGCTCCTCCTTGAGCGCCGCCGACACCTCCTCGATGTTGCTGCGCAGCGTGATCTCGCCCTCGAGCTCGCCGGGCATCTGGTCGTAGGCGTACGTGGTGGCGACGTGGCGCAGCGCCGTCTCGCTCTGCGTGTGCACGTAGGAGTTGTAGTCGTCCACGTCGAACAGCGCCTTGGCCGTGTTCTCGACGCGCCACACGATGACGTCGGCGATCTCGATGGGGTTGCCGCACTTGTCGTTCACCTTCAGGTGCTCGCCGTTGTACGTGCGGGCGCGCAGCGACACCTTCGTGGACTTCGGCGTCGTCTTGCCCGTGCGCGCGTCGATGGTCGTGCCCGCCGAACGCGAAAGGAACGGGTTCGCCCAATGGAAGCCCTCGTCGCGCACGGTGCCCTTGTAGTCGCCGAACAGGATGAGCACGCGCGCCTGGTTCGGCTGGATGGTGAAGAAGCCCATGAACAGGAGCAGCGGGCCGACGCACACCGCGACGATGCTCACCACCATCAGCACCAAGCCGAACGTCTGAGCACCCGTGGTGATGGGCACGTCCTCGGGCGGCAGCATCATGGCGCCCGCCACGATGCCGGCGACGCAAGCGGCCGTCAGAACGATCACGAGCAACAGCATGGGCCATCCGCTTTTCGCATGGACGGTCTTCTCTGCGGACGCGCCTCCGGCCGCGCGGGCGGTCTTCTCTGCGGACATGACGGTTCCTTTCTCTCCCGAGCGAAGCACCCCATGCGCCCGCTCGCACCCCGCACATCATTGCCAGGTGATACAAATATGATATCACATTGAAATCTCAAAATCGAACGCTTTATTCGCCATCGAATAAGACAGCGCTCTGCGAAATGCGAAAACTCCGCGGAATGCCGAAATCGGAATGTCGAAACGACCGCTGAAGCTGTCTTGGAGCCGCCTACCAGCCCTGAAACAACCTTGAGGCCACATGCCAGCTCAGATGTTTCACATGAAACATCTGTTCGCCAATGAGGCAAAAAGAAAGGAGCCCGCAGGCTCCCTTCTTCAAACAGTCGGCGTCGAACGCGCGATCTACTCGCCGGACTCCGTGTAGTTGCGGTTCACGGAGGAATCGACCGAGATGCCGGGGCTCATGGTGGACGACACGCAGACGGACTTCACGTACTTGCCCTTGGCCGCAGCCGGCTTCATGCGCAGGATCTCGTCGTACACGGCACCGTAGTTCTCGGCGAGCTGCTCGGCCGTGAAGCTGGCCTTGCCGATGATGACGTGCGCGATGCCGTAGCGATCGGCGCGGTACTCCACGCGGCCGCCCTTGAGCTCGTTGATGGCCTTCGCCACGTCGTTGGTGACGGTGCCGAGCTTGGGGTTCGGCATGAGGCCGCGGGGGCCGAGGATCTTGCCCAAACGACCGACCTTGCCCATCTGGTCGGGGGTGGCCACAGCGGCGTCGAAGTTGAACTCGCCGGCCTGGATCTGCTGCATGAGCTCGTCGGAGCCCACGATGTCGGCGCCGGCCTCTTCGGCGGCGCGGGCGGCTTCGCCCTCGGCGAACACGGCCACGCGGACCGTCTTGCCCGAGCCGTTCGGCAGGCTCACGGTGCCGCGGAGCTGCTGGTCGGCCTGGCGGGTGTCGATGCCCAGGCGGAAGTCGACCGTGATCGTCTCGTCGAACTTGGCGGAGGACACCTCCTTCACCAGGTTCATGGCCGCGAGCGGCGCGTACGCCTCTTCGCCGATCTTCTCGATAGCGGCGCGGTAGTTCTTGGACTTCTTCGTCATGGTGCTTCCTTTCGTGGTTCGTAGCGGACGCGCGGGGCGCCCTTCCACTGTCTTCTATCGCTCAAGCGGCCGCCCGGTTCGGGCGGCCGCGTTCACGCTTGATGGAACCTGCCGGCAACTACTCTTCGTCGTCCAGCGTCTTGCCCTGCAGCATGGCTGCGACCTTCTTGGAGGGCACGTACTTGATCTTCATCTCGCGACCCTCGATGCGCACGCCCATGCTGCGGGCCGTGCCGGCGATGATCTCCATGGCGGCCTCGATGGTGTTCGCGTTGAGGTCCGGCATCTTGATCTCGGCGATCTCGCGGAGCTGATCCTCCGTGAGCGTGCCCACGGACTGCATGTGGGGGATGCCCGCGCCGCTCTTGATGCCCAGCTTCTCCTTGATGAGGATGGCCGCCGGCGGGGTCTTGCACACGAACGTGAACGACTTGTCCTCGTACACCGTGATCTCGACGGGGATGATGGTGCCGGACTGGTCCTGCGTCTGGGCGTTGAACGCCTGGCAGAACTGCATGATGTTGACGCCCTGGGCGCCAAGGGCCGGACCGACCGGAGGAGCCGGGTTGGCGGCGCCTGCGGGAATCTGCAGCTTGATAAAGCCGGTTTGCTTCTTCTCAGCCATGAGAGCTATCCTTTCAGCTGACTCAAATTCAAAATCAATCTATCAACACAGCGGTTGGTGTCGAATGAGAAGCCCCGGTCCACGCGGGCACGCGACGCCGCTTATGTTCGCTCTTAAATCTTGGCGACCTGGTCGAACGAGAGTTCCACCGGGGTCTCGCGTCCGAAGATGGACACGAGCACCTTCACCTTGCCGGCATCGGGCGACACCTCCGACACCACGCCGTCGAACTCCGCCAGCGGCCCGGAGACCACCTTGACGGACTGACCCACCTCGATGGACGAGGAGGTCTTCTTCGGGGCGCCGGCGCGCGGCTTGCCCATGCCCATGATCTTGTTGTACTCCTCGCGGGTGAGCGGGGCCGGGTTGCCCTGGCTGCCCACGAAACCCGTGACGCCCGGCGTGTTGCGCACGGCCGCCCAGCTGCGATCATCCAGCTCCATGCGGACGAGCACGTAGCCCGGGAACACCTTCTTCTCGCTCTCGACGCGGCGCCCGCCCTCTTTGATCTCCGTCACCATTTCGGTGGGGATCTCGATGGCGAACACGTTGTTCTCGAGGCCCATGGTCTCGATGCGCGTCTCCAGGTTCTTCTTCACCTTGTTCTCGTAGCCCGAGTAGGTGTGCAGAACGTACCACTTCTTCGACATGCCTTATGCCCCCAGACTCGAAATGCCCACGAGCACCGGCGTGATGACGACGTTGTCGAGCAAGGCCACGTACACGCCGAAGAACAGCAGCGCGACCACGACCACGACGCTCCAGCGGAGCACGTCCTGCTTCGTCGGCCACGTCACGCGCTTCATCTCGGAACGCACGTCTTTCAGGAAACCGAAGCGGCGCTTCTTCGGCTTCGCCTCGACCTTCTTCTCAGGCTTCTTCTCGGCCTGCTTCTCTATGTTCTTGCCCTGCTTGTCGGCGACCGGGGACTCGGCCTTGTCGGCTTTTTTGAAAAACCGCTTCTTGGGTTCGGTTGCGGCGGCATCGGCCTCGGCGATATCCTTCGCCTCGACAGCGGCGCTCTCGGCCTCGAGGGCCTGCGCCTTTCTTGCGGCACGCGCGGCCGAAGCCTTTGCGCGCTGTGTTTTCGATTTCTTCGCCATCTGATTCCTTCGCCCTAGAAAAAACCGGGAAAATCGTTATCCGTCTAAACGCCAAACAAGCAGCCTGATTCCAAGCTGCTCGAACAAGCAACCTGAATGCAAGCTGCTCAAGATTAACAAGCTGGCAGGCCAGGAGGGACTCGAACCCCCAACATGCGGTTTTGGAGACCGCCGCTCTACCAATTGGAGCTACTGGCCTATTGCTTGTCCTACCCTGATAACGCTATCGAGTCTCTTTGTGCGTCGTGTGATGACCGCACCACTTGCAGTACTTCTTCAACTCAATGCGATCAGGATTGTTCTGCTTGTTCTTCTTGGTCGTGTAATTGCGGCGCTTGCAATCGGTGCAGGCCAAAGTGACCAACGTACGCATGAATTCTCCTCTTATCGCTTACGTGTCGAGCTTGATAACGTAATCGGCATACACATGAATTTTCAAGGGCGGAGCCCGCAAGCGCGGGCTCCGCGTTCAGGTAAAACGGTGTTACTTGATGATCTTCGTCACGCGGCCGGAGCCAACCGTGCGGCCACCCTCGCGGATAGCGAAGCGCAGGCCCTCTTCCATGGCGATCGGGTGAATGAGCTCGCCCTTGATCTCCACGTTGTCGCCCGGCATGACCATCTCGGTGCCCTCGGGAAGGTGGGCAACGCCCGTCACGTCCGTCGTGCGGAAGTAGAACTGCGGACGGTAGCCGTCGAAGAACGGCGTGTGGCGGCCGCCCTCTTCCTTCGTCAGGATGTAGACCTGGCCCTCGAACTCGGTGTGCGGGGTCACGCTACCGGGCTTGCAGAGAACCTGGCCGCGAACGATCTCCTCGCGCTTGACGCCGCGGAGCAGGCAGCCGATGTTGTCGCCGGCCTGGGCCTCGTCGAGCAGCTTGCGGAACATCTCGATACCGGTGCAGACCGTGTTCTGGGTCTCCTTGATGCCGATGATCTCCAGCGGGTCGTTCACGTGCAGCGTACCGCGCTCCACACGGCCGGTGGCAACGGTGCCGCGGCCGGTGATGGTCATGGTGTCCTCGACGGCCATCAGGAACGGCTTGTCGATCATTCGCTCCGGCGTGGGGATGTAGGAATCGACCGCGTCCATGAGCTCCCAGACCTTCTCCTGCCACTCTTTGTCGCCCTCGAGGGCCTTCAGAGCGGAGCCGCGGATGATCGGGGTGTCGTCGCCCGGGAACTCGTAGCTGTCGAGCAGCTCGCGAACTTCCATCTCGACGAGCTCGAGGAGCTCTTCGTCGTCGACCATGTCGCACTTGTTCAGGAACACGACGATGTAGGGAACGCCGACCTGACGGGCAAGCAGGATGTGCTCGCGGGTCTGGGCCATGGGGCCGTCGGTGGCGGCGATAACGAGGATGGCGCCGTCCATCTGGGCAGCACCCGTGATCATGTTCTTCACGTAGTCGGCGTGACCGGGGCAGTCGACGTGCGCGTAGTGGCGGGAATCCGTCTCGTACTCGATGTGAGCGATGGAGATCGTGATGCCGCGCTCGCGCTCCTCGGGAGCCTTGTCGATGTTCTCGAAGGCCGTGAAGTCCGCGTGGGCGGAGCCGTGCGTGCCGTCGTTCTCGGACAGCGTCTTGGAAATGGCGGCCGTGAGGGTCGTCTTGCCGTGGTCGACGTGGCCGATGGTGCCGATGTTAACATGCGGCTTGGAACGCTCGAACTTCTCCTTAGCCATGTTTCATCCTCCTTATTAAGGTTCGCTTGCGCGAAAATCAAAACAAAATAATGACGCGTCCGACAAGCGGACGCGGAATAATCAAATGGTAGCGGTGACTGGATTTGAACCAGTGACGCCACGGGTATGAACCGTGTGCTCTAACCAACTGAGCTACACCGCCATGTTTGAAATGGAGCCTGCGATCGGACTTGAACCGACGACCTCTTCCTTACCAAGGAAGTGCTCTACCTGCTGAGCTACACAGGCGACTAGATGGTGGGCGCGCTAGGATTCGAACCTAGGTAAGCATAGCTAACGGGTTTACAGCCCGTCCCCTTTAACCACTCGGGCACACGCCCCTGTTTCGCTCAATTCATGTGTATTTATCAAGCTGCCTGCCGCGTGTTTCGGATGTTCCGAACGCGCGAGCAGATGAATAATACGCTAGGATCATCAACGTGTCAACTACCTACACGCCCCCGGGTGTGTCTCCACGATTCCTCCTTTTTCGTGCGGAAACGCGCGCGAAGGGAGCGCGGGCGCCTTCCCCGCATGGAGGTTTCCCCTCGCGAGCCGCAGCTTATCGCTGCGCGCTTGGCTCACCTATATATAGTAGCTATTCCGGAGCCCTCAGGACGCGGGAACAGCGGACGGGAGCGGGCGGCGGTGCGGCCCTTCTTTATAGTGCGGCTGCACCAGCGCCGCGCCAGAGGAGCCGAGGAAAGCCGCCGCGAGGTTCGTCCAGCACGAGCCCCACAACATGTAGAACGCCGAGCCCCAATACCTTGTGGTTGAACATTTCCCCAGTTCCACGGCTTGTTTGCCTTCGCGCGACGACTTCGAAACGCTTGCGCGGCGACCGCTTGGGAAACCCCTAGCGTTGATCTGGACTTATGAAACACGTTCACAACATTTTTTGCCCATCTGCGCAAACGTGCTATGATTCGCACTGCTTTTGCCCACACATACTACGTGCTCAATTCAGGAGGTTTTTGAATGACGGAGCATACAAACGGACTCAGCAGGCGAGCGTTCATTGGCGGTGCCGTCGCGCTCGGTGCCGCATCGATCGTAGCACCCTCGTCCGCTTTCGCGGCGACGGCTGCAGAGAAGCAGGCCGAGGCGGACGCCGTCCGCAACCAACTCGTCGGCCTCCAGGCGGACCTCGAAGCCGCCGCCGACAGCTACAAGCAGGCGCTCGACGCGCAAGAGGTCGCCCAGGCGGCCATGGAAGCCGAACAAGTCAAGATCGATGAAGCTAACGGCAAGATCGCCGACCTTCAGGACAAGCTGGGAACGCGTGCCCGCAGCATGTACCGCACCGGCTCGTCGAGCTTCCTCGATTTTGTCATGGGCGCATCGTCGTTCGAGGAGTTCACGCAGAACTGGGATCTGCTGAACAAGATGAACGAGAACGACGGCACCATGGTCGACGAGACGAAGACCCTGCGCGAAGAGCTCCAGGCGTCGAAGGACGAATACGCTCGCCAAGAGAAGATCGCCGCCGACAAGGCCGCGGAAGCCAAAGTGATCCAAGCGGAAGCCGAGGCGAAGGTCGCCCAGGCCACCGAGCTGGTGAACTCCCTGGACGCCGAGGCCCAGGCGCTGCTCGCCGAGGAGCAGGCGGCGGCGGCGCGCGCGGCCGCCGAGCAGGCCGCTGCCGAAGAGGCGGCCAGGCAGCAGGCTCAGAGCTCCAACAACGGCGGTGGCGGCGGTTCCTACACCCCTCCGTCCGGTGGCGGCGGCGGGAACAACAGCTACGTTCCCCCTTCGTACAGCGGTGGCGGCGGATCGGTGGGGTCCTACAGCTCTGTGGCCGACTACGCCATGAGCCGCATCGGATGCCCCTACGTCTGGGCCGCCGAAGGCCCCGACGCTTTCGACTGCTCGGGCCTCGTGCGCTGGGCGTATTTGCAGGTGGGCATCTCGCTTCCCCACTACACCGAGTCGCTGTACGCCTGCGCTAAGAACATCGTGCCGGTGTCCCAGGCGCGTCCGGGCGACGTGCTGTACCGTCCCCAGCACGTGGGCATCGCCGTGAGCTACGGCGGATCGCATTACGTGCACGCCCCCACCTTCAACGCGTACGTGCGCGACACGGACGCCCTTTCGTGGGCGGGCTTCACCTGCGCGCTGCAGTTCTAGCCGCATCGTTTCAACCCGGTTTCGCAAGGAGGGCTTCGGCCCTCCTTTTTTGTATAATGGGAATCGAAGCAGCCCGCGGCTCTCGCCGCCCGTGAAAGGAGCGCGTCGCATGAACATCTCCGTGAACCTGGAAAACGGCCTCCTCCCCGACCGCTACGGCAAGTACGCGCCCGTCGAGGACACCGTCGACGGCCATCCGTGCGTGTCGTTTCCCATCGAGATAGACGGCGTTCCCGAAAACGCCCGGTCGCTGGCGCTCACGCTCCTTGACTGGGACGCCATACCCGTGGGAGGCTTCTGCTGGATCCACTGGATCGCGTGCAACTTCCCCGCCGACACGCGCCTCATCCCCGAGAACGCCAGTGCGTCGGGCGCCGTGCCGTGCGTGCAGGGCTCGAACAGCGACTGGTCGCCCCTGGCGGGCTCGCACACCGACCCGCGCATCATCCATCGCTACGCCGGCCCGTACCCGCCCGACAAGACGCATGACTACACGCTGACCGTGTACGCGCTCGATTGCGAGCTCGACCTGGCCGAAGGCTACTACTTGAACGAGTTCCGCCGCGCCATCCGCGGCCACGTGCTGGACGAGGCCGCGCTCGAGCTGCCGAGCCGCGCGTAGCCGGCGCACGCGAACGAGCAAGGCGCGCACGGTCGTGGAGCCCGCACGCATAACCCACACGCTGGAGCCGGTCTTCGACGCGCGGTCGCGCGTGCTCGTGCTGGGCACGATGCCCTCGCCGAAGTCGCGCGAGGTGGGATTTTACTACGGGCATCCCCAGAACCGCTTCTGGAAGGTTATGGGCGCGCTGTTCGGCGAGCCGGAGCCGCAGGGCAACGCCGCCCGGACGGCCTTTTTACTCGCGCACCGCATCGCGCTTTGGGACGTGCTGGCCGCGTGCACCATACAGGGCGCCTCCGACGCGTCCATAACCGACGCGCGGCCGAACGACCTTGCGCGCATCGGCGCCGCGGCACCGCTTTCCGCCGTGTTCACCACGGGCTCGAAGGCGGCAGAGCTGTACCGCCGCCACTGCGCGGGCATGCTGCCGGGCGTGCCGCACGTCGCCCTGCCCTCGACGAGCCCCGCGAACGCGCGCATGCGCCTGAACGACCTCGTCGAGGCCTACCGACCGCTTCTGGACGCGCTGGAATTGGATTGACCCCGGTGGCCGCTCCGTGCGCCGAGCGAGCCGCGGCGGGCATGTCGACGCACGTCGTTTCCGCCCGTCCCTCCCCAGCCGCTACTTCTC
This sequence comes from Gordonibacter massiliensis (ex Traore et al. 2017), assembly GCF_019731765.1. Taxonomy (NCBI): domain Bacteria; kingdom Bacillati; phylum Actinomycetota; class Coriobacteriia; order Eggerthellales; family Eggerthellaceae; genus Gordonibacter; species Gordonibacter massiliensis (ex Traore et al. 2017). Next base: position 237,674 of record NZ_JAASIO010000009.1, on the reverse strand, counting down.
GGCCTTCTCGGGATGGCCGTGCTCCTTTTGCCAGCGGTCCCAGGTCGAATAGCAGATGGCAGCGCGTTGCTTTTGCGAGGGGAACTCGTCTTTCTCGTTTTTCGTGACGGTCTCCATGCAACGGGAGATGTAGGTTTCCTTCTTCTCGTTCGCACGCGGGTTCGGTATGGGCATGGCGCCTCCTTTCGGGAAAGCGACCGGATGCGCATCGGGCGCAACCGGTCGCGCCGTTCGCTTCAAGCGCATCGTAGACGCCTTGGCGCATGCCGCGCCGAGCCCCGCGCCGCTGAGATGCGGCGGTTGCCGGACGGTTGACCCGCCGACGTCCGCCGCATGCGGCGGCGCTCCGTCAAGCTTGGGGATACAGGTTATCCAGCATGTCCACCGCGTGCCCCACCATCTCCTCGGCGGATCCGGGCATGAAGCTCGTCTTGGACGCCTGCTTGCCGCTCTGGTCGAAACCCTCCTGGTCGGGCAGGTAGCCTTGCACGGAATCGCCGTCGAAGCTGACCCAGCACTGCATGATGTTGTGCGCGTAGGGCGAGCCCGCGCGGACGTCCTTCAGCGATTGGATGTTCATCTCGGGCTTGACGCCGGTGAAGGCCACGTCGTCTATGGCGAACACGGACACGTCCGTGGTGCAGGTGGGCTTGCTTTCCGACTGGACGTACTGGAACGTCTTGGGATCGGATCCCGCCTTCAGCTTGTCCTTGTCCAGCTGCTTGTACTCGAACTTCTGGTTCTCGTACGCCACGACGTGCGCGTCGCCGGTCTCGATCCCGTTCGCCGCGTCGATGACCGCGACGGCCAAGCGGCTCGATGCCACGTCGAGCATGAGGAAGCCCGCAGCGGTGTCGAAGAACCCGGTTTTGTACTCGAGGTCGTCCTTCGGGCCGGTCACGTAGTTGTACTCGGCGCGCACGCTGCCCCACTGGTCGCCCGTGCATCCGGCGAAGTAGACGGCCACGCAGTCTCCGCCGTAGTATTCCTCGACGGCACGCTCGGACAGTCCGGCGATGTCGCAGGTTATTTGGCGGCCGGCGGGGTCGATCTCGGAGTTCATGGCGTTCTCCAACGTGCCTGCGGCCATGTTCACGGTGTAGAGGATGGCGATGGGATTGCCCTTGGCGTCGTCGAAGCGCATGACCGGCAGCACGTGGTCGGTGTTCCCGGCGTCGTTGGACACCTGGTTCCATCCGGCGGCCGTCTCGTAGCAGCGGTTCGTGTTCGCGTAGGTCACGCCCTCGCCGAAGCCGTACTTCGCGTCCCGCAGACTCGCCGTGGCGGCCTCGCACGCCTCCGTGATAGCCGCATCGATGGCCTCCTGGGGAATGTCGTGCGGAGCGCTGAGCACGTGCGGGTTGTGGTACCACTGGCTCGCAGGATCCACGCCGGTGAGCTGTTCGATGAGTTTCTTGTCGGCGTCGATGTTGACCGGATTCACGTGCTCGATGGAGCTGATGGCGTACCTTTGGTCGTTGAATTCGATAAGGACGATGGAGAAGCGCAGGTCGTGTCCTTCGTGCACGTTGGTGTAGTAGCCCTCCGAATGCACGAAGTCGGGCGTGCCGCCCGCCTGGGTGTTGCCCTCTTCGATGGGGCAGTACGCGTCGAGCTTGATGTCCGCATGCCCGGCTCCCACCTTCAACGTGCCCGCTTCCATCTTCGAGAAGTCGACCGCTTTGCCGCTTCCCGAATTCGAGTCGGCCGATCCTTGATGTGCGGGATCCGGAGAACTGCAACCTGCCGCAAGGGCGCCGCCTGCGGCTACCGCGGCCGCCGTCGCCCCGAGCCCTAAGAACTTCCTGCGCGATATGGATTCCATGGTTCGTCCCTTCCTCGTATGGTCCTGCCCGCGCGTGCGGGCAAGCGGCATCGTAAGAGGGAGCCGGTATGAGGCGCATCACCATAACAGCCTGAATCGCCTGGCCGAGCAGCTCGCAGGATGGATTATTTTTATCATCCATCGGCGTTTTGCCGCCGGAGCCGAAGGATCCCGCGCGGCGAAAGCGGGCCAGGCGTTCGCGCGGGAAATGGGCTCCCCCGTGCAATCGCGGTCGACGCATGCGGGGGCAAGTCGTATACTGGCTGATGGACATGACACCGCAGAGCGAAAGGATGACGATGACAACGTACGCGGACCTGTCGACAGACGAGCTGGGCGCGCGCAAAGCCGAGCTCGAGACCCAGTACGCCGAGATCAAGGCGCGCGGCCTCGCGCTCAACATGGCGCGCGGCAAGCCCGGCGCCGACCAGCTGGACCTGAGCATGCCCATGCTGTCCCTGGTGACGACGGCCGAAGACTGCCGCGCCGAAGACGGCACGGACTGCCGCAACTACGGCGTGCTGGACGGCCTGCCCGAGGCCAAGCGCTTCATGGCCTGCATGGTCGAAGAGGCGCCCGAGAACATCGTCATCGGCGGCAACTCCAGCCTTTCGCTCATGTACGAGGCCGTGGCGCGCTGCCTGGACTTCGGCACGCTGGGCTCTGTGCCGTGGTGCCAGTACGAGAGCGTGAAATGGCTCTGCCCCGTGCCGGGCTACGACCGCCACTTCGGCGTGACCGAGGCGTTCGGCATCGAGATGATCCCCGTGCCCATGACCGCCGAGGGCCCGGACATGGACGAGGTCGAGCGCCTGGTGGCCGGCGACGCGTCCGTGAAGGGCATCTGGTGCGTGCCGAAGTACTCGAACCCCGGCGGCGTCACGTACTCCGACGACGTGGTTCGCCGCTTGGCCGCCATGGAGTGCGCGGCGGATGACTTCCGCATCTTCTGGGACAACGCCTACTGCGTGCACCATCTTTACGACGACGCGGCCGACCAGGACCAGCTGCTCGACATCGGCGCGGCGTGCCGCGAGGCGGGCAACCCGGACCGCTACTTCAAGTTCGCCTCCACGTCGAAGGTGACCCATCCCGGTGCGGGCATCTCCGCCATCGCGGCCAGCCCCGACAACATCGCCGAGATCAAGAAGCGCATGGGCGTGGGCACCATCGGCTACGACAAGCTGAACCAGCTGCGCCACGTGAAGTTCCTGCACGACGCCGAGGGCTTGGCGGCCCATATGGCCAAGCACGCCGCCATCCTGCGCCCGAAGTTCGAGCTCGTGGTGAGCAAGCTGGAAGAGGGCCTGGCCGACGTGGGCGGCTGCTCGTGGTCGAGCCCGCGCGGCGGCTACTTCGTGTCGTTCGACGCGCCCGAGGGCACGGCGAAGCGCATCGTGTCGCTGGCCAAGGAGGCGGGCGTGACCATGACGGGCGCCGGCGCCACCTGGCCGTACAAGCAGGACCCGCGCGACTCCAACATCCGCATCGCCCCCACCCTGCCCCCGCTGGACGAGCTGGACGCCGCCATGGACGTGTTCGTGTGCTGCGTGAAGCTGGCCCTGGCGGAGAAGCTGCTGGCATAAACCAGCGGTCACATGCGCGCTTCGTCTTTTCGAGCGGTTCGACGTCTCTGCGTCGAGCCGCTTCTTGCTTCTCGGGCACTCTTTCTAAAGCTCGTTACCGTATCGCAACGGCCTCGACGGGGATGGCCGAGGGGTCTACAATCGGGCTTGAGGAACCACCCGACCGATAAGGAGGCATCATGAACCGAGAGAAGATCCGCGTGGTGCAGTACGGATGCGGGAAGATGGCGAAGCTCACGCTGCGCTATCTGCACGAGAAGGGCGCCGAGATCGTGGGCGCAATCGACACCGACCCGGCGCTCCAGGGCATGGACGCGGGCGAGTTCGCCGGATTGGACTGCAAGCTGGGCGTGGCCATCTCGAGCGACGCCGAGCGCGTGCTCGACGAATGCGATGCCGATATCGCCGTGTTGGAGCTGTTCAGCTTCGTGGAAGACGTCTATCCCATGTTCGAGGCGTGCGCCGCGCGCGGCATCGACGTGGTGACCACCTGCGAGGAGGCCATCTACCCGTGGACGACGGCCGCCGCGCTCACGAACAAGCTCGACGCGCTGGCGAAGGAGACGGGCTGCACCATCGTGGGGTCGGGCATGCAGGACATCTTCTGGATCAACCTCGTGGGCTGCGTGGCGGGCGGCGTGCACCGCATCGACCGCATAGAAGGCGCCACGAGCTACAACGTGGAGGACTACGGCTTGGCGTTGGCGAAGGCGCACGGCGTGGGCCTCACGCCCGAGGAGTTCGAGGCGACGCTCGCCCACCCCGAAGAGATCGAGCCGTCCTACGTGTGGAACTCGAACGAGGCGCTGGCGTCGCTTTTCGGCTGGACTATCAAGAGCCAGACGCAGAAATCCGTGCCCTTCATCGCCGAGGAGGACACGTACTCCGCCACCATGGGCGAGACGATTCCCGCCGGACGCTGCATCGGCATGAGCGCCGTGGTGACCACCGAGACGTTCCAAGGGCCCGTGATCGAAACGCAGTGCATCGGCAAGGTGTACGGACCCGACGACGGCGACCTGTGCACGTGGAAGCTGTTCGGCGAGCCGGACACGTCTTTCTCCGTGGCGAAGCCGGCCACGCCGGAGCACACCTGCGCGACGGTGGTGAACCGCATTCCCACGATCCTCGCCGCGCCGCCGGGCTTCGTGACCGTGGAGAAGCTGGAGCCCGTGGAGTACCTGGCGTACCCGATGAACCTGTACGTGGACGAGGGATGCGACTGCGGCTGCTAGCGCCGCGGGAAGGGCGTGCGGCACTGCGAAGCCGCATGGGGCGCTTGCCGCCCCTACGAAGGGCGCGCCACTGACTGTTTCGGCGGTGCGCCCCCTTTTTTCGCCCTCAAAGGTCAAGCGTCGACGCGGCGAAGAAGGTCCTGCGCCACCTGGGGGTAATCGCGCAGCACCCTCATGAGCGTGTCGGCCGTGCGATTTTGAAACACGGTTCCGTTCTCCCAGCGAACCACCGTTTTGGGACCCGCGCCGATGAGCTGCTCGAAACGGGCCTGCGACAACCCGAGTCGCTGGCGCAACAGGCGAATCTCCGCACCCGAAAGCAAGCCATGAGCGGATTTGTAAGCATCGACGGCGCGCCGCTGAACATCGCTCGAAACCCCCTCGTTGAAATAGGTTTCGCCGCATACCGAGCATACCCCATGCTCGACCTTGTCGACCGCGATGCGCTCGCCCTTGACATCCCATTCGACCGGGCCCGTGATCCAATTGACCTTGGCGCCGCATTCCACGCATCGAGCAAGCTTGCCTACCATCCATACCCCCACTCTTTGCACGACATCAAAACGACGACGAGCGACTCGTCAGACACGACGAACTTAACGTAGAACAACCCGTCTGCTTCTTCGTCTTCGAAAGCGCATCGGTACACGTCGGCCCACAACCCACCGTCGCGAGCGGGCGGCAACGATTCGACGAATTCATCATCTGCAAGCGAGCAAAGTATCCTTCGCGCTATCGACGGATCGTATCCATGGTTTCTGAGCCATTGGGTGCTCTTTTTCGTTTCAGCATACGAGCCGTCGAATACCAGCCTCTTCACGGTTCCCAAATCGTACTGCGGCTTGCTTCGTTCAGGTATCATGGTAGCACCACGCTACCATTTATGCAAGAAGTGAAAACGAACCCGACCATGGAACCACCTCCGTAAAGACGTAGGCTGTCCCCAATGGGTTAGGAGATTGTCCAACCACTTTTGTTATGAGCTTTTTCAGGGCGACGCGTACAACGAATTATGTACAACATCAAGATAGGAAGCGGCTGGTCGCGAGCAAGCGGTGCGCTTGCCACACGGCGTGGCGAGCTGCAAAGGTGCCGCGTAGGGGCGGCCAGCAGGCCGCCCCTACGCGGAGTGGTATCGAAAAGCGAGCTGAATACAAAAAGGGCCGCCGGAGCAATCCGGCGGCCCTTATGCGAGCTACGCTCGCATAACTAACGTACGGGTTGGCGCTAGTAAGTCAGCGAGGTCGGCCGTGGTGCACGAGATCGTGGGGATGGCGAGGGCGAAGCGTACTTGCGTACGCGAGCCCTCGGCATCGCCGCGAGGTCGGGTGCCACGGCCGACCGCAGCGTCGGCCGGTTCCGCGGGCCGGAGGCCCGCGGAACTCCTACGCCTGAGCGTACAGGTCCTTCAGCTTCAGCAGGTGCTCGTAGCGGTCCATGGCGGCCTGCTCGTTGCGCTCGAACAGCTCGGTGGCGCGCTCGGGGAACTCGCGGGTCAAGCGGCTGTAGCGCGCCTCGTTCATGAGGAACTCCTGGTAGCCGCCTGCGGGTTCCTTGGAGTCCAGCGTGAACTTCTTGCCGGGCTCGGCGGCCGGGTTGAAGCGGAACAGGTTCCAGTAGCCGCAGTCCACGGCCTTCTTCATCTCGTCCTGGCAGTTGGCCATGCCGCCCTTGATGGAGTGCATCTCGCAGGGCGAGTAGCCGATGATGAGCGAGGGTCCGGGGTACGCCTCGGCCTCGGCGATGGCCTTGATGGTCTGGGCCGGCTTGGCGCCCATGGCCACCTGCGCCACGTACACGTAGCCGTAGCTCATCGCGATCTCGGTGAGGCTCTTCTTTTTGATGTCCTTGCCGGCGGCGGCGAACTGCGCCACCTGGCCGATGTTGGACGCCTTGGAGGCCTGGCCGCCCGTGTTGGAGTACACCTCGGTGTCGAACACGAACACGTTCACGTTCTGACCGGACGCCAGCACGTGGTCGAGTCCGCCGTAGCCGATGTCGTAAGCCCAACCGTCGCCGCCGAAGATCCAGAACGACTTCGCGCCCAGGTAGTCCTTGTCCTCGAGGACCTCGGGCGCCTCGGGGCAGCCGGCCGCAGCGGCGGCCTCGAGCGCGGGGACGAGGGCGCGCGCCGCCTGGGCGTTGGCCTCGCCGTCCTCCAGCGTGTCGAGGTACGTTGCGATGAGCTCCTTCGTGTCGGCCGGGGTCTTGTCGTTGGCCGCCATGGCCTCCAGCTTGCCCACCAGGCGCGTGCGCACCGCCTCGTGGCCCAGCAGCATGCCCAGACCGTGCTCGGCGTTGTCCTCGAACAGCGAGTTCGACCAGGCCGGGCCGTGGCCGTCCTTGTTCACCGCGTACGGCGACGTGGCGGCCGGGCCGCCCCAGATGGACGAGCAGCCCGTGGCGTTCGTGATGTACATACGGTCGCCGAACAGCTGGGTGACGAGCTTGGCGTACGCCGTCTCGGCGCAGCCGGCGCAGGCGCCCGAGAACTCGAGCAGCGGCTGCTTGAACTGGCTGCCCTTGACGCTGGCATCCTCCAGCTCGGGCTTGTCGGACACGGCCTCCACGCAGTAGTCGAAGACCTCCTGCTGGTCGAGCTGGCTTTCCGTGGGAACCATGGAAAGCGAGTCGGAGGGGCACACGTTCACGCACACGCCGCAGCCCATGCAGTCGAGCGGCGACACGGCCAGCGTGTACTGCAGGCCGGCAGCGGCCTTGCCCTTCGCCGGCACGAGCGTGATGGCCGCCGGAGCCGCCGCGGCCTCGGCCTCGGTGAGCGCGAACGGGCGGATGGTGGCGTGCGGGCACGCGAAGGCGCACTGGTTGCACTGGATGCAGGTCGAGGCGTCCCACGCGGGCACGCTCACGGCCACGCCGCGCTTCTCGTAGGCAGCGGCACCCTGCTCGAACTGGCCGTCCACGTGCGGCACGAAGGCCGACACGGGCAGGCGGTCGCCGTCCATGCGGCCCACCGGCTCCATGATGTCGCGCACCATCTTCACCACTTCGGCGCGGCCCTCGAGCGCGGGCTGCTCGCCCTCGTCCACGGCGTCGGCCCAGCTGGCCGGTATCTCCACCTGCACGAACGCGGTGGCGCCGGCGTCGATTGCGCGATGGTTCATGTCCACGACGTCCTGGCCCTTCTTCAGGTAGGACTTCGTGGCCGCGTCCTTCATGTACTGGATGGCCTCGTCCTGCGGGATCACGTTCGCCAGCGTGAAGAACGCCGACTGCAGGATGGTGTTCGTGCGCTTGCCCATGCCGATCTCGCGGGCAAGGTCGATGGCGTTGATGGTGTAGAGCTTGATGTCGTTGTTGGCGATGTAGCGCTTCGCCTCGGCGTTCAGGTGGTGCTCAAGCTCCTCCGGCGTCCACTGGCAGTTGATCATGAACGTGCCGCCCGGCTTCACGTCGTTCACCATGCGGAAGCCCTTGGTGACGTAGGAGGGGTTGTGGCAGGCCACGAAGTCGGCCTTGTTCACATAATAGGTGCTGCGGATGGGCGAGTCGCCGAAGCGCAGGTGGCTGATGGTCACGCCGCCCGTCTTCTTCGAGTCGTACTGGAAGTAGGCCTGCACGTACTTGTCGGTGTGGTCGCCGATGATCTTGATGGAGTTCTTGTTCGCGCCCACGGTGCCGTCGCCGCCGAGGCCCCAGAACTTGCACTCCACCGTGCCCGGAGCAGCCGTGTTGGGGCTCGCGGGATCCTCGGGCAGCGACAGGTTCGTCACGTCGTCCACGATGCCCACGGTGAACTCTCGCGCCGGGGCGTCCTTCTCGAGCTCCTTGTACACGGCGAACACCGACGAGGGCGGGGTGTCCTTCGACGCCAGACCGTAGCGGCCGCCCACCACGACAAGATCAGTGCTGCCCTCGTGCGCAAGCGCGTTCACCACGTCCATGTACAGCGGCTCGCCGAGCGCGCCCGGCTCCTTCGTGCGGTCCATGACCGCGATCTTCTTCACGGTTGCCGGCAGCGCCGCCATGAACTTCTCGCTCACGAACGGACGGTACAGGCGCACCTTCACCAGGCCCACCTTCTCGCCGTGGGCGTTCAGGTAGTCGATGACCTCTTCCACCACGTCGCAGAACGAGCCCATGGCCACGATCACGCGGTCGGCGTCCGGGGCGCCGTAGTAGTTGAACAGCTCGTAGTTCGTGCCGAGCTTGGCGTTCACCTGGTGCATGTAGTCCTCGACGATGGCCGGCAGCGCGTCGTAGTGGCTGTTGCAGGCCTCGCGGTGCTGGAAGAACACGTCGCCGTTCTCGTGGCTGCCGCGCATGGCGGGATGCTCGGGGTTGAGCGCGTGGTCGCGGAAGGCGCGCACGGCGTCCATGTCGCACATCTCGGCCAAGTCGTTGTAGTCCCACACGGCGATCTTCTGCACCTCGTGGGACGTGCGGAAGCCGTCGAAGAAGTTGATGAAGGGAACGCGGCCCTTGATGGCGGCCAGGTGCGCCACGGCGGACAGGTCCATGACCTCCTGCACGTTGGTCTCGGCCAGCATGGCGAAGCCCGTCTGGCGGCAGGCCATGACGTCGGAATGGTCGCCGAAGATGGAAAGCGCCTGCGTGGCCACCGTACGGGCGCTCACGTGGAACACGCTCGGCAGCTGCTCGGCGGCGATCTTGTACATGTTGGGGATCATGAGGAGCAGGCCCTGGGAGGCCGTGTAGGTGGTGGTGAGCGCGCCTGCGGCCAGCGAGCCGTGCACCGCGCCGGCGGCACCGCCCTCGGACTGCATCTCGCACACCTTCACCTTCGTGCCGAAGATGTTCTTCTGGCCGGCGGCGGACCACTGGTCAACCAGGTCGGCCATCGGGCTCGACGGGGTGATGGGGTAAATGCCCGCCACCTCGGTGAACGCGTAGGATACGTACGCTGCGGCGTTGTTGCCGTCCATGGACTTGAATTCTCTCGTCATACACCTCTCCTTTGAAGGGGACCTGCTCTGGCCGAAAGCTCGCGCGGGAGCGCACAAGCGCTATGCGGTACGCGGGCGCGGACGCGCCGACGGACCTCCACCCATCCTCTCGCTTGACGCTCGCCTTCCCTTGGGAAAACACCGTTTATGATACCAGCGCACTTTAGTCGGCTCGAGGGACGCGGCGGCGGACGGCATGCACGGGGGCGCGGGTGATCGGCGACGGCGCGAATTGTGACCAGACTATGGAGAGCGGGATATGCTATTAAAAAGAGCTCAATTCCTTTCCCAACTCCTCGGCCAATTGGGGAAGGAGCTCGGCCATGGTGGCGTCGATGGTCTTCTTCTTCAGCTGGCATTCCCAGACGACATGGACCTTCCAGCCCATGGCCTCGAGGGCGGCCTGGCTCCGCTCGTCGCGCTCGACGTTGCGCTCGAACTTCACCACCCAGTACTCGACGTTGCTTTTGGGAAGGCGCGGCTTGCAATGCGGGCAGCGATGCCAGAAACAGCCGTTGATGAACAGCGCCGTTTTTTTGCCCGGCCACGCCACGTCGGGGCGGCCGGGCACCTTCCACTGCAAACGGTAGCCCGTGAGCCCCGCTTCCCGCAACCGAGCGCGCACCAGCAGCTCGGGCTTCGTGTTGCTGCGCTTGTTGCCCTGCATGGACTTGCGCACGGCCTCGCTCGAGGCGGGCGGAGGCGCCACGCGGGCCGGCGCGGGCAGTGCATGGATCGCCAAGAGCTCGACCCGGGCGAGGAAACGCGCCGGGCGTTCTTCGGAATCCGAGGACTCCCCTCGTGCACGCGCACCAAACGGGGCGTTTACCATCTGCTTACATCTGTCCATACGTCGCATGATAACACGCGTTTCCCCAGTTCATATATTCTCCTACTAGAATAGTAAGAACAATATTGAGCTTACAAGTTCTTTATTTTCGAGCGGTTTTGCACCATAATAGGCGGAGCTGTTGTGCGCGTGCGCAAGCATGCGCGTATGCTCGGGGCAGGAAGGCCCCGTCACCGAATGGAGGGAAACCTATGGAACAGCCTTTGAAAGCACCTTTGTCCCGCCGCACGTTCCTTGCGGGGGGCGCCGTCGCCGCGACGGCCGCCGGTCTCGCGCTCGCCGGTTGCGGCGGAGGCGGCGACACGAAGACCGATGAGCCGAAGAAGGACGCCGGAACCGACGCTCCCGCTGCGGGCGGCACCCTGACGGGCGCTTGCGCCTACACGTCCACGAACGTGAACCCCGTGGGCCTGAACGGCGGCTCCGCGCTCATGCTGGCCGCCACGTGGCATGTGTTCGAGGGCCTGTACGACCTCGACCTGCACACCTACAAGACCTACAACGCGCTTGCCGCCGGCGACCCCACGAAGGTCACCGACACCGAGTACGAAATCGCCCTGCGCGACGGCGCCAAGTTCTCCGACGGCACGGACGTGACCGTGGCCGACGTGGTGAACGCCCTCGAGGTCAACATGGCCGACGCCACCTGCGGCGCGTTCCTGTCGTTCATCGACTCGGTTGCCGAGAAGGACGACAAGACGGTCACCATCAAGCTGAAGTACCCCTTCGCGCTGCTGAAGGACCGCCTGTCCGTGGCGAAGGTGTTCCCCGCCTCCCTCACCGAGGACCAGCTCAAGACCATGCCCATCGGCTCCGGCCCGTGGATGTACGAGAGCGTCAACGGCGACGACGGCGGCACCATCAAGTTCGCCCCGAACCCGAACTACGAGGGCCAGTACAAGCCCACGGCTGACGCCATGGAGTGGAACATCCTGCTCGACGGCACCGCCCGCACGACGGCGCTGCAGGAGGCCACGGTGCAGGTCATGGAGAACGTGCCCGACGCCAACGCCGACCAGCTCTCCGCCGCCGGCGCCACCGTCGAGTACGCCCAGGGCTTCAACCAGGCGTTCTTCATGTTCAACACGCTGAAGGCCCCGTTCGACGACTACCGCGTGCGCCAGGCCCTCTACTACGCCATCGACGTGGACAAGCTCATCTCCAACCAGCTGAACGGCCATGCCGCCCCGGTCACGGGCTTCCTGCCGGAAGAGCATGCCAACTACCACAAGGCCGCCACGGTCTACACGCACGACGTTGACAAGGCCAAGAGCCTGCTCGCCGAGGCCGGCCAGGAGAACCTCGCCTTCACGCTCGTCGTGAACAACAACTGGGTCAAGGACCTCGCTCCGCAGATCCAGGAAGACCTCAAGGCCATCGGCGTCGAGTGCACCATCGACGAGCAGAAGGTCAACTGGAGCGAGTACGCCGCCTCCGACTCGACGCTCTCCTACGACGTCATGCTCACGCCGGGCGACCCGACCTGCTTCGGTAACGACCCCGACCTGCTCATGAGCTGGTGGTACGGCGACAACGTGTGGACGCAGGGCCGCACGTGCTGGAGCAAGGCCGCCGACGGCAAGTGGGCCGAGCTGCAGGATCTCATGCAGCAGGCGCGCGAGGCCGACAGCTCCAAGCAGCAGGATCTGTGGAACCAGTGCTTCGACCTTCTGGCCGAGCAGGTGCCGCTGTACCCGCTGTTCCACCGTCAGATCGCCACGGGCTACCAGGAGAGCATGATCTCCGGCTTCAAGCCCATCGCCACGACGGGTCTCGTGTTCCTGGGCGCCAGCCCCAAGGCGTAAGGTTTCAGCCTTGTTGGTTTAACGCGTTTCGAAAGGGCCTGCTCCATCGGAGCGGGCCCTTTTCATGGGTAGCGCGGCGAAAGGCGCGACGAGCCGCCTTTCGCCGCGCTCACCTGCACCGTCTTTCTTGCTTCACGCCCTATTTTCCACCGGCAAACCGCACGCGGTCATATAGAATAAGGTTGGCTGTTTGAAGAGGGGTCATGGCTTCCATGCACGCGAGAACAAACGGTCGCCAACGATAACCGATCAGAGTCCAGAGCGAAAGGAGGGTGCGGTGAACAACCTGCTAAGAATGATCGGGAGACGCCTGATAGCGCTGCCGATCATGATATTCGGTGTCACCATCCTCGTATTCTTCGTCATGGCGCTCTCCCCCATCGACCAAGCGTATTCGGTCCTGGGAGAGAACGCGACCGAGGCGCAAGTCCAGCAGTACCGTGAGGACCACGGGCTGAACGAGCCGATCCTCGTGCAATACGGCAACTACATGGTGGGCTTGGCCCAAGGCGACCTGGGCACGTACGGGGCGAACAACGCCTCCGTGGCCGAGCGCATCGGCCAGGCGCTGCCCGTCACGCTCCAGCTCACGTTCTTCGGCCTCATCATCGGCGTGGTGGTGGCGGTGATCCTGGGCGTGGTCTCGGCGTTGTACAGAGACCGATGGCCCGACCAGATCATCCGCGTGTTCTCCATCGCGTGCATCGCGACGCCGTCGTTCTGGCTGGCGGTGCTCATGATCCTGCTGTTCTCGTCCATGCTGCACGTGCTGCCCGCCTCGGGCCCCCTGCCGGCGCTCACCTCGGATCCCGGCGGCTGGCTCGCCCGCATGGCGCTGCCGGCCATCGCTTTGGGCGTGCCGGTTTCGGGCCAGCTCACGCGCGTCATCCGCACGTCCATGGTCGAGGAGCTCGACCGCGACTACGTGCGCACGGCGCTCGGCGCCGGCATTCCGAAGAGCGTCGTGGTGGCGCGCAACGTGCTGCGCAACGCGCTCATCACGCCCGTGACGGTGCTGGGCCTGCGCATCGGCTACCTTATCGGCGGCGCCGTGGTCATCGAGGTCATCTTCAACCTGCCCGGCATGGGCATGGCCATCCTCTCGGGCATCACGTCCAGCTACACCATGCTCGTGCAGGGCGTCGTGCTGGTGGTGGCCATCACGTTCATCATCATCAACATCATCGTGGATATGCTCTATATCCTGATCGATCCGCGTATCAGGACGGTGTGACATGGTTAAACTTCGAGAAAACACAACGACAAAGCTGGAATCCAACCCCGGCAAGGTGCACTTCCGCCGTTGGAAGGCCATGTCCATCGGGTCGCGCATCTCGCTTATCGTGCTCGTCCTGATCGTCATGATCGCCGTGCTGGCCAACATCATCGCGCCGCACGACCCGTACGCCATCTTCACCGCCCGCCAGGCCCCCGACGCCCAGTTCCTGTTCGGCACCGACGACAAGGGCCGCGACGTGCTGTCGCGCATGATGTACGGCGCGCGCTACTCGCTCATCATCGGCTTAGGCGCCACGGCTTTCGCGCTCATCTGCGGCTCCATCATCGGCGCCATCGCCGCCGTGTCGCGCAAGTGGGTGTCGGAAGTCATCATGCGCATCCTCGACGTGGTCATGTCCTTCCCCGGCATCGCCTTGGCCGCCACGTTCGTCATCGCGTTCGGCAGCTCGGTGCCCTCGCTCATCTTCGCCATCGGCTTCCTCTACATACCGCAGATCGCGCGTATCGTGAGGGCCAACGTGGTGAGCGAATACAACCAGGATTACGTGCGCGCCGTCGTCGTGTCGGGCGCCCGCGCCCCGTGGATCCTCGTGAAGCACGTCATCCGCAACTGCATCGCCCCGGTCATGGTGTTCACCATCGTGCTGGTGGCCGACGCCATCGTGTTCGAGGCTTCGTTGTCGTTCATCTCCGCCGGCATCCCCGAGCCCACGCCCACGTGGGGCAACATCCTGTCCGACGCCCGAGGCGGCGTGCTTGCCGGCCGCTGGTGGCAGGCGCTGTTCCCGGGCCTGGCCATCATGATCACGGTGCTGTGCCTGAACATCCTGTCCGAGGGCATCACCGACGCCATGGCCGCGGCCCCGAAGGCTCCCGTCAAGGCCGCCGACGACGCCCTGGCCGCCAATCGCGAGGCCGACAAGATGGTCGCCGACCCGACGCTGGCCTACGCCGCTCAGGCCGAGATGCTGGAGAAGCGCCTGGCCCAGCTGCAGGCGGTGGAGAAGACGCGCACCGACCGCTTCGAGGCGCGCACCGACGTGCCGCCCATCCTGGAGGTCAAGGACCTGTGCATCAAGTTCCCACGCCACGGCGACGTGAACGTGGTCGACCACGTGAGCTTCGTGGTGCGCCCGCGCCAGACCATGGGCCTCGTGGGCGAGTCGGGCTGCGGCAAGTCCATCACGTCGCTCACCATCATGGGGCTGCTCGATCCGAAGGCCACCGTCACGGGCGAGGTGCTCTACGACGGGCAGAACCTGCTGTCCATGAGCCAGCGCCAGATGAACGCCTTGCGCGGCCGCGAGATCGCCATGATCTACCAGGACGCCCTGTCGTCGCTGAACCCGTCGATGCTCATCAAGTCGCAGATGAAGCAGCTCACCAAGCGCGGCGGCACCCGCAGCGCCGAGGAGCTGCTGGAGCTGGTGGGCCTGGATCCGAAGCGCACGCTGGGGTCGTACCCCCACGAGCTCTCCGGCGGCCAGCGCCAGCGCGTGCTCATCGCCATGGCGCTCACGCGCGACCCGAAGCTCGTCATAGCCGACGAGCCCACCACGGCGCTCGACGTGACCGTGCAGAAGCAGGTCATCGACCTGCTGAACAAGCTGCAGAAGGAGCTGGGCTTCGCCATGGTGTTCGTGAGCCACGACCTGGCCCTCGTGGCCGAGGTGGCCAACTCCATCACCGTCATGTACGCCGGCCAGGTGGTCGAGCAGGGTCCGGTCACGGACATCCTGTGCCATCCCGTGCACGAGTACACGCGCGGCCTGCTGGGCTCGGTGCTGTCCATCGAAGCCGGCGGCGCGCGCCTGCACCAGGTGCCGGGCTCGGTTCCCAGTCCCAAGGACTTCCCCGAGGGCGACCGTTTCACGCCGCGCTCGAGCCACCCCGACAAGGTCTCGCAGCTGCGCCCCGTGCTCAAGCGCGTGGAGGGCACCGACCACTACTACGGCGAGCTGCCTGACAGCGAGCTCAAACGACTTGGTATCAAGCCCTACGTGCCAGGAGGTCCGCTGCTATGAGCGACGAGAAACTGAACGAGGCCGTCGCCGCGCCGGAGGGCGCGGACGGCGAGCCCACTCCCATCATCTTCCTCGACGACGTGCGCGTGACGTTCAAGACGCGCACGGGTTCGATCCTCCACCCCAACAAGGTTCAGGCCGTGCGCGGCCTGACGCTGAAGCTCATGCCGGGCCAGACGCTCGGCATCGTGGGCGAGTCCGGCTGCGGCAAGTCGACGACGGCCAACGTCATGTGCGGTTTGCAGCAGCCCACCTCGGGCAAGGTGTTCTTCAAGGGCAAGGACGTGACGAAGCGCACCGCCGCCGAGCGGCGCCTGATCGGCCGCGTGATATCGGTGGTGTTCCAAGATCCGGCCACGGCCCTGAACGCGCGCATGAGCGTGCACGACCAGCTCATGGACCCGCTCGTGGTGCACAAGATCGGCGACAAGACCTCGCGCGAGGCGCGCGTGCAGGAGCTCATCGAGATGGTGGGCCTGCCGGGATCGGTGCTCGACGCGCTGCCGGGCCAGCTCTCCGGTGGCCAGCGGCAGCGCGTGGCCATCGCCCGCGCCCTGTCGCTCTCCCCCGACGCCATCATCGCCGACGAGCCCACGAGCGCGCTCGACGTGTCGGTGCGCGCGCAGATTTTGAACCTGCTCATGGACTTGAAGCGCGACCTGGGCCTGTCGATGGTGTTCATCAGCCACGACATCCAGACGGTGCGCTACATCTCCGATCGCATCATCGTCATGAACGCGGGCGAGGCGGTGGAGCGCGGCACGGCCGAAGAGGTGTTCTCGAACCCCAAGGACGCCTACACGAAGCTGCTTCTGGGCGCGGCACCCTCGCTTTTGCATCCTGAGCTGGGGAAGTAACGGCGACCTGCGGCAGGGGGGGCGCCGACCCCCCCCCCTGTCATCCTGAGCGGAGCGCCGTCGGCGCGTAGTCGAAGGATCCCGTGCGGCGACAGCGGGAAGTATTGCAGTTGACACCGCGCGGGATCCTTCGACTCCCTTCGTTCGCTCAGGATGACAAAAAGGACCTCGCCGCCTGCCCCGACAGCCCCCAGATTGGGAAACATCGCAACAGGAGGATTCAAAAGCGCCTTGGCTTGGTGAGCGTAAAGCCGAGGCGCTTTTCTTGTGGTCGACCCTTACCGTACGTTGACGGCGGCCATCAGGGGAATTAAAGTCTTGTCGATTATGATTCGCTACAGGGAAAGAGGCTTGTTTTCTATGACTGATTCACCGTTTCGCGGCGTAATCCCCCCGGTTGTCATTCCGCTGACCGAGAAGCGCCAGCTCGACCTGGAAGCACTCGAGCGCTCCATCAACCGCATGATCGATGCGGGCGTGGACGGCCTGTTCTTCCTCGGCTCCTCGGGCGAGGTGGCCTTCCTCACCGACGCGCAGCGCTACCACGTGCTGCAGGAGGCCATCGCCATGGTGCACGGGCGCGTGCCGGTGCTCACGGGCATCATCGACATGGAAACCATGCGCGTGATCGACCAGGCCAAGCGGGCCACGGGCTACGGCGTGGACGCGCTGGTGGCCACCGCCCCGTTCTACGCGCTGGGCGGCCCGAAGGAAGTGGAGCGCCACTTCCGCGCCATCCGCGAGCACACCGACCTGCCGCTGTTCGCCTACGACCTGCCCGTGTGCGTGCACACGAAGCTCGACCCCACCATGCTCGTGCGCTTGGGCGCCGACGGCGTGCTGCAGGGCGTGAAGGACTCTTCCGGCGACGACGTGAGCTTCCGCTGGCTCTGCCTGCAGAACGAGGACGCCGGCCATCCGCTGCAGCTGCTCACCGGCCACGAGGTGGTCGTCGACGGCGCGTATCTGAGCGGCGCCGACGGATCGGTTCCGGGCCTGGCCAACATCGACCCCGCGAGCTACGTGGAGCAGTGGCGCGCCGCGCAGGCGGGCGACTGGGAGCGCGTGCGCGAGATCCAGAACCACCTGGCCCGCCTCATGTTCGTGACGCGCGAGGTGAAGGCCACCGTGGGCTTCGGCGCCGGCGTGGGCGCGTTCAAGACGGCTCTGTGGCAGATGGGCGTGTTCAACACGAACCAGATGCGCGAGCCCGTGTGCGCGCTCGAGGGCGAGGACGTGGACCACATCGTCGACGTGCTCAAGAAAGCCGGCCTCATGGACGCCGACGCCCCGACGCGCGAGTCGCATTGGAGCGCCTGCCCCGTCTTCGGCTGCTCGAACTAAGGGGGCGCCGTGACCGCTGACAACACGCAGAAGCTTATCGAGGCGCGCGACTGGATCCGCCAAGAGCTGGACGCCTGCATCGACTTTTGGCTGAAGCACGGCATGGACCGCGAGAACGGCGGCGTGTACACCTGCCTCGACCGCACCGGCGAGATCTACTCCACCGACAAGAGCGTGTGGATGCAGGGACGCTGCGCCTGGACGTTCTCCTACCTGTGCCACCTGTACGGCGAGAAGCCGGAATGGATGGAGGCCGCGAAAAGCTGCCTGGACTTCCTGGAAGACCACTGCATCAACCACGAGGCGGGCGACCGTTTGTACTTCACGGTGACGGCGGAGGGCAAGCCGCTGCGCCAGCGCCGCTACAACTTCTCCGAGGGCTTCTACGCCATCGCGAACGCCGAGTACTACGGCCTCACGAGCGAGGAGGTGCACCTCGAGCGCGCGCGACGCGCGTACCATATGATCTACGACCTGAACAACGGCCTCGTGGAAGACCCCACGGGCCTCGGTCCCAAGACCATCCCCGAGACGCGGGCTGGCCGCGCGCTGGGCGATCCGATGATCTTCCTGAACATCATCGGCATCATGCGCCGCGTGGACCCCGCGCACGCCGACGAGTACGACCGGCACGCACGCGAGTGCACCGACCGCATCGTGAACGAGCATTACCGCCCGGAGCTGGGCTGCACGCTGGAAAGCGTGAACCTCGACGGCAAGCCCGAGCTGTGGTACACGGCCGGGCGCGTGGTGAACCCGGGCCACGACATCGAATGCAGCTGGTTCATGATGGACGAGGCCAACTACCGGGGCGACCAGGCGCTGCACGAGGCCGCCGAGAACATCTTCCGCCTGGCCATCGAAGCCGGCTGGGACAAGGAGTACGGCGGCCTTCTGTACTTCATCGACTGCAAGGGCCTGCCCACCGAGGCCTACGAGCACGACATGAAGCTGTGGTGGCCCCACAACGAGATCATGATCGCCGCGTCGAAGGCCTACCGCGACACCGGCGACGAGTACTACCTGAACTGGCTTCTCAAGACGTTGGACTACTGCAAGGAGCACTTCGCCGACCCCGAGTACGGCGAATGGTACGGGTACCTGCGCCGCGACGGCCTGCCCACCATGCCCCCCACCAAGGGCTCCACGTTCAAGGGCCCCTTCCACGTACCCCGCGCGCTGTCCATGACCGAGCGCGTGCTGACCGAATTGATAGGAGATTAGACCATGAACTACCTGGGTATCGATTACGAGATCAAGAACGTGCCCGTTCTGGACGAGCAGTTCATCCCCTTCGGCGTGTGGGCGCGCGAGTACCTGAAGGGTGCCACGCAGCCCATCGCCGTGGCCGTGGAGCGCGAGGACGGGCTCATCTCGGTGCGCGAGAGCTTCATCCGCGGCGGCGAGTTCGCCGAAGCCGACTTCCGCTATGTGGAGCGCCTGGTGAAGTTCGAGCTGTGGAGCATCGGCGGCTTCCGCGTCTACCTGCGCGGCTGCGACGACATCGCGGCGAAGCTGGCGGCCGCGTACTCGCCCGAGGGCGAGCGCGCGTTCGACTACGGCTTCGTGGGCGACGTGTACGAGAAGCCGCTCGAGGTGGTGGCCTGCTCCGAGGCCGACTTCCCCGCCGCCAACGAGTCCGCCAAGCAGATCGGCGGCCACATGGAGGGCTGCCGCATCGGCTTCGACGCCGGCGGAAGCGATCGCAAGGTGTCGGCCGTCATCGACGGCGAGTCGGTGTACTCCGAAGAGGTCGTGTGGTTCCCGAAGGTCACCGAGGACCCCGAGTACCACTTCAACGAGATCGTGACGGCCTTCAAGACCGCCGCGTCCAAGATGCCGCGCGTGGACGCCATCGGCGTGTCGTCCGCCGGCACGTTCGTGGGCAACAGCCCCATGGTGGCATCGTTGTTCATCAAGGTGCCGCGCGAGCGCCGCGACGAGGTGAAGAGCATCTACGACCGCGCCGGCAAGGAGATCGGCGACGTGCCCCTGGTGGTGGCCAACGACGGCGACGTGACCGCACTCGCCGGCTTCATGAGCACGGGCTCGGGCGACATCCTGGGTATCGCCATGGGCACCTCCGAGGCCGTGGGCTACGTGAACGCCGACGGCAACGTGCTGGGCTGGATCAACGAGCTGGCCTTCGCGCCGGTCGACCTGTCGCCTGACGCCATGCAGGACGAGTGGTCCACCGACTTCGGCGTGGGCTGCAAGTACTTCAGCCAGGACGCCGTCATCAAGCTGGCGCCGGCCGCCGGCATCGAGCTCGACCCCGAGCTCTCCCCCGCCGAGAAGCTCAAGGTGGTGCAGGGCCTGGCGAACGAGGGGCATGCGGGCGCGCTGGACATCTTCCGCTCCATCGGCGTGTACCTGGCGCACACGCTGGTGCTGTACAGCTCGTTCTACGAGATCAAGACGCTGCTGGTGCTGGGCCGCGTGGCCTCCGGCGTGGGCGGCGACCTGGTCATCAGCGAGTGCAACCGCGTGCTGGCCGAGGAGTACCCCGAGCTGGCCGAGCAGATCAACGTCACGCTGCCCGACGAGATGATGCGCCGCGTGGGCCAGTCCGTGGCCGCCGCCAGCCTGCCGGCGACGAAGTAGACGGCAACCGACAGAGCCGAGCCTTCAAAGGGCCGCTGCACCTCGCAGCGGCCCTTTTTCGCGCCGTGTGCCGATTCCGCGCATTCCTCGTTCGACGTGGCGAAACAAACCCTTCCAAAACCAAATGAAGGCGCTATACTTTACCCTTATACTCATAGCCTCCCGCGCGGGACGATGACAAGGAGTGATCGTGCAGTCGCTGCTCTACATCGAGGTGAACCTGCTGTGCCTGCTCATCCTCGTGCTGGTTCTGTTCAAGGTCCGCATGGGGAACGACTTGCGCAATCGGCAGTTCTGGTTCTCGGCCGTCCTGATGGCGAACATCCTTGCCTCCTTCCTCGACATCCTGTGGATCCTGGTCACCAAGGGTTCCATGCACGTGGCGCCGCTCGGCAGCTTCTGCATCAACGCGGCGTACTACCTCATGGCCTCCGTCGGCAGCTTCTGCTGGTTCGTGTACTCGGAGAAGGTGCAGAACTCGCGCTTCGTGGCCTCGCGTGCGCGGATAGTCGCCTGCGCGGTGCCCCTCATGGTCTCGTTCGTGCTGGTGCTGTCGTCCTACTGGACGGGATGGGCGTTCAGCATCGACGCCGACGGCGGATACGAGCGCGGCAGCCTGTATTACGCGCAGTTCTTCATCGTGTACGGGTACGGCCTGGTGACGGCCGCCCATGCGCTTTTGGGTTCGTTCAAGAAGGAGAACTTCGCGGTTCGCTCGCAGTACCTGGCGCTCATGTACTTCGCCATCCTGCCGTTGCTGTTCATCACGCTGCAGGCCCTCGCCCCGAACGTGCCGCTCACGTGCGTGGGCGTCGCCGTCGCCCTTTTGTGGGTGTTTCTGGACATGCAGGAGCAGAAGATATCGCTCGACCCGCTCACGCAGCTGAACAACCGCACCCAACTGGCGAAGCACGTCGCGCAGCGCATGCGCCATCGCGATGCGGGCCAGACGCTGTGCCTGTACTTGGTCGACGTGGACCACTTCAAAGCCATCAACGACACGTACGGCCACGTGGAGGGCGACCGGGCGTTGCAGCGCGTGGCCAACGCCCTCAGGCGCTGCTGCGCGGACGGCTCGGGCTTTCCCGCGCGTTACGGAGGCGACGAGTTCGTGCTGGTGCGGGATTCCGCAAGCCCCTGCGACGCGAAGGCGATCGGCGCGTACCTGAACGCCGAACTCGCGCAAGGCAACGCGGGAGAGCCGGCGGAATACTCCATGCGGGTGAGCGTGGGATCGGCGGCTTACACGGAGGGGGTTCGCACCCTGCAAGACCTCGTGCACCTGGCGGACAAAGAGCTCTACCAGGTGAAGGCGGCGCGAAGCGATTCGTAGCGGGCGCTTCGCAGGTTTGTTCGGAATAGGAGACGAAGGCGGCGAGCGCATGGTGCGCTCGCCGCCTTGTTTTCGTTCTTGCTCGTCACCGCGCCGGGCGCTCTGGAGAGCGCCCCTACGGGGAAGGCCGTTTTGACCTCAAAGATGCAGCCCCCCCCCCCCCCACGGAGGCCGCTCTCGCTTCCCTCTTAGGACATGAGCGGCTTGCCGCGCAGGATGACTTGCTTGACCTCGAGCGTTTCCTGATCCAGCAGCACGGCATCGGCCACGCAACCGGGCTCGAGGGAGCCGTAGCGACCCTCCAGACCGAGCGCGCGGGCCGGGTTGGCGCTCGCGGCCTTCACGGCGCTCGCCAGCGGGATGTCCATGTCGCGCACCGCCACGTACAGGCAGCGCATGAGGTCGCTCACCGAACCCGCCAGCGCCCCGTTCTCGATGGTGGCCACGGGGCCGCGCACCGTGACGTCCTGGCCGCCCAAATCGTAGGTGCCGTCCTCGAGCCCGGCGGCGCGCAGCGTGTCGCTGATGAGGATCATGCGGTCGTCGCCGAACATATTGAACGCCAGGCGCACCATGGCGGGATGGATATGCACGCCGTCGGCAATGATCTCCGCCGTCACGTCGTCGCGCTCGGCCGCGGCCGGAATGGGACCGGGCTTGCGGTGGTGCATGGGGTCCATGGCGTTGAACAGGTGCGTGAGCTGGCGCGCGCCCAGCTCGAAGGCGTGCGCGGCCGTGTCGTAGTCGGTGCAGGTGTGCGCGAGTGAGATGCGCACCTCCCCCGCCATCTCCTTGATGAACTCGTCGGCGCCCGGCTCCTCGGGGGCGATGTCCACCAGCTTGAACAGCCCGCCGGCAGCTTCCTGCAAGCGGCGGAACTCCTCCACGCCGGGGTTGCGCACGTAGTCGGGGTTCTGTGCCCCCACCTTGCTGGGCGAGATGAACGGCCCCTCCATGTTGATGCCCACGAGGTCCGCCTCGTCTTCGGCCGGCTCGTAGGCGGCCGCCGCCTGCGCCGCGCGCGCGAGCACGTCCTCGGGCAGCGTCATGGTGGCCGGGCACATGGCCGTGACGCCGCGCGAAGCCTCGTAAGCGCCCATCTTGTGCAGCCCCGCAAGGTCGCCGTCGCTGATGTCGGCGCCCGCGCTGCCGTGGAAGTGCAGGTCGACCAAACCGGGGATCACGTAGCAGCCGCTTGCGTCGACGACCTCGTCGCCGCCCGCCCCAACGTCGCCCACCTCCGCGAACCGCCCGCCGTCGATCGCAAGAACGCGTTCGGAAAAACCTTCACCGTCGAAAACCGCACCGCCAACTATGCGCATAGTCCCTTCCTTTCTGTTTTTCACCCATTCTGCCATGTCGCTCGAAGAAGCAGAAGGGCCTCCACCAAGCAAGCAGAGACCCTTCGTGCCATCGTTTCCTCCCGCCTGCAGCCCGCCTTGAAGGCAGGGCGACCGTTCGGGTTGGCGAGCTTTCGCGAAGCGTGCGAGGAAACCCGAGCGACCGCCCGGCTCGCCCGCAGGTTCGGATCATTACTTGCAGAGCTCGCCGGCCGCCGGGTCCACGATGACGGTGGCGTTGGGATGGAACTGCAGAATGGAAGCCGGCACCTGCGGCGTCACGGGGCCGAAGAAGGCGCGTTTCACGATCTCGGCTTTGTGGGCGCCCTCCACCACCACGAGCACGCTGCGCGCCGCCATGATGGTGCCGATGCCCATGGTGTACGCCTGACGCGGCACGTCGTCGACGGAGTCGAACAGGCGGCTGTTGGCCTGGATGGTGCTCTCGGTGAGGTCGACGCAGTGCGTGGCCGCCGGGAACGTGTCCTCGGGCTCGTTGAAGCCGATGTGGCCGTTCGGCCCCAGGCCCAACAGCTGCAGGTCGATGCCGCCCGCATCCTCGATGGCCTGCTCGTAGGCGGCGCACACCGCGTCGGCGTCGGGGTTCGACCCCTCGGGCACGTGCGTGCGGGCCTGGTCGATGTCCACGTGGTCGAACAGGTGCTGCTTCATGAAGTAGCGGTAGCTCTGGTCGTGCTCGGGCGCCAGACCGCGGTACTCGTCGAGGTTGAACGTGGTGACGTCGGCGAAGCTGATCTTGCCTTTCGCGCAATCCTCCACGAGGCAGGCGTACAGGCCGATGGGCGTCGTGCCGGTGGCCAGGCCCAGCACGCAGGCAGGATCGGCCTCGACGAACGAGGCGATGCGGTCGGCCGCCTGGCGGCTCATGTCCTCCGTGCTCTCGGCGATGATGAATTCCATGGGACCTCTCTTCTCTTGCGTTCTTACCGTACAAGCCGCCGCGTCCTCGGAGGCGCAACGGCGCGGCCCGCAGGCGCTCGGAGGGCGCCGGGCGGGAGTGAAACCTATGTCCAGAACTGGGCCGTTTCGATGACGTTCTGGTACGCCCACGGGTACACGTCGGAATACCAGCCCGTCTCGGGAACGAAGCACAGAAGCGCGCTGTAGAGCACCGAAACGGCAACCAGCGCAAGCAACACCTTCATGAACAGGTTCTGCGCGGTCGAGCCCGGCGCGAGGTTCTCGTTCACGATGAACACCAGCAGCACTACGGCCGCCAGGAACATGAAGCTGAAATCGGCGAAGTAGCGCTGCAGGATGCCGGCCATCTCGGCGTCGAGCAAAGCCACGATCACGCCCGACGCGAGCAGCACCACGATCACGCCCATGATGGTGCGCGTGGAGCGCTGGCGCATGCGCAGCGTGAGGATGCGCTTCGCGAACGGCAGCACCCACAGCACGGGCAGGCACGCCAAAATGCCGCCGAACGTGACCTCCTTGATGGTCTGCCCCATGTAGGTGGTGTCGAACGGCGCCGGCTGGATGTAGGGGAACACGCCCGTCGCACAGGGCGGTTGCAGGAAGTACGCGAACAGGGCCGGCGCAAGGCGCCCCAGCTTCCAGCCGCGCTTCGTCATGTCGTTCACGGTGAGGTTGTAGTTCGCCCCGAAGTCGGTGAGCGAGCCGAAGCGCGCGTAGTTGTACCCCATGAGGCCGGCGGCCACCACCACGTACGGAGCCACCAGGCAGGCGAACTCCCGCGCGCCGCGCGCCGTGAGCAGCCGCTTCTCCGTGATGTACGTGCGCCAGAACAGCGGGAAGGCCAGAAGCGACAGCACGACGAGCTGCGGGCGGCAGCCCACCACGAGCGCCATGCAGAGCGACCCGGCCAAGTACCACTTCTCCGGGCCGGTAGCGCGCGCTGCCGAGGCGCGGCCGCGCATCCAGAAGTACAGGCCCCACACCGAGAACGCCAGCCCCAGCATGATGGGCAGCGAGTAGAACGTGGGGAACTTCAACAGGTACAGAATGCCGCAACAGGTGACCAGCGGTATCTGCAGAAGCAGGTACAGCCCCAGGCTCACCCGCTTGAAATGGTAGCGCGCGAAGCGGTCGAGCAGCGCCGAGCAGCCCAGCACGAAGGCGATGCAGGCCAGCAGAACCCCGATGGCCGTGGGGAAGTTGGCTCCGGTGATCAGATAGAACGGCAGGTAGAACAGCACGACCGGCACCACGCCGAAATAGACGTAGTAATGCCCGTCGTGGTAGGCCACGTCGAACAGGTACGGCTCCCCCGTCTCCTTCTGGGCCTCGTCGCGCGCGCCCTTGTCGTACGGATCGGACATGTCCTGCAGCCATTGCGGCGGCTCTTCCTCAAGGTAAAGCTGGCCGTGGGCCATGGCCTTGGCGAGCTCCGCGTACTGCTGGGCGTTGTCGCCGCCCACCTCGAACGTGTTCACGATGCTGCGGCCGTCCCACGAACCGCTGTTGTAGCTCTGCGTGGCGACGCCCACCAGGTTCGAGCCCATGAACAAAAACGAGGACATGAGGCTGACCTCGATGACCACGGCGGCGATGATGGCCGCCTTCGACTTGCGCGGCTCGTCCACGATATGGATGCGGTAGATGGCCGAGCGCGGACGGAACGCGAACGCCAGCAGCAGGATGCCCGCCATGGCCAAGAAGCGCCCTCCGTTGAAGTCGAACGGATGGCGCGCGTTGAGCACGACATCGGTGAGCTTGATGGGGTAGCTCACGTCGTCGCCCGTGATCTCGATCTTCAGGTTGTCCACGAGGCCCGACGTGTTCAGGTTGATGTACTCGCTCTGGTCGCACAGCGTGGACAGCGACACGTCGGGCACGCCCACCGTGTACTCGGTGGAGTCGAAGTACGTGTGGTGCGCGTCATCGGTGAACTGGATCTTCACCGTCAGCTCCTGCGCGGGCTGCCGGTAATCGAAGTTGAGCCAGATGTTGTGCACCTCGGTGTTGAGGTTGGAGAACTCCAGCGTGTGGTTCACCGCTGTGAGCTTGTACTGCTCGTCCACCGTCTCCTGCAGGTTGAGCTTGCCGTTCAAGCTGATGGGATGATAGCCCGCCGACGTGAAGTAGTTGATGTTGAACAGGAACGTTTCCAGCAAAAAGGCCAGCGCGAGGATGGCGAGGATGCTCTTCGCCAGATGGCGCACCGCCGGCCGATGCGCGCGCATGAAGCTCGTGTAGGCGTAGGATATGTTCTGGCGAACCGTGGGCATACTGGTAACGAATTATACGGCATGGACAGGCCCGGTCCCGCTAGAAAAAAGGAACGGACGAACATGGTGTTCGTCCGTTCCGTCAAAGCTTTGCAGGCTCGCCCGGTTACAGGTTGAGAGCCTTCTTCACGTCGGCGTACACGACGTCGGGATCGCGGTCGCCGTCGATGGAGACCAGCAGGTCGCAGCCGCGGTAGTAGTCGATGAGCGGCGCCGTGGACTTCTCGTACACGTCGAGGCGGTTGCGCACCGTGGCCTCGTTGTCGTCGTCGCGCTGGTACATCTCGCCGCCGCACTTCGGGCAGGTCTCGTCGGCTGCGGTGCCGATGTAGTTGCAGTCGCGGCACATGCGGCGCGACGTGAGGCGCTTGACGATGACCTCGGGGTCCACGTCCACGAGCAGCGCCGCGTCCAGCGGGCGCTCCAGCTTCGAGAGCTCGGCGTCGAGCGCGACGGCCTGGGCGGACGTGCGCGGGAACCCGTCGAGGATGAAGCCCTTCTCGGTGTCCGGATCCTGCAGGCGCTCGGTCACGAGGCCGATGATGACGTCGTCGGGCACGAGCTCGCCGGCGTCCATGTAGGACTTGGCCTTCTTGCCCAGCGGCGTGCCGGCCTTGACGGCCGCGCGCAGCATGTCGCCCGTCGAGATGTGCGGCGTGGCGAACTCCTCGACCAGCTTGGCCGCCTGCGTGCCCTTCCCAGCACCCGGCGCCCCCAACAACACGATATTCATGATGTGATTTCCTTTCGACATACCATCGATGCTCCGTATTGTAGCAAACTGAGAAGCACGCCGATCATATTTCAAGAGAAAGATGGACGAACCCGCAGCCAGAAAGCACGGCCCGGCGCGAAAAGCACAACCGGAACACAGCGGAGACGAGCAACGAGAGCGGAGAAAGAAGACCGAACGCAGCCGGCCCCGCGCATGCGGGGCCGGCCGGAAACTTCCCCGTGCAGGAGGGGTTGCCGGGGACGGAGGGATTCGGGCGATGAGGCTCTCTTACGCGGCCTCCATAATCATGATGGCGATACCGCGGTAGAAGCCGGTGCGGGCCGAAGCCTTCATCTCTTTCGCATACTCGTACGCCCATCGGCCCAAATGCTGGGCCATGAAGCTCTCCCGTGTCTGAGCGAGCCGCGACGCACGCTCGATGTCGTCTTCCTCCAACGCGGTCAACTCCTCATTCAAAAGATGCTCGATGAAAGCGAACTCCACCCCTATCTGATCGGGGCTGTCCTTCGCTTCGTCGGTCATACGGCAACCGTTTTCGGCGTAGAACCGATTCAGGCTGCCGAGCGTCCCTTGAGTGGGATTGTCGATGTAAAGCGATTCGTACGGAGGCCGAAGCTCGTTCTTGTTGGCCCCGCGCACCAGACGGACCCGGTCCTTCGCCAGTTCAGTCAGCGTCTCCTGCACGGGCCGGTCCCGCCGCTCGTGGGCATAGCGCTCGATCTCGCGCAGCCCCACGTCATCGGATGCGGACAACGACGCGGTTGTCAGCAGGCTTTCCACCAGCCCCTCGTCGGGCAGCGTCAGAAACAGCGAGCTCAAAAACGCGAAAGCAGATCGCTTTTCCTCGAGCTCTTGACGGTATCCTTCGGATTCGATCATCGTCTTCAGCCTCCTTAATCGGCTTATGCCCGGTCGCCCGTGTCTTCGGACGGCACAAGCTTGCTGTTGATCACGATCACGACAAGCAGCACGGCCAAACCGAGCACGGCTGCGGCCACGAAGAACTCGTTCATGGTGGGCACGTAGGACTGCACCGTCTGGGGGCCGTGAGCCGGAGCGAGCAGCGGGATGGAGATGTTGCTGGCCATCTCGCCGTAGGTGGGATACACGCTGCCGCGTACTACGAAGGCGAACTTCGAGAGCAGCAGGCCGGCAAGCACGCACCACGACGCAATCACGTTCCGCTTCATGGCGAAGAGCACCACCGGCGCAACGATGCCCACGATCGCACCGGCCCAGAACACGGGAGCATAGGATCCGAACATGACAGCCTCAAGGGCTTTCAGGGCGAAATCGTCGCGATAGGCCAGCAGCAGCCCCTCGGCCGCCACGAGCAACGCATTTGCGAGCAGTACGGCGATGGCGAACTTAGGCAGGTCAACCGAGTTCTCTTCGGCCTTGAACTTCAGCAGCAGGGCCACGGAGGCGCCGGCGGCGAGCGTCTGAACGACAGCCACACCGATTTCAGATGTGGACTCCCACCCCAGTTTGCCGGGAAGCGAACAAAACATGATGGCGGTGCCGGTCACTAACAACAGGGAGAACGCAGCTGAACCCACGGAACCCGCTTTCGCCAGGCCCTGCTTGTTCCAACGCAAGCCGACGAACAACAACACGCCGAACACGAGGGTGGCGCAGAGCAGCCAAACGTCGAGCATGAGTGGCGACGTTGCGTTGGGCGCGAAGAACAGGCGCCACGAGGTGAGCGGATGACCCAAATCGGGCATGATGGCCAAACCGGCGCAGGCAGCGCACACCACGCCGACGACGGCGAGCTTGATGCGAACCGCAACGGCGGCCTTGCGACCAAGCGCGGCGAACAGCAGCGCGCCGGCGCCAATGGCTTCGAGGGTCAAAAACAGGGTGATGTACAAACCCCAGGGCACGTACATGGTGATGGAGGTGGCACCCTCGACCCAAGAGTACTGCTGCGCAAGCCCGAACGCGCCCAAGCCCAGCACTACCACGCACGCGGCTATGAGGCCGAGAAACGCGTTTTTCTGCATTTTGAGATCCATTGCTTCCTCCTTCTCCTACACGAGTCCGGCATAGTACACGCTCGGCTTGGTCCCGAGCTCTTCATTGAGCGGTTTGGCACCCAGCTCCTTGATCTTGGCGTTGATTTCGGAGCTCGGATCGTCCAGGTCACCGAACCAGCGGCTTTTGGTAATGCACGTCTGCACGCACGAAGGCTCTTTGCCCTCGGCGGTGCGGCCATGGCACATCACGCACTTCTCCACCACGCCGACGGGGTGCTCGGAAGCGCGCATCTGCTCATACGGGGTCATCTCGTAACCCTCGTAGTACGGATGGTCTTCCTGCTTCGCGTCGTGATAGCTGCGAGCGTTATAGGGACACGCGTTGATGCACATCCGGCAGCCGATGCATTTTTCGTAGTCGATCTGCACGCAGCCGTTCTCGTCGTGGTAGCTTGCCCCGGTGGGGCAGCAATTCACGCACGGAGCATCTTGACAGTGCATGCAGGCGGACGGGAGCACCACCTGGCCGGAATTCGGGTAGGTGCCGTACTCGCCCATGAGCACCTTGCACCAGTACATCCCCGACGGAGTGGCGTTTTGATATTTGCATGCCATGGTGCAGGCATTGCACCCAGCGCACGTGCCGGCGTCTATCAGCATTCCATAACGGGTCATCGGTCATTCCTCCTTTACGCCTTGTAGACTTTGACGCGGACAGTGTCGATGACGCCTCCGTGAATCGGGTCGATGTAGCCAAAATCGCCGCTCATAATATCGTTCATGTTCGTGTCCTCAAGCAGGTCCCTGCCCATCCAGGACGTCTTGCGACCCCGGGCTCCGCCGATAGCGACGGTGTCGGGACGGATGGTCTCGGTGAGGTGCGTCTTACCCTTGGTCGTGCCGAAGGGGGACTCGACCACCATCTGGTCGCCTTCCTCCAAGCCCTTCTCGGCAGCGGTTTTCGGGTTGATCAGCACAGCGTTGGCATCGGGTTGGTAGCGGGCCGAATAGTCACGGCGGATGGGATCTTGGTCCATGTTCGCCAAGCGGAACATGTAAAACGGCGTGCGATAGTTGCAGGCGAACAGGTCGAATTCTTCGGGCTGGTTGTCGATCTGGCGATGCTCGGGCCAGTACGGCACGGCACAGTAGCGGCGACGCAGTTCGTCGATCGGGTACTTGATGGCACCCTCGAGATCGAAGCCGTTCTCCTGGACCTCGCGCAGTTTCGGAATGAGGAAGTCGCCGGAGCGCTTCTGAGCCTCGAGGTACACGGTGAAGCGAATGTCTTGGTTGCGATGGGACGGATACACGTCGGCGCCGTAGAAGCCGTTGTACGGCATCATCTTCACCTTGTCCAGATGATCGAGGCCCTTGTCGTCACCAAAGGCCGACTTCAGGCAGCGGTCGAACATCTCCTCGGCGGTGTACTTGACGCCGGGCTCCAGCTTCCACTTGGGGTCGTCGAACTGCACGGCGGCAGGAGGAACCTGGCCGAAATCAGTGAGCGCAGCATAGCCGATGCAGCCGTTGTGGTTGGCCGTCTCGTTCCACAGGTCGATGAGGCCCATGCGGTCGAATATCTCGATGAGCTGATCGTTGCCATCCATCGTGTTGAACATGGGTTTCATGCCCTTGCGCACCACGACGCCGCGGTTGGAGGCGGCGAAATTCGGGTCGGTGTTGGTGGCCGATCCCTCGTTGCCCGGGAAGAGGTGACAGGTATGCGTTTCGAGCGACGCATGTTCGGGAAGCAACAGGTCAGAAAGCATGGCCATCTCGTCCATATGATAGCAGCCCTGGTAGATGACGTAATCCACGCTCTTCATAGCCTGCTCCGCGATTTCCGGATCGGCGGTCACCGTGATGGGGTTGGAGCCGCACGACACCACAACCGACGGCTTGTAGTCGAATCCGTATTTCTCAGGATCGCACATGGTGCGCATCATGAGGGTGTTCGTGGAGTGGCGATGCGGGAACACGTCGGCGTAGTCCAGGCCCTGCGGCGGCCAATTGAAACTCGTGCACGTCTTGGCCTCGAAGTATGGCTCGGTGGTGCCGTCGACTTTGTTGGGCAGGTAGTCGCAATACATGTTGGAGATGATGCCGCCTGGATAGCCGATGTTTCCCAACAGCATGTTCAATACGCGGCTGTAGATGTCGCACAGCGTGCCGTCCTCTTGGTTGGTGATGCCGCGGCCGATGATGACGGCGGCGGGACGCAAGGGAAGCGTTTGCCCGTCGATCACCGTGGTGGCGCCGAAATCGGCGTACTTCACCAGGTTGTTGGCTATCTCGCGGATCTTTTCGGCAGGAACGGTGCTGTATCCCTCGGCCCATTCCGGCGTGAAATCCTTGAGAGATTCCTTGAAAGCCCGGAAAGCGGGCTGACAGGAAACACCGTTTACGTCATACTGGCCGAACAGAGCAGGATCAACGAGCGATGCATCATCCCAAGTCTTGGCGGAGTTGGACGACGCATCCCAGATCAGCGGCTTGCCTTCTTCACCGCGGACGTAATCGCCCTCGGCGTTGACCAGGTAAGGTGAGTTGGTCCTGTTCTTGACGAACGGCTCGTCGAAGCCGTTCTCTATCTCGTAGAGCATGCAGTGCATCCATGCGTACACGAGCGATAGGTCGCTGCCCAAGCGGGCAGAAACCCATTCGCCGCGCGTGGCCTCCATGGAGGCGCGAGGACCGACCGTGACGTACTTCAGGCCGCGGCGGATGCCGTCGGCGAACGAGCGCGCGTCGCCGCCAGCCAAACCGGAGTCGTAACCCACGGACTTGCCCAAGATAACCAGGTAGTTGCAGTTGACAACGTCGTAATTCACCGTCGGGAACGCGGAAAGCGTGTAACAGCCGCCATAATGGATAGCGCACATCTGCCCCTTGGTGGAACTGGAATTGGGGGTGCCGAGCGCATGAGCCCACAGGCCAATTCCCAAGGTAGCATGGCCGCTTTCGTAAGGGGCGAAGCTGTACATCTGCACGAGCTTGCGAATGTCCGTGTCATAGCACTCCCTGATTTTCTCGGCCGCGATGTCAAGAGCCTCGTCCCAGGTTATCTCCACCCAACCCGGATCGATCTCCATGCCCTTCTCGGGATTGGTGCGCTTCATGGGCGCTTTTATGCGGTGCGGGTTGTACACGTTCATAATGGCGCTCTTGCCGCGGGGGCAAAGCGTACCGGCGTTGTTCGCGCGGTCTGGATCCCCCTCGATGTTCACGACCACGCCGTCCTTCATCGTAGCAACGAAGCTGCAGCTACCGCACAACATGCACATGCGGCAATGGCCGTACACCTCGCCTTCTTCGCCGGCGTCAGCCGCGTTAGGCGTGCTTGCGAAAGCTTTGACAGGCTTGTACGCCAGCGAGCCCCCCAGAGCGGCGGCGGCACCCAAGGCGCCCGCGCCCTTCAACAGGGTGCGTCTCGTGACGCTCATCGTGTTCAGGTTCATACTTACCTCCTCCTGGATTCTTTTCAGTTCGAATTCGTTGACCGTTGATTTAGATTCAGACCATCACCCCTCCCCTCGTGGAAGCGCATCGTCTCGTGATTCGAGCGCACGCGTCCGAACATCGCACAGCGATGCGTTTGCTTGGTTCGTTGGATTGACTCGGCCGAAGCGGCGCCGAAAGTCTTGAGTTATTCCGAAGCCTCCGCCTTATGCACCCTTCCCTCGAAGAGGATGTCCAGCTTCTCCCTGAACTTCAACTCGTAGGGATAGTCGTATCGGTACATGCCCTTATCGAGCTCTTGGAAAAATATAGCAACTATGATCTGGGAGAAGGTGCGGCTGTCGAACGAACCGGTCAGCTCGCCCTCCTCCTTCGCACGCTGGATGACGGCGGCGTAGATGGACACGAGCTCCGCTCTTGTGGCAAGCTCGGTGTCGAGATGGTCCCGGCTCGCATATATCTCGTAGCTGTAGGCAAGCCGGATATCGTTCGCTTGGAGTTCGGTCACGTCCTCGTCAGCGTCCTCGGACGAGAAGAATATTTTCTGCGTCCCACTGATATCCTCGAGTAGGATGGCCAGAACGGCCTCGCGCACCGGCATGTCCTCAGGTAGGCTTTGAGCATACGCTTTCAGATGGTCGACCGAGTTCTTACCGATCTCCATGAGGAAGTCGCCCTTCGAGGGATAATAGCGGTAGAGGGTGCCCGTGGAAACATCCGCTGCTTTCGCGATGTCGTTGAGCGTCGTGTTCTGAAACCCGTCCCTCAAGAAGAGGTCCGCGGCGACTTGATAGATGCGCCGCTTCGTCTTGGAACTGCAAATATACCCCTTGACCGCCATGAGATCTCCCTTCTGAACGTCTATCGATCTCACTGCTTTTTAAGTTCAAACTCAATATTGAGTTCAAACTTATCATAGAGGCTGCAAAAGGATTTGTAAAGTCCAAAATTGAGTTCGTACTCAATTTTCTTGACGCATCGCAGGGAAATAACAACCTAATTGTACTTGACCTGGTTTTTCATATGCTCTAACCGTCGATCGGCTTCGGATCCGAAAGCTCTCGAACGCCTACTTCTCTCATGCAGTAGAAGCCTTCGGGCTGCTCCTCCAGCACATTGATGCTTTCGGCGAACGCTGCCTGTGGGCATGCTCTCCGTGCCGTAGCCAGATATGCACGCGAAAACACTATGCTGGGAACGGCCATGTTAATACCGTAGGGAACCGTTGCGCCCTCAGCCCACTCCCTTACGGTGGCCACATCGTCTCCAAACGCCTTAGCGCACTTCAGAAAGAAGTCGTCTTCGTCGCGCTCCATCCACGGATAAGCCTGGCGCAGCTCCGAACCGACCATAAACACCTTGTTCTGCAGATTGATCTGCCCGGAATTCCTGTTGTCCGCGCTGCAATAATGGACGCCGATCTCCAAATGTTCCCGAACGGCGAACTCCATCAACTCAAGCGCCTCCCGTTCGCTGCGCGCAACGGGAACCCCACCGCTATACCAATAATCGTACAGGAATCGATACGGACGCTTGCGCAGTTCAAAGCCGCGTTTGCGGAATTCGTTGGCGTTGTTCAGCGGGAAGCAGAACTCCAGCAAGTTGATCCCGCGGGCGCCAAGTGCGCTTGCGCGCCGCAAGAGACCCTTCATCTCTTCGAGCGCACCGGGAATCACCGGCACCTCGACGACCACATCCGGAAGCATGTCAACGGCCTTCGCCATCGCAGCGTACACATGCTCCTGATTGTCATCTGAATCAAGGGGCTTCACGCTGAAGCGAATCTCAGACAGTCCGCTTTCAGCGAGCTCCGCAAGCGCCCCTTCGTCGAGAAGGTCGCCATTGGTGTAGAGGCGCTTATGCGCATGCGGGTACAGCTCGGTAGCGCGTTTGAAGAAAGCCACCACCAGGTCTTTGTGCAAAAGCGGCTCTCCCCCCGTTACGGCAAGACAGTGGTACGACGCGCCGGCGGAATGCGCCTGCTCAAGCTCGAGCACGATATCACGTGCATGGCATCGAAAGCGGCCATAATGGGGTTGGTTCGCATTGAAGCAGAAATAGCAGTTCTTCGTGCAGCGCAAGTCCACGAAAAGAGATCCCGTGCCCTCTCCCGTGCGGCACGACAAGCATGCAGGCGATATCCAGTTCCGCCAGAGCGAGGAACCGCCGTTCTCGTAGTGGCACGCGCACCTTCGACATGCCCTCTCACGCGCCGAGCGGGGAGACGATTCCGTTTTCTCGAAAGGCACGCCGTTTTTCCCCATAGCGTTCTCAAAATCATCCTCAACCTCGCTGAACATCTGAGCATACTCCCCAAGATTCATGCCGAACCTCCCCAAGACTCTCCCAGAAAGTCATCTTGCGCCTTCTTGGCCACCGAGGCGGCGTCAATCGAAGCCCCGCACACAACGCAGACCTTCGCCGAGGGGCCGTTCAACGTACCGCACGCGATACAATAGCCGGGAACCCGATCCATCGACACCGCGAACGCCGAGGCCTCCCCTCGACACCTTCCACAATTCACGCACGCATATCCGCACATGAAGCCCTCCTAATAATCCCGACCGAATAGCATAGACGGGCAGACCTGTCCTTTGCATGTCCGCCCGTCTGGTTCGAAGGGTCGCTATCTACGCTTTTCGGGAAACACTATCTCACTCGGAAATTACTCACCTAAAACGGCGAACTTGAAAAACCGCTTATACCAGGGAGCCATAGGGGAAGATGCTTCTCTCCCGATAAGCATCGCAACACGTCAGTGCATCACTCGACCGCTGCGTCAGCATCGGACATACGTCGGCGGACAGCGCTTCTGCCCTTCACGCGAGCTAGGTGGCCGGCGCCGGCCACCACGCCCATGCAGCAGAAAACGATCAGCACAACGAGATTCGTAAGTATGCCCGTCCAGTCTCCAGCCAACATACCCCGAACGGCCATGTACACGGCCTCGCCGAAGCCGATAACCAAGATACCGGTTCCCGCACCCGCAAAGCCGCCAAGCGCGCCCATGATGCCGAGCGCTGCAGCCAGCGCACCCGCCCCAATGCCCACGAGCAGTATTTTGGGCGGAATCGAACCGGTATAGTTTTGGATGACCTGGAACGTTGCGCAGAACGCGCCACCGATAAAAAATGCAGCAACAATGCCTTCCATTGGAACCTCCCCTACGCCATAAAGAACGCCGCGACGGCAACGATGATGGCCAGCAACGCACCCGTGCCCACGACCCAGAGAAACAGATCGAGCAACGCCAAGACACCCTTGCCCGCGCCGCCTTCTCTGGCAGCGCCCTCGTAGGTGTCGGCCAACGCGCATGCGAAGCCGTTGAACACCAAGATAGAGCCCCAGCCTGTTTTCGCGGCCAGCTTCTGGTGAGCGCCCGCGACAAACATCACCACGCCCACCACGCCCATGGAAAGCAGCGTGGCTGCCATGGTGTAGGGCGAGGTCGGACCGAGAACGGATACCCACATCATCAAGAACAGCTGGCCTATGGCGCAGTAGAGGCCACCCATAAGAAACGCAAAAACGTATATCTTGCATTCTTTCATAAACGCACCCCTTACGTCTCCTTGCGGGGCCGGACAGCATCGATCACCGCCCGACCCCGTTTCCAACAGTTGGTTAGAGCGCGAACAGAACCTTGCTGCTGCCGGCTTCCATGGTGGCAGCCAGCTCTTTCAGCTTGCCGTACTCCACGCACTTCGCTTGGCAATGCTGCACGCAGGTTGGAAGCTTGCCCTCCGCCACGCGCGGCGCGCAGCCGTTGCACTGTTTGGTTAGAGCCGGCAGGTAGGACAGCTGCCAGTCGCCCTCGGCGATCTCCCAGGGGCCGATCTCCTGGACGATGATGCCGGTCTGCCCGACGGGCAGACCGTTGTGCATCTGGCATGCCATCTCGCAGGTGTGACAGCCCGTGCACCATTCGGTGTCGATAAGAAGTCCGTAAGCCATGGTTTACTCCCCTTCCTGAACCTTGTACAGCTTGCAGATCGAGGTCTTGTAGTTGGCGCCGAAGCCGGACTTGCCGCAAGACATCGGAACAAGGTTGTTAATGTTGACATCGAACACGTCGTACAGCTTCTCGGGATCGCGTTCGGGCAGCCACCAACCGTGGTCGCAGGACACTACGCGCGGATCGACGATAGGAGTGATCTTGACGGTACGCTTGGCACGACCCATCTGATTCTCGACCCATACCCACTCACCATCGGTGAAACCGAGCTTTGCGGCGGTCTCGGGATGTATCTCGATGTAAGGCCAAGGATCCATACGACGCAGACGGTCGACCTGTCGATGCTCGGAGTGGAAAGAACTCCAACGACGCGCACCGGTGGTCAGCACGAAGGGGTATTCGTCCATGAGCTCGGGCGTTGCTCCCGGACCGGGGTTCGGCTCGTCGAAGTACGGCATCGGATCGAGACCGCACTGGTTGTAGAACGTGGACCACAGCTCGATCCGGCCGGTGGCGGTGTTGAAGCCGGGCTGACCGTCGGCACGCAAAAGACCCTTCTCGTAGCGCTTGTATTCGAACGGAAGGTACAGGGGAGCCTGCTCGCGCAGCTCGGGGAAGGTCAAACCGGTGGTGGCAATCATCGACGAGAGCATGTCTTCGATGCTGTCCCACGGCCAAGCCTCGGGGTTGAGTCGTTTGCCCAGCATGAGGTTGATCTCAGCATCGGACTTCGCCTCGCCGACCTGGCAGACCTTGTTGATGACCTCGCCGCGTTGCAGACCGTCGCCCAAGCGCAAACCGTCCTTTTCGGGATAGGTTGCGGCCGGCAGCACCACATCGGCGCATGCCATGGCCGTCGGAGTCATGAACAGGTCGACGACGACGTTGAACTCAAGGCGCAGCAGCGCATCCAGAACCATCTTCGGCTCGGCACCCATGCAGGCGATGGCGTTGTTGGTTTGCAGCCAGATGCCACGCATCTTGTACGGCTTGTCCGAGAGCATGGTCTTCAGCAGTTCGTCGGTCTGAGCAACCTGGAATCCCAAAGCCAACAACGGATACGTATCCAGTCCGATGCGCTTCGCCTTCTGCTCCTCGCTGATAAGCTCGCCGCCCCAACCGCCGGAGTAGGCGATCAGCTCGACGGGGAAGATGTTGCCGCCGGGAACATCGACGTTGCCAGTGATTTGGAACAGGCCAACGATAGCCTGACCAGCCGGCAACGCTTCCTTCACCATATCGACGGCAAGGCCCCATTGCATGGCGGCGGGCTTGCTTTCGGCCAGCAGGCGAGCAGCACGCACGATCTGCTCTTCGGGGACCCAGGTGATCTCGGCAACCTTAGCCGGCGGGTACTCTTGCACGCGCTCGCTCAACTCGTCGAAGCCGTAGGTCCACTTCTCGACGAAGTCGTGATCGTACAGGCCCTCGTTGATGATGACGTTCATCATGCCCAAGGCCAACGCGGCATCGGTGCCGGGACGCAGACGCAGGTGCTCTTCAGCCTTCAGGGATAGCCAGGTAACGCGAGGGTCTACCATCATGATCTTCATGCCGCGTTTCATCAGATCGATCATCCAGTGACCGTAGAAGCCGTCGGAGTTCGCGCGTAACGGGTAGTTGCCCCACAGAACCATCAGCTCAGGACAGCGCCAATTCGGGTTATCGTAGCGGTCCGGGAACTGCTGCGAGCAGTCGGCAACCGTGTAGCCGCCAGATGTCGCAGCCATACCGGCAACGCGCGGCAGGTAGCAGGCCAAACCCGAAAGGGCGAAGCACGTGTAGTTCGGAGAGCCGTAGGACCAAGCCAGGCGAGTGATCCAAGACGAGATGTCGCGACCGGTGCCCTGACCGAATATGATGGTTTCAGCCCCATACTTCTCACGGATCTCGATGAACTTGTCAGCCACATAATCGATAGCCTCGTCCCAACTCATACGCTCCCATTTGTTCTTGCCGCGATCCTTCGGATCGCGCTTCATAGGATAGAGCAGACGATCTTTATGGTTGGTCACTTCGGGCAGGGCCAGACAGCGCACGCACAAACGGCCGTCGTTGTACGGGTTTTCAGGATCGCCCTCGACCTTCACCAGCTTGCCATCCTCGTCAGTGTACAGCAGGACGCCGCACCCGAGATGACAGCCGGGGCCGGTCCACGCGCTGCCGCGGGTGACGGTGAGCCCTCCTTCCTGGTACTTGTACGGCTTCTCATGCGGAACGGTCAAGTACTCGTTTTCAGCCATGAACTCCACCTCTCCTCTCATCTTGTCCTATCCGCCGCAAAGCGGATACAATGGGCCCGACCGAACTATCGCCCCCTCGCTGACTCGTCATCTGGGAAGAGGGCTTGCCAAGCGTTCGATCGGGCTTTCTCGCACCATAGCGAGGCGCAAGCGTGGAGTGCTATCGACCGAAACGGTGTTTTTGGTGCGTGAAGTTGGGAAAAAGTCTGATTGACGGGGGGATGGCAGTATGGAAAACAGTATTAAACCGTCCTATGAACAGGGAGAACGCGGAAGTTCCGCCATATTGGTAAGTATATCTTTGGGGTTTTCCCTTTTCTGGATGCTGTTCTTCACGGCACTCTTGTACGATCCCTTTGCCAAAGTGGCGCTGCCCGCCGACGCACTGGCCCTACCTTTGCCTATTGCAATGTGCGCAGGACTCGCCGTCACTGACGTCCTCGTATTCAAGATGTGCGATTTTTTCTCAGGGGAACGCGGACACAAGGTCATGTGGGCCATCGTGTCTTGCTACGCCATCATACCGGCCATAGTGCTTTTCACGCAGGCTATCCGTGGAGCCATCGTGCCGACACCGTTCGCTTTCGCCGCATGGTCCGTTATCGGCATCGGTCTTGGGTTCTTGTTGGCGCTGTGGTCGGAGTTGCTGGTCAGCTTCGTGAAAGGCTTCGCGTCGAAGGCTATCGCGTTCTCGGCGTGCATTGGGGCGGTGCTGTACTTTGCCATGAGCAGCCTGCCAACGCTTTTAGGCATATGCTTTCTATGCGTGGCCTCACCGTTGAGTCTGGCGCTATTGCGTTTGCTGGAGAAGGAAACACCTGCCGCACCCTTCGTCCCGCGTGCGGAATGCATCAAGAGGCATCGACTGACCAAACCCATCGACGCACTGAACACCCTGTACAGTGCCGTATTCGGACTAGCTATTTTCATGCTGTCGCGCACGCCCCCTTCCCTTTCGCTTTATGGCGGCATCACGCTCGCAATTGCCGCAGGCGCGCTGTTCATGGTGCCGTTCTTCAGCAAAAACACCGACAAGATGATGCACGGCATGGTGCAGAAGATCCTCTTCCCCATCTTAGTCATCGGCCTTATGCCGCTGCCCTTTGTAGACGGGATCCTGCAGGTTCTATGCATGCTGGTCATTCTGATGGGCTATATATGCCTGACGCTCGTCAACCTTGATTCACTGTACTGTCTCGTGAAGAAATACAAGGTGACTTCGCTTTACCTGGTGGGACGGGGACATAGCCCCATATTGGTGGGCGTTTCTATAGGATACCTCATCGGATACGTAGCCTTTACGAACGCCGTCGGCAATATGTATCTGGCCTTCACCTCTCTGGCGCTCGTCGTTCTCATGTCGGTGTTCGTCACCACTATCGACTTCGATCCCGATCATCTGAAAGAAGAGCACGAGGACGCAGAGCACCAGCAAGCCGACAAGGGTCGATGGAAAACGAAATGCGCGACGATCGCCGAAGCCCATGACCTATCTGCCCGCGAGATCGAAGTGTTCAATCTATTGGCAAAAGGCCGAGGCACCGCCTACATTCAGGACAAGCTTTACATATCGCCGCATACGGTGAAGTCGCACACGTACAAGATATACCGAAAACTCAACGTGAATTCCCGCGAGGAACTACTGACGCTCATCGAAAATGCGCCCTCAGGCGAGGAGAGGATCGAAACATAAGCGAGACCGCGAAGAATGCGGCTTCTCGACAAACCCGACCACCGGCAGCTGGCGTAAAACGACGGGAGGGCCGGCGCCGCGAACGGCGCCGGCCCTCCCCTTTACCGAAAGGAGCGGATCATATCATGCGGATACGCCTGCGTGGGGTGCGGCCGTTGCCGGGGCAAGCCGCGCGAGCTGAACATCACCTCGACCTGCTTTCGCTGCGGGCACGAGAACCCTCCGGGAGCTAGCGCGTGCGAGCGCTGCGGCCTCGAGCTGCCCCGGCTGCCGGGGCCAACGGCGAGCCGCACTTCGAGCACGTGCGCCTCTCCGGCGCATTCGCCTCATGGCACACCGGGCACTCCCCCGGTTTCATGAGCGGGCGCGACTCGCCCTTGCACTTGCCGCAGTTCACGCATGCGTACCCGCAGCTCACAGCGATCCCTCCTTACGCCTTGCTCGCGACGGCGCCGTCCGGCGCGGACGCCGGAGCGGGCACGCGCCCGGACGCGGGCTCGGGGTCGACGGCGACGCCGGCCTCGATCAGATTCAGCCGGTCCTCCTCGGCGCGCAACGCCACGACCTTGCGGTCGTCCTTGACCAGGACTAGCACGCAGAACGCCGCCACGAGGGCCAACGGAGCGCACACGTACTGGGCGTTGGCGAACCAGCCGATGCTCGCCACGCTCATGGACGCCACGACCGCCGCCACTTGAGCGAGGCCGGTGACGAACGCCATGGTGCCCAGCGCCATGTCGCATTTGAACGAGTTCGTGCAGAACACCGGCACGATGCCCCTGGTGTAGGTGGGCACGAACGAGGCGCACAGGCCCATGATGACGCAGAAGGCCCACGAGCTGGAGGCATCCGTCCCCGGCGTGAAGGCCAGGAAGAAGAAGATCGCGCCCACCACGACGTAGGCGACCACCAACGCCCACTTGCGAATGGGGAAGCGGCCGGAGATCACGCCCGCGAAGATGCCCACGGGAATGGTGATGATGGCGAGCCAGTTGGGAAGCATGGACGAGTCGAACACCGACATGCCCTTCACGTCCTGCAGGAACGTCGGATACATGCCGTTGATGTTCACGAGGTACAGGTAGCACCAGAACATGAACACGATGCACACGGCCAACGCGGAACCGAAGAACTGCTTGCCGTGCTTGACCACGACGTCGGCGTTGCCGTCGACGATCTCGTTCTCGTTGACCTTCGGCATCCTCACCAAGGCGATGAGCAGGACGAGCGCGAGCACGCCGAGCGCGAGGGACACGTACCAGACGCCGCGCCAGTCGCCCGTCGCGTCGAAGATCATCGGCGCGAGGAAGAACGCGATGATCGTGCCGCACGGAATCCACTGCGACCAGACGCCCACGGCGATGCCCATTTGCTTGCGCGGAAACAACCGAGGAAGGATATTGGGACCGCACACGCAGATAAGCCCGTAGGCAACGCCCTCGACGGCGCGGCCGAACAGGAACATTCCGGAACCGGTCGACAGCGCGCTGACGGCCGTTCCCAGCACCATGATGGCGCACGAGGCGACGACCATGGCCTTGACGCCCACCTTGCGCATGATGAGCGCGCCGGGATACGCCATGATGAGCGCGCAGATGGAGTAGAACGTCATGATAAGGCCCAGGCCGCCTGCGTCCAAGCCGAGGTCGGCGCCGATGTAGCTGAGCGTCGGCGATGCTTTGAACAGGTTGCACGAGGCCGTGAAGCCGAACAAGAACAGCGCCACGAACGTCGTCCACCGTTCCCTGTTGGTGGTCTGACGGTCGAGGACGCCGAATTGAGCTATTGAAGCCATAAACACCCCTTTTACCCTATGTGATTATCAAGAGAAGAAGCCCTCCTGCCGAGGAGGCCGAGTTAACGGTTCGCTAGACCCTCGGCCCCCTCGCTTTTCCTCATTCGATGCGCGCTGCGCTACTTCTCCGCCAGCGTGAACACCGTTTGGTACTCGTGGTCGGCCTTCTTGAGCATCTCGTCAAGCGGGCCGAACTCCAGGCACTGGGCCTGGCAATGCTGCACGCAGGTCGGAACCTTGCCCAAACCGCGGCGCTCCGCGCAGGTGTCGCACATCTTCGTGGGCGCGGCCAGGTACCCGAACTGCCAGGTGTCGCCCTCGATGGGCCAGTGCCCCATGTCGTGGATGAGGATCCCGCTCTGCCCCACGGGCATGCCGTGCTCCATCTGGCAGGCGATCTCGCAGGAGTGGCAGCCGGTGCACCAGTCGTAGTTGACCAGCAATCCGAAGTTCGCTTCGGCCGGGTTTATCATATCGGCAGTAGACATCTCGTTCGACCTCCTTCTACTTGTTCTTCGTCGCGGCGATGGCCTCGGCAACCCGGTCGGTCAGCGCCTGGCCGACGTAGTTGTCCCTTTGGAACGGGCCGTTGGTGTCGTCTTCCGGCGTGACCTTGTACAGCTTGACGAGCGTGGTCTTGTAGTTCGACCCGAAGCCGGACTTGCCGGGAATGCCGGGCAGCAGGTTGTTGACGTTGAGGTCGTGGGAGTCGTAGAGCTTCTCCGGATCGCCCTCGGGGTGCCACCACGCGTGGTCGCAGGCGATGACGCGCGGGTCCTGGTAGAGGTTCGTCACCTCGACCTTGGACTTGCAGCGGCCGTAGATGTTCTCGACCCACACCCAATCGCCGTCGACCAGGCCGTACTTCTCGGCCGTCTCGGCGTTCAGGTACACGTTGCACTCCTTCTTCAGGTCGCGCATGCGCTGCACCTGGCGATGCTCGGAGTGGAACAGGCTCCACGGGCGGGCGCCGGTGGTCAGCACCAGCGGGTACTCGTCGAGCAGCTCGGGCGTCGAGCCCGGGCCGGGGATGGGCTCCTCGAAGTACGGCAGCGGGTCCATGCCGGCGTTGTTGTAGAACGTCGACCACAGCTCGATGCGGCCCGTGGGCGTGTTGAATCCCGGCTGGCCGTCGCCGCGCAAAAGGCCGGTCTCGTAGCGCCGGTAGCTGAACGGCAGGTACACCGGGTGCTTCTCGCGCAGCTCTTCGAAGGTGAACGGCGTCTGGGCCGTCAGCATGGCGCTGAACATGTCGTCGACGTTGTCCCACGGCCACGCCTCGGGGTTGAAGCGCTTGCCAACCATGAGGTTGATCTCCATGTCGGACTTGCACTCGCCCACCTGGCACACCTTGTTGATGACCTCGCCGCGCTGGCAGCCGTCGCCCACGCGGATGCCGTCGCGCTCGGTGAACGTGGAGGCGGGAAGCACGACGTCGGACGTCGCCATGATGGTGGGCGTCATGAACAGGTCGACGCTCACGTTGAAGTCGCAGTTCATGAGGCCGATGTACTGCTCGGTGGGGTCGGCGCCCATGCAGGAGAGCACGTTGTTCTGCTGCAGCCAGGTCGCGTGGATCTTGTAGGGCTTGCCGGTGGCCATGGCATGGCGCAGCTCGTCGGGCTGGGCGATCTGGAAGCCGAAGTTGAGCAGCGGGTACTTGTCTAAGCCGATGCGCTTCTTCCACGTCTCCTCGGGGCACAGCTCGCGGCCCCAGCCGCCGGCGTAGTTGAGGATCTCGGGCGGGGCGATGATGCCGCCGGGCACGTCCACGTTGCCGGTGATCTGGAAGCAGGCGGCGATGGCCTGCGAGGCGGGCAGCGCTTCCTTGGTCATGTCGACCGCCACGCCCCATTGCATGGTGCAGGGCTTGCTCTCGGCCAGGATATGGGCCGCGGCGCGGATCTTCTCCTCGGGGATCCAGGTGATCTCGGCGATGCGCTCGGGCGTGTACTCCTGAACGCGCTCGGCGAGCTCGTCG
Organism: Gordonibacter massiliensis (ex Traore et al. 2017); assembly: GCF_019731765.1. Lineage (NCBI taxonomy): Bacteria > Bacillati > Actinomycetota > Coriobacteriia > Eggerthellales > Eggerthellaceae > Gordonibacter > Gordonibacter massiliensis (ex Traore et al. 2017). The sequence continues at coordinate 193,645 of NZ_JAASIO010000009.1, read as the reverse complement.
AAGCCGTACGTCCAGCGATCGACGAAGTCATGGTCGTACAGGTCCTCGTTGATGATGATGTTCAGGAAGCCGAGCGCGAGGGCCGCGTCGGTGCCCGGGCGGATGGCGAGGTGCAGCTTGGAGTGGGTCGACATCCACGTGACCTTCGGGTCGATGACCACGAGCTCCATGCCGCGCTTCATGAGGTCGATGACCCAGTGGCCGTAGAAGCCGTCCGAGTTCGCGCGCAGCGGGTAGTTGCCCCACACGAACATGGTCTCGGGAACCTGGTACTGGGGGTTGTCGTAGCGGTCGGCGAACTCCTGCGAGCAGTCGGCCACCCAGAACGACCCGGCCGTGGCCGCGAAGCCCGCCACGCGGGGCAGGTAGCACGCGCAGCCGGACAGGAACAGCACGTAGTTCGGGCTGCCGAACGACCAGCACAGGCGCGTGATGTAGGCGGCGATGTCGCGGCCGGTCCCCTGGCCGAACACCACCGACTCGGCGCCGTACTTCTCCTTGATGTCCATGAACGTGTCGACGACCAAGTCCACGGCCTCTTCCCAGGAGATGCGCTCCCACTTGTCCTTGCCGCGGTCCTTCGGGTCGCGCTTCATGGGGTAGAGCAGACGGTCCTTGTGGTACACGACCTCGGGAACGTCCAGGCACCTCACGCACAGACGGCCGCCGTTGTACGGGTTCTCAGGGTCACCCTCGCACTTGACCAGCTTGCCGTCCTTGTCGGTGTACAGCAGAACGCCGCAACCGTCGTGACATCCCGGGCCCGACCATGCGCTGCCGCGCGTCACGGTCAAATCTCCCTCTTGGTACCTCCATGGTTTCTCATGATCGACGAACTGATAGTCGCCGACGAGCTGCGTGGAAACACCGCTGTTGTTGTACCCCTCGATGCCGTGATCTGCCATGTAAGTCACTCCTCTCGTATCCTCGCCTTTGCCTTCCAAGCCGTTCGTCTCGTTCGAACGCCTGGCTCGAAACGCCCTATGCATTTCGTTGCGGCAAACGTAAACCCGCCGAGAGAATCCGAACATCGGCCCGCAGGTTGACTGGCCGATGAAAACGCGACGATACGCATCAGCCCGACCGGCTGATGTTTTGACCTGGTACTATGCAAAAGGATGCAAAAGAAAAACCGATTGCCCGAAGCGCTCGGACAATCGGTTTCACTGCGGCGTTGCCTGTCGACTATTCGGCCGGGGGCCGCCCCGGCGGCACAGGTGGTCGAAGCGGCCCGGCAATCATCCCTTGGGTTCTTGGGAGGCCTCCCTCTTGAGCTCCTCCGCCCTTTGCTCGACCATGCTGATGAGCTCTTGCTGGGAGTGGATCCCTATCTTGTTGTAGATGTGGTAGACGTGGCTTTTCACCGTATGGGCCGATATGTAGAGCGCGCTGCAGATGTAAGCCGAGTCGCGGCCCTTCGCGCAGAGCGCGAACACCTCGCGTTCGCGCGACGAAAGGCCGAACGCATCGCACAGATCCTCGCAGCTGCGCCGCCACACCCCCACGGAATCGACGGCGGCCTCGTCTTTGCCCGGCTTCCCCGATCCCGGTTGCCCCCAGTACGAGCAAACCATGACGAGCACCGTCAGCACCACGATGAGCACGAGCGGCAGCGCCTGGGTGACGAGCTGGTTTTCAAGCAAGCCGGTGGCGGCGAGCGACGCGGCGGCCAGCGCCCACCCGGCGAACACGCCGAACGCGTTGCCGAAACGCCCCAAAACGAAGTACCGCGTGAACGAGACGTCCTGGGCCGAGATGGTGGAGAGCAAACGGGACAGCCCCAGCATGTCGTAGCTGGTGAACCCCAGCATGAGCAGCACGCAGCTCGCGTACCGCGCCTCGGCCGGAATCACGTTCGCCAAAGCGAAGGGGGCAAGGCCCACCACCGCGAAGCCCAGCAGGATCAACTGCATCAAATCGACCTTGACGCGGCGATGGAACCACATGCCGTAGAACATCACCACGATGCCCGCCAGGAACACGCCGAACCACACGTACATCGGCGACATGTCGCCGCCGCTCGAGTAGAGGCCCGTCAGCAACGCGAACGAGAAGGCCATGCTGTAGAAGAACATCTGCACGAGCGACACGAAGAACGTGCGCCGCGACGGGGAGTCGCCCTCGAACACGCGGCTTCCCGATCCCGGCGCGTCGACGTCGTCGAGCGAGGCGGGCTCGCCCGGTGCGCGCTTCTTCACATGGACGAACGAGAACGAGACGATCGGCAGCACCGCCATCGCCACTCCGGCCTCGACCGACGCCACGGGCATCTGCGAGGCGAACACGGCCACCAGGCAGCTGACGAACAGCATGACGAACATGACGAAGGACGTGTTCTCCTGCCCCTCCTTGAACATCAGATGGGACACGCGGACCAAGATGAAGGCGGCTCCGAAGCCGGCGAGAAACCAAAGCGCGAGCAGAAGCACGAGCGGCAACGGGCCCGCGAGCGCGTTGGCGAGCGCGCCGAGGCCGGCGAGCGGGGTCAACACGAACGGCAGCATGCGGCTGAAAACGCGATCGAACAGCGAGCGCCTGCCCGCCCGCACGACGGCGAACCATATGAAAAACGCGGCCGCAGAGCCCAGGAAGGCGGCGCCTTTCGCGTAGAGGGAGTCCCACCCCGAGCCCAGCAAAAGCGGGCTCCAATACAGCAGGAAAATCCATGCCCAGTACAAGGCCGACGACATGATCATCCGCAACGTCTGCGGCTTGATGGCTGAAGCCACGCTCTCCCCCTCGCTTTTTCGTCCCCAACGTCGCTGCGGGCGACGTGCCCCCGGCATCCAAACGATGCCGCACGCGATCCGCGGCCGATCGACCGGCCGCACTCGTGCGATCGCGCCTCGTTCGCTTGCACGGGCCCCCGAACGCCCGACGAATCCTCTCGCCCTCGACCTTACCACACTGCCGCGGCGGGGAAAAGCAACGCTTATGAAAACGAAAAGCCCTCCGCGAGGAAGGCTTTTCGTTGTATCGATCGATCGTAGGACACTCGAACCTACTTGAAGAACCCGTCGTAGTTGTGCATCTTCAACTGGCTCTCCACCTTGCTCATGGTGTCGAGGGCCACGCCGATCATGATGAGGATCGAGGTGCCGCCGAACGCCTGGATGAGCGTGTTGCCGGTGAAGAAGAAGATGATGGACGGGATGACCGCGATGGCGGCGATGAAGATGCCGCCGGGCAGCGTCACGCGGTGCAGCACGTTCTTGATGTAGGTGACCGTGGCCGTGCCCGGGCGCACGCCGGGGATGAAGCCGCCTTGCTTGCGCAGGTTGTCGGCCGTCTCCTCCGGGTTGAACACCATGGAGGTGTAGAAGTACGCGAAGAACACGATCAGCAGCACCGTGAGGATCCAGTTGATCCAGCCCGTGGACATGGCGTTGGCCACGTTCGTGAGCCACTCGATGTTGAAGAGCGCCGCTATCTGCGCCGGGAAGTAGATAAGGCAGCTGGCGAAGATGATGGGAATGACACCCGCGGCGTTCACCTTCAACGGGATGTAGGTGGACTGGCCGCCCATCATCTTGCGTCCCTGGACCCGCTTGGCGTAGTTCACCGGAATGCGGCGCTGCGCGCGCTCCACGAAGATGATCGCGGGGATGCACGCGACGACCACGATGATGATGAGCGCCGTGATGGCGATGCCCATGCCGAGGTCGGCCGTCAGGTTCACCGACGAGAAGATGGCGCTCGGCACGCGCGACACGATGCTCACGAAGATGATGAGCGACATGCCGTTGCCGATGCCGCGCTGCGTGATGAGCTCGCCCATCCACATGATGAACGCGGTGCCCGCCACGAGCGTGAACACGACGATGATATCCGTCAAGAGCTCGGGGACGGCCGTGCTGAACACGACGCCGTAAGCCGGCGACTTGAACAGGAACAGGTAGCCCACCGCGTTGATGAGGCCGAGGCCCAGCGTGAGGTAACGCGTCACCTGCGTGATCTTCTTGCGGCCCGCGTCGCCCTCCTTCGCCCAGCGGCCCACGGCGGGGATGACGCCCTGCATGAGCTGCATGATGATGGAGGCCGTGATGTAGGGCATGATGCCGAGCGAGAACACGGAGAAGTGCGACAACGCACCGCCCGTGAACAGGTCGAGCATCGTCATGGACACGCCGGAACCCGCGAACGAGTCCGCAAACTCCTTGAACGGAATGCCGGGCACCGGCACGTACGCGCCGAAACGGTACAGCGCGAGGATAGCCAGCGTGAAGAGGATCTTCTTACGCAGCTCCGGTACCTTGAACGCATCGATGATCGAGCTTAGCAAGGCTCTTCGACCTTTCCTCCAGCTGCTTCGATTTTATCTTTGGCCGAAGCAGAAACCTTGTCGACTTTGACCGTGAGCGCCTTGGTCAATTCACCGTCGCCGAGCACCTTCACGAGCGCGTCGGCGTGCTTGATGATGCCCGCGCTCTTGAGGCTCTCGCCGTCGACCACGTCGCCGGCCTCGAACTTCTCGTCGAGACGGCTCACGTTCACGGGCAGGTACTCCACATGGTTGATGTTCTTGAAGCCGGGGAGCTTCGGCAGACGACGCGCGAGCGGGGTCTGGCCGCCCTCGAAACCGGCGCCCTTGCCGCCGCCGGCGCGGGACTTCTGGCCGTTCATGCCGCGGCCGGACGTCTTGCCGGTGCCAGCGCCGTTGCCGCGTCCCACGCGCTTGCGGGAATGCGTCGAACCCTCTGCCGGCTTGAGATCCTTCAATTCCATGGTTGTGACTCCTTCTTAGTCGCAAACGGGCCCTCGGCCCGCGCTGGCAGCTCGCCGCCAGCTAACTTCCTTAGGCGCCCCGCCTCTTCGCGGCGGAAACGCGATCACGCCGCAGGAGCGGCGATGATTCTCAGTCGAGTATGATAACACGCGCCGCCCGAAGGCGGCGCATATATCTTGACTATTCTACAGTTCTTCAACCTTCACGAGATGCTTGACCTTGAAGATCATGCCCCGCACGCAATCGTTGTCGACCTGCTCGACCGAACGGCCGATCTTGCCCAGGCCGAGCGCGCGCAGCGTCTGGCCCTGATCGGCCTTGCGGCCGACGGAGCTCTTCACCTGGGTGACGCGCAGCGTCTTCTTCGCGTCTGCCATTACTCCTTCTCCTTCCAGCCGTAGATCTGCGCGACGGACATGTCGCGGCGCGCAGCCACCTGCTCGGGGCTTTCCATGTTCTTGAGCCCCTCGGCGGCGGCCTTCACGATGTTCATGGCGTTGTTCGTGCCAAGCGACTTCGTGAGCACGTCGGTCACGCCGGCGAGCTCCATGATGGCGCGCACCGGGCCGCCGGCGATAACGCCGGTACCGGGCGTGGCCGGCTTGATGAGCACGCGGCCGGCGCCGAAGATGCCCATGATCTCATGCGGCAGCGTCTTCTCGGGCGTCAGCGGCACGGTGAACATGTTCTTCTTGGCGTCCTCGGTGCCCTTCTTGATGGCGATGGGCACTTCCTGGGACTTGCCCATGCCCACGCCGACGCGGCCGTTGCCGTCGCCGACGACCACGAGCGCGGTGAGCGCGAAGCGGCGGCCGCCCTTGACGACCTTGGACACGCGGTTGATGTAGACGACGCGCTCCTGGAGCTCGGGAACCCCGGCGTCGTTTTGCTGTTTACGAGCCATAAGCTATAACCCCTTCTAGAATTTCAGGCCGGCTTCGCGAGCCGCATCGGCCAGAGCCTGCACGCGCCCGTGATACAGATGACCGCCACGGTCGAACACGACCTCCGTGACGCCGTTCTCCTGCGCCTTCTTGCCCACGATCTCGCCGAGAGCGGCAGCGCCCTCGACCGTCGCGCCCTTCTTGCCCGTGGCCTTGAAGTCGGCGCCGAGCGTGGACACGCCGCAGATGGTCTTGCGGGCGACGTCGTCGACGATCTGCACGTACATGTTGCTGTTGCTGCGCGTGACGCACAGGCGCGGGCGAGCCGCGGTGCCGGAGACCTTGCCGCGCACGCGGCGGTGGCGACGAGCCAACCCGGCTTGTTTTTTCTGAAGCTTGTTCATGATTATCCCTTCGATCTCAAACCGTGTAGAGGCTCATACGTTAGTCGCCCTTGGCGGCCTTACCCAGCTTGCGGCGGACGTGCTCGCCCTCGTAGCGGATACCCTTGCCCTTGTAGGGCTCCGGCTTGCGCCACTTGCGAATGTTCGCCGCCACCTGGCCGACCTGCTCTTTGCTGGGGCCGGAAACGATGATCTCGGTTTGGCTCGGGACCTCGAACGTGATGTTCTCCGGCGCCTGCACGAGCACGGGGTGCGAGAAGCCGAGCTGCATCTCCAGGTCCTTGCCCTTGAGCGCGGCACGGTAGCCCACGCCCACGAGCTGGAGCTTCTTGGAGAAGCCGTTCGAGGTGCCCTCGACCATGTTCGCGATGAGCGTGCGGACGAGGCCGTGATAGGCCTTGGCCTCGCGGCTGTCGTCCGGGCGCTCGACGACGATGTCGTCGCCCTCGCGCTTGATGATCATGATCTCGGGGAAGCTGCGGGTGAGCTCGCCCTTCGGGCCCTTGACCGTCACGGTGTTGCCGTCGATGGCCACATCGACGCCGGCAGGAACGGTGATGGGCTGTTTGCCGATACGAGACATATCTACCTACCTCCCTTTCCTACCACACGTACGCGATGACCTCGCCGCCAACGCCCTTTTTGCGGGCGTCGCGGTCGGTCATCACGCCGAGGCTCGTCGAGATGATTGCGGTGCCGAGTCCTCCGAGCACGCGAGGCAGCTCGTCCTTACCCGCGTAGATACGCAGGCCGGGCTTCGAGATGCGCTTGATGCCACGGATGGTCTTGGCCTTCTTGTCGCCGTACTTCAGCACGATCTCGAGCGTCGCGCGGGGCTCTCCGTCGACGACGTCGTAGCGCTGGATGTAGCCCTCTTCCTGCATGATGCGGGCTATCTCGACAAGCTTCTTGCTCGACGGCATGGAAACCGTCGGCTTGCCGGCAGAATGAGCGTTACGCACGCGCGTAAGCATGTCTGCGATGGGGTCGGTCATGGTCATGGTTCTGTTCTCCTTTGGTCCGTGATGAGCCTCGCGCGCGGTTCGTCAGCGCCCATAACGCCTCCGCCTTCTACGCGGGCACACCCTTGAACGTGACTGGGTCTTGGCGGTTTACCACGAAGACTTGGTCACGCCGGGCAGTTCGCCTTTGTTGGCCAGTTCGCGCAGGCACACGCGGCACAGGCCGAACTTGCGGTAGTAAGCACGGGGACGTCCGCAACGCGTGCAGCGGTTGTGCTGACGCGTCGAGAACTTCGGCTCGCGCTTCGCCTTGGCGATCATCGATTTCTTAGCCATGCATTCCTTCTTTCCTATTCCTCGACCCGCGCTCGCGCGCGGGTGCAAGTACCATTCTCGCGGGCAAGCGCTCTACTTGTCCTTGAAGGGGAAGCCCAGGGCGCTCAGCAGCGCGAAGGCGTCCTCGTTGTTGTCGGCGGTCGTGACGACCGTGATGTCCATGCCGCGCGTGCGGTCGATCTTGTCGTAGTCGATCTCCGGGAAGATCAGCTGTTCGGTGACGCCGAGCGTGTAGTTGCCGCGGCCGTCGAAGCTCTTCGGCGAGATGCCGCGGAAGTCGCGCACGCGGGGCAGAGCCGTGGCCAGCAGGCGGTCGAGGAACTCCCACATGCGGTCGCCGCGCAGCGTGACCTTGCAGCCGATGGCCTGGCCCTCGCGCAGGTGGAAACCGGCGATGGACTTCTTGGCGCGCGTGATGCAGGGCTGCTGGCCCGTGATGACGCGCAGGTCGGCGATGGCGGCGTCGAGCAGCTTCGAATCGGAAGCGGCGGCGCCCACGCCCATGTTCACGACGATCTTCTCGAGGCGCGGAACCTCGTTGATGTTCTTGATGCCGAGTTCCTTCTCGAGCTTCGGCACGATCTCGTTTTTGTACTGTTCCTTCAAGCGAGGAGCGGTCATGTGAGTTCCTTTCGATGAATTAAACGCAGGATTTCCGACCCTGCGTCCCTCGCCGCAAAAAAGCGGCAGGGGCCATTGTACTTCATTCGACGCCGCAGGTCGCTGAAAAACGACGCTGCGAAGGCCCGTGTCCGCCCTGGCGGGCGGACACGTCAACCTAGTCGATGTCTTTGCCGCACTTCTTGCAGACGCGGACCTTCTTGCCGTTCTCGTCGCGCTTCTTGCCCGTACGCGTGGGCTGCTTGCACTCGGGGCAGATGACCATGACGTTGGACACGTGGATCGGCGCCTCCATCGTGGAGATGCCGCCCTGCGGGTTCTGCTGCGTGGGGCGCATGGCCTTCTTGATCATGTTGACCTTCTCCACCACCACGCGCTCCTTCTGCGGAAGCGCGCGCAGCACGACGCCTTCCTTGCCCTTGTCCTTGCCGGACAGGACCTTGACCTTGTCGCCCTTTTTGATGTTCATACTGTTCATATTACGCACACCTCCCTACAGCGTTTCCGGTGCCAGAGACACGATCTTCATGTACTTCTTGTCGCGCAGCTCGCGTGCGACGGGCCCGAAGATGCGGGTGCCGCGCGGCGCGCCGTCGTTGTTGATGAGCACAGCGGCGTTCTGGTCGAACTTGATGTAGCTGCCGTCGGGGCGACGCACTTCCTTCTTCACGCGCACGACGACGCAACGCACGACTTCGCCCTTTTTGACGTTGCCGTTGGGCGCCGCTTCCTTCACGCTGCAGATGATCACGTCACCGAGGCCCGCGTAACGGCGCTTGGAGCCGCCCAGGACCTTGATGCACTGCACCTTGCGAGCGCCGGAGTTGTCGGCCACTGCGAGCATGGTTTGCATCTGAATCATTGCTGTAACCTAACTTTCCTCTTACGAGCATGCATGCGAACACGCAGGCTATTTGGCCTTTTCCACGATCTCGATCAGACGCCAGCGCTTCATCTTGGACAGCGGGCGGCACTCCATGATGCGCACCGTGTCGCCGACGCCGGCCTCGTTCTTCTCGTCGTGGGCGTGGAACTTCTTCGTGGTGGTCATCATCTTGCCGTACACGGGGTGCGGCTTGCGCTCCTTGACCTGCACGACGCACGTTTTGTCGTTGACGGCGCTCACCACGGTGCCCTGGCGGACCTTGCGGGAGTTACGATCTTCACTCATGTATATAACCTTCCTTATCCGCGCTCTAGGCGTTCAGCTCGCGGGCACGCATCTCGGTCTGGATGCGAGCGATGTCCTTTTTGACCTGACCCACGCGGGCGGTGTTGTCGAGCTGGCTCGTGGCCATCTGGAAGCGCAGATTGAAAAGCTCCGCGCGAGCTTCTTTGAGTTTCGCCTGCAAATCGTCGGCAGAAAGCTCACGGATCTCTGCTGCTTTCATTTACTCCTGCCCTTCCGTTTCCTTGGAAACAATCTTGCACTTGATGGGCAACTTGTTAACGGCGAGACGGAGCGCCTCCTTGGCGGTCTCCTCGTCGACGCCGTCGATCTCGAACATGATGCGGCCGGGCTTGACGACGGCGACCCATGCCTCGGGGTTGCCCTTGCCGGAACCCATGCGGGTTTCGGCCGGCTTCTGCGTGATGGGCTTGTCGGGGAAGATCGTGATCCACACCTTGCCACCGCGCTTCATGTGGCGGGTCATGGCGATACGAGCGGCCTCGATCTGGCGGTTCGTGATCCAGTGGGCCTCGAGCGCCTGGATGCCCCACGTGCCGTGGTTCAGCCGGGTGCCGCCCTTTGCCTGGCCCTTCATGGAGCCACGCTGCACCTTGCGGTGCTTGACGCGCTTAGGTACGAGCATTTACTTCGCCCCCCTCTCGTTGCGGTCGTTGCGACGGGAACGGTTCGGACGGGAGCTGCCCTCGAGCGCCGGCTGCGGAGCCTTCTGGCCGGGGAGCATCTCGCCGTGGTACACCCACACCTGCACGCCGATGGAGCCCATCGTCGTGGCGGCGGTGCAGAAACCGTAGTCGATCTTCGCGCGCAGCGTATGCAGCGGCACGCGGCCTTCACGATACCACTCGCGACGGCTCATCTCCGCGCCGCCCAGGCGGCCGGAGCACTGGATGCGGATGCCCTTGGCACCGCTCTTGCGGGCGGACTGGACCGCCTTGCGCATGGCGCGGCGGAAGGCCACGCGGCCCTCGAGCTGCTCGGCCACGGACTGCGCGATGAGCGCCGCATCGAGCTCGGGGCGCTTGACCTCGACGACCTCGATGGACACCGGGCCGCTGGCAACCTTCTCCAGCTTCTTGCGCAAAGAGTCGATCTCGGCGCCCTTCTTGCCGATCACGACGCCCGGGCGGGCCGTGGTGATGATGACCTTGATCTTGTCGCCGGCGCGCTCGATCTCAACCTTGGAGACGGCGGCGCGGGCAAGGTACTTGTCCAAGAACTTTCTGATGGCCAAGTCGTTTTCCAGGTTCTTGGCGTAGTCCTTGTCGGAGTACCAACGGCTGCGCCAATCTTCGGTGATGCCAAGGCGGAACCCGGTGGGGCTAACTTTCTGACCCATACGGCTTATGCCTCCTCTCGCGGTGCAACGATGATCGTGATGTGGCTCGTGCGCTTGCGGATGCGCGACGCGGAGCCCTTGGCGCGCGGACGGATGCGCTTCAGCGTGGGGCCTTCGTCGACGAAGGCCGTCTTCACGATGAGCGATTCCGGACGCACGTGGTGCTGGTGCTCGGCGTTGGCCACGGCGGAGTTCAGCGTCTTCTCGACGGCTTCCGCCACACCGCGGTTCGTGAACGCGAGGATCTCGCGGGCCTGGATAACGGACTTGCCGCGGACCAGGTCTACTACGATGCGCGCCTTGCGGGGCGAAACGCGGACATAGCGTGCTACAGCTTTAGCTTCCATTGTTTTCACCCCTTCTTATCGCTTGCCCTTGTCGGCGGAGTGACCCTTGAACGTGCGGGTCGGGGCGAATTCGCCCAGCTTGTGGCCGACCATGGATTCGGTAACGTAGACCGGCACGTGCTTGCGGCCATCGTGCACGGCGATGGTGTGGCCCACCATCTCCGGGAAGATGGTGCTCGAGCGAGACCAGGTCTTGACGACGTTCTTCTCGTTCGCCGCGTTCATCTTCTCGATGCGATCAAGAAGGCGCGGTTCGACGAAAGGACCCTTTTTCAAACTTCTACTCACTATTACTCCTTAACGTGCTCGCGCTACTTCTTGCGACGGCGGATGATCAAGCGGCTCGAAGCCTTCTTGGGATTGCGGGTACGATGGCCCTTCGTGGGAACGCCCCACGGAGTGACCGGGTGACGACCTGCGGACTTGTTCTTGCCCTCGCCGCCGCCGTGCGGGTGGTCGACCGGGTTCATGACGGTGCCGCGGACGCTGGGGCGGATGCCCTTCCAGCGGTTGCGGCCGGCCTTGCCGATCTTGATGTTGGCGTGCTCGGCGTTGCCGACCTCGCCCACCGTGGCGCGGCAGGTGATGAGCACGCGGCGCATCTCGGAGGACGGCATGCGCAGGATGGCGTAGTCGCCTTCCTTGCCCATGAGCTGGATGCTCGTGCCGGCGGAACGCGCGATAGCGGCGCCCTTGCCCGGCTGGAGCTCCACGGCGTGCACGAGCGTGCCGACGGGGATGTTGGCCAGCGGCAGCGCGTTGCCCGGCTTGATGTCGGCGTCGACGCCGCTCATGACGGTGTCGCCCACGCGCAGGCCCTTCGGATGCAGGATGTAGCGCTTCTCGCCGTCGACGTAGTGCAGAAGGGCGATGCGGGCGCTGCGGTTCGGGTCGTACTCGATGGTAGCGACCTTCGCGGGCACGCCGTCCTTCTGGCGCTTGAAGTCGATGATGCGGTAGCGGCGCTTGTTGCCGCCGCCCTGATGGCGCGTCGTGATGCGGCCGTTGTTGTTACGGCCCGCCTTGTTCGACAGCGGCGCAAGCAGGGACTTCTCCGGCTTCGACGTCGTGATCTCGGCAAAATCCGAGACGGTTTGGAAACGTCGGCCGGGGCTCGTCGGCTTGTACTGTTTGACTCCCATTACTGTCCTTTCTTCGGACCTTTGCTCGCACGCCTCTCCGTACCCCAAAGATCCCTTGTCGCTTCGTGGGTTCCGATTGCCGCTGCGCCCTGGGGAGGCTTGACGCACGCGACTCCGGTATACCACGCGTCCGGGTGTATCTATCAATGACCAGACGCAACCGAGAATTATAAACCCCTCGGGGTCATCGATCAAGAGTGGATTTGCGCACACAACTTGCGCACAAGTTCGAGATACGGCTCGGTGAACGCCGGCGGGCTGTGGGCCGCATCGCATCGTGCCTGGTCGTTTATTGCGCGACACCTAGTCGTTAACCGGCCGTTACTGACGGCTTTCCGTTCTCTGATATACATGAGCCTACGTATGTCCCATGCACAGATCGAGGGGCCGTTTGGCCGGCTTCCTAGATCAGGAGGTTACCCATGCTTCAGAGAACAGCGCGTCGATCGTTCGAGACGCACCCCGGGCGCATGCTCGCATGCGCGGCCGCAGCGCTTTTGCTCGCCCTGATCATGGCGGCGATGCCGAAAACGGCTTTCGCCGCGCAGGAAACCCAGGACGGCGTAGCGCTCACCATCGACACCGAGAAGACCGCGTACGTCGCCGGAGACACCATCAAGGGCCGCGCGGTGGTCGAGAACACCAACGACTTCCCCGTTCAAGACGTGAGGTTGACGGTCGATCTGCCGAGCGATCCGTCGTTCACCGTCGTTCCGCCCGAGGCGTCCGCCGCGTTGCTCGCGCCGGGGGAGACGCTCGCCATCGATTTCGAGGCCGTCCTGCCCGTAGCCAACGGCGGTGGCGACAAGGGAACCGACGGATCCGCGACGCCCGCGAAAGCCGCGGCGCTGGCGAACACGGGCGACGGGCTTCCCGGAGCGCTGATCGCCGCAGGGGTGCTGGTGGCCGCCGCCGCGGTCGCCGTGGCGACGCATCGCCGCAAGGTCAAGCCGAGCGACGTGATGGCACTTGTGCTGGTGGCGGCCCTCGCAGCGCCGGTCGCGGCAGTCGGCATGCCGACTGCGGGCAAAGCGCACGCCGACCCCTCCTCGCTGCACGCGACCCATTCCATCAAGGCGATCGACGACCAGAAGGATCTCAAGGCCGCCGTGGTCTACACCATTCCGGCGCCGACTCCCACCACCCAAACGGTCACGTTCCTGAAGACGGACTCCGCGAGCGGCAACCCGCTTGCCGATGCGGAATTCACGCTTTCCGGCGCGAACGGCACCTTCACGGTCGTGTCGAGCACGGAGGGCGTCGTGACCTTCCCCGACGTGCCCTTCGGGAGCTACAACCTGGTGGAGAGCCGGGCACCGGTCGGATACCTGGACGATTCGACGAGCTATGCCGTGGAGGTCGACGCGACCGGCGTGACCATCGACGGAGCGTCCATGAGCCAGTTCTCAGTCGCGAACACACCGCGACCCGTGGAAAAGACGCCTCCCCCGCTGATCGACACGATTACCCAAGGAGCATGGATGGTTGGCGGATACGGCCTGCCCAATGCGACCGTGAACCTCGAATGGCCGAACGGGAAGGGCTCGTCTCAGGTTACTGTAGACTCGGGCGGCCGCTGGACGGTGATTGTGCCGTCATCGATCTACCTTACGCGAGGCGAAATAGTCAGAGCCCAGCAGACATTGGCCCCTATGCTCCCGAGCGACTTCACCGAACAGACGGTTATCGCACTCGCATAGACAAGAGACCGCTTGAACGAGGTGGGCGTCGACGAAACCTCGCCCACCCCGCAACCTTGCACGCACGAGGCAGCTCCAAGCGGTACGCAAGCTGCGGCATAAAGAGAATTGCCATATTTTCCACGGTCCTTCCCTGAGGTGGCATCAAGATAGCCCCACCTCAGGGAAGGACTTTTTTCGCGCATCCAGCAAACAGGATGGCAGTCGCCTTGCCCTGGGATAAGCGCTCGAATATTCGCCGAAGCCATCGGCGTCTCATTGTGGGAATCCCTACTTTTTGATAAAATTTTCAAGATCTTAGCTATTCTCTGCCTGCGCGCTGCCGCAGGTAAATCCTATCGTTTTTGTACCGGGCGCACGAATCTTCTACGCTTTCGGCTTCGCCAATTCGCTATCTTCAAGGAGGCTCCCCGTGTTCGTTTTGGAATTGATGCTGCTCGCTTCCTGCATTGCGATAGCCCTGCTCTGCTTCAAGGCAACAAGAACGCTCGAAGCGATACGGCGCAGCATTGATGATATCGCCTCCGCAATCCACGCCGAATCAGGCGAAGGAGCTTGCCCGGAAGCCCTTGCGGAGGAATCCGAATCACTCACGCTTCTCAAGGATGCGTGCCACGACATCGCGCGTTCCTTCGCCCTCTCAAAGCGGGAGGAAGAGGTGTTATCGTATTTCGCACGGGGAAAGAGCAACGTGGCCATAGCGAAGGAGCTCCACATAGGAAACGCCACCGTCAAAACCCACTCCTTCAACATTTACCAGAAACTGGGAATTCACTCTCGCGACGAACTTATAGGGATCGTGGAAGAGCGACTGAACAAATAAGCCGATCGAATCGGCTTCGGGGAGGGGGCAGCGCAACCGAAAACACGACAGTCACGCCAACCTCTTCAGATTACGCCACGTCACCCGCCATCCCGGACATCCATGATCACAAAAGCCCGTATCGATCAAGCGATCCGTGATAACCCTTCCGCGCGCGACCCGCTTTCAGCAACGTTGGCCTTGGTGCATTAGGGTCGCAGCCGCGAATCACCCCCCCCCCCCCAAAAAAAACGCTGCGGCGAAAAGCCCCGACGAGCGAGAGGGCTTCGCAAGGCCGACCACCCATCGGAGCTTTTCGCCGCAGCACGAAACCCCTTTGCGCCCGCTATCTCAGCTTGCCGCGCAGGCCGAAGATGACGGCCAAAAGGCCGAGGGCGAAACAGGGCACCAGTACGCACCAACCCGCCATCGTGTAGCCCACGGCGTTGACGACGTTACCCATGAACATCGAGCCGAGGAACATGCCCGTGCTCTGGCTGCAGGCGAGCGCCGCCGTGGCTCCGGAAATGAGATGGGAGGGCACAACTTCGGAGCTGGACGCCCACAGCATGGCTGCCACACCGCCGCCCGTGAAGCCATTGAGAATGACGACGATGATGTACAGGCGCAGATCAGTGACCCAGAACACGAGCAAGCCAAACAGGACGGCGCTGACCATGCAGAATATCAGCACTTTGCGCCGCGACCCAATGGCATCGGATATCTTGCCGGCGATAGGGCTGAAGCAGGCGCCCCAAATAGCGCCCGCGCTAACCAAGGCCGTGCCAACCATCAGCGGCGCGTCGAGGTTGGTGGTCACGTAGGAAGAAAGGAAGCCCTGGCTCGCGATGAACGCACCTTCCTCGATGAAGAAGACGAAGGCGAGCACCCACACAACCTTGTTGCTGAATAGCTCCCTGTACGAGAACTTCACTTCGCCGGCCTTCTCGGCTGCATCGATGTAAGGCTCCGACGGGTCGCGGTAGATCACTAGGAACAACACGAGCACAATGGCGTCAAAGGCGAGGAGGAACTGCCAAACGCTCAGGTAACTTCCCGTGGCCTCGGCGATAGCCGCATCGAGCATGGGGGTTATTGCGTTCGCTGCGGCAACCCACATGCCCCACACGCCCAGAGGCAGACCTCGCCGCTCTTTGGGAAACCATGGCGTAATAGCAGTGACGCCGATTACGCCCATAAGACCGAAGCCCGCACCCTCCACGATACGCGAAGCCATGAGCACCACAACCGAAGTACCCGAAAGCAAACCGACCAGGTTACCAACGATGGCGCAAGCCATGGCGATAACGACGGAGCTTCTGATACCGATTCGACGCACGAACGATGCCGCTGGAAACGCGATAAGCGCTCCCAGGATGTAGAACACTCCGTTGACCCATCCGAGGATATCCGGCCCAAATCCATAGGATTCCATGACCAGAGGCGCCAACCACATAGTCTTGCCCATGTTCGCCGGCATGCAGAAACCCGCGAGGAACACGACCGCTACAACCGCCCAGGCACGACCCGATGTCATGTTCCCTTTCTTAGAAGATCCTTGAATTGCTTCAGGCATGACGCTATCACCCCTTGTTTCATTTGGTTGATTGCGACGGGGCTTCCCTTTGCAGCATTCGCCTGAACGCACTCGTCGTGGCGGGCGAACCCACCTGCCCCAGGAGCCACCTCTGGAAATTCCCCGATCCGCACGCGCTTTCCCCAAGCGCTGGCACCATGATAGAAAGTCCCGCTCCCGGGAAGCAGACCCACCCCGTAGGATTTTACGGGGTGGGAACGGGTGATATGAGGGTGATATTCGTACGGTCGAACGGGCCTACTCGTCGCCTCCCATGCCGCCGTACTCGCGCTCGCTGGCCTTGTACGCCTCGGAGCGCGTGCGAACGCCCAGTTTGGAGTAGATGTTCTTCAAATGCGACTTCACCGTGTTCTGGGATATCCCGAACGACACGGCTATCTCTCCGCGCGACATGCCGGAGTTGAGCTTGTGCAGAATCTCGCGTTCGCGTTCGGTCAGCGCATAATAGCCCTGCACGCTACCGCTCTTCAGGGCGATGCTCTCGTCGAGCTCAACCTCGCCTCCGAACAAGAGCAAAGCCTCTTTGGCGTAAGCCCGCACCGCGAAAGATATCTTGCGTCCGACAACCAGTTTCAGCAACAGCTCGCGCACGCAGGTTTTCCCCTCCAAGAAAACGCTCATGTAATCGTTCTGCATAGCAAGCTCGAGTGCCTGGTTGAGATCGACCATGGCCCGCGTCCCATCGCCCTCCTCGGCGCGATACGAGCTACGCAAGATGAAAAACTGAGCTAGCAGGTACGCGCTGCCGCTTTCTGTCACGCGCTCCTGGTTCGCATCGAGCAGCGCGAGGCACTCCCTCCGCTTGTCAAGACCCCACAGCACGCGCGCCTTCGCGAACACGCACGGAAGGGAGCGGAACAGGTCGGGATCGTCAAGGAACCCGTCTATCTCACGCTCGCTCGAACGAGCGGCCGACATCTCACCGAACTCCACGGCCAGCGCCGCCTTCAAGGCATGCGCCCGCATGCCCATGTTGCGAGGGACGCACTTCCCTTCGATGAAATCGACCAGATCGGTCATGACACCCAACGCTTCGATGCCGTTGCCCCGGACGCGCTCCATGCGCGCACGCACCAGACAGACGTCGACGTACATATCGACGTTGGCGCTGCGCGACACGCTTTGCAGAGCGCGGCGCATCAGCTCGGCCGCTTCTTCTAGCTCGTGTCGCTCGACGCGGATGGAAGCCCGCACGGCTAGAAACGCTCCGTGCAAGGGAGCGCTCTGACGCACCGAGGCTAGCGCCTTGCAGGCGGTGGCCTCGGCCCCTTCGAAGTCGCCCAAACTAAGATAATGCTGCGCCAACAGGTACAGGTCGAACAGCTTGTAAAACGAGCTGTCGGCCCGCTCAGCCAAAGAATACGCCTTCAGGTACAGGTCGCGCGCCTGCCTCATCTGGCCCAAACGCTCGCGATTCTCTCCCTCCATATGCATGAGCAGGCATTGGAACTGACGTGGAACGGAAGCGGAGTCCTCCCCTAGCAACTCGCGAATGATGGCGAGCGAACCGGCGCTGTCTCCCTCGAGCGCCAGGCATAGCGCCCCGATAAACCGAGACGCCGTTTCCGCCCCTTCGTTTTCTCCCAGGTTGCGGGCGATGGCGACCCAGCCCCTGGATTCGCCCACCAATCCGGCTGAAAAACAGCCCCACGCCGCAACCCAAGCGAGGTAGGGGTCGGTCTCGAACTCCGCTGCGGGGCGAGCGAGCAGGTGCTCAACGAGGCTTTCCTGCTCGTCGTCGCGGACGAGCCCAACAGAGCTGGCGATGGTCCCCTCCATGTAGTACGGATCGCAGGTGATGGCCAAGCACCTGGCATGCTCGCACGTCCGCCCGCGCTCGGCGAACCACTCCCCGGCCCTCCCGGCCAACTTCTCTATTTGGCTTCGATGCAAGCAGAGAAGCTTGCTTTGAAGGTAATCGCGAAACAGCGGCGCATAACGCCACACGCGCTCTTCGACGCGGTAATTCACGAACAGGTTCTTGGCCTCCAGCTGCTCGAGCATCACGACGGCGTCGTTGCGACCGGTGACGCGGTCGCACAACTCGGGGTCAAGATCCTCGAGAAGCGAGGTTTCGATGACGAACTCGCAGGTTGCGCCATCCAAGCGCGCCATTACCTCCCTTTCGAAGAAACGCCTGCAGTACCCTTGTACCCGACGCCGCATATCCTGCGGGGTCCGAGCGCGTTTGCGCGCCAACCCGGCGAACACGAGCAGCAGCGGCCAGCGGCCGCCTTCCTCCACCATAGACCGATAATCGGCCTCTTCCAGCCCCGGCAGATGCGCCGAAGCCAACGCGCGAAAACGAACGTCGTCGAACAGCAGATCGCAGGCGCCAAACTCGATGACCGGAGAGTCGAGCAGCAGGTCATCGGTTCGAGAGGACAGATACCTGCCCGCCACCACGAAACGCATGTTAGAGCCCATGTTGCGGTTCAGGAACACCAGAGCCTCGTCGAAATCGACCGACGAGGCGGTGTCGTAGGCATCCAGAAACACCACGTATTCGATTTCGGCTCGGCATGCCTCATCGGCAAGATTGACGAACTCCACGGCCAGCGCCTCGACGCCCGACTCGAGAGCCTCTGCTTCCGCGAGGCGCGCGAATCGGGCGTCGACGTCGGCGAAGCAATAGGCGAGCGTTTGGAGAAACCGATCGGCACAGGCGTCGTGAGCGTCGAGCGTGACCCAAAGCGGCACCGTCGAATCGCATTCTTGAAACATGCGAAACCATTGCGCCAGCAGCGCGGTCTTCCCGTAACCGGCCGGGGCGGAAAGCAGGCACGCACGCCATGCCGACACGTCTTTCACGCGCTTGGTGATCGACGTTTCATCTACGTACGGCAGAGGGGCGGAGGGTGCTTGGAATTTCCGCTTCAAGAAACCCTCCGGCGTCTTGCGATCAGACACGTTCGGAACCGATTCAAACCGCATTGCACATCCCCCGTTCCGTCCTTCGGACATGCCGTCTATTATACGGGGCCTTGTCGCATCCGTTCAATCAAGCGCCCCGGTCATGTTTGCAGTCGACCTGAAACACTCCGGGCAGCTCGCTTGTCGCTATCGACTGGCCGGGAGGAGCCAGCACAGCCCGCCCGCATTCCAGGCACGCTCCCGAAAACAAGTCCACCCGCCCGCCGCACGAAGCGCAGCGGGCTGAGTTGTTGCGGGCAACCAGATTGTTCGTGCGATCGAACTTCCCGCAGCTGTTGCATGCGGGGCCACGGCAGGGAAAGCAGTTCACCGCCGCGCCCTAATCGACGATCTTTTCGACCTTCAACCAGTATTCCAGCGTCTTGCCGGCGAAAGGATGGTTGAAGTCGACGCGCACGGCATGCTCGTGGGCCTCGACGACGCGCACGGGAATGGGCAGGCCGGAAGCAGGGTTCTTCCATTGGAACACGTCGCCCTCCTCGAGCTCGGCACCGAACGAGAACATCGTGCGCGGGTAGGTCTGCACGCCGTCGGGATCGTAGGCGCCGTACGCCTCCTCGGGAGGAACGCGCACCACGCGCTCCTCGCCCGGAGCCATTTCGCTCAACGCGTCCTCGATGCCGGGGACCACGCTTCCCGCGCCAAGGACGATCTTCACCGGATCGCCCTGCGAGCGATCGTCGGTTGCCGGCTCGCCCGCCACGCCGCCGCGATAGCGGACGTACGCGCACGCGCCGAATCGCTGGTTGTTCCTCATTGGATGCTCCTTGCCTCGAGGACGGCCGGCATGACCGACGAAAGCGGTCGAAGCCATGCCGGCCAATGATAGGTCTCGCAGTTACTCGACCAGGCCCAACTCGAAATGGTCATCGTCGGAACGGCGATGCGCAGCCGTCGACCAGGCGTCGTTGGACTCGATCTCAACCGGCGCCGCCACCTCTGCGGGCCTGTTTTTCTTCGTGGCCACGAACTCGCCCTTGGCTTCGAGCGGCTTGTACTGCGGCACCCAGAGCACTTGCTTGCCCTTCGTCGCCGCCTTCTTAGCCAAGTCCTCGATCCGTCCGTACGTGATGACGTTCGCCAGGCAATGGTGCACGCACATGGGCTCGCGTCCCTTGCCCGTGCGGTCGGCGCACAAGTCGCACAGGTCGGTGGGCACCGGCACGTAATTGTAGTTGAACACCCCCGTGCCGTCTTCGATCTCCCAAGGACCCTCTTCGAGCACGTGGATGCCCCATTTCCCCACGGGGTAGCCGTGCTCTTCCTTGCAGGTCACTTCGCACGACTGGCAACCCGTGCAGTATTCGTAGTCGATCAGCAATCCTACTTGAGCTTCCATTACTGGTCCTCCCTCTTGAACTTGTTCCAAACGAGGTCCATATCGGTGTCCAGGCACTCGTCGATGGGTTTCACGTTGCACAGCAGGCACTTGAACGGCGCGCCGAAGCCCAGCTTGCCGAAGTGGAAGTTCGGCACCAGGTTGTTCACGTTCGACCGGAAGTTGCCGCAGAGGTTTGGCTCGCTTCCCTCTTCCTCGGGGAACCACCAGGCGTGCTGTGCGTGGATGGTCTGCTCGTCCACGGTTTCGGTCACTTTCGCCTTCTGCTTGCAGCTGCCGAACTGGTTCCACAGCTCGACCCACTGGCCGTTGGCGATGCCCAGCTTCTTGGCCGTTTTCGGATTGATCTCCACGATGGGGTCGGGGTTCAGCTCGCGGCAGAACGGGATCTGGCGGTTCTCGGAATGGAAGAACGCGTAGGGCCGGGCGCCGGTCGTCAGCACGAACGGGTACTCGTCCAAAAGCTCGGGCGTGGCGGCCGGGCTGTACTGGGGCTCCTCGTAATACGGCAGCGGATCGTCATCGAACTGCTGGAAGATGGTCGAGTACAGCTCGATGCGGCCCGTCGGGGTGTTGAAGCCTACCTTGCCGTCGCCGCGCAAACGCCCGCATTCGTTCTTGCGGTAGAGCACCTCGTCCTGCACGTACACGTTCTTCGCCACGTCGCGGAAGTCGAACTTCTTGCTCAGGCGCAGGTGGTTGATGAAGTCGTCCACCGTCTCGTAGTCCTCCCACCAATGGGGGTTCAGGCGCTTGCCGATCTTGAAGCACGCCTCGGCGTCGGTGAGCGCCTCGCCCGTGCGGGTTGCCGCCTGCGAGAAGCCCTTGATGCCCATGGACGCGCCGTAATGCGTGAACGTGGTGCCGTCGCGCTCGGCGGAGGCGGCCAGCGGAAGGAACACGTCGCACGACGCCTGCGCGGAGGGGGTCATGAACGTGTCGATGGTGAAGCAGAACTCGAGCGACTTGAGGATGGCGTCATGCCAGCGCTTCGGTTCCGCCGACGTGCACGACATGAGGTTGTTTCCGCAGTACATTCCAAACTTGATGGGGTACGGCTCGCCCGTCTCCATCGCCTTCAGCATCATGTCGGCATGCGCGTTCATGATGAGGTTGCAGTAGGCCGGGTACT
The DNA here is from genome assembly GCF_019731765.1 of Gordonibacter massiliensis (ex Traore et al. 2017). NCBI lineage: Bacteria > Bacillati > Actinomycetota > Coriobacteriia > Eggerthellales > Eggerthellaceae > Gordonibacter > Gordonibacter massiliensis (ex Traore et al. 2017). Next base: position 172,191 of record NZ_JAASIO010000009.1, on the reverse strand, counting down.
CGGTGAGGCCCACCATCTTGCTCGCCAGGTCGCCGACGCCCTTCTCGAAGCCGAATCCCACTTCGTTCAGGCCCGTGGTCGCATCGCCCAGGAGGTTGCCGCCCGGCACGTCGATGTTGCCCGTGATGGCCATGAGGTCCAGGATGCACTGGCCGGCCTGCATGCCGTTGGCCTTCTGGTCGATGGCCAGGCCCCAGGAGATGCTGGCGGGTTTGGCCTGGGCGTACATGCGCGCCGCGGCGACGATCTTCTCCTCGGGGATGCCGCACACCTCGGCCGCCTTGGCGGGCGTCATGCCCTTCTCCGGATCGTTGACGCGCGCCTTCAGCTCGTCGAAGCCGTAGCACCAGCAATCGACGTACTGCTGGTCGTACAGGCCCTCGTTGATGATGACGTTGAGCATGGCCATGGCCAGCGCCGCGTCGGTGCCGGCGCGCAGGCGCAGGTGGATGTCGGCGCGGCTGGCGAGCCAGTTCATGCGCGGATCGACCATGATCAAGCGGGTGCCGCGGCGCATCATGTCCACGACGGCGTGTCCGAACAGACCGTCGCCGTTCGAGGAAAGCGGCATCTTGCCCCACATGATCAGGCACTCGGGCAGCTCGTACGCCGGGTCGTCGAAGCGCTCCGGCAATGCGCAGGCGTAGTCGATCTCCGGATACGCGGCGCCGATGATGTAGCTGGAGGCAGCCAGGCGCGGGATGTAGCAGGCGTAGCCCGACTGCGTGTAGCAGTAGTTCGGGGTGCCCAGCATGACGCTGCCGTACGGGTTGAACGTGCCGCCCTCGCGCCCGGTTCCCGTGAAGCACACGCAGCTTTCGCGGCCGAACTCCTTGGTGATGCGGTCGTAGTTCTCCTGGATGATGTCCAGCGCCTCTTCCCAGGTGCAACGTTCCCACTTCTCGGCGTTGCCGCGGTCTTTCGGATCGCGCTTCATCGGATGGATGATGCGCGAGGGATTGTACAGGTAGTCCATGAGCGTGATGCAGCGCACGCACAGGCGGCCCTGCGTAACGGGATGGTTCTCGTCGCCTTCGACGCGCACGACCTTCTGGTTTTCGTCGGTGTACACCTTCAGGCCGCACCCCGTGGGGTGGCAACCCGGAGCGGACCACGGGGACAGGCGGGTGACGGTGAGCCCATCCTCCTCGTATCGCCACGGCTTGCCGAGGTCGTTCACGTCGGACAACGTATCGAGCTTCACCGCAGGCGCGGCTTTCATCTCATCCATTGACCCCTACCTTTCTTCTCGTTTCAGCGAAACATCTCGTCTGTGGGGAAGCCGCAGCCGACGAGAACCGCAAGCTTCTGGAGAAGATTCTAGGAAGAGCGCCGGGGCGGGTCATGCCCCCTCGGGCGGGGTTATGGGGGTGAGAAGACGGGGTGAGATCGAAAAAGACGGGTGAGGCGAGGCGTTTGCTTGACGTGAATGATGCGCAAGGTGCGCCCGCCGTGCGCGGCGCATGTTCGCCCTGCGCTGCCGAGGACGGCCACCGCACGGCATGGTGCTTTCCGACGGCACCCGTAGGGGCGGGCAGCAGCCCGCCCCTACGGGTGCGTCCCCGCGGCTATCGCCGGCCCTTGCGCGGCTTGTCTGCTTGGCGATGAGTGCCGCTAGAGCCATTGCGCGGGGCCGAGCTTTTCACGTTCGGACGTCCAGCCGGTCCCTTCGAGCCTTTCGCCCCCGTCCGCGCGTCCGCTCCCTTCCTGCCGCCCTTGCCCGCGGGTTTCGGAGCGACCGCCTTGCCGCTCCCCTTCTTCGGGACGGAGCTCGACGAGGCTCCGCGCGACGTCTTGCCATCGGCCTTGCGCAGCGTGGAGGAGCTCGACGCCTTGCCGCGCACGCCCTTGCCGGCGGAAGCCCCCTCGGGGCGCACGAGGCATTTCGGGCCGTAGCCCACCAGGTCCATGCGGCCCGCCTTGCGCAGCGCCTCGAGCACGAGGGGGCGGTTCTTCGGGTCGCGGTACTGGATGAGGGCGCGTTGGAGCGCCTTCTCGTGCGGAGACTTCGGCACGTAGACGGGCTGCATGGTGCGCGGGTCCACGCCGGTGTAGTACATGGCCGTGGACATGCTGCCGGGCGTGGGGTAGAAGTCCTGCACCTGCTCGGGGTTGTAACCCAGATCGCGGCAGTACTCGGCCAGCTCGATGGCCTCGTCGAGCGTGGAGCCGGGGTGCGACGACATGAGGTAGGGCACGAGGTACTGCTTCTTGCCCAGCTCCTCGTTCACCTGCTCGTAGCGTTTCGCGAAGCGCTGGTACACCAGGTTGCGCGGCTTGCCCATGTGGGCGAGCACGGCGTCGGACACGTGCTCGGGCGCCACCTTCAGCTGACCGCTCACGTGGTGCTCGCAGAGCTCGCGGACGAACTCGTCGCCGTGTTTCTTGTCGGCCAGCACGTAGTCGAAGCGGATGCCCGAGCGCACGAACACCTTCTTCACCCCGGGCAGCTTGCGCAGGCGGCGCAGGAGCTTCAGGTAATCCGCGTGGTCGGCCTCGAGGCGCTTGCACGGGTCGGGGAACAGGCAGCGCTGGTGCGGGCAGGCACCCGCCTTGAGCTGCTTGGCGCAGGCGGGGGCGCGGAAGTTGGCCGTGGGGCCGCCCACGTCGTGGATGTACCCCTTGAAATCGGGGTCGGCCGCGATGAGCTCGGCCTCGGCCACGAGCGAGTCGTGGCTGCGCGTCTGCACGATGCGCCCCTGGTGGAACGTGAGCGCGCAGAACGAGCATTCGCCGAAGCAGCCGCGGTTGCTGGTCAGGCTGAACTTCACCTCCTTGATGGCGGGCACGCCGCCGGCCGCCTCGTACATCGGGTGGTACGTGCGCGCGAAGGGAAGACGGTAGACGGCGTCCATCTCGGCCTGCGTGAGCGGGGCGGCCGGCGGGTTCTGCACGACGAACTCGTGGTCGGAGTACGGCTCCACCAAGCGCTTGCCGGTGAAGGGGTCGCTGTTCGCGTACTGCACGGCGAACGAGCGCGCGTAGGCCAGCTTGTCGGCCTGCATATCGGCGTACGACGGCAGCGTCTCCGCATCGTAGACGTGCTCGAGGGAGCTTGCCCGGTAGACCGTGCCGTCGATGAACGTGAGGTCGTCGACGGAGAGCCCGGCGGCCAGCGCGTCGGCGATCTCCACGATGGAGTGCTCCCCCATGCCGTAGGACACGAGGTCGGCGCCGGAGTCCAGCAGGATGGAGCGCTTGAGCTTGTCCGACCAGTAGTCGTAGTGCGCGAGACGCCGCAGGCTGGCCTCGATGCCGCCCAGCACGATGGGCGTCTTCTTGAACGTGCGGCGTATGAGGTTGGAGTACACGACCGCCGCGTGGTTCGGCCGCAGGTTCGCCTGCCCGCCCGGCGAGTACGCGTCCTCGCGGCGGTGCTTGCGGGCCACGGTGTAGTGGTTCACCATGGAGTCCATGTTGCCGGCCGACACGAGGAAGGCGAGCCGCGGCTCGCCGAGCGCGGCCACCGACGCCGGGTCGTTCCAGTCGGGCTGGGCGATGACGCCCACCCGGTAGCCGTGCGCCTCGAGCAGGCGCGTGATGATGGCCATGCCGAACGAGGGGTGATCGACGTACGCGTCGCCCGACACGAACGCGAAGTCGACCTGCTCCCAACCGCGTTCGGCCATGTCTTGGCGGTTGACCGGGAGGAATTGCGTGCTCATGGGGCTCCTTGCCGCCGCGCGCGGGGCGCGGGATCGATTCGATTACCCGCCCATCCTAGCGGAAACGCGCGGTATCCGCCACCCGCGTAACCCCTTCCCCACGCACTGTTGACGCCTTCGGGGCGCAGGCGGCGAGCTGGCGGGACCGCCGCTAGACTGTATCGGTTGAAATCCCGCAACGCCCGCCCCCGACCGCAAGGAGAAGGCCATGCACCTGCAAACGTACAGCCAGTGGCGCGAAACGTGCATCGCGCTGCATATGATGACCCAGATGATGGGAAAGGTGAAGCTGGAGCTCATGGAGCCGCAGCCCGAATGGGGCCACGTGCTGCTCGACGCGACGCCCGACGGGTTCACCACCGGGTTCGTGCCGCACGGCGCGGGCGGGTTCGAGATCCAGCTGCGCTTGGACGAACCGGGAATGAGGGCCGTGTCGACGTCCGGCCAGGAAGCGTGCTTCCCCCTTGAAGACGGGGCCTCCGTCGCCGACTACTACGAGCGGTTCACGCTCATGCTCGAGGCCGCAGGGCACACGGTGCCCATCTACCCGGTGCCGCAGGAGATGTTCACGCACGAGCCCTTCTACGCGCTCACCGAACCGCTCGCCTTCGACGCGCAGGCCGCGCGACGCTACTTCGAGCAATGCCTGTTCGCGCGAGGCGCCCTGACGGACTTCTCGTCGGGCTTTCGCGGGAAGAAGACGCCGCCGTCGCTGTTCTGGGGCACGTTCGACATGACCTGCGTGCTGTTCTCGGGCAGGCCCTGCCCCTTCCCCGCCGACGGCGGCATCGTGGAGCGCGTGGCGTTCGACGAGCAGTTCGTCGAGTTCGGCTTCTGGCCGGGCGACGAGCAGGCCGACGACCCCGCGTTCTTCGTGCTGGCCTACCCCTTCCTCGAAGGGCCCATGCCCGACGTGGCCGTTCCCGGCGCGTACTACGACCCTTCGAGCGCCGAGTACTTCCTGAAGCTGGAGGACGCCCTGCGCGCCGACGACCCGCACGCCGCCGTCGTGCGGTTCTGCCGCGAGGCGTTCGTGAACGTCGCCGCGCGCCAGCGTTGGGAGCGCTTCGACTGGTTCACCAGGCCGCTGCTGGTGCCGTAGCGGGAGCGCGCCGGTCAGCGGGGCATGAGCACGTCGAGCGCGTGCGGCACGATGTCGACGGCGTACTCGTCGGCCACGAGCGGCTCGCCGTCGATCTGCACGGGAGGACGCTCGTCGAACCGCACGCTGAGCGTGCGGACGCGGCGCAGCTCTATCTGCTTGAAGCCCGTGTGCCGGCCGCCTTTCGCCAGCAGGAACACGAGCACGGCCCGCGCGAGGCCGAAAGGCGGGTGCGCGATGCACACGTCGAGCAGGCCGTCGTCGATGCGCGCGTCCGGGCAGATGCGGAAGCCGCCGCCGTAGGTGGGGCCCACCTGCACGGCGAACGTGAACGATTCGCCGCCGACGGGCGCGCCGCCGTCGAACGAGGCCGTGTAGCGGCGGCGATCCAGGTGGTGCAGCAGCTGGTCCATGCCGCTGGCCAGGTAGAGCGCCGTGCCGGTCTTGCCCGTGCGTTTGCGCCGCTCCACCGTGTCGAGCGCGATGGCCGCGTCGACGCCGAACGAGAGCGTTTCCACGAAGAACTCCCCGTTGCACCGCCCCACGTCGGCCGGTCGCCTCGACGCCGCGAGCAACTGGGCCGCGGCCTCGTCCACCGAGCGGGCGGACATGCCCAGCGTGCGGGCGTAGTCGTTGCCGGAGCCCACGGGGACGATGCCGAAAGCCGGCCGATCCTCCCGCGGCAGGCGCATGAGCCCGTTCGCCGCCTCGTGGATGATGCCGTCGCCGCCGAGGGCGAGCACCGTGTCGTGCGCGCCCGCGCCCGCCGCCAGGTCGACCGCCTGTCCGGGCGCCTCGGTGAGCGCCACGTCGAGGGCGCCGTCGCCCAAGGCCGCCCGCAGCAGGGTCGCCGCGCGCTGCGCCGCAGCGGCGCCGTTGCCGTTCTGCGCCGTTGGGTTGGCTATGAGCAGCGTCTTTCCCAGGCAAGTCGGCATGGGCGCCCCTTTCGAGCGAGGTTCCGTCGATCCGGCCGATGCCTTCCGCGCAGCAGCCGTCGTCGTTCATTATAAAGCGGGCAGGGCGCAGCGGCGACCAGGGCACGGCCCCAAGCTCAGCCCGCCGCCGCGCCGCTCGGGCTCGGGCGGCGGGAAGCTCCGACGACGCCTTGGGGCGCTACCGCTTCCCCACGCCTCCCACCACGGCTTGCTGCAGCTCCTCGAGGCTGGCGGCATCCTCGGTCCACTGGTGCGAGAGCGTGCCGAGCGCCAGGTCGAAGCCGCACTTCTCCAGGACCTCGGCCACCTCGTCGGGGCCGTTCGCGCCCCAGCCGTACGAGCCGAACGGGATGCCCACGCGGCCCTCCCAGCCGGTCTTGGGCGAGAGGCCCTTCAGGTAGCAGAGGAACGCCGCCACGGTGGGCATCATGCCGTTGTTGAGCGTGGGCGAGCCCACGACCATGTACTTCGCCGACAGCACCTCGGTCATGATGTCGGATATGTGGTTGGCCTTGAGGTCGAACAGGCGGGCGGGCACGCCGCACTCGATGAACGCCTCGAGGATCTCGTGGGCCATGGCCTCGGTGGCGTGCCACATGGAGTCGTACACGACCACGGCGTAGTCGTCGGGCGCGAGCGAGCTCCAGCGCGCGTACGTATCCAGGATCTCGGGCACGTGGCTGCGCCAGATCACGCCGTGGCTCGGCGCGATCATGTCGATGTCCAGGCCGCCGAGCGCCCCCAGCGCGCGCTGCACGTGGCGCGAGTAGGGCATGACGATGTTCGCGTAGTACTTCTTCGCCTGCGCGAGCACCTCGGGCAGGCCCACCTCGTCGTCGAAGTGCTTCGACGAGGCGTAGTGCTGGCCGAAGGCGTCGTTGGAGAACAGGATGCGGTCGGCGTCGGAGTACGTGACCATGTTGTCGGGCCAGTGCACCATGACGGTCTGCGTGAACGTGAGCGTGCGCTTGCCGATGGCGAGCGTGTCGCCGGTTTTGACGGGCACGTAGCCGCGGTCGCCGTAATGGGCCGCAAGGCCGTTCACGCCGTGCGGGGCGCTCGCGTAGATGCGCGCGTTCGGCGCGAGTTCGCAGATGGCGGGGATGGCGCCGGAATGGTCCTGCTCCACGTGGTTCGCGACGACGTACTCGATGCGCGCCGGATCCACCACCTCGCGCACGCGCTCGATGAGCTCGTCGGCGAACGTGGGCTTGCACGTGTCGATGAGCGTGGGATGCTCGTCCATGATAAGGTAGGCGTTGTACGTGGACCCCCGGTCCGTCGTGTAGCCGTGGAAGTTCCGCTCGTTCCAATCGACGCCCCCGACCCAGTACACGTCGGGCTTCACCTCGACCGCATGCAGCATGGTGCGCTCCTCTCTCGTTTTTCGCCCAGTATAACCGACGCGCGCGAACGTCCGAAGGTCGCGTGGGCAAATGATAGCGAAAGACCCGCATTAGGGCCGCGCGGAGGGCTGCGAGGGGAAGTGCGAAGGACCAGAACCGCAGTTCTCGCGGACGTTACCGCTGCCGAAGGGCCGCGTAACGCCCGACGCCGACGCGGGCGACGGTGTCGGGCGGACGGTAAGCTGCGAGCGTATCCCGAATGGAAGGAGCACCCTATGACGCAAACCGCAACGCTCGAAACCCAAGCCCCGAAGGCGGGCTACGCCATGGACGACGTGCGCGCGAACGTCGACCCCAAGCCGCAGCTTGAAAGCGACTCGTACCGCGCAGCGGGCAAGCTCGAGGGCAAGGCCGCCCTCGTCACCGGAGGCGACAGCGGCATCGGAGCCGCCGCGGCCATCGCGTTCGCCAAGGAGGGCGCCGACGTGGCCATCGCGTACTACTCGTCGGACGACGACGCGCAGGCCGTGGCCGAACGCATCCGCGCGTTGGGGCGGCGCGCCCTCGTGTTCAAGGGGGACGTGGGCGACGAAGGGTTCTGCCGGGATCTGGTATCCGGCATCGTGGACGAATGGGACCGCCTCGACGTGCTCGTGAACAACGCCGGCGAGCAAACGCCGTGCAAGAGCATCCTCGACCTTTCGCAAGAGCAGCTCGTGCGCACGTTCCAAACGAACATCTTCAGCATGTTCTACCTGGTGAAGGCCGCGTTGCCGCATCTGCCGCGCGGCGGGGCCATCGTGAACACCACGTCGGTGACCGCTTACCAGGGCTCGCCCGACCTGCTGGATTACTCGTCCACGAAAGGCGCCATCACGGCGTTCACCCGCTCGCTTTCCGAGAACGAGGAGCTGGCGGGCCGCGGCATCCGCGTGAACGCCGTGGCGCCCGGCCCCATCTGGACGCCGCTCAACCCCGCCTCTTACGGCCCGGACAGCGACAAGGTGCGCCACTTCGGAGAAAGCGTGCCCATGGGACGCCCCGGCCAGCCCTACGAGTTGGCGCCCGCCTACGTGTTTTTGGCCTGCGAGGACTCGAGCTACATCTCGGGCCAGGTCATCCACGTGAACGGCGGCACCGTGGTGAACGGCTAGCGAGCACCGCCCGCCGGCGAACGCCGGCGGGCGGACTTCCAAGCAGAAGTGGCTCGATGCAAACCGCACCTGCACGGCGGAGCCGTCGCTCCGCATGCCACCGATCCGACAGCCTCCCCCCGAGGCCGCCGACACTCCCCGACGTTCAACTATAACGGAATTGTGCAGGGCGAATGGCACCGAGAAGGGTACAATACGGGTGACGAGGGGAAACCAAGCGGAAGGCTCGACGGCTATCGACCATGGAATGGAACGTATCGGCTGAAGTTATCGCCTTCATCATCGTGCTCATCATCTCCGTGTACTCGCGCAAGAGCCATGCGGTGCCCTCGCCGAAGAACCGCGTGTTCCGACTGTGCCTCGCCACCACGCTGGGCGCCATCGGCACGAACCTGGCCTCCACGCTCATGATCGCCTACGCGCCGCCGGAGCTGCTGCCGCTCACCTATCTCATAACCCTATGCTACTTCGCGCTCACGCCGTTGCTGGGCACCGTGTACTTTTACTACGCCGTGGCCGTGGTGAGCGAGGCGCGGCCGGTCGGAAGGCGCTTCGCCGTGGCGAGCTGCGTGCCGTGCGCGGCGTACTTCCTGCTGGTGGTGGCGAACGTGCCCACCGGCTGCCTGTTCTTCTTCGACGCGGCCGGCAGCTACGTGCAAGGGCCGCTCATCGTCACCACGTACCTGGTGTTCTACTTCTACTGCGTGGCATGCTTCGCGTTGGTGGTGTTCACCCGCGCGCCCATCGACCCCGTCATCAAGCGCATCCTGGCCGTGTTCCCGCTCATCGCCGTGGGCGTGATAGCCGTGCAGCAGCTGTTCCCCGCCTACCTGCTGTCGGGATCGGCGGCGGCGTGCTCGCTGCTCATCATCTACCTGTACCTGCAGAACAAGCGCCTGTCGGTTGACCAGCTCACCGGCGCCTCCAACCGCCAGGAGTTCCTGTCCATGGTCTCGCTGCTGGACGAGAAGGCCCAGCCGTTCACCGCCGTGCTGGTGTCGCTGTCGAACTTCAAGTTCATCAACGACAAGTTCGGCCACGAGAGCGGCGACCGGTTTTTGCGGGAGTTCGCTTCGTACCTGGGGACTATCGACGACGCGCGGCTTTTCCGTTACAGCGGCGACCAGTTCGCCTTCATCATGAGCGACGGCGTGCTCGGCACCCGGGGAGAAGACGGGAAAACGGCCGCTCTGCTCGCACCGCTGCGGCAGCGCCTGAGCGAGCCGTGGCGCATCGGCGGACGCTCCTACACCGTGGGCGCGGCCATCGGCGCGGTGAGCTACCCCGCCATCGCGCACAACCCCGGCGACGTGGTGGCGGCGCTGGAATACGCCACGGTGGAGTCGAAGGGCCGGGGGCCGAACGTGCCGTGCGTCTGCACGCCGGATATGATGGAGGCCATCCACCGACGCAGCGCCATCGCCGACGTGGTGCGCCGGGCGGCGGAATGCGGCGGATTCACCGTGAAGCTGCAGCCCGTGTGGTCGGAGAGCGAGCGACGGTTCGTGGCGGCCGAGGCGCTGTGCCGCTTGGACGATGACGAGCTGGGCTCCATACCGCCCGACGAGTTCATCCCCGTCGCCGAGCAGATCGGCGTCATTTCGGACGTCACGCGCTTCATGCTGAACCGCGCCTGCGCGTTCATCAGGGCCTATCGCGACGCGCACCCCGACTCGACGTTCCGCGGAGTGTCAGTGAACTTCTCGGCGGTGGAGTTCATACAGGACGACCTGGCAGAATCGGTGCTGGCCGTCGTGGAACGGCACGGCATACCCGCATCGTGCCTACGCGTCGAGGTGACGGAGAGCGCCATCATCGCGAACCCCGACGCCGTGCGCGCCTTCATGGAGGACATGCATGCCCATGGAGTGCGCTTCTACCTGGACGATTTCGGCACCGGGTACTCGAACATATCCATGATGCTGGAGCTGCCGTTCGACGTGGTGAAGCTGGACAAGAGCATTCTGTGGTCCGCGACGGAGGACGAGCACCTCACCGAGTTCTTCGGGCTGCTGACAGCAGGGTTCGGCGCCATGGGATCGCAGATACTGTCCGAAGGCGTGGAGACGCAGGAGCAGCGCGCGTTCCTGAACGAGTGCGGCTGCAGCCTCATGCAAGGCTACCTGTTCTCGCGCCCGCTGCCGCCCGACGAGGCCGCCGCCGTCATCGCGGCGAGCGAGGAGGAGGCGCGCTAGGGCGCCTTCATGCCGGCGCGCGAACCGGCGCGGCATCCGTCGACTCCTTCGAACCACCAGGGAGAAGGATTGCGCGCTGCCCCTAGTCTCAGGCGGCGCCGCGCGAGTAGGGGCAGCGCGCGCCAATGCATTCGGCGTTGCGGGCGGCGAACGTGCAGACGATGCGCTCGGGCAGCTCCATGCGCACGCCCAGCACCTCGGCGGTGTAGTTCGCGCTCGTCTGGATGGCCGTGAACGAGGTGCGCTTGCAGCAGCGCGGGCCGCCGATCTCGGCCAAGCGTCCCAAGATGCGGGCCGTGAGCCCCTGCACCTGCGCCCACGGTTCTGCGATCAGGGGCGTCGAGCCCGTAACGATGCTCAGGTACATGCCGGCGCTCACGGCCGCGCCGCACGTACCCCAGAAGCCGCAGGCGCCGCCGGGCACGTTCAGGCTGCGCTCGCGCAGCTCGGCGAGCGCGCGGTCAAGGTCGATCTCGCCGCCGGCGTTGCGGTACGCGGCGAGCAGCGCCGCGCCCACGAGCGTGTGGTGCTCGGGACCGTTGGGGTAGATGGCTTTTTCGGCCATGAGGTCTTGTGCGATTTCGATAGGGTTGCGGGAGTCCGTGGATGCGCAGCGGGCCATGACCAGGTCGACGCCCTCTTTGCGATGGCAGGCGTCGCATACGTAGTGGCCCTCCCGGCAAACCGCGCGCGCTGCCTCGTGCTTGCCGCAGACGGCGCATGCCACCTCCCGAGCCTCCTCGAAATACTGCAGCGGCTCGCCGCAAACCAGACACGATGCCTTCCCGATGGACATGACGCCCCTCCTTCTCTTTGCTGCCGACCGACAGCCGTCACTCACCGTACTTGTCCATGAGGCTGCCGCCGCACGAGCTGCCGCAGCCGGCGGCGCAGCTGTAGCAGATCGGGCTCGTGGCCACGGTGCGCACGCCCAAGGGCTCGTCCACGAGGTCGCGCACGTTTCGCGGTCCGTCCAGCGGCAGCCCCAGCACGTGGTTGACCTCGCAGTCGTACAGGCGGCCGTCGAAGTCCACGTTCACCTGCGAGCGGCACATCATGCGCGCCACCACCGCCGCGTTGTAGTTCTCGGCGAGCAGGTTCATATAGTAGTCGAACTTCCCCTCGAACTTCAGCTCGTTCGCGAAACGGCCCAGCGCGTAGTTGTTGAACGCGAACAGGTTGTCGAACTTCACGTGCTGCTCGCGCTGCAGGTCGAAGGCGTAGAACTCCTCCAGCTCGCGTTGGTCGGGCGGCAGGAAGGGGCCGGACACGTTGTAGGCCACGTCGATCTTGAGGGAGGGGTCCGTCCCGTAGCCCAGCCCGTTCAGCTCGCGCAGCACCTTCACCACGCGGTCGAACACGTTGCGCCCGCGCTGCAGGTCGCAGCCCTGCTCGTTGAAGTACGGCAGCGACGTCACCAGGTGCACCTTGCAGTCGGCGTACACCCGTTTGAAGTGGCGGTACTCGGGCATGTCGAGGATGGTCAGGTTGCTGCGCACGATGACCTCGTCGGCCACCTCGCTCGCCGCGCGGACGAACCATTCCAGATCGGGGTTCATCTCGGGGGAGCCGCCCGTGATGTCGAGCGTGCGGAACCCGCCCGTGGCGAACGCCGCCAGCACGGCCTCCATGGTGTCGCGGCTCATAACCTCGGTGCGGCGCGGGCCGCTTTCCAAAAAGCAGTGGCTGCACGCCAGATTGCAGCGGTAGCCCACGTTCACCTGCATGGTGGCGAGCTCGGGCGCGCTTCTGAGCAGCTCCTTGTCGTGCACGCGCTGTTCGAACGGCTCGATGCCCAGCTCGCGGCACGCCTCCTCTAAGTCGGCCAGTCCCATCTGCCGCTTGCCGAGCTTGAGCTCGAGCCCCTCCTGCGCCGCCTCGCGATCGTAGGGGCCCACGTGGCGGTCGCGGTTGCCCGTAACTTCGAAATGCTCGGCGTAGCGCGAGGCGCACAGCATCGACGCCATGTTGCCGCTCACGGCGACCGGCCTCCCCTTGATGAAGCGCAGGTCCTCGGTGAGGTCGAAGTAGCGCTTGTTCTCGGGCATGGTGCCCAGGTAGGTGGCCGTCTGCCCGTAGTTCTCCTCGCGGTCCTCCAAGTCGGCGCACTTCACGGCGCGCACCGTGTGCGAGGCGAACCCGATGCAGCCGAGCTTCGTTTCAATCTGGAAGTCGCCCACATGCAAGGGCTCGGTCTCCACGTCGTAGAACGTCGCGATGCCGTGCGCGTCCAGGATGCGCCGGAAGTCCTCGATATAGAGCGCGCCCGACAGGCACTCGCCGCGCAGCACGGGATCGTCGTAGAACTTGGGCGGCACGCGGCGATCGGAGAAGATGTCCGAGAAGTACAGCTCGCCGCCCGGCTTCAGCACGCGGCAAATCTCCTTGAACACCTGGTCTTTGAAGGGCGAGAGGTTGATGACGCAGTTGGACACGACCACGTCCACCGACTCGTCCTCGATGCCGAGCGCGGCCAGGTCCTCGATGAAGCCGCAGTGGAACTCCACGTTTGAGCGCGTAAAGCCGAACCGCTCCATCTGGGCCGCCTCGTGGCTCCGCGCGAAGGCGAGCTGCTGCTCGGTCATGTCCACGCCGATGACGCGCCCGGCTGGCCCCACGAGCTTCGAGCAGATGTACACGTCCCGCCCGGTGCCGCACCCTAAGTCGAGCACGGTCGCGCCCTCGAGCGCCGGCGGAATGGGCGAGCCGCACCCGTAGAAGTGCGCCATGATCTCGTCGTCGATCTCGCCCATGACGTCGATCACGTACTTCGGCGGCGTATGCGACGTGCAGCAGCAAGCGTCGGTCTTCAAATCGTCGCTGCCCTGCAACGTCTTCCCGTAATACTCGCGCACCAGCTCGCGAACATCCCGCCCCTCATCGAACTCCATGTTGAACTCCCTCTTCCTTTACCGCAACATGCGCCAACGCTGAAGATCGTTTGACTTCGGCCTTCGGCTCGCCTCTTCGCGGCGCCTCCCTGCGCTCGCTTCGCGTGCTCGGGAGTTCGACAGTCCGCCGGACTGTCGAATGCTCAGGATGACAAAAAGCCGCAACCCGAACCCTCTCATTTTTGGTGCTTGGACCCGCGAACAGGGCTCGGGGGCCGCTAGCGACCTTCGTCCGCCATGCCGAAGCATTCCGTGAAGAACACCTGGCAGTCCAGATCGTACTTGTCGCACACCTCGTCCAGCGCGTCGTCCATCAGGCGCGCGAGCGGCCGCGCCTCGCACACGGCGCGCGCGTTGATGATCATGCGCAGGTTCTTGTGCGGCCGCAAAAGCTTCTGCGCGTACTCCACGTCGTAGTCCACGCCGATGAGCGACGCCTTGTTGAAGTCGCCGTTGCCCGAGGTGGCGAACGTTTTCAGGTGCGGCACGTTGCGCTTGCGCTCGATGAGCCCCATGCGGATGCCCTCGATGAGGTCGTCCACCACCGCGTTGCAGTCGATCTTGCCACCGTCGTTCGTCTTAAGGTACAGGCGGCGGTTGTACCACGTAAGCTTCGCCTCGGCGTCGGCGAACTCCTGGTTGTGGCGCACCGAGAAGTTCTTGAGCGCCGTCTCGTGCGACGTGATGAAGTCGGCCAGCTCGGCGATGTTCGTTTTCTTCAAAGCCGAGATCACGATGACGGGGATGTCCGGGCAGGCCGTTTTCAGGAAGTCGACGTAGCGGTCGATGTCCGCCTGCTCCAGCAGATCGGCTTTGTTCAGCACCACGAGGTCGGCCTCTTCCAGCTGTAGCTTCAGCAGGTACACCAGCTCTTCCGGCAGGTTGATGTCGGCCCGCTCCGGCATGATCATGCGCAAACGCTCAGGGTCCACCACCACAGTGAACGGCGAGAGCGTGAACTCGTCGGCGCAGTCTTCGGCCAGGCGATGGTACACGTGGTCGAGCGCGCCCACGCCGCAGCCGGGGATGTCGGACATCACGAACACGGCGCCGTCCTTGTCGCGCAGGCGGCGTATCTGGTCGATGGTGTTGTCCATCTGGTAGCAGATGCAGCCCGAGGCGATCTCGGCCACCGTGCAGCCCGACGTCTGGGTGAGGTTCGTGTCCACCAGATTCGCCCCCAGGTCGTTGGCGATGATGGCCGTCTCGCCATACGTTTTGTTCATATGCTCGGCTAGGGCTATCATCGACGTGGTCTTGCCGGCGCCCAGAAACCCGCTCACCACCATGAATCTGATCTTGTCCATGTTCCGCACCTTTCGCGCGAAGGCGTGCGGCTCGTCGAGGAGCCCGCCCGCCTTCGGCACCCTCGTATCCTTAGCAGCAGCTTACCATGGGCGGTTGGTCGTCCTCGTCGACGACGCCCTCCCAGTCCGCGGCGGTCTTGATGATGTGGTCGCCGTGGATGTCGCCGTAGTGCGCCGAACGGTCGCCCTTCACGGTGATGACCTTCGCGTAGCGGCAGCCCCCAAGGCCCAGCACCGACACGTTGTCGCATACGTGGCACGACTGGCCGGCAGGGAACTTGATATCCTTGTCGAACAGGAAGAAGTCGGGGTAGTCGGGAAGCGTCCCGTCGTAGACGACCTCCTCCCCGTAGTCCTCGCAATGGTCCGATGTGAGCTCGGAGTTCAGGAGACGACAGGTGACGGTAGCGAACGCGATGCCGGGGAAGAGGGCCACCTCGGCGTCGGTCACCGGCGTCTTGCGCGTCACCACGTAGCGCGGGTCATGGAAGCCCAGACCCTGGACGATGCGGCGGAAATCCTCCACGAACAGGGCGCCTCCCAGACGCAGGGCGACGTTCTCGATCTTGTCCGACGCCTCCTGCGGGATGCGGCGGTCGGTGAACACATCGGTGAAGTACCACTCGCCTTGCGGCTTCAGCACGCGCTTGACCTCGGCGACGTAGGCAGCCTTGTCGGGCGAGAGGTTGAACGTGCAGTTCGAGATGACCACGTCGACCGTGCCGTCGGCGATGAAGGAGAGGTCCTCGGGCACGCCGTGCACCAGCTCCACGTTGCAGGCGCCGTAGCCGAACTGCTTGATCTCTTGGTCCCGGTACTTCTGCGCAATGGCGAGGCGCTCCGCGTTGGGCTCGACGCCGATCACCTTGCCGGCCGACCCCACCAGCTGGGCCGCCAGGTAGGTGTCGCGCCCCGACCCGCAGCAGAGGTCCACCACGGTGCACCCCTCCAAGAGCGGCGGCAGCGGAGACCCGAACTCGTGGAACGTGTTCTTGATCTCGGCGGCCACGTTGAAGAGCTTATCCTTCGCCTCCCCCGGCATAGCGTCCTCGGCGTTGCGCGTGCGCGCCGTAGCCTGGGGATCGATGCCCTGCGCCGCCGCGATCGCGTCGTAGTACGCCCGATAGCTTCCGGCCTCGGCCTTGCGGTAGTAAGCATGGTAGTCCATCGTCTCCGCCTCTCTCGTAGCCATTTAGTTGTTTGCAACCTATTAATATATGACATAGTCTAACACTTTGCTGAAAGGCTTCAAGAGCAAGAAGAGGATCGCAGGGCGCTCATACGCACAAACCGGTAAGCGAGGCTGACACAGACCATCTTCTAGAGCAATTTCTTTCGAAACGAGCCGCACGGTTTCCCAGAAAAACGAAGGCCCGTCGCCGAAGCGACGGGCCTTCTCGTTCCCGCGATTTCCCGCCTCGGTTTTACGCCAAGGCTTGCTCCACGAACTCGCGGGAGAGCTCCGCGCCCGGCTCGCCCTCGTACTGCGTCATGAGGAAGTGCGTGGCCTTGCGAATCATCGTGGGCGTCTGGCCCAGATCGCGGGCGATGTACTCGATGGCCTCCGGCGCGAGCACCGGGCTCTTCCCCTCTTCGGTGTAGTCCTCGACGAGGCCCTGCACGTACGTCACCAGCCCGTCGGCGTCGAGCGCTTCGATGGATATCTCCTCGAAATCGTCGAGCATGCCGCCGAACTCGGACAGATCGTACTCGGACAGGGGCTTGCTCGACGAGATGACGGTGTCCAAACCGTGCTGCGCACGCTCGCCCAACAGCAGCTTGCACATCATGGGGCCCAGCTCCGCATCTTCGAAGAACCCTTCGAAATCGTCCAGGAACAGCACCTCGTAGGTGCCCAGATCCTCGAAGAAGCCGTCGTAGACCTCGGCACGCATGGCCTCGGGCAGCTCTGCGCAGGGGCGGTAGAGCACCCTCTTCGTGGAGAGCAGGTCCTTGTCGAGCTGGCGGGCGCGCATAAGCGTGGTCTTGCCGGATTCCTTCGGGCCCACAAGGAACAGCTTCTCGGGCTTGTCGTGCTTCTCGGTGATGTCGATGACGCGGTCGAACGCTTCGCGGTTTCCGTCGGTTTTGACGAGCTCGTCCAAAGGCATTCTCATGATATGGCTCCCCTTTCGCCTTAGTGCCTGAAACGCGGTCGATGGAACGCGACGCCGAGGCCCTGCGTTCCGCATGAATACTGCCAATCATGGTAACAAGGGGGCGGAGGCAAAGCGAGTATGAAGGCCGAGTCTCATACCGGCAGGGGTATGGCTCTGCGTATGAAAAACCGCCCGGGCCTTCTCAACGCCTCGCACGTTGCCGCCCGACAAGCGCCCGTTGACCGGCGCTGCGACCCCGCTGACAAATTCCTTTTGTCACGCCGAACATTTTCGGCGGCTACTCGCGACGCCCTCTCGCCCGGACAATGAAGGCGCACCGAGGGGAAACCAAACTTCGTGCGTTCATCGTTTCCAAAACGAGCGAAAGGAGAGGAACATGACGGAGTGGAAGAGGCAAGAGGGCGAGGAGACCATCTTCAGGACCTGCGCATGGTCGCCTCCGGGGTGCCACCCGGTGGGATGCGGCCTGCAGGTGCACGTCAAGGACGGCAAGGTGACGAAGGTCGAGGGCGACCCGGAGCATCCCATCACCAAAGGCTCGCTCTGCACGCGCTGCCTGGCGCTGCCGGAGTACATCTACCATCCCGACCGCATCACGCACCCCCTGAAACGCGCCAAGGAGGATCGCGGCAAGGACAAATGGGAGCGCTGCACCTGGGACGAGGCCACCGACCTCATCGCCCAGAACGCCCGGGAGATCACCGAGAAGTACGGCGCCGAGGCCATCTGCGTGTTCGGCGGCACCGGCCGCGAGGGCAACAACTGGTACCCGCAGTGGGCGAACCTCGTGTTCGGCACGCCGAACTCCGTGTACGCCCAGGCCGGCTGGTCGTGCTACGGCCCGCGCATGACGAACACCGCGTTCATGATCGGCGGCGGTTACCCCGAGATCGACTACGCCCAGAAGTTCGAGGACCGCTACGAGCACGAGGGCTGGGTCGCCCCCGAGTGCATCCTCATCTGGGGCAAGGAGCCGCTGCGCTCCAACCCCGACGGCCTGTACGGCCACGCCGTCATCGAGATGGTGCGCCAGTTCGGCACGAAGCTCATCTGCGTCGACCCACGCGTGACCTGGCTCGGCACGCGCTCCGAGGAAGTGCTGCAGCTGCGCCCCGGCACCGACACGGCGCTGGCCATGGCCTTCATCTACGTCATGGCGCACGACGACCTCGTCGACCACGACTTCATCGACAAGTGGTGCTACGGCTACGAGCAGCTCGTCGAGCGCGTGCAGGACATGCCGCCCGCGAAGGCCGCCGAGATCTGCGGCGTGCCCGAGGAGCAGATCTGGCGCGCGGCACGGCTGTACGGCAACGCCAAGCCCAGCAGCGTGGCCTGGGGCCTCGCCGTCGACGAGAACCCGAACGGCACCCAGCTCGGCCAGTGCCTCATCGCGCTCATGGCCATCACCGGCTTCATCGACGCGCCCGGCGGCACGACGCTCGGCATGGGCGACGACCAGGGCAACGTCGTGCGCGACGGCGGCTCCATCTCCGCCGACGAGAAGGTGGACGACGCCACCGATTCCACGCTCGAGCTGGCTTTCAAGAACGGCATCATGACCGAGGAGACTTGGGGCCGGCGCGTGGGCATCGACAAGTACCCGGCCATGGGCTCGATCCTGTGGACGGTCATGCCCGACGAGTTCCTGAAGGCGCTTGAGACCGAGAAGCCCTACAAGATCCATATGGCGCACTTCATCTCGTCGAACCCCATCGGCACCGCCATCTCCGCCGAGCCGCAGCGCTGGTACGAGGCGCTCAAAAAGCTCGACTTCAACTGCGCGGCCGACCTGTTCATGAACCCCACCACCATGGCCTGCTGCGACGTGTTCCTGCCCATCGCCTCCACCATCGAGCACGACGGCATGGTGGTCACGCACTACGGCCTGAACTCGTCGTTCTACGGCGCGCAGAACAAGTGCGTGCAGGTGGGCGAATGCAAGTCGGACGTCGAGGCCATGATGGCCGTGGGCAAGAAGATGTACCCCGACTTCTGGAACCGCTTCGAGACCCAGACCGACTACGACAACTTCCACGTCATGCGCTCGTGGCTGCCCTACGAGGAGCTGCGCGAGAAGGTCACCGTCATGTCCAACGAGCCGTATTACAAGTACGAGATCGGCAAGCTGCGCCCCGACGGGCAGGTGGGCTTCCCCACCAGCACGGGCCGCGTGGAGCTGTACTCCTACATGTACGAGCAGTTCGGCGAGAACCCCCTGCCCTACTACGAGGACCCCGCCTACGGCCCCGAGCGCACGCCCGAGCTCATGGAGAAGTACCCCTTCATCCTCACCACGGGCGCCCGTCGCCAGGAGTTCTTCCATTCCGAGCACAAGCAGGTTCCCAGCCTGCGCCAGATCACCCCGTATCCGCAGATCGACCTCAACCCCGCCGACGCCGCGCGCCTCGGCATCGAAGAGGACGACTGGGTGGAGATCGCCTCGCCCTACGGCGCCGTGCGGCAGCGCGCCCACGTGGTGCCCACCATCAAGGAGGGCGTGTGCCACGCCATGCACGGCTGGTGGTACCCCGAGCAGGACGGCGAGGAGCCCAACCTGTTCGGCAACTGGAAGTCGAACATCAACGTGCTCATGCCCAACAGCGTGAACGGCGTGATGGGCTTCGGCAACACGTTCAAGCAGATGATCTGCTCGCTCGCGAAGGTCGAGGGCGAGGGAGGCCCGAACGACCCCGACAGCACCGGCATCTTCCTGGAGCCCAGCCGCCAAGCCGAGTTCACCTACCAGCAGGTATGGCGCCCCACCGACGAGACGCAGCAGGCTTAAGCCCGCGACACGAAGAAGGAGGTAACGATCATGACGCAGAAAGCCCTGTACATCGATTACGAGTTCTGCTCCGGCTGCCACAGCTGCGAAGTGGCCTGCCGCAACGAGATCGAGTGCGGCATAGACGACTGGGGCATCAAGGTGCTCGAGGACAAGCCCCGCCAGCATGCCGACGGCACGTGGCACTGGGACTACATCGCCCTGCCCGGCGAGCTGTGCGATATGTGCGAGGCGCGCACGGCGGCGGGCAAGCTTCCCGCGTGCGTGCAGTCCTGCCAGGCCAAGTGCCTGGAAATCGGCACCATCGAGGAATGCGCCGCCAAGCTCGCGGCCAAGGGCAAGAAGGCCGCGATCCTCGTTCCTTAGGGCCTATACGGCGCGGTCGATTCGAGATCGGGGGAGCGCGAGGGCACGCCGCGCGTTCCCCCTTGCAAGGGAGATGAGCGAGAGTGGGCAGCTGCGGAGCGTTCTGCTCGTTTTGCGGAAGGTGCGGGAAAACCGTCGAGAAATCGTTCGCCGCACCGAAGCCTTCCGACGTCGCGCCGCCCGGCGTGTCGGCTCGAAGCGCAAAGCGAAAGGCGGTTGCCCGCGATCTCGAAGAAAGCGCGCCGAACGAAACCGAAGGGGAATCTGAAAGCTCTACCCGTACATGAAAAAGGAGGGGATTGTTTTGAGCGAAAACGCAGCTGCGCTGCCTCAGCAGGCCGCAAACGGCAAGCAGGTGAAGAAGCTGGTCGCCATCGTGGTGGCGGCGCTGGTCTTTTTGTTCTTCCAGTTCGTCTGCCCGGTGCCAACCGGTTTGGAAAGGACCGCCATGTCGGCGGTCGGCATCCTGCTCGCCTGCATCATCCTATGGGTCACCGAGGCGCTGCCGTTCATCGTCACGGTCGTGCTGATCTTTTTGCTGATACCGGTAACGGGCATCCTGCCCTACGCGTCCACCGAGACCCAAGCGAGCGTGTTCAACTCGTCGAGCCTGCTCGTGCCCATCTACTGCCTGTTCGTGTTCACGGTTTCCGGCGCCGTCATGTCCACGCCCATCCCGTACCGCGTGGCCAGCGCAGCCCTGAAGTTCGCGGGCAACAGCACCACGAAGCTCATCGTGGGCTTCTCGGTGGCCACGTCGGTCCTGTCGATGTTCGTCTCCGACCTCGCCGCCTCCGCCATCTTCATCGGCATCGGCCTGTCCATCGTCGAGGCGAACGGCGGAATCAAGGGCAAGTCCGGGCTCGCCAAGGCGCTCACGGTCTCCGTCGCGGCGGCGGCCGCCATCGGCGGCATCGGCACGCCCATCGGCAACTCGCTGAACATCCTGTGCATGACCTTGGTCGAAACCTACATGGGCGTGCGCGTGACGTTTTTGGCCTGGTGCGCCGTCAACATCCCGCTGGCGCTGGTGGTGTCCGTCATCTCCGGCCTGTGGTGCGCCAAGGTGTTCAAGATCGAGGAGATCAAACCCGAGGCCCTGTCGGTCGTGTCCGCCAAGCTCGCCGACTACGGAAAGATGACCACCATCGAGATCAAGCTCATCGTCTGGTTCGTCATCGCTTTCGGGCTGATGATCATGAGCACGTGGTTCCCACAGATCAACTCCATGCTCGTGGCCTTCGCGTTCACGGTTATCGCCTTCGTGCCCGGCATCAACCTGTTGAGCAAGGAGCAGTACTACAAGAACATCCCATGGGAGATCATCATGATGATCATCGGCGTGCAGGCCCTGGCAACCGGCCTGGTGGGCACCGGCGTCGCCGCGTGGTTCGTCAACACCGTGCTGGCAGGCGCGTCGGCCTGGCCCCTGCTGCTCGTCGTGCTCGTCATGTGCTTCATCACCATGATCCTGCACATCTGCATCCCCGTCGGCCCGCCCACGGTGTCGGTCGCCGTGCCGCTCATGATCGCTCTCGCCGCCACCACCGGCGTGAACGGCGCGGTCATCGCCTGCATCGGCGGCATCCTCGGCGGCGTGACCACCTGGCTTCCCATCGACTCCATCATGATGATCTGCTACGAGAAAGGCTGGATCAGCATGGCGGAATGGCTGAAGAAGGCATGGTTCCCCACCGCCGTGCTGTGCGTGCTGAGCGCCCTGTACCTGCCGGCCATGACCGGGCTCATGGGCTACTAACCCCGTTTCCAACCGCGTCGGGCGGCCGCGGCCGCCCGACGACCGAGCCGTTGCGCTCCGCGCACCCAAGGAGGTGGCTATGGGAGACCCCGGCCTCGTCGGCGCGATCGTCGTCGGCATCGCGTTCCTTCTGTTGGCGGCAGCCGTCGGCAGAAGGAAGAACAAGAGCAAGACAAGAAACCAGCGGATAAGCGAGTGCTTCGAGGAATACGACCGGAAGATGGAGAAGTTCCGCCGCTAACCCGCGAACGCCGCCCCGCCCCGAAGAGAAGGAGAACCACCATGTGCTTCAGACCAGCGACCACCTCCACGCCCGCCCCCGGAGCCGGAGCCCCCGGCGCTCCCGCCGCACCGGGCGCCCCCGGAGCCCCTGCGGCGCCCGGTGCACCCGGAGCCCCCGCAGCTCCCGGGGCTCCCGGAACCCCCGCCGCACCCGGCAGCCCCGGCTCCGCCGGCAAACCCGGCTCCTCGGACGCGCCCGGCGCGTAACCGGCGTTCAGAACCGTTCGATTTCAAGGAGAGGGCTCACCGGTGACTACCCTGCAGATAATCTCGATCGTGGTGTTCGTGGCCGTCATGGCGCTGGTCGTGTCGGAGAAGATCCACCGAGCGCTCGCAGCGCTGCTCGGCGCCGTCGTGCTGTTCTGCATCGGCGTCGTCGACTTCGACGCGGGCATGGGGTCGATAGACTTCAACACGCTCGGCGTGCTGTGCGGCATGATGATGTTCGTGGCCGTGGTGAAGCAGTCGGGGCTTTTCGAGTACGTGGCCATACGGTCGGCCAAGCTGTGCAAGGGGAATCCTTGGAGGATCATGGTCGCCTTCGTGGTCATCACGGCCGTCTTCTCCGCCTTGCTCGACAACGTGACCACCATCCTGCTCATCGGGCCCATGACCATCATGCTGTGCCGGACGCTCAGGATCGACGCGACCCCCTTCCTCATCGCGGAGATCATCGCGTCGAACGTCGGAGGGACCGCCACGCTCATCGGCGACCCGCCGAACATCATGATCGGCTCGGCTGCGGGCCTCACCTTCTTCGACTTCATCCGCTACGACGCCCCCGTCGTGGTGGTCATCCTCGTCGTGCTGCTGCTCGTGTTCAGGATGCTGTACGAACGCAAGCTGTTCGTCGACGAGGGCGACATGCTCAAGGTGATGGCCCTTTCGGAGCAGGACGCCATCAAGGACCGCCCCCTGTTCGTCAAGAGCATCGCGATGATCGCAGCCGTCACCGCCGCGTTCATGCTCCACGGCGTGCTGCACCTCGAGTCGGCGGTGATCGCCTTGGGCGCCGCCGGAATCATGCTCCTCATATCGAGAAGCGACTTGGAGGTGGCGCTCGAAGGCGTCGAATGGGGCACCATCGGCTTCTTCCTCGGCCTGTTCGTGGTGGTGGGAGCGATGGAGCACACGGGCGTCATCGCGCTCATAGGGGAAGGGCTCGTATCGCTCACCGGAGGCGACGTGGTGCTGCTCATGCTCGCGCTGCTGTGGGGCTCGGCGCTGCTCTCGGCCGTGCTCGACAACATCCCGTTCGTCGCCACCATGATCCCCATCATCACCGTCATGGCGCAGACGGGCATCGACGTGTTTCCCTTGTGGTGGGCCATCTCGCTCGGCGCCTGCCTCGGCGGCAACGGGTCGCTCGTGGGAGCGTCGGCCAACGTCGTGCTGTCGGGCATCGCGAACAAGGAGGGCTATCCCATCAGCTTCATGGGCTTCACCAAGATAGGCTTTCCCATTATGCTGCTGACGGTTGCCATCGCAACGGCGTACCTGCTCGTGGTCTTCTAGCCGACGGCGGCAGGCGCGTCGAGAAGAGGAAGGACGGCCCGTCGGGTTCGAACCCGACGGGCCGTCCTTCTTGTGCACCCGCAGGCCGCAGCCGCGTCGCGAGCCCCGCGAAAGCGGGCTCGGCTTTTCTTGAGGGCCTAGAAGGTGCCTTGGATGCCTTGGGCGAACTTCGCTATCGAGCGGAAGCTCGCCGAGTTTTTCTGGAACAGTATGTAGAAGTGCCAATTCAGACGAGGATCCGACAGGGGGATCGCGCAGAATCCCGCAGGAGGGGCCATGGAGAACTTGTCGGAGACGATGCCCGTGCCGCCGCTCCTCTTCACCACGTGGATCATCGAGCTCGTGCTGGGTATGACGCTGACGTTGGCCCGATCGAAGCCGAGCGAGTCGAGCTGCGCGAACAACGGCGCGTACTGGAAGACCGGCTCCGACATCAGCAGCAGCTTCTGGTCCTTCAAGTCCATCACCGACAGGCTCTCCTTGCGGCCCAGCGGCGATGCGGCGCTCGTCAGCGCGAACGAAACCGAGCCCTCCCCCATCTCGAGCACGTCGCAATCGGGGAACTTCCGCTCCATGCACATGATGACGGCAACGTCGGCCTTCCCCGTGCAAACCGATCGGTAGCAATCCTCGCAGCTCATCTCGGACACCCGCAGCCGGTCGGAATGCTGCGCGATGTACTCGTCGGTACCCAGCGATATCCCCGCGAAGAGGTTGGTGCTCACTGCGAGGTTGAGCGTTTGGTCGGTTGCGTCGGGGCCGGAGAACATGACGTGCAAGCCGTCCACCTTCGTGACGATCTCGCGCGCCTCGCCGGCCAGCTGCTGCCCTGCGGGAGTGAGCACCATCTCGTTGCCATGGCGCTCGAAGAGCGCGATGCCGAGCTCGGTCTCGATGGCCTTGATGGAATGGGCGACGTTCTGCCTGCTGGTGAAGCACCGTTTGGCCGCCTGGGCGTAACTGGAGTTCTCTGCCGCAGCCAGCAGATGACGAAGTTGGTGGATTTCCATACCCGGCCCCCCTGCCCCGCTCGTTGTCGACGGCGCCGGCGCCTTCTCGAAGCCCGCGACGCTGTCTACCGCTCGCGGAAAACGAGTCGTTTTCGGCAAAGAGCGCAACCCGTTCCCGCTGTCCCCATGATTCGATTATAACCGATTATCATCCCGCCTGTACGGGAGGGGGCGAGAGAGAGCGGCCGGGGTTTTCCCAAAAGCAGCATTCGTTTTCGATGGGCCCAACCTCGTTTTTCGAATTCGCCCAAAAGACAGCTCGCGGGGATGCGCCATGCATCCCCGCAATGCCGATCCGATAGCAGAGCCCCCTACTTCGCGTACAGCGCCCAGCGGCCGCCGCCGTCCATCTTCTTGGCCAGCTCCTCGGCCTCGCCGTAGTACATGCACCAGGCCTGGCAATGCTGCACGCACATGGGCATCTTGCCGGCCTGCGTGCGCGACGCGCACAGGTCGCACGCCTTGGTGAGCACCGGCAGCCACGTCCACTCCCAGCGCTCGGGGCCGTCCTCGCCCTCGCGCTCCCAGGGGCCGGTCTCGGTGAGCTTGATGCCGAACTCGCCCTTGGGCAGGCCGAGCTCCTTCTTGCAGGCCACCTCGCAGCTGTGGCAGCCCGTGCAGTACTCGTAATTGATAAGGATCGCCTTGGTCATGATGAAACTCCTTTCCGCAACAACCGCTACGCTTCGACCTTGGCGCCGGTCTTCAGATCGGTGCGCTCGCCCGTTGCGGGGTCGACCAGCTGATTGGCCATGACGTCGTATCCCTTGCCCGCCTTCTGCGCCTCATGAAAGCGTTCGATCTCTTCCTGACGAGGTGATTCGACCTTTTGATACCAGGGGAAATTCCCAGTGGCGGCAATCTGCTCATAAGGCATCGTATCGCCCTCCTGCACCGGGTATATCTTGCAAATCATCCCTTTGATGGGGGATCCCACGCCGCCTTGGCCCGTGACGAACGCCTTGGTGCAGTTGTTCGGATTGGATTCGAACGTGCCGAACAGGAACGGCGCCGCCGCCTCGGTTTCGGGGAACCACCATCCATGCTCGGCATGGACGGTTTTCTCGTTAACCACCGGGGACACCTTCGCCTGCTGCTTGAAGCGACCGTGATCGTTCTCGATCCACACCCACTGTCCGTCTTGGATACCGTACTTTTCGGCCGTGGCAGGGTTGACGAGCACCCGCGGCTGAGGATGCAGCTCGCGCATGGTAGGCAGCTGCCGGTGCTCGCTGTGGAAGAACTCGAACGAACGGCCTCCGCAGGTGAGGACAAGCGGATACTCCTCCATGAGCTCCGGCGTGGACAGCGGGCTTTCCGGCGGCTCGGTATGAAACGGCGTGGTGTTAAGCCCCCAGTAACGGTACAGCATGGGAGCGAGCTCCAACCGTCCCGACGGCGTGCCGTAGCCCACCGAACCGTCCGCGCGGAACATGCCCTTCTCGGCCTTGCGATACGTGGCGTTGAACTCGTCGTACGCATGCCCCACCATATCGGGATCGCGCACGAGCTCGTCCCATGAAGCGGTGAAAAGCGTTTTGCCCGAGTTCTTGGCACCGCCTTGATCCGTGGCCTCCGTCGTCGCAGAGAACGAACCGGTGCCGTCGTGCAGATACCAATTCAACCAGTCGATATCGGTCTCCCACTGGCCGAACACCTCCGGGTTCAAACGCTTGCCCAAATCGAGGATAATCTGCTCGTCGGACTTGGCCTCGTAGAAGTCGACAACCTTCACCATAGCGCGGCAGGGAGACCACCAGGTGCGCGCCGAGTTGCGCTCGGCGCTCATGGCCACCGGCAAGACGATGTCGGCCAGAGCCACCGACGTGGGCGTCAGGTAGGGATCGGCGTTGACGATAAACGGGATGTTTCGCATAGCCTGCAACACGCGCGGAGAGTCTTGGCTCGGACAGGACAACGTGTTGGAGGATTGTATCCACATCATTTTAATCGGATACGGGAAGCCCTCTTCGATGGCCTGGAGCAGACCGTCTGAGCTTGCATGCGCCACGAAGTCGCCGCCTTCGATGGACAGGGCGAAGTTGTTGTTGAGCTTCTTGGCCCGCCATTCGGCCGGTGTCAGGTTCTCGCCCGAAGCGTAACCGGCGTTGATTTCGAACGCGTTGTGCACCAGGATATTGCCACCCGGTACGTCCACGTTGCCGCAAATAGCCATGAGGTCGCACCCGGCAAGGCACAAAGCCATGGCGGAAAGCTGCTGGTCGAACGCAAGGCCCCACTGGATGGCGCCGGGTTTGGCCTGTGCGTACAGGCGCGCGGATGCGCGGATGTCTTCGGCGTCAAGGTCGCATATCTCGGCAGCCCACTCCGGCGTGGTTTCTTTTACCGACGCAGCCAGCTCGTCGAAACCGGAGCACCAGCAATCCACGTACTCCCGGTCGAAGAGCCCCTCCTCGATAATGACGTTCAGCCATGCGCAGCCCAAGGCGGCATCGGTGCCGGGGCGAATCTGCAACCAGTACTCGGCACGAACGCCCCACCACGTCAGACGCGGGTCGATGGAAATGATCTTCGTTCCCATCTGCACGCATTGCACCAGCCAGTGGCCCACGTAGCCGTCCGCGTTCGACGCCAGCGGCTCGTTGCCCCACACGACGAGCACCTCGGGCGGAACCCATTCGGGGTTGTTGTAGCGATCCGCATGCGTCTCCGACGCATCCACGATGGGAAAATCGCCGAAGGGCGCGATGCTGCCGCAGATGCGCGGCATGTAGCACGAGAACCCCGTGAACCCGAACGTGGAGATGTTCGGCGTCTTCAAGCCGGCTTGGCCGAAGAACGGAACCTGCCAGTTGATGTTGCGGCCCGTGCCGTGCACGCAAATGATGGCGTTCCCGCCGTCCGTTTCCCAAATGTCCTTAACTCTCGCTTCGATCTCGTCGTACGCCTCGTCCCACGAGATGCGCTCCCATTTGTTCTCGCCGCGTTCCCCCGCGCGTTTCATGGGATACTTCAGGCGATCGGGGTGGTTGAGCGATTCGTCGAGCGTCAGGCACTTGATGCACAGCTTGCCGTTCGTGCACGGGTCGAGCGGGTCGCCTTCGACACGCTCCACCTTTCCGTCTTTCTCGTACAGCAAAATGCCGCAGGACGTGTGGCATCCCGGGGGCGAGTAGTGATACGTGCGCGTGACGGTGTAACCGTCCTCCTCCCACTGCCACTCCCTATCGTGATAGGCCGCGCGATCGATGCCGTCAAGGAATTCCTGATAGTCAGCCATGCTCTCTCCTTTCTCTCCTCGTCGTGCGCATTCGGGCAAAGTGCGACCGCACGCCGTCCAAATGCGTTGAACTGCCGTCTTCCGGCAACAGTCCCGGAAACGATCCGACGCCGACCGGTGCCCGTCGGATCGGACGCATAGTAGCTGCCTTATGCGCTCGCGCGCATTGCTCGCCAAGGCTAAAACGGGGTGTTTTGGATGCTTATTTTCGTGCGGTGCCGGCAGGCTCCCCCGCCCGAGGAACCACCAGCCGGGATAAGGCCCCAGACCTTAGAGGCTGACCGGCGTTTTTGCGGGTATAGCATTTCGAACAGGAAGGAGCCGGCCGTCGTCCTCGCGCATTCCTCACTCCCACTGCGCTCGCAGCTTTTTCTTTTGCGTAAGGGCGACGCCTACCAGCACCGCGCATATGACCAGGATGACGATGCCGGCGAAGAACGACCCGACGTAGCTTCCCGTGAAATCATAGCAAGCCCCCACTGCGGCAGCACCGAAACATCCGATAACGCCAGACATGCGCGAATACGACAGGATCTGCGCGAAATACTTTTTCCCGAACAGTTCCGATATGAGCGTCGGAACCGAGATGGTGATGATGACCGAGTTCATGCCGAACACGAAAGCGCATACCATGAGGGGCACCTCCGCCTGCAAAAACGAGAAACCAAGCAGCGAGGCCGCCGTCACGCCGAGGGTGATGTACGTGGACGCGGCCACGCCTATCTTGTCGGTGACCCATCCCATCACGAGCGTCGCCACGCTGTAACCTAATTGGGCCAGCGACAGAATGCCCGCGCCGAACGCCGCCGAGTAACCGATCGACTCAGCGAACCCCGGCAAATGATTGTTGTACCCACTGAACAGGGCCTCGATGCCCGCATAAAAGAAGATGCACACGAAAGCGAGCGTGACGATGGCCTTCTTGGCCGGCACGCCCTTCGCCGCCGCCCCAGTCGCCGCCATCTCCTCGGCGCGCTCCGCCCCATAAGGCTTGAGCCCCAGGTCCGAAGGATGAAGGCGGAAAACGAACATCGTGAACGGAAGGACGATGACGCACATGACGAGGGCTATGCTCGGATACGCCATGCGCCAGCCAATAACCTCGATGAGGTAATTGCCAAACATCGGAAAGAAAAACCCGCCGATGCCCGACCCGCACATGGCGATGCCCAAAGCCGTTCCGCGCTTGGCGATGAACCAATTCTCGATGAGCACCGTCGACGCCACCACGAACACGAGCGCACCCGCCACCCCCAAGACGACGCCCGCCACGTACCACTGCCAAAGCTCGCTCATAAAGCCCATGGCGGCCTCAGTCGCCGCAAGAACGAGAAAGCACACGGTCAGGAACACGCGGAAATTCCATTTTGGAAGATATTTCGCCACCAGCGGATACGTGAACGTGGTGGCGATGAAGTAGAACGTAAGGTAGAGCGCCAACGCTCCGCGGTCGAAGCCGAGCTCGTTGCAAACGGGCACGAAGAAAATGCCACCCGAGTTCATGATAGCCCCCAGAGCCCCGGCCTGAAGAAAGAAGCATCCGATCATCACCCACCATGCGTAGTGGATGCTATGCGTTTTCTCCGACACGGAAAACACCTCCTTGAAACGACCTCCCCCTGCCCGGCCAAGGGCGGGAGAGGTCGAGCAATCAACAGTCGCTAGTTAGG
The DNA here is from genome assembly GCF_019731765.1 of Gordonibacter massiliensis (ex Traore et al. 2017). Lineage (NCBI taxonomy): Bacteria > Bacillati > Actinomycetota > Coriobacteriia > Eggerthellales > Eggerthellaceae > Gordonibacter > Gordonibacter massiliensis (ex Traore et al. 2017). Next base: position 142,845 of record NZ_JAASIO010000009.1, on the reverse strand, counting down.
CATGAACCACATACGTCCCGGCATATGCAGCCCCGAGTTCCAGGGAAGACCACCCAGGACGATCGGTCTTTTTGCACTCATACGATCAAGCCTCTCATAAAACGTTCTTTGCTCTCGAAGCTCGCGTTTATCAAGCTTCCCAATGGGCTTCTTTGACTTTCTTGGCGGGGACGAACGACAGCAGGATAATAACGATGGCAACAGCCGCGATAACGGCGCCGACCAAAAACGAGCCGCTGTACGTTTTCGTCATATCGAAGATGATGCCGATGACCGGAGCGCCCATGGAGCCGCACAAACCAACGCCCATCATGCAGTAGGACAGGATCTTATCGTAAGCCTTCATGCCGAAGTGCTCGCGAGCGAGCATCGGTACGGAAATGGTGACGATAGCGTTGTTCATACCGAAGAAGAACGCCGTTACCATAAGGGCCATTTCGGTGGAGGCCATGGAGAAGCTGATATAGCAGACGATCAAAATGGCGTACAGGATGACCGTGAGCCAGCGCACGCCGATCTTGTCGACCAGTATGCCTCCGACCAGGGAAGCGATGATGTAACCAACCTGCAGGGCGATCATGAGCGTCGATGAGAAGATGAGGGCCTCGGGACCCAGCACCTCGACGGCGTTCGCCTGAACGAAGGAGTTGAAGCTGCCAGGAAAAGCCGACAACGTGCAGCCCAAGAACAGCAGAACGAAGGCGAGCGTTGGCAACGCGAACTTCAACGGAACGCCCGGGAGGCTCTTGGATTCGCCCATCTCGTCCTCTTCCGCGCCGAAGGCATGCAAGCCGATTTTCGCCGGGTCCTCGCAGAACACCGTGAGCGAGAAAATGAGGATGCACAGCAGCAGGACCGCGTTCAGATAATAGGCGCTCTGCCACCCCATGACCGTGGAAAGCGACGTGAACACCAGCGGAAAGAGCGCTCCGCCAACACCGGACATTAGCTGAGCGATGCCCAGGTAGCGTCCGAGCACCTTCTTGCCGAACCATGCGCCCATGAGCAGCGGCGTGGCATACAAAAAGTACATGCCGCCCGTGAGGCCCATGATCGCCCCGATGACCATGAACTGCCAAGTCCAGGTTGCATCGGCGAACGTGAACGCAACGACGCAAAGGGCGGTGACGACAACGTCGAAAGAAATGACGATCTTCGCGCCAAACTTGGGTATAAGTATTCCCGCGAAGAACGTACCGAACAATGCGGCGATACCGTAGCAGGTGATCCACATGGCGAACACGCCCATGTCCACGCCAACCGCGGCGGGAACGATGGCGAAAAACGCAGACGAGGAGTTCAGCACAGTTCCCAAGCCGAACGCCTGCATGACGCAACAGCCCACGAACACGAGCATGGCTCTTTTCTTGCTGCGCGCATCAATATCGGTAGACATAATGTAATCCTCCTTAAATCTGATATTCCCCTTTTGGGTTGCCCTTCGGCACGACAGCGCGTAATCACCCCCTTTCGCCGCGCACCTCCCGAAAGGCCCGTACCGATCGCAACTTTTATGAAACGAACGCGGTTTTCAACGTGCCGTCGGCCTCAACGCCGCAGACGGAAAGCCCCGCGCGGCGGCTTTCGATCCGATGCGAAAGCCGCCTTCGAGCTATGCCCCTACTTCGCGTACAGCGCCCAGCGGCCGCCGCCGTCCATCTTCTTGGCCAGCTCCTCGGCCTCGCCGTAGTACATGCACCAGGCCTGGCAGTGCTGCACGCACATGGGCATCTTGCCGGCCTGCGTGCGCGACGCGCACAGGTCGCACGCCTTGGTGAGCACCGGCAGCCACGTCCACTCCCAGCGCTGGGGGCCCTCCTCGCCCTCGCGCTCCCAGGGGCCGGTCTCGGTGAGCTTGATGCCGAACTCGCCCTTGGGCAGGCCGAGCTCCTTCTTGCAGGCCACCTCGCAGCTGTGGCAGCCCGTGCAGTACTCGTAGTTGATAAGGATCGCCTTGGTCATGATGAAACTCCTCCTTACGCCTGCATGGGCTGGTAGTCGTCGCGCCAGCCACCGAGCTGGGTGATCTGTTTGCCGGGCATGACGTCGCCTTCCCGCACCTTGTAGATGCGGCAGCGCGTGCACTTGATGGGGGAGCCGATGCCGCCCGGACCCGATTGGAAGTTGCGTGTGAGGTTGTTCACGTTGTAGTCGAAGCATCCGTTCAGGTGCGGTGCGGCGGCTTCCTCCTCGGGCTTCCACCAACCGTGCTCGGCCGAGATGCAATCATCGGGAATGCCCTCGAACACCTGGACCATCTGCTTGCAGCGCCCCTCGTTGTTCTCCATCCAAATCCAATCGCCGTCCTGCAAGTCGTAATCGGCGGCCGTCTTCGGCGACACTTTCACGCGCGGCTCGGGATGGAACTCGCGCATGGTGGGAGCCTGGCGATGCTCGGTATGGAAGAACTCGTAAGAACGGGCGCCGTTGATCATGTAGAACGGCAGCTCTTCCATGACCTCCGGCGTGGTCTCCCACGTTTCGGGAGCGGGCGTGTACACCGGATACGGCGGAATGCCCCACGACTGGAAAATGGTCGGCACCAGCTCGATGCGGCCGGACGGCGTGTTGAAGCCGACCTGGCCGTCGGGGCGCAGCATGCCCTTCTCGTGCTTGTTGTACGTGGCGTTCCACTCATCGTAGGCGTGGCCGCCCGCCGCAACCAACTGATCGAACGTGTAGGGACATTTCGTGGTGATGGAAGGACCGCTGTCGTCGGTAACCGACGTGTGTCCCCACTCGTCGTCGGTCGCCGCAGAGAAATTGGCCTTCTTCACCTTGCCGTCGGGACCGACAACGGCAAGATCGGTCAACAGGTAATCGTTGATGAAGTCTTCGGCGGTATCCCAACGCACGAACAGCTCGGGATTCAAACGCTTGCCCAGCCAAAGCGCGATCTCCTCGTCGGACTTCGCCTCGTAGAAGCTCGTCACTTTTTTCATGGCGCGCAACGGCGTCCACCAGGTACGGGCGGAATCGCGTTCCACCGACATTGATACCGGCAAGATGATATCCGCCAAGGCGACCATCGTCGGCGTGATGAAGGGATCGGCGTACACGATAAAGGGTATCTTCGACATGTACTTGTAAGCGCGGGGAACCTGGCCTTCGTGTCCGGCGAACGCGTTGCAGCTCTGGGCCCACAGCATCTTGATCGGATAATCCTCACCCGTCACGGGTATCTTCCCTGCTTCGAGAACCGAAGCCATGGAGTCGCAGTTGGACATGCCCACGAAATCGAGGCCCTCGTCGCCCACCATCCACTTGCGGAACTTCCGCTCCAGCGCGCCCGGGTCGGCGTAAAGGTCTACCGACGAGTAGCCGGCGTTGATGTCGAAGGAGTTGTGCACGAGCACATGCGTACCGGGTTTTTCGATATTGCCGCAGATGGCCATAAGATCGCATACCGCTTCGACCCAATGCATGGACGAACTGGTTCCGGCATCGAAAACGAGGCCCCACTGAATGGCCCCTCGGTCCGCTTGGGCGTAAAGGCGGGCGGAGGATACGATGAGGTCGGCCGGAACGCCGGTTATGGACGCGGCCCATTCGGGAGAGAACTGCTGCACGTGCTCTTTAAGCTCGTCGTAATAGGCGCACCAGTTCTCGACGAACTCGTGATCGATCAGATCCTCGTTCATGATGACGTTGAGCCACGCGAGCGCGATGCAGCAATCAGTGCCGGGATGGGGTTGCAGCCAATACTCGGCCCGGGCGCCCCACCAGGTGAGCACGGGGTCGATCGAAACGATCTTCGTGCCCATCTGCACGCATACGTTCAACCAGTGGCCCAGGTAGCCGTCGCCGTTCGACTTCAACGGCTCGTTGCCCCATACCACCAACACGTCGGGACGGGCCCACTCGTCGTTCGCATAGCGGTCGGGAAGCGTCTCGGACGCGTCCACGATGGGGTAATCGCCCAGCGGACCTGCCGCGCCGCACACACGTGGCATGTAGCACCACCATCCGGAGAAGTAGATGCCGCCCACGTTGGCGGTGCGGAAACACGCTCCGGCGATGAAGGGGACTTGCCAGTTGATGTTGCGGCCCGTGCCGTGCCCCACGAGAATCGCCTCGCGGCCGAGGCCCTTGTCGTCGATCTCTTCCTTGATGTAGGTCTCGATCGTGTCGAGCGCCTCTTCCCATGAGATGCGCTCCCATTTGTTCTCGCCCCGCTCGCCGGCGCGTTTCATAGGGTACTTCAAGCGCTGGGGGTGATTGACCATCTCTTCCAAGTCCAAACAGCGCATGCACAGTTTGCCGTTCGCATAGGGGTCGAGAGGATCGCCCTCCACCTTTTCCAGCTTGCCATCTTTGGTGTACAGCAAAACGCCGCAGGAATCGTGGCAGCCGGGAGCGCTGTAATTGTAGGTACGCGTGACGGTATAGCCGTCCTCTTCCCAAACCACTTCCCCTTCGTGATACGCTTTGCGATCAATGCCGTCCAAGAATCCTTTGTAGTCAGCCATGGACTTGCCTCCTTAATCGTTCTGACGCGGGACGTCGTCATAAGACCGGAGGATACGGAGCTGAAAAACGGCTGTCATCGTACCGTTCTTGGTGTTCCGCGCCGTACCTCATACTTGACGATGCCCCACCTTGGGAAACGCAAAAAAATAAGCCTTTTCGAAAACGCAATAGGTAGGCTCTGCTAAGCCTCGCGTCGCCTAGGGTCGGGCTGTTTACTCCCCGCAACCATCCGCGTTCCACCCGGGGCGAACGCAACGGCGCCGCACGACGGGCACCGCCCTGTCGCAGGGTCCACCACGCCGCCGCAGGCGAAACACGGTATCTGGGCGGGAGGGGTGTAATACGGGCTGTCCTCGCAGTACTTGCCGCACCTGCCGCATTGCGTGCACGGATAGCACACAGCCCCTCCTTCTATTTCAGGTCGACCAGCTCGACCCAGTACTCGAGCGTTTTGCCGGCGAACGGATGGTTGAAATCAAGCTTCACCATGTCGGCAGTCGCCTCCGTCACCCAGACGGGCATCTTTCTTCCATCGTCGGGGTTGGTCCAAAAGATCACATCGCCGACTTTCAAGCCGTATCCGTTCTCCACCATGGTCTTGAGATGCCACGATGCGAGCTTCTCCTGATACTCGCCGTATCCGAGCGCGCAGGGTATTTCGATGGTTCGGTTCTCCCCCACCTCCATGTCGACGATCGCATCCTCCACGCCCCGCGGAAGCTGCAAGGTCCCGATCGTGACGGCAAGCGGCTCGCCCGTCGAGCGATCGTCGATCGGCTCCTCGCCCAACACGCCGCCCCGATACCGGATGAAAGCGGTTTTTCCAACCCTGTTTGCCTGTCCCATAGTCTCCTCCAGCATTTCCCTCGTGCGATCGGCCGCAATGGCCGCCTATGCTCCCTCGAGCCCCTCGGTCTCGTCGATTTCGCCGACCTTGGTGTCGTGGCGGTGTACGGCGTAGGACGCTTTGCCGGTTCCCTGAACCTCGATATGGGCCGCACGGTGCGTGCTCTTGCTGCTGGGCACGAACGCTCCCTTGGCTTCGATGGGGTTGTACTGGGGCACCATCAGGAACTGCTTCGGCTTGTCTTCAAGCTGTTTGGAAAGCTCCTCGACCGTACCGTAGGCGATGATGTTGGACAGGCAGTGATGCACGCACATGGGCTCGCGCCCCTTCTCCGTGCGCTCGGCGCACAGGTCGCATAGGTCGGTGAGCACCGGAAAGTAGTTCCAGTTCCAATGCGTCTCATCGATCTTCCAAGGTCCGTCGGAGAGCACCTTGATGCCCGTCTTGCCAACCGGGTAGCCATGCTCTTCCTTGCACGTAACCTGGCAAGATCCGCAGTTCGTGCAGTATTCGTAGTCGATCAGAAGTCCGTACGTCGCCATGGTTACACCAGCTTTCCGAATTTTTCCCAGATCAGATTCATGTCGGTGTCGTAGTTCTCGGCAATGGGCTCGATGTTGCACACGAGGCACTTGTTCGGAGCCCCGAACCCGAGCTTGCCGAAGTGGTCGTTGGGAAGGAGGTTGTTGATATTCGAACGGAAGTTGCCGTAGAGGTTCGGCTCGTTGCCATCCTCCTCCGGAAACCACCACGCATGCTGCGCGTGGATCGTTTTCGCATCGACGGTTTCCGTGATGCGCGCCTTTTCCACGCATTCGCCGAAGGGGCTCCACAGGCGCACCCACTGACCGTCGGTGATGCCCAGGTCCTTGGCGACCTTCGGGTTGACCTCCACGATGGGGTCGGGGTTCAACTCGCGCAGGTAGGCTATCTGGCGATGCTCCGAATGGAAGAACGCGGTCGTGCGCGCACCGGTGGTGAGGATGAACGGGTACTCCTTCATGAGCTCGGGATTGGCAGGGCCGAACTCCGGCTCCAAGAAGTACGGCAGCGGATCGTCGCCGAACTGGTTGAACGCCGTCGACCATAGCTCAACGCGGCCGGTGGGCGTCGCGAAGCCGGGCTGGCCGTCTTGGCGCATCTCCCCGCGCTCGTACTTGTAGTAGTCCACGGGAATCTGGCACACCACGTTCTGAGAGACCTCGTCGAAATACTTGCCGCCTTCCTTCTTGCCCAGGCGCAAGGCCTCCATGAACTCCTTTGCGCTTGCGAAATCCTCCCACACTTCCGGGCGAAGGCGACGCCCCAGCTCGTAGCACAGCTCGAAGTCGGTCATGGTCTCCCCCACTTCGATGGCCTTGTGCATGAATCCGGCCGTGACCGTGCAGGGCGCGTAGTGCGTGAACACCGTGCCCTCACGTTCGGCCACCGTGGACAGCGGCAGGAAGATATCGCAGGACGCCTCGATGGACGGGTTCATGAACGTGTCGAAGCCGATGCAGAACTCAAGCGACTTCACGATGGCATCGTGCCAGCGCTGAGGCTCCATGGACGTGCAGCTCATGAGGTTGTTCCCCGCATAGAATCCCATCTTTATGGGGTAAGGGTCGCCCGTCTCCAGCGCGTGCAGCATCAAGTCGGCATGCGCGTTCAAAATAATCATGCAGTAGGCGGGATACTGCTCGAGGCCGATCATCTTCTTCTGCAGCTCCTCGCCCACGCCTTTCTCGAAGCCGAAACCGGATTCGTTGTGACCCGCGCCCGTACCCGGCAGGATCTGCCCGCCCGGAACGTCCAGGTTGCCCGTGATGGCCATGAGGTCGACGGTCACCTGCCCGTTCTGCATGCCGTCGGTTTTCTGGTCGGCGGCGAGCCCCCATTGGATGGCGGCCGGCTTGGCTTGCGCGTACATGCGCGCGGCGGCGTAGATGTCCTCGACCGGCACGTCGCATATCTCGGCAGCCTTCTCCGGCGGCATCTCCTGCACGCGCTCGGCCAACTGCTCGAAGCCGTAGCACCAGTACTCCACGAAGTCGTGATCGTAAAGGTCCTCGTTGATGATGATGTTGAGCCAGGCCATGCCCATGGCCGTGTCGGTGCCGGCGCGCAGCTGCAAATGGATGTCGGCGCGGGTGGCGAGCCAGTTCACACGCGGATCGATGACGATAAGGCGCGTACCGCGGCGCAGCGTGTCGATGACCGCATGTCCGAAAAAGCCGTCGGGATTCGACTCGAGCGGAGCCTTGCCCCAAACCACCAGGCACTCGGTAAGCTCGTAGCGCTCGTCGTCCCATCGGTTCGGCAAGGCGCCTGCGTAATCCCATTCGGGATACGTCGTGCCCGCGATATAGGCGATAGCCGCCAAGCGCGGCGTGTAACAGGCGTAGCCCGACTGCGTGTAGCAGAAGTTCGGCGTGCCGAAGCACATGGTGCCGTACGGGGCGAACGTGCCCCCCTCGCGACCGGTGCCCGCAAACACCACGATGGATTCTCGGCCATAAGCGGCAGTGATGCGGTCGTACTCTCCTTTGATGATATCGAACGCCTCGTCCCAGGTGATCTGCTCCCACGCATCGGCGTTGCCACGATCCTTGGGATCGCGCTTCATAGGATGCAGAAGACGTGCCGGATTGTAAATGTAATCCTTGAGCGCGATGCACCGGGGGCACAGGCGCCCCTGGGTCACCGGGTTGTTCTCGTCCCCCTCGACTCGCACGAGTTTGCCCTCGCCGTCCACGTACAGCTTGAGACCGCATCCTACGGGGTGGCACCCCGGAGGAGACCACGGACTCGTGCGGGTAACGGTGAGGCCGTTCTCCTCGTAGCGCCACGGCTTGCCAATGTCGTTGACGTCCGAAAGCGTATCGAGCTTGACTACTTCGGCTCTTTTATAGAATTCGTCTTCGCTCATGGTCACGTCCTTTCTCCTTCTCGTCTACCGTGCCTCAGGGCACCGTTGCGAGGGAGAATACGTGGCGCGAAGGGGACTGTCATCGTGGCGTTCTTGGTGTTTGCCTCGATACCCCATACTTGACGATAGCCCATCTGGGGAAATGCAGGAAAATTAGCCTTGGAGGCAGCGCTTATAGGTAGAGAGACATGAGACCCGTTTTATCTAGTATCTGGGACACGAAGCGGCATTCTGCAAACCGAAAAGTCTTTATTCTTCTCCGTACAGCTTCGTGTCTTCAATTAGGTTGAGCAGCTCTTGGCGGGAGTGCACGCCCGTCTTGCGGTAGATATTGCGTATATGGGTTTGCGCTGTGCTTAAAGAGATCGACAAGGCTTCTTCGATGTACTTGGCATTCCTTCCCTGAGCCACAAGAACCAGAACCTCGAACTGTCGCTCGGAAAGATCGCATTGCTCGCCCACCACTCGGCACCGTTTCTTCCAGAGGCCTTTCGTTTCCGGCATCGCGCTTCCCTCTTCCATGCTGGCTTCAGGAAAGCGCGCTTTGTGGCAATACGATGCGATAAAACCGTAAGCGACGGCTATCGCCGCAGACGCCTGTATGGCGAACAGCATATTCGCAGAAGCCATCCAGGCAATGCCGTATCCGCTCACGAGCCCAACGGCCACACCCACATAATCGAGCGCACGGGCCTTCCCATAAACGCGTAGAGCCGAAAGATGGGAAATGCGCACGTGTTCTGCCACGGCAACCGTTCCGAACAAGGTGTAAACCGTGAATAGGGCCGATAGGATGCAAAGCGCAAGCAGGCGAAAAACATCACCGAACAAATACGATGACAGGAATGCGAACATGGTCAGAGGAGGCGTGAGCGGAGACAGGCTTCGCTCGTTCACCATGCCTTTTCGAGCAAAGTTCACCGCCAAAAGAAGGGCGACAACCGCAGCGGTGGCCAGGCAAAGCATGCGCTCCGACCCCTCCGCCGCCGAGCCGAGCACGTAGCCGAACTCGAAATTGCTGATCGAAAGCATGAGAGCCGATGTCCACAGTATCTTCGACCGCTTATCCGACTCTCGATTCTCAATCGATTCGGGAAAGACGCTCTCAACCCTCGACTTGATCAGCACGAGCAAACACGCCAAAGAGGCTGCCCAGGTGAACACGATGGCGATACGGGACGCCTCGTCCACCAAGCAGCTTTCCACCATGCAAACGAGGATCCCCGCGCCGACCGCCGCCGAAGCGAACAAGGGAATGATCTTGTGAGGCCGAGCGCATACGAAGCAGAACCAGAGAGAGCAGAGAGCGCCCAAGCCAAAAGCCGCCGCAACGCCCGCAACGATCAGAACTTGCGATGGACCGGATGGAGCCAACAAGACGAGAACCAAAGAAACCAAGCCCACGAACGCGCCGATGACGAGAATCCCACAGCGGCCAGTAGCCAACGCATGCGAAGCGAAATGAACCAAAGAAAAGGCCAAGGCCAAGGCGAGTGCGCAGCCAATGCGCATGGCGGCCGCATGCCTTTCCACCGAAGCGAATTCGGGAACGATGAGAAACAGGGCTAAGACCGTTGAGACAAGCGATGCGAAGCCTACAAACCCTATCAACGTATCGAGATCGAGCTTCATCGACCCCATACGCGACATCCCCTTGGATTCGTGCGCCATATCCCCAACCTTCATTCTGGAACTCAGTCCGACAAGCTACAAGGATTCCCCAAGAGAGCTTTCGTCGATGCTCTCGTTTTCGACCAGATCCATCAAATCTTGACGCGAATGCGACCCCGTTTTTTGATAAATGTTGTAGATATGGGCCTTGGCGGTGTGGGGCGAGATAACAAGCTGTTTCTGGATGTACTCGGCATTGCGCCCTTTGGCAAGCAAATGGAGCACTTCGGTTTGACGCTTGGACAAACCGTACTTTTCGGCAACCGCATCGCATCTCAGGTGGAAGAACCTCACGCCCGAATCCGCGTTTCCGTATCCTGAATCAACCACTACTTCCCCGTGCGGACCTAATGCGACACGCGGTTCCCGCTTTTGCTCCTCACCGGGATAATAGCTTTGCTTGCTCATCGTCGTCGAAACCAGAATGAAGAACATAACAACGATCGTCACCATCACCGGAAGCGTAACGGAGCCGAACGCCTGAGTGGAGAACGCAACCCAGCCCGCCGCCAACCCGAGCAGCAATCCCGACGACGAAAACAGCCTGCCCCATCCGAACGTCCTTATCGATGATAAATCGCATCGTGCGATATGCTCGCACGTCGCAAAAATGGCGCTGGCATAGGGCAGCAACGAGAACAGAAACGCGAAAACGCAAGGCCACACCCAGAGTTCCTGCGGCAAGAAGAACAAGGGGAGGATGCATGCAGCAAGCACGGGGAGAAACATCTTCCGAATAAAGGACTCTTTGAGGAAGAATGCCTTCCGGGAATCAACGAGGAGCAAAGCGAAAACGATCAGAGAACCGCCCTGGATGATCGCGGACACGCCGAAGGTGTGCACCTCCGGCGCCAGCAACCAGTACAAAGCGAATCCCTGAGCCGCCGAGCCCATAACGGTAAGAAGGGAGGGTTTCCAGGTGATCTGCAGCCTTTGGTCGGACTCTTTAGCCGGTATAGCGGGAAGGTCGTCCATGAGCGAGAAACGCATATGCAAGAACAAGTACGTCAGCCCCGATAGCAGAGCGTAGAGCGCGATGATGTAAGGGACCAGGCGATTGTCCAAAAAAACCGTCCCCACGTACCACAGAAACGAGAGTGCCAGCATCGCGGCAACCGCCGCCCGTATCTGGGCTTTCATAAGCACGCACACGAACTCGATCCACAGTGTCGTTAAGGCAGCGACGCCAACACCGGCCAAAGCCGCGACCGCATAACCCCAAACTGGCTGAAAACCGGAAAACGCGCCTAAAGAATGGGTCACCCCGCAAACAAGAGCCGTCACCGCAAGTACGATACGATGGGTTTGGAGCCAATTGGACAACAGCCATTCGACAAAGTACGTCAGCAAAAGTGCGGCGACGAATACAAAATGCAGCATGCCGACGGCCGACGGCGAATGCCCCTCCCCTGTTACAAAATCACTCGTCGTCAGGATCGCGAAAAACCAGGTGAAGCAAAACGACGCCCCCAGAACCCCGGCAATGAGATAGGGATTGACGAAAAGCCATTCGTTCTTTTTTTCGAGTCTCTTGCTTTTCGGTAAGGCCTCTGATGAGTTTGTACGAACCATGGAAACAGTCACCCCCGTTGACGGTTTCATCCACTCGCTTGACGATGCCTTCGCCACCGCCATACCCTGAATAATAGTACGTGCAGCAGGGACTTTATTCTGAGATGACAGCGATCTCTCAAGTTTCAGGCATGGCGCATTAGGCTTGTAAACGAGCGTAAGGTCTTAGTGCTTACGCTTTCTCGTCTAGACTTTGACATCTCTCGCGCCATCGCGCTGCGAGAGAGCTTCGATTATATCCGAATACGAGAGCGGGTCAAACGATCAAACCGATTCCTAGCTACCCCCCTCGTCCCTCTTTTCTCAGTGCCGGCAACCACCGCTCTGTCGAGCTGCCGCGTCGCCACAATCTTGAGTTGAAAGGTTCTCGATGCTACGGTCCTTTTCGCATCGAAGCGATGCAAGGCAAGAAAGAGCGCTCCCACCTCTGAACGCCAATGCGGAACGGCGAAGAGGCGCTACGGTGATGCCGTAGCCGAGAATCCGAACTTTCGCCCGCTATGAGCGGCAAGTTGGGGAAACAACCGATTTTGGTAACTTCTTTTTTTCAATATTCGGATATATCCGATTAATGACCAATAAGCTTCGTTAGCCTTCACGGTATGGATTATTTCAACAAAAGAAGGCAATTAGGGCAACGCATCGCCAAGGTGCGCAGGGCCCAAAACATCTCGCAGAAGCAGCTTGCCCTCATGTCCGACATCAACAAGGGGTATCTCTCCGAGATCGAGAACGGCATCAGCAACATCAGCGTCAACAAGCTCTTCCACATAGCCGATGCGCTCGGCATCTCGCCGAAGGACCTCTTCTCGGACATCGAAGACGACAGGGAAGGCGACCTGACCACCACGTAAAGGCCCCGGAATGCAAGAGAACCGGCCGTAGCCGGTTCTCTTTAGCCTTCGAAAGCTTCCGCTATTCTGCAGCCGGAGCCTCGTTCGGGTCCTTCACGGTGATCTCCGCGTGGTCGAGGAGCCACTTGTTCGCTTTGATGCGCTCGGCGGCCTCGCGCAGCGCGAAACCGCGGCCCGACTCCTCCATCTGGCGACGGACGCCCTGCGGGTTCTGCGGGTTCATGGACGCGCACGCCTCCTGCACGTCCTCGTCGCTCACGACGAGGCCCTCGTGGCGGAACACCGCGTCCAGGGCGTAGCCCTGCACGAGCATCTGGCGCGTCTGCATCATCATCATCATGTTGAACTGCTGCTCGCCGCCCTGCTGCTCGACGAACTGGTCCCACGTCATGTTCTGCTGCTCCACCTCGGCGCGCAGGTTGTTCATGAGGTTGCGCGACATGGACTCGTACACCTCGTCCGCAATGCTGCCCTTGAAGCGCTTTGCCAGCTCGCCGGCAGCGAGGTTGCGCTTGTAGTTCTCGTACTCGCCCGACAGCTGGCGGTTCAGGCCGTTGCGGATGTCGTCGCGCATGGCGGCCAGATCCTTGTACATGGGCATGTACTTGGCCACCCACGCGTCGTCGATGACGGGGGCGACCTTCTTCTGGATCTCCTTGACGGTGGCCGTGCACTCGATGGTCTCGACGATCTCGTTGCCTTCGTCGTCGATGCCGGGGCCCTCGAACGTGAACGTCTTGGTCTCGCCCACGTTCATGCCGACGATGTTCTCGTCGAAGCCGTCGGGCATGAGGCCCGCGCCGGTGGTGTAGGTGCGCGCGTCGGTGGTGAGACCGGGGAGCTTTTCGCCGTTCTCGTAGGACTCCATGGCCAGAAGGCAGCTGTCGCCCTTGCGCACCGGGTGCGGGTCGTCGGCCACGAACTCGGCGTAGCGCTCGGCCACTTGGCTGATCTGCGCGTCGACCTGGCTCTCGTCGACGGACACCTCCTGGACGGTGATGGACACCGGCTCGTAGGACGTGAGCTCGTAGTCCGGCTTCGGCGTGAGGTGCAGGGCGAATTGGAACGTCTGGCCGCGCTTGAGAGCCGTCTTGGGCTCGGGTTGCGGCGGGAACGCGGGGATGACGCCGGTCTTGTCGATGGCGAACGGCACGAGGGCCTCCACCGCCTGGTTCATAACGACCGAATCGAGGTCCTTGATGCCCATGCGCTCCTCGGCGGCCTGGGCCACCGTCTTGTCTTTCTCCGGGCGCATGCCCATCTGCTGGGCGAACGCGAGATGCGCGTTGTTGAGCGCGTTGCTCACTTCGGCCGTCGAGGCGACGGCGTCGATAAACAGCGTGCCGTCGTCGAGTTTCTTCTGCGTGACTTTCATCTTGGTTCCGTCTCCTTCATACGAGCATTGCGGCGCTTGACGCCGGGCGGAGGCGGAAACGGCGTGCCGCATTTCGCGCATCGTTCAGCCCCCGTGCCGTTGACGTATCCGCATGCGGCGCACGTTCCGGGCTTCACCGCCTCGCGGCAGCGACCGCAATGCGTGCAGGGATAGCACACGAGCGTTCCCCCTCCGATCCTTGCTAGCTAGCAATTGTAACGCACATCGACGCTCGTCGCGACGAGATGCGGGCAAATATAGGACGATGACCAAGGCCGCGTCCCGGCAAAAAAGAGGCTGCACGGCAAGCGTTCCGCGAAGCCTTGAAAGGCGAACAAGGTGCGGAAGGCCTATTCAGGGGGTTCGACCTTGGCACCCGCGCGGTGCGTACCGTGCAGCACAGGACGTACTATACGGAATCAGCGCGCTTCACGCATTACACCAAGGGGCTTATTTTGACGCGAAGGCCTCATACCGCACGTACCACTTTCCCGTCATCGACCGGGCAAACGCCGAAACAGGGGGTTGACGGCGCGCGCCGAAGCCGCAGAAAGCCGAATGACGAAGTCCTCGGATCCGCCGACCATGCCCGCGCCGCGACGAAGGGAGGGAACCGCCGGCGAGCCCCGCACGCCACCCCGAAAACGGCAAGACCCTCGGCCAGAGAGAAAACCGAGGGTCTTGCGTTCGCCGTTGAAAGAGGAGGTCGACGAAAGGGGTTGCTACTTTCCGGGGGTGCCGGGGGCACCGGGAGCCTTCGGAGCGCTGGGGGCTCCCGGGGCGCCGGGAGGCTTCGGAGCGCCGGGAGCGCCGGGCACGCCAGGGGCGCCGGGGGCTCCGGGGAAGCCGGGAGCAGGGGTAGCCTTGGCACCGCAGTTCGGGCATGCGTCAAGGTTTGCGGCAACTTCCGCGCCGCACTTGGGGCACTTCACGGGGCCGCCCGCATCAATAGCTGCTGGTCTGAAGCACATGAGGAGATCCTTTCTCTTTTACGATAAGACCGAGTGCTGCCGGGCCCGCCAGGTGCTTGGTCTCGCGGGCCCGCGAGGATCGCGTTCGGCGCGCGGGGGGCTTGCGCACCTTCATCCAGCCCGACAGAACCGAGCCGATCACACGAAACGAATTCGACCTCTCGCAGGGTACTCTAACAATCAGCTCCGCCCTTCTGCATCCCCTATAAGCGCTTAAATGGTTGAAAAAGCGTAATACCTATGGTCTGATTTACATACTCGACCTGGTGTTTTGCAGACAAGAATAAATCGATCAGAAAGAATTCCCCGTCCGTCGACCATCAAGCGGCAATCCGCCTCCACCACCGAGGGAAGGGGGCCGGCGGAAGATTCCGCACGAGCCGAAGACCCCGCAGGTCGAATTTCCCCACCCCGCCGAACGTCAAGCAAGGGCCAGCCCTTCGCCTCCCGCCTCCGGCGGGGGCTCGATGCGAGTTCCGCACGAGCCGAAGCGTCCAGCGGACGCTTCGTGCGAGCCCAGGACTGCCCGAGCAGCGAGCCCCCGCCGGAGGCGGGAGGCGAAGGGCGTCACTCGTTGGACTTCAGGCTCTCAACCATGTCGACGCCTGCCAGCTTGCGACGCATAGCCACCATGACGAACACCGTGAACAGCATGGTGAGCGCGAAGGCTATCAAGAAGCTGGCGGGATGGATAACGCGGCCGAACATCACTTGGTCGACCTCGGCCGTCACCACGACGAAGCTCTCCATCCACACGCCCAGCACCAACCCCACCAAGCTGCCGATGATCGACAGCAGCGCGGTCTCGCGGTAGATGTAGGCGTCCACCTCGCGCGGCGTGAAGCCGAGCACCTTGAGCGTGGCTATCTCGCGCACGCGTTCGGTGATGTTGATGTTCGTGAGGTTGTACAGCACGATGAACGCGAGCGCCGCAGCGGCGACCACCAGCACCACCACGATCATGTTCACGCTCGAGAGCATGTCGCGGTAGGCGTCGATGGTCTCGTCGTTGTACGCAACGGTCTTCACGCCGTCCATGCCCCCCAACTCCCGGCTGAGCTCGGCGCGCCGATCCGCGTCGGAGGTCGCGATGGCCAGCACGGTGGAGTACGGCGGCTCCTCCCCCATCAACCGCTCGTAGCGCTCGGGCCCGATGAACACGTAGTTGTAGATGTAGTTCTCCATGACGCCCGTGACCGTGGCCTCGTGCGGCGATCCCGTGGCGTTGCCGATGGCGTCCTGCTCGGTCAAGGAGACCGCGTCCCCCACGCCCACGCCAAGCTGCGTGGCGAGCTTCTCGCTCAGCACGACGCCCTCGTCGCCGAGCTCGATCGGGTCGTGCCCCAGGCGCGTGCGCATCATCACGAAGCGGTCGATGTCGGCCGCGTCCTGCGGCACGATCACCTGCACGTGCTGGTCGGCATCGTCCGGCCCGGTGGCTAGCATGTTCTCGCGCTGCACGCGCGCATGGTCGCTCACCAGCTGCGAGTCGCCCAGCACCCCGTCGAGCTCCCCCTGCTCCTGGCCCGTCAGGTCGTCTTCAAGGGACACCATGGCGTTGTACTTGGTGATCTTGCCGAACTGGTTGTCGATGATGTCGTTGATGGCGTCGGACAG
Source organism: Gordonibacter massiliensis (ex Traore et al. 2017) (assembly GCF_019731765.1). Lineage (NCBI taxonomy): Bacteria > Bacillati > Actinomycetota > Coriobacteriia > Eggerthellales > Eggerthellaceae > Gordonibacter > Gordonibacter massiliensis (ex Traore et al. 2017). The sequence continues at coordinate 126,557 of NZ_JAASIO010000009.1, read as the reverse complement.
TCCCAGCCCCGTGAGCAGCAGCGCCGTGCAGCCCGCGATGCCGATGACCGTCATGACGAAGCGCTTCTTGTAGCGGAACAGGTTGCGGAACGTCACCTTCCACGAGAACGAGAGGTGCCGCCACAGGGGCGCCGCCCGCTCCAGCAAGATGCGCTTGCCCGACTTGGGAGCACGCGGCAGCATAAGCGTCGCCGGACGCTCGCGCAGCGTGGCCGTCGCCGCCGCCCACGTGGCAGCAAGGGTGACGCCCACCCCGAGGCCGGCCGCCAACGCCGCCAAGCCCGCGTCGATGGCCAGGGGAAGCGGCTGCGACGGCACGAAGTAGATGATGCCGTACGCCTGCATGATGACCGCGGGCAGCACCTGCGACAGAACGGCGATGCCCACGGCGCTGCCCGCCACGCTGGCGATGGAAGCGTACACCAGGTACTTCGCCGTGATGCGGGCGCGGCTGTACCCGAGCGCCTTGTAGGTGCCGATGAGCATGCGCTCCTCTTCCACCATGCGCGTCATGGTGGTGAGCGCCACGAGCGCCGCCACGAGGAAGAAGATGAACGGGAACACCTGCGCTATGCTGTCCACCCGGTCGGCGTCGGCGTTGAAGCTGGCCACGCCGTAGTTTGCCGTGCGGTCCATGACGTACCAGGTCGGATTCTCCAAGTCGTCGATCTGCTTTTGAGCGTCGTTCAGCTGGCGCTCGGCATCGGCCAGCTGGGAATCGGCCTCGGCCTTCTTGCTCTCGTACTCCGCCAGGCCGCTCTCGTAGTCGGCCTTGCCCTGCGCGAGCTGGTCGCGCCCGCTCGCCAGCTGCGCAGCGGCCGCGTCGAGCTGCTGCTGGGCCGCCGCCAGCTGCGAGTCGGCCTGCTGGCGGGCTGCGGCAAGGTCGACACAGCCTTGGGCCACTTGGGCCACACCTGCGTCATACTGGCCCTTCTGCTCTTGATATGCGTCCTGGTTTTGAATGAGAGCTTGTAGCTGCGCCAGCTGACCGCGCTCCGCGTCGATCTTACCCTGCATAAGCGCAATCTGCTTGCTTACCTCTTTGTATTCGTCGCTTTCCGGATCGAGTCCTTTCAGCTGCTCTTGCAGAGCCGCAAGCGATCCTTGGTCGACGCCGATCTGCTGGGACAACTGTCCTGAAAGCGCTTTCGCCTGATCGTACGTCAAGCCAGCCTGGGCCCAGGCGGATTCGAGCTGAGTTGCCGCCGCTTGGAGCTGCGGCAACGCCTCGTCGAGTCCGGCTTGCACCGAATCGAGACGCGCCTCGTTCTCGCCAAGCTGCTGCTGCGCGCTCGCGCGCTGGTTCGCCAGCTCCGCGACGCCATTGTCGTAGCTCGCCTGCCCGTCGGCCAGCTTCTGCTCGTTGTCGGCAATGGCGGCCGCGGCGTCGTCAAGCTGCCCTTTCGCATCGGCAAGCTGCGTCTCGGCGTCGGCCTTCTGCCGCTCGTAGTCGGCGCGCTTCTCGTCGAGCTCTTCCTGAGCGTCGGCGCGCAGGCCCTCGAGGCGCAGCCGCTCGCGCGCGGGCGCCAGCGCCTCGATGCGCTCCGTCACCTCCGCCACGCGGTCGTCGTACGCGGCGCTCGAGGAGCGCTCGTCGGCCGCGCCCGCAACCGTGAGGAACGCCTCGGTGTAGGGCAGGTCGTCGGAGAAGTCGCTCTCGAGCACGTACAGGTATTGCTGGATGGACCCGCTGCCGAGCGACGTGGATCCCAGGTTCGAAGAGGTCGCGTAGTAGGACGAGCTCACGAACCCGACGACCATGTACGCGTCGGCGGCCAGCGCGTCTTCCATGCCCTCGGTCGTCTCGGTGATGCGCACCGTGTCGCCGATGCGCGCGTTCTCGGCCACCACGAGGTCGGACGACAGCACGCATTCGCCCTTCTTCGTCGGCCACGCCCCCTGCGTCAGGATGGGCCGGTTGAGGTAGTCCGCGTCGTCCGAGCGGGCGTTCACCCCGTCGGAGGTGTTCGACGAGAGCGCTGCGGCGGGCAGCGAATGCACGCGCACCGCGTACTGCTCGCCGCCCACGTCGGCCATGACGTCGGTCTCGTAGGCGCCCATGACCGCCTGCACGCCCTCCACGCCGCGCAGCGCCTGCAGATCGTCGTCCGTGAGCCCGAGCGTCGAGAGCACGCGCACGTCCATGAGGTGCGTTCCGTCGTAGAACGCGTCGGCCGCCAGCTTCATGTCGGGTGCCGTCATGCGCAACCCGGCGTAGAAACCGGTGCCCAGCGCCACGATGGCGGCGATGGCCAGGAAGCGCCCGAGCGAATGGGTGATGGAACGGGCGACCTCTTTGTTGAACGCGCTTCTCACGGCAGGCGGCTTCCTACCATTCCAGCGTTTCGGCCGACAACGGCGCGTCGTTGACCTCGACGCCGGCCACGCGTCCCTCGCGGATATGGATGACGCGGTCGGCGATAGCCGTGAACGCGGAGTTGTGCGTGATGAGCACGACGGTCTTGCCGGTCTCGTAGCAGGTGTCCTGCAGCAGCTTCAAGATGGCCTTGCCCGTTTGGTAGTCCAGCGCGCCGGTGGGCTCGTCGCACAGCAGAAGCTTCGGGTTCTTCGCCAGCGCACGGGCGATGGCCACGCGCTGCTGCTCGCCGCCTGAGAGTTGGGCCGGGAAGTTGTCCAGCCGATGCCCCAGCCCCACTTGGGTCAACACGTCGGCCGCATCGAGGGGATCCTTGCATATCTGGCTGGCCAGCTCCACGTTCTCCAGCGCCGTGAGGTTCTGCACGAGGTTGTAGAACTGGAACACGAACCCTATGTCGTAGCGGCGGTAGTACGTGAGCTCCTTCTGCCCGAACGCGCTGATGTCGCGTCCGTCCAGCATGATGGTGCCCGACGAGCACCCGTCCATGCCGCCCAGCATGTTCAAAAGCGTGGTCTTGCCGGCGCCCGAGGGGCCCACCACCACCACGAGTTCCCCGCGTTCGATGTCGAACGTCATGCCGTCGACGGCCGCCACCTCGACCTCGCCCATCGTATACACTTTGCGCACATCGCGGAACTCGACGAATGCCACCGGTCGACCTCTCTCTTCCCTTCGGTTACGCTCGAACCACCATACACCAACGCCTTCTCTCGCGCACGTCCACCAACAAAAAAGAGAAGCGCCCCGCAGGAATCTGCGGGGCGCTTTCGGTTGCGCGATGATGCAAGCCGAAACGGCCTAGCTGGCGAACAGCTCGATCGTGTCGCCTTCCTTGAGCGTGACCATGGCCTTCTTCCAGGTGCGGGTCTTGCCCAGTTGGTAGCGGACGCGCTTGGGCTTCGGCTTCACGTTCAGCGTGTTCACCTTGACGACCTTCACGTCGAAGATGGCCTCGACGGCCTGGGCGATCTCCACCTTGTTGGAGTCCTTCGCCACCTCGAACGTGTACGTGTTGTGCTCCATCATGTCGTAGCTATGCTCCGTGATGATGGGGCGGATGATAACCTCGCGGGGATCCTTCATTATGCGAGCACCTCCTCGATGTGCTTGAGGGCGTCGGCCGTCACCACGAGCTTCTTGTTGTCGATGAGCTCGTAGGTGTTGATCTCGGACACCGGGATGATGTTCACCTTCGGGATGTTGCGGAACGACAGGTAGGTGTTCACGTCGTCGTCGGCGATGACCAGCGTCACGCGGCCTTCCAGGCCGAGCGCCTTGCATGCGGCGACGGCGGACTTCGTGGACGGCTTCTCGAACTTGAAGCCCTCGACGATCACCAGCTCGTCGTCGGCCAGCTTGGCGGACAGCGCGGAACGCATGGCCAGCTTGACCTCCTTGTTGTTCACACGGAACGCGTAGGAACGCGGATGCGGACCGAACACGGTGCCGCCGCCGGCCCACTGAGGGGCGCGGATGGTGCCCTGACGGGCACGGCCGGTGCCCTTCTGGCGCCACGGCTTCTTGCCGCCGCCGCGGACCTGGCCGCGCGTCTTCGTGTCATGCGTGCCCTGACGCCACGCCGCGCGCTGGGAGCGCACGACCGTGTGCATGACCGGCACGTTCGGCTCGATGCCGAAAACGGAAGCGGCGAGGTCGGCGGAACCGGCCTTCTTCCCGCTCGCGTCTTTGATCTCAATCGTGGTCATAGGTGTATAACTCCTTTTGTATCAAATCCCACGTTTACGCCATGCGGACGCGAACGATGCCATTCTTGCCGCCGGGGACGGCGCCCTTCACCAGGATGAGGTTCTGATCCTCGTCGATGCGCACGACCTCCAGGTTCTTCACCGTCACCGTGTCCACGCCCATGTGGCCGGGGAGCTTGAGCCCCTTGAACACGCGGGACGGGGTGGCGCACTGGCCCACCGAGCCGGGAGCGCGATGGAAGTGCGCGCCGTGGCCGCCCGGGCCGCCGCGGAAGCCGTAGCGCTTCATGACGCCGGCGAAGCCCTTGCCCTTCGACGTTCCGGTCACGTCGACCTTCTTCGTCTCGGCGAAGGCGGCCACCGTCTGCTCGTCGCCCACGCTGTACTCGCTGGCGTTCTCCACGCGAACCTCGCGCAGGTAGCGCACGGGATCCGTGCCCTGCTTCTCGAAGTGGCCCTTCATGGGCTTGTTCACGCGGTACTCGCCGCTCTTCTTGTACTTGCGCACCTCGCCGAAGCCCATCTGCACGGCCTCGTAGCCGTCGGTGGCCTTCGTCTTCACCTGGCAGACCTTGTTGGGCTCGGCCTGGATGACCGTCACCGGGATGACGCGGTCGTCCTCGCCGAAGATCTGGGTCATGCCGATCTTCTTACCGTAGATTGCGTTGATCATTATCGCCTGACCCCCTTTACAGCTTGATTTCGATGTCGACGCCGGCGGGGAGATCGAGACGCATCAGGGAGTCCACCGTGTTCGGGGTGGGCTCGAGGATGTCGATGAGGCGCTTGTGCGTGCGCATCTCGAACTGCTCGCGGGAATCCTTGTCGACGTGCGGACCGCGGACGACGCAGTACAGGTTGCGCTCCGTCGGCAGCGGGATGGGACCGGACACTTTGGCACCCGTCTTCTGCGCGGTGTCGACGATGAGCTTCGTGGACTGGTCCACGATCTCATGGTCGTACCCCTTCAAGCGGATGCGAATCTTCTGATTAGCCACTTACCTTACCTCCGTTATGCTTCAGGTCGCGCGCGCTTACGCGTTCCCGCCGGCCTTGCTGATAATTTCCTCCGCCACGTTCTTCGGCACTGCCTCGTACGAATCGAACTGCATCGTGTACGAAGCGCGGCCCTGCGTCGTCGAACGCAGGTCGGTGGCGTAGCCGAACATCTCGGACAGCGGAACCTTCGCCTTGACGGTCTTGGCGTTGCCGCGGTCGCCCATGCCCTGGATCTGGCCGCGACGGCTGGACAGGTTGCCCATGACGTCGCCCATGTACTCCTCGGGGGTCTCGACCTCCACGGCCATCATCGGCTCGAGGATGACGGAGGCGCCCTTCTTCAGCGCCGCCTTGATGGCCATGGAACCGGCCACCTTGAACGCCGCCTCGGACGAGTCGACCTCGTGGTAGGAGCCGTCCACCAGCTCGACGCGCACGTCCACGACGGGATAGCCCGCGAGCACACCGGAGTTCAGCGCCTCCTGGATGCCCTTGTCGATAGGCGTGATGTACTCCTTCGGCACGACGCCGCCCACGATCTTGTTCTCGAACTCGTAGCCCTTGCCGGCTTCCTGCGGGAACATGTTGATGACCGCGTGGCCGTACTGGCCGCGACCGCCGGACTGGCGCACGAACTTGCCCTCGACGTTCAGGGCCTCCTTCGTGGCCGTCTCGCGGTAGGCGACCTGCGGCTTGCCGACGTTCGCCTCGACCTTGAACTCGCGCAGCAAGCGGTCGACAATGATTTCGAGGTGCAGCTCGCCCATGCCGGCGATGATGGTCTGGCCGGTCTCCTGGTTGGTGGACACGCGGAACGTCGGGTCCTCCTCGGCCAGCTTCTGCAGCGCCACGCCCATCTTGTCCTGCTCGGCCTTCGTCTTCGGCTCGACGGCGATGTCGATAACCGGCTCGGCGAACTCCATGGACTCCAGGATGATGGGGTGCTTCTCGTCGCAGAGCGTGTCGCCCGTGGACGTGTCCTTCAGGCCCACGACCGCCACGATGTCGCCGGCGGCGCAGCCGTCGATGTCGACGCGCTGGTTGGAGTGCATCTGCAGCAGACGGCCGATGCGCTCCTTCTTGTCCTTGGACGCGTTCATGACGTACGAGCCGGAGTCGAGCTGGCCCGAGTACACGCGCAGGTAGGTGAGCTTGCCCACGAACGGGTCGGTCATGATCTTGAACGCCAGGGCCGAGAACGGCGCCTTCACGTCGGAGGGACGCTCGTCTTCCTCGCCCGTGTCGGGGTTCGTGCCCTTGATGGCGGGCACGTCGACCGGCGACGGCATGTAGTCGACCACGGCGTCGAGCAGCTCCTGCACGCCCTTGTTCTTGTAGGACGAACCCACGAACACCGGGTGGATCTGGCAGGCGATGGTGCCCTTGCGGATGGCGGCCTTCAGCTCGTCGACCGTGAAGTCCTCTTCCATGAGGACCTTCTCCATGAGGTCGTCGTCGCAGTCGGCGGCGGCTTCCACCAGCTCCTGGTGACGCAGCTCGGCCTCCTCGGCGAACTCGGCCGGGATGGCGTCCATGGGCTCGGGCCAGGTCATGCCCTTGTCGTCAGCCTTGAAGTCCCATGCGGTCATGGTCACGAGGTCGATGACGCCCCAGAAGTTGTCCTCGGCGCCCATGGGCATCTGCGCGGCGATGGCCGGCGCGCCCAGGCGGTCCTTCATGGTGTCGATGGCGTGGAAGAAGTCGGCGCCCACGCGGTCGTACTTGTTGATGTAGGCGATGCGGGGCACGCCGTAGCGGCTGGCCTGGCGCCACACCGTCTCGGACTGCGGCTGCACGCCGGCGACGGCGTCGAACACCGCGACCGCGCCGTCGAGCACGCGAAGCGAGCGCTCGACCTCGGCCGTGAAGTCAACGTGGCCGGGCGTGTCGATAATCTGGAAACGGTACTCCTTGCCGTCCTCGGCACCGCCGGGGTACTTCCAGAAGCACGTGGTGGCGGCGGCCGTGATGGTCACGCCGCGCTCCTGCTCCTGCACCATCCAGTCCATCGTCGCGGCGCCGTCGTGCACCTCGCCGATCTTGTGGGTCTTGCCGGTGTAGTAGAGGATGCGCTCGGTCGTCGTCGTCTTGCCCGCGTCGATGTGGGCCATGATGCCGATGTTGCGCGTGTCTTGTAGGTTGTTTTTAGCCATAGACTGAGTCCTCCTTAGAAGCGGTAGTGCGAGAACGCGCGGTTGGACTCGGCCATCTTGTACAGGTCCTCGCGCTTCTTCACCGACGCGCCCGTGTTCTCGGAGGCGTCCATGATCTCGGCGGCCAGGCGCTCTTTCATCGTGTGCTCCTTGCGCTTGCGCGAGAAGTCCACGATCCAGCGGATGGCGAGCGTGGTGGAACGACGGGAGTTGACCTCCATGGGCACCTGGTAGGTGGCGCCGCCCACGCGCTTGGGCTTCACTTCGAGCGTGGGGCGCACGTTGTCCATGGCCTTCTTGAACACGGCCAGCGGGTCGCCGCCGGTCTTCTGCTCGATGATCTCGAACGCACCGTAGACGATGCCCTCGGCGGTGGCCTTCTTGCCATCCAAAAGAACCTTGTTGATCAGCTGCGTGACCAAACGGTTGTTGTACTGTGCGTCCGGCTGAACTTCACGACGGACTGCTGCTGCACGACGCGGCATGTTTTCTCCTTCTTGGTCCTGCGCGCTTCGAGGCGGCTTTCTCCCCGCCCATTAGGCCGCCGCCCTCCGCCCCCTTTGGGCAGATGCGACTTTTCGGCCCGCGCGACTTAGCGGTTGCTTACTTGGGGCGCTTGGCGCCGTAACGGCTGCGAGCCTGCTTGCGGTTGTCCACGGCGGCGCAGTCGAGCGCGGCGCGGATGACCTTGTAGCGCACGCCGGGGAGGTCCTTCACACGGCCGCCGCGCAGCAGCACCATGGAGTGCTCCTGCAAGTTGTGGCCGATGCCCGGGATGTAGGCCGTGACCTCCATGCCGTTGACGAGGCGCACACGGCAGACCTTGCGCAGGGCCGAGTTCGGCTTTTTCGGCGTGGTGGTGAACACGCGGGTGCACACGCCGCGCTTCTGCGGGTTGCCCTTCAGGGCCGGGGTCTTCTTCTTCTCGACCGTCTTCTTGCGGCCCTTGCGGACCAGCTGGTTGATAGTAGGCAAATCAATTCTCCTTTTGCTACCTGACGGCTTTCCCTGGCGGCCGTCTAGCCGCTCAAAGCCCGCTCGCCTCTCGCTCACGGCGCGAAGGCCGCTCGCTCAGGCGGTCGGGCTTTTCACGGCTATCCGACTCGCCAGGGAAACCCTGTCCTTACCTTTGCTGAAAGAAACGAAAGATATCAGCATCGCTTTCCTGTGCGCTCAGCTGATTCGCACACGAAAACATACGTCCTTCGGGGACGCGAACGAGAACTCTATCATCGGCCCCGCAGCTTGTCAAACGCCACGCACCCGGGAGTATCTATACCCTTTCATCACATTTTACCTGATGAAGGATGGGAGGCGGGGCCGAGGGGCGCCGCGCCTCCACGGAATCTCGAATTTATTCCGCCTCTTCGGACGCCTGGGCGCGGGCGCGCAGGAGCACGATCATGTCCGCCGGGCAGAGGCAGGCGACGGGCGCGTGGCGCATGAGGGCCTTGTCCGACGTGACGAGGTAGTCGGCGTCGACGCGCGCGGCCGCGGCAAGGATCAGGTCGTCCCCGAAGTCGTCGTGGAGGTCGCGGTACGTCAGGGCGCGCAGGGCCTCGTTCCGACCCACCGGCACGACCATCGACAGCTCCATGATGCTGCGCATGCTCGACCAAGCCGATTCGCGCACGGCGGCGGCCATGCCCTCGTCGACGACCTTGCCTCGCGCGCGCAGGCACCTTTTCGTCTCTTGGCAAAGGAGGAAGAACAGGTCGGGCATCGTCGCCGACGACGTGTACAGCGCAGCGCCGGCAGCCGTCGCCGCCGCCACGAAGCGCATCGCCTTTTCATGATTTTCCGGATTGCGCTCAAGGAAGTAGTCGATCCAAACATTCGTGTCGACGAGCAGCTTCTGCGGCAAACTCACAGCAGTCCCCTTTCGGCAGCCTTCTCGCAGTACGCTTCGTAGCGCAGATCGTCGTAGTAGGCCGCAAGCAGCTCGTCTTCGTCGAGGTCCTCTCGGCGCTTGCCATCGTAGAATTCCTCTTGCAGGTCGTGCCAATCGATCTTGCGCGGCGCCGGTACGGGCAGGCCGTTGTCGATGAAGAAGTTCCTCCAGATGCTGGCGCCCTCCTCCACCAGGGCCAGGCGACGCTGCACCTCGGCGTCGTCCGCGGCGTCGCGCGCGGGGCGCATGAACGCGGGGGGCTCGCCCTTCTCCTCGGCATACTCCCATACCGCGCGCACCACCTGCGAGGGCGTGAGCCCCCAGCGGGCGAACACCTCGTCGCCGCGCGCCTTCGTTTCCTCGTCGATGCGCACGTTCATCTGCACGGCCGCCATAGCGCCTCCTGTTCGGTCGAACTATTGATGCTATATAGTATAGCATATGAGGGCAACAAGGGCGAAGCCTCATAAGGGCGAAGCCTCATAAGGGCGAAGCCTCATAAGGGCGAAGCCTCATAAGGGCGAAGCCTCATAAGGGCGAGCAGCAACCCGCCCGGCGCGAAAAGCGAAGGCTCGCGCCGGTCGAAACGGGAAGCCCTCGATGCGCTCGCCGCATGGTGCGATACATGCCGAACCGAGCGCGCCGGGGCGGCCTGCAGGCCGCCCCGGCGGATGAATCCGCTGGCCGGAGCCTTTCTGCGCCTAAGCTTCGACGCCTTCTTTCACTAGGGACTCCACCAAGCGGGCGGTGCCCTCGAGGTCGGCCACGGAGATGTGCTCGTCCGGGGAGTGGAAGGCCGTCATGCCCACGCCCAGCGTGACGGCGCGCACGCCCCGCGCGGCCAGGATGTTGGCGTCCGCCCCGCCGCCGTCGTGGCGGAAACGGGGCTCGAGGCCGGCGGCGCGCGCGGCGCGGGCGGCGGCCTGCACCACCGGGTCGTCCTCGTCGTACAGCACGGCGTCGTAGCTCTTCGTCCACGTCACGTCCACCGAGCCGCCGAAGCGCGCTGCGGCCTGCTCGAGCGCGGCCGTCATGGCGGCCTTCTGCGCCTCGACCCGATCGGTGTACAGCGAGCGGCACTCCCCCGCCAGCGTGCAGGAGTCGGGCACGACGTTCGTCTCCCGGCCGCCGGAAATCACGCCGATGTTGCCCGTGGTGGCCTCGTCGATGCGACCGAGCGGCATGGCCTCGATGGCCGCGGCCGCCATGCAGATGGCCGAGATGCCCTCTTCCGGCACCACGCCGGCGTGCGACGCGCGGCCGACGAACGACGCCTCGAGGCCCCAGTGGCACGGCGCGCCCGTGACCACGGTACCGGGGGCGCCGTCGGCGTCCAGCACGTAGCATGGGGCGCCGGCGGGCAGCTCGCCCTCGGCGAGCGCGCCGGAGCCCAGCAGGTGCAGCTCCTCGCAGGTGGTGAACAGCACCGTGACGTCGGGGCGCGCGGCCCCTTCCTCCACCACCGAGCGCACGCCCTCGAGGATGGCCGCCACGCCCGCCTTGTCGTCGGCGGACAGGATGGTGTCGCCGGCCGAGCGAACCACGCCGTCTTTCACCACGGGCTCGATGCCCGCGCACGGCCGGACCGTGTCCATGTGCGCCGACAGCACGATATGCCCCGGTGCCGTGCCCGGCAGGTGCGCGACGAGGTTGCCCGTGTCCGACTCCGTCTGCGCGGCCGAATCGTCAAAACGCACGGAGAAGCCCAAAGCCCGCAGCTCGTCGGCGCAGCGCGCGGCCATGGCGGCCTCGTGGCGCGAGGGGCTTTCGATGCGGACGATATCGCAGAACAGGTCGAGCAAGCGGGTGGGGTTCATGAATGGCTTCCTTCTCATCGCGGTTTCGGTTCTGGGACCTGGGGCGCAGCACCGGCGGCCTTGCCGTCTGCGGCGTTCGGCGGCTCGGGTCGCCCTCGGTCCGGCCGCACCATTATAATGCTAGAAGAAGGAGCGCGCCGTCCGTCTCCGGCAACGGGGCCGCGCCGCGCACGACCGACGCGAGGAGGAAGCCATGCTGCGCGATACCGTGAGGTCCTGCCGGAGCTACCGCCGGTTCTTCGAAGAGGAGGCCGTCGATCGGAAGCTCCTGGAGCGCTGGGTGGACACGGCGCGCCTCACCGCCTCGAGCGGCAACGCCCAGCCTCTGCGCTACGCCATCGTGGACGACGAGCGGCGCGACGCCGTGTTCGCCTGCCTGGCCTGGGCGAAGGCTCTGCCCGAGTGGGACGGGCCCGAACCCGGCGAGCGGCCGAGCGCCTTCGTGGTGATATGCCGCGATGCCGACCGCGTGCTCGCCGACACGTTCACCGCCTGGGACGAGGGCATAGCCGCCCAGACCATCATGTTGCAGGCCGCGGAGGCCGGCTTCGGCGGGTGCATCATCGGATCGTTCAAAAAGCGTAGCCTTGTCGAGGCCCTGGGCATCGACGGCGAGCGCTTCCAACCCGACCTCGTGCTGGCCCTGGGCAAGCCGGCCGAGGAGGTGCGCATCGAGCCTCTGCCCGTCGGCGGCGCCACCGAGTACTGGCGCGACGCCGACAGCGTCCACCACGTGCCCAAACGCAGCCTGTCCGACGTGCTGCTGTAGCGCCCGCGGAACGACTAAGCCCCCAAAATCTTGGCGGCCACCTGCTTTTTGCGGCTCAGCACGCCGGGCATCCAGGTGCCGCCCTCGCCCGAGCAGTCGATGTTGAACACGCGGTTCACGATGCGGAGGTTGCCCTCGCAGAGGAACTGGCTGCCCTCGGCCAGGATGTCCGTGACCATGAGCAGCACGAAGTCGTAGTGGTGGTCGTCGCGCAAACGGCGCATGTGCTCGCGGATCTCGCCCTCACGCTTCATGACGGCCGGCAGATCGACGGTCTCGTGCTGCGCGATGAGCACGGTGGTGTCGCCCAGCAGGAACTCCTTGGAGTCGGCCCCCACGAGCTTGTCCACCGGCATGCTGTCCTCGCCGCCGCGGCACTTGAACACGGCGAGGCCGAACTCGGTTGCGTCCACGCCGGCCAGAGCGGCCAGGCGCTCCACCTGCTCGCGGTCCATGTCGGTGGCGGTGGGCGATTTCAAGATCACCGTGTCGGTCATGATGGCCGACAACAGCACCGCGGCGATGGCGGGCGGCATCTCCACGTCGTGGCGCTCGAACTCGGTGGCCACGATGGTGGCCGTGGAGCCTACGGGCAGGTTCAAGAACAGGATGGGGTTGGCCGTCGACACGTCGGCGATGCGGTGGTGGTCGACGATCTCCACGACGTCGGCCTCCTCGATGCCGTTCGCGGCCTGGCGCGTTTCGTTGTGGTCAACGAGCACCACCTTGCGCCGCGGGCGCACCGCCACGTCGGAGCGGGTGACGATGCCGATGGCGACCCGATGCTCGTCCAGCACCACGGCCTCGCGCAGAGCACTGGCCATGAGGTCTTCCACCGCTTCCTTGAGCAGGCCGTTCTTGTCGAGCTCGAGCACGTCGGTCTCGATGATGTCGCTCACCTTCTGCCCGAGCGAGGCGATGAGGTTGCCGGCCACGGCCATCTCGTTGGCGCCGCCGTCCTCGAGCGCGTCGGTGGCGGCCACGTAGCGCTCGGCTATCATGCGCGTGGTGATGAGGCCCCGGTACGTGCCGTCGTCGTTCGTCACCACGAGGGCGCGCACGTTGTGCTGGCGCAGCAGCCGGCCAGCCTCCAGAAGCGTGGCGTCGTGGCCGATGGAGATGGGGTCGGGCGTCATGACGTCGGACACGCGGGCGTGCACGTGGCTCACCACCTCGGGAACCGGGACGCCGTTGCGTTCGAGCACCCATGCGCTCTCCGGCGGCAGAGGGCCCAGGCGGGCGGGCAGGTAGCGCGGATAGGGCTCCTTACCGTTCGCGGCGCGGCGCGCGAGCTCGTTTTTCAAATACGCGTACCCCACCGCAGCGCAGATGGAATCGTTGTCGGGGTTCTTGTGGCCCACCACGATGATGGGTGCCGCTGTGGCCATTGCCTCGCTCCTTCGCCGCACGACGCCCCGCCCGGGGCGCCTCCGTTCGTCTCTGTCGTATCGGAATTCCGCCAAGGCCCGAAGCCCGGCGACGATGCCACCAGTATAGCGGTGCCCGCCAGGCCCTTGCACCCCCGCAGCCGTTTCGTCGTGGAATCTCACGAAATGAACGGTCTGCGGGGCGCTCGAACCCGCTTTGCGCTACCATGGCAGCGAATGGAGGCTGTATCGAAAGCTGCCAAAACGCTCGTTCGCGTTGACCGTTTCGTAGGAAAAGGGCTCTGACTTTTCCGTCTACCTGCGGAAACGTTGCCTGCCGAGCGGCAAGGGCAGAGCCCTTGCCCTACACGATCAGCGAAAACGGCGCTTTTGACACAGCCCCTCCCGCACGAAGAACCGCGAAAGGACGCGCATGGAAACGTTCGGCTTTTCCGACATCGTCGGCCCCATCATGGTGGGCCCTTCGAGCTCGCACACCGCCGGGGCGCTGCGCATCGCGCGGATGGCGCGCAGCCTCTTGGCCACGGAACCCGTGCGGGCGGCGTTCACGCTGTACGGGTCGTTCGCGCACACGCAGTCGGGGCACGGCACCGACAAGGCGCTCGTGGCCGGGCTCCTGGGACTGGCCCCCGACGACTTGGGCGTGCGCGACTCGTTCGAGCTGGCCCGCACAACCGGCCTGTCCTTCTCGTTCGCCTGCGACCCCGACACACAGGTCGATCACCCGAACACGGTCGATATGCGCATCGAGGATGCGCAGGGCAACGTGCTTGAAGTGCGGGGCGCGAGCGTGGGAGGCGGCGCGGCCGTCATCGAACGCATCGACGGCATCGACGTGAACGTCACCGGGGAGCATACGAGCGTCGTCGTGCGCCAGCGCGACGAGACGGGCGTGCTGGCGCACATCGCCGGCTGCTTCTCGGACTGCGCGGTGAACATCGCCACCGCGCGCATGTACCGCACGCGACGCGGGTCGGAGGCGTTCACCGTCATGGAGCTGGACGGCGCCGCACCCGCCGAGGCGAAGGCCGCCATCGAGCGGCACCCCGCCGTGCGCGACGTGCGCATCGTGCCCGCCGACGCCCCCGCCGGGGCGCACGCGGCGGAAGGCGCCTCTATAGAGCGCGCAGAGGAGCTCTTCGCCGCGCGCGACTTCGCTTCGGGCACGGAGCTGCTACAGCGATGCGCCGAGCAGGACGCCACGCTCGCAGGCGCGTTCCTGGCCCGCGAGGAGGCGCTCGCCGCCCTCGACGGGCGAGCCTGCGAAGCCGAGTCCTACGCCGACCGGGCGCTCGCGGTCATGCGGGCATCGGCGACCGAGCCGCTGCGCGAGCCCGCACCCTCCATGGGCGGGCTCATCGGGGGCGAGGCGGGCGACGCGAGGCGGGCGCGCGAGCGTGGCGGCGCGGTCGTCGACGGCCTCACGGGCGCCGCCATGGAATACGCGCTGGCCGTGCTGGAGACGAACGCGTCCATGGGGCGCATCGTGGCCGCCCCCACCGCCGGTTCGGCCGGCGTCGTGCCGGGCGTGCTGCTGGCGTTGGAGCAGGAGCGCGGCTTGGATGCTGCCACGCTCAGGCGCGGGCTTCTGGCCGCAGGCGCCGTGGGTTACCTCGTAGCCCGCAACGCCACGGTGTCGGGTGCCGAGGGAGGCTGCCAGGCCGAGATCGGAGCGGCCGCCGCCATGGCCGCCGCAGCCGCCGTGGAAATGGCGGGCGGCACGCCGGCGCAGGCGCTCGACGCCGCCGCGAATGCCCTTTCCTCGCTTATGGGGCTGGTGTGCGACCCGGTGGGCGGCCTGGTGGAGGTGCCCTGTCAGAAGCGCAACGCCACGGCAGCCGCCACCGCGCTCGTGAGCGCGCAGATCGCGCTTGCCGGCGTGGGCAACCTCGTGGGCTTCGACGAAACGGTGGCCGCGATGGACGCCGTCGGGCGGGCGCTGCCCTTCGAGCTGCGCGAGAGTGCCCTCGGCGGCATAGCCGCCGCCCCGAGCGCCTGCGCCTGGTGCGCGGCACGGGCGTGACAGGCGCTCGGGGCGGCCGACGACCTTCGCAAGGGCGGCCTGCTGTCCGCCCGGCGCGAACGTTTCCAGCCTGAAAACACAGGTGGCGGGCGCACCGGGGCCTCCTGCAAGACCCTCGTGCGCCCGCCACGCCTTTTCCCGCACGCGTCCCATCGTGCCGGGCGGCTAGCAGGCCGCCCCTACGAAGGATGCAAACGTCCTTGCGAAGCCGTCCGCCTTAGCGGTAGTCTTCGCCCTGGTCGCCGCCCAGGAGCTTCGACTGCTCCTTCAGGTGACGCGCCTTTTCGGCGGCCGACACGAAGTCCTCGGGCGCTTCTTCGATCTCCAGCAGCTCCACCTCGAACGTGAGGCTCTTCCCCGCCAGCGGGTGGTTCAAATCGAACGTGACCACACCCGCTTCGATCTCCAGAACGGTGGCGGGCATCGGCGAGCCGTCCTCGCCGCTCGCCAGCATGATGCGCTTCCCCACCTTGACGTCGTTCACGGGAATCTGCTCGAGCGGGATCTTGGCCACATGGCCTTCGAGGTACTCGCCGTACGCACCGTACTCGTCGACAACGAACGTCTTCTTCTCGCCGACCTCGTTCATCTCCAGCACGGCCTTCTCGAAGCCGTCGATGGTCATGTCCATGCCCGTTTGGAACTTCATGGGCTTCTCTTCGGTGGCGAAGCCGAAAACCGTGCCGTCTTCGAGCTTGCCCGTGTAGGTGAGGGTTACCGTGGAGCCTAGTTGCATCGTCTCGTTCTCCTTTTTCGAATTGAGCAGTACGTCCGCAACCGGTCGGCCTGCGACGTATCCGCCGCGCCGCGATGGCGCAGGCGAAGCCGAACCGTCGCATCGCCTTCGATTGACGCCGCAGACAGGATAAAGGCCCTGCGGCCGGCCTTGCTGACAAGCCTTGCGACCCTCGTGCGTTCGGAGCGCGCCGACATGAACGCGCCTTGCGACCTTCGGGAAGACAGTTTTTTGACGTTTCTACCGTTCAGCTATGACGAGCGAACACCACTCGCCGGACAACGACCATTGTACCATACCGACCGCACGCCGCCCCCGCCGCGAAGGCCAATCGAGAGCGTCCGCCAGAATCGCCATCTCCCTCTCCCTGGCGATCACGTCGCGAGCATCCTCATGCGCAAGGGCGCCAGCGCCTCGTCGTTCGTCTGCCTCTGGCGCATCTCGAGGGTGGCCACGATGCCTTCGCGGTCGCGGGGCAGGACGCCGTCGATGCGGAACAGGTTCGAATCGTGCGAGCCCACGATGAGGGTGTCGCAGGAGAGGTTGGCTATGAACGTGGCCACGTCGCGCATGACCTCGGACTCGCGCGCGAGTTCGAACGCCCCGCTCTCCACCTCCTCGCGCAGCTTGCAGCCGGGATACGGCGTCATCGTCATGATGGTGATGCGCGCCGGATGCAGCCGGCTGAACACTTTGGCGGACTCCCGCGCCGACTCCTCGCACTTTCCGGCGCCCGCGAAACCGCCCAGGTAGAACAGCGAGTACTTGATGCCCGCCGCCTCGAGGCGCGGGCACTGCTCCAAGATATCGGCCGCCGTGTGCCCCTTGCGCATGCGTTCGAGCGCAGGATCCCAGCCGCATTCGGTGCCGAGCGTCACGTCCGTCACGCCCATGGCCGCCATCTCGGCCAGATCCGCGTCGTTCTTCAGCTTGACGTCGGCCGTGCGCAGGTAGCCGCCGACCTCGCTCACCGAGGGCAGTTTCTCGCGAACGAGCTCGAGCAGCGGCACGAGCCTGGCGTTGGGCAGGCCCATGGGATTGCCTCCGACGAACAGGACGCGATGGGGGCTGCGCTCGACGGACGCTATCTCGTCGAGATCCTCGATCACGTGCTCGAGGGGGACGGGCTGGAATTCGACGCCCTGGTACAGGTTGCAGAAGAGGCACTTGTTGTGGGTGCAGCCCTTCGTGACCTCCAGCATGACCGAGGCGTACTCGTGGGGCGGTCGGCGCAGGTGCTTCGGCGTGTGCATGAGGCGCTCCTTAACCTTGAGGCGGCGATGCTTACGCGCCTTCATTGTACCGCCGCGCATCCGGGCGCACAATTCGAAGAAGGTAACGCTTGTACGGCTCGAAACCGGAATCCAATCGCCCTTGACAACCTCCGGCCGAAACCCAATGATGATGCCAGAAGGGAACGAGCACGTCCGAAAGCGAGGCATCATGGGATCGTACGAACGCGAGCAGCGGATGATCGCCGAGGGCACGGCGCAACGGGGGCAGGCGGCGCTCGAGTACTTCGCCGCGCTGGACGCCGAGCTCACCGAGGAGACCTCGTGCCTCGCGCACCGGCCCGACTACCGCAAAACGCTCTTCGCTCCCGAGAACGACGACATCTACCGGGAGTTCTGCGCCTATCTCGACCTCCCCGAGCCGCGGTACTTCGACGCCGTGGAGAACCCCATCAGCATCGAGGGGCACACGGCCGCCGACGTGTACTACGCCATGAAGTCGAAGAACGACCGCATCGTCGCCATCGACGGGGCGGCGGTGTACAACATGCTGGTGAAGCTGCGCACGCAACCCGAGATAGCCAAGCGCGTCCTGGACTTCCGGCCCACCTGCTATCAGGGCGGCTGCGGCATGAAGGACGCCGCGTTCGATCGGGGCTACTACGACTAGCCCGATTCGCTAAGCCGGGTCGGCCGTGTTGAGGCGGATGGCGCAGAGCTGCAGCTCGTCCACCATGTCCATGGTGATCGGCTCGTCGAGAGGCTCGCCCGCCTCCAGGCGCTCGTCGAGCGCGAAGCAGGCGCGCACGAACGCCTCGTGCTTTGGCTCGAGCATCCCCAGATCGCGCGCGGCCGCGAACCCGTCCTCGACGTCGGTCGACTTCGCCACGCGCCACAAATGCAGCGTCACCAACCGAACCGACCCGCGAAACCGCCGCTCGACGGGCACTTCGACCATGGAATCCCCTTTCCGCTGTTCCTCAAGCCAGTTTACCACGCAAACGACGCCTGCCGAAAAGACACCGTCCCCGAAGAGGCGAGCCGCTGTCCGCCCGGCGGGGCGAACCGGACAACGAAAGAAGCGCAGCGAGCGCACCGCCGCACCCGCGCGACGATTCTTCTTCCATCACCGCAACACGACTGCGACTCATCTAGCCCGTGTACGAACGCAGGACCGGCAAAGACGGAAGCCCCCTTCCCCCGTCGCCTCGTTACAGCTAGACGCCCGGCCTTTGCTGGATGCTTTCCTCTGCCGCAGCCTTAAAGGAACTGCGATGCAGTGGGCCTTGCGGAGTTTCCGCCCAACCAGCCAGCCACACGTGGTCAGCATCCGCTGTAAAACCAACACTGACACGCACCCGGCCGAGCTGTCATCCTGAGTGGAGGCGGCGCGAGCCGCCGGAGCCGAAGGATCCCGCGCGGCGCCAGCTGAAGGCGCCTCCGGCTCGACGCGCGGGCTCCTTCGCCCCCGCTTCGCTGCGCCTCCCCGCGCCCGCACCGCACGCTCGGGAGTTCGGCAGCCCGGCGGGCTGTCGAATGCTCCGCTCGCTCAGGACGGCAACGCGTCGGCTTGCGGAATATTGATGGCGGTTGGCAGCGGAGGACAGCCCGCCAGCACAAAAATCACCGATGCCCCCGTAGCGTCGGATCCTCCGACGGGACTTTGCCTTGCTCGAAATACCGCGACCTGCGGAAACGCGGTCGGCGAGCGAACGCTTGCGTGGCGAAGGCCCCCGGAGCCCGCTTCGAGCGGGGGACATCGGTGATTTTTGTGCAAAGCGAGAGAATTCCGCCGTTAAACCAGCATTGACATTACGCAGGCCAGCGCGTTGTCATCCTGAGCGAGCGGAGCGAGTCGAAGGATCCCGCGCGGCAAACGCAGGAAGGCGCCAAGGCGGCGCAAAGGATTAGACTGCGGGAGATCACTGGATTCCGCGACCGAGCTTGCGTTGAATGCGCAGGGAGACTGCAACTCGTTTCCGGGATAACGCTAAGCGCAGGGCCGGCGGTCTGCTCCTGCGGGATTGCCGGAGCGGGGCGGGGCGCGACACCTTATAATGGACGGCAAGAAGAACACAACCGGCAAGGCATACGGAACGGAGCACAGGTGGGCAACGAGGCATTGGACGCGGCCCTCGCGGGGTACGCTGAGGTTGGGGAGCGCTATGTGAAGGCGCTCGAGGACAAGGGGCTCGTGTTCGCGGAACCCGGCGAAGGCGCCGTGCGCCGCGCCGAGCTGCGGGCGGAGCTGGCGGCGCGCGGCGTGGCCGTGCGCAACGCGGGAGCCAGCCTGAGCACGGGGCACCTCTCCCCCGCCTGCGTAGAGTGCACGGGCAACCGCGGGTCGGAGACGTTCTCCACCACATTCAAATGCCACCGAGACTGCTACTTCTGCTTCAACCACAACCAGCCCGACTACGACACGTTCTTCCGCGAAGGATGCCCGTGGGAGGAGAGCCTGGCGCGCGCGGCGGCCGAGAATGACACGCTGGCCTGCGTGGGCCTCACCGGAGGCGAGCCGCTGCTCGACCTGGAGAACGCCGTGCGCTTCCTCGAGCGTGCGGGCGAGCTGTGGCCGAGCGCCCACAAGCGCCTGTACACCTCGGGCGACCTCCTGACCGAGGAGAGCGCGGCGCGCCTGCGCGATGCCGGGCTGGACGAGATCCGTTTCAGCGTGAAGGACGACGACGAGCCCGAGCAGCAGGAGCGCGTGATCGCCGCGATGGCGCTGGCCCGCCGCCACATCCCCTCCGTCATGGTGGAGATGCCGGTCATCCCCGGCGCCAAGGAGCACATGCGGCAGCTGTTCCGCCGGTTCGAGGAGGTGGGCATCGACGGCATCAACCTGCTGGAGTTCTGCTTCCCCTTCTGCAACTGGGACGAGTTCACCCGCCGCGGCTTCACGTTGAAGAACCCGCCGTTCGAGGTGATGTACGATTACGGCTACTCGGGAGGGCTGGCCGTGGCGGGCAGCGAGGAGCTCGTGCTCGAGCTCATGCTGTGGGCGCTCGACGAGGGCCTGACGTTCGGCATGCACTACTGCTCGCTCGAGAACAAGCACCGCAGCGAGATCCGGCAGAAGAACGAGCGCGCCGCCCACGCGCATCCCTGCGTTGCGTTCGACGAGGGCGACTTCTTCCTGAAGACGGCCAAGGTGTTCGGACCCGACCGCGAGGCCGCGCGCCGCGCGCTCGAGGCCGCGGGCTGCGCGGACTTCATGGAGGATGCCGACGAGCAGTCGATCGCGTTCCCGCCGCGCTATCTGGAGGCGGCGCGCGCGGCGAAACGGGCAGACGGCGAAGCGGTGCGCCCGATGACGTGCTATATGGTGTACGAGACCGAGGAGGACGGCGGCTATCTCATCGACGTCGCGCTGCGCGAGGCGTAGCAGCCGACGTCGCTTGCCGTCCCAAGCGACGTTACTTCTTGCGCACGTACAGCGAGACGGCGCGGTAGTTCACGTCCTCGTCGCCTTCGACGGCCTCGACCAGGCTGTCCGCCTTGCTACCGCGGCGCGGGCCCACCTCGTACTCCTCTTCGATCGAAGGCTCGCCGAACCCGGCGTTCGCCAACCAGGCGTAGTTCTCCTTGCGCGTGCGCGCCGCCTGCACGCTGTTGCCGAGGGAGCGGGCGCGCTCGACCACGTCCTCGTCGCGCTCCCGGTCCGCGAAGACGGTCTCCATGACCAGCAACCCGCCGGGTTTGAGCACGCGCCCCAGCTCCTTGAGCACCAGGGCCTGGTCGTACAAAAGCGTCATGACGTTGTTCACGTAGACGGCGTCCATGGTACCCGACCCGATGCCGCAGGAGATGAGGTCCTCGGGGTAGGCCGCGCGAAACTCCATGTTGTTGCGCGCGAGGCCGCTCTTGTGCCAAGCGCGCTCCATCCCGCCCCTCGCCTCCTCGAGGTAGGTCGGGTTCCAGTCGATGCCCAGCACGCTGCCGTCGTTGCCCGCCATGGCGCTGAGCTTGTAGACGCCCTTGCCCCGGCGGCAGCATAGGTCGAGGACCTTCTTGCCCCGAAGCTCGGCCGCCGGCAGCAGCATCTTGCACACGCTGGTGAAGCCGTCTTCGAACTGCCTGCCGCCGTAATGCCTCTTCAGAGCGTCGGCGAA
Source organism: Gordonibacter massiliensis (ex Traore et al. 2017) (assembly GCF_019731765.1). Taxonomy (NCBI): domain Bacteria; kingdom Bacillati; phylum Actinomycetota; class Coriobacteriia; order Eggerthellales; family Eggerthellaceae; genus Gordonibacter; species Gordonibacter massiliensis (ex Traore et al. 2017). The sequence continues at coordinate 105,348 of NZ_JAASIO010000009.1, read as the reverse complement.
CGCGTCCTCGTCCCGCTCGGCCGCGCGCGCCCCCGCACCGAGGGAGATGTCCGCAACGCCGCCGGCATCGACGGTGCGGGAGTCGGCGAGCTTGATGTTCTCGTTCAGGTCCTCCAGCATGCCGGCGCGCTCGACAAGGCCCATGCGCGCGGAGTCGACCTGCAGCTCCTGGTTGTGCGCGTAGTATCGGTCGTTGCCGTAGCGCGCGACGAACCGGGTGGTGGGCTGGCGCGTGGCCAGTTCCGCCATGAACACGAGCATCTCGCGGTTGCCGAAGCACTCGTCCACGAAGTCGAAGGCGCGGTCCATCTTGGAGGACGCCGCGTCCGCCGCCGGCTGGATCGCGCCCACCTCGGCCCGGTACGCCCGCTCGATCGTGCGGAAGGCGGCCTCGCCCGCCTCCGTTCCCTCCCGCGCGCACTGGGTTGCGAAGTCCCGCAGCTTGCCCGCCACCAGACGCTCCCTGCGAACGAGGGAGTTGGAGGCGGTGCCGGATGCCACCTTGCGGGCCAGGGCGTCCTCCCGATCGGCCAACCGCGGCCCGAGAACCGCCTCGGCGGCCGCCCCTTCCAGAAGCTCGGGCTTGGCGTCGCGCAGCACGTCGCGCAGCTCCACGGCCACGTCCTCCTTCTCGAGGGCCCCCGCGCAATCGCGGGCAAGCACGTCGAGCACGAGGCCGATCAGCGCGACCCGCTCGTCGAAGGCGGCCTCGTGCGCGCGCTTCTTAACGGCGTCGCTCGCCTCGCCCGCCAGGATCGCGTCCACCTGGTAGTCGGAGCGGTACTTCTCGAACAGCGCGTAGTACACCGCGAACTGGTCGGCCACCTCGTCGTCGCGAAGGAACTGGGCAACCAGCTCCCGGTTCACGGGCTTGCCCATATCCTCATACAGGGCGATGATCCGCGCCAGGTCCTCCCAGCCGCGGGCCGTGACGAACGACTTGCCCCCACCCGGCTTCGACTCCACCTTGTAGAAGCAGTCGCGCTTCGCCTCGAGAAACGTGGTGACCGCGGGATGCAGCCCCGTGCTCGACGCGTAGTCCTTCCACGCGGCGTAGTCGGGCTCCACGTCGATCTCGCGCATGCGGTCGAGCGTGACGATGTCGAACTCGTGCACCGAGCGGTTGTACTCGGGCGGGTTGCCGGCGCACACCACCACCCAGCCGTCGGGAACCTTGTGCTTGCCGAACGTCTTGAACTGCAGGAACTGGAGCATCGAAGGGTAGAGCGTCTCCGACACGCAGTTGATCTCGTCTAAGAACAGGATGCCGTCGCGCAGGCCGGTGCTCGCCATGTAGTCGTACAGGGCGGCCACGATCTCGGACATGGTGTACTCGGAAGCCTCGTACTCGAAGCCCTCGAACGAGCGGTGCTCGATGCGCGGCAGGCCGAGCGCGCTTTGGCGCGTGTGGTGCGTCATCGAGTACGACACGAGCCCGATGCCGAGCTCGCGGGCCACCTGCTCCATGATGGCCGTCTTGCCTATGCCGGGCGCCCCCAGCAGGAACAAGGGCCGCTGATGCGCCGACGAGATCAGGGGCATGCCGGCGTCGTCCCGTTTCAAATAGGCCTCGACGGTGTCCTTTATCTGCTGCTTCGCTGAAGCGATGTTCATTGCGCGGTCTCCTTTCGGCAGGCGTCGGCTACCGCTCGGCCTGGCTCTTCAATCGGTTGATGCCGTTGTCGTCTATCAGTATCTTGCACGCCCAAGGCGGCACCGGGGGCGTCGCCTGGCCCCCCTCGTCCATGAACACGAACGCCGCCTCGTAGTCGGGCGTCTTCTCCGGAAACTGGCCCAGACCGTCGGTGAAGTAGACGAGTCCCTTCAGGTCGGCCAGCTCGCCCGTCTTGCGCAGCCGGTCGACGTAGTCGAACACCGGCCTGAAATCCGTGCCGCCGAAGCCGCGTATCTGCATGCCGTCCAGCATGCGGTCGACGTCCTTCAGGTTTCTCACCTTGGTGTCCGACTGCACCCTCGCGTCGCACTGGACGATGTGGATGTTCACCTCGCTGGCGTAGTCCTCGGAGCTTTTGAGGATGCCGAACGTGTGGGCCACGAACTTCCTCACCAGCTCGCCGCTGACGGACTCCGACGTGTCGATGGCTATGACGAAGTCGCGCACGCGCTCCGTCTCCCGGTATTCGAGCGGCTCGATCAGCGGCATGTCCCCGTACAGGTCCATGCCGTAGGTGTAGTAGACGTAGTCGAACTCGTCCATGTTCAGCCGCATCTCCTCGCCTGTCACCATGAACCGGCGCAGGAAGTCGGTGTAGCTGCAAGTGGCGCGGTTCGCGAAGGCGAGGTTCGCCACCAGGCTGCCGGCCTCGTCCCCCCACTCCTTCGAGAAGGTCTCGAGGTTCACCTCGATCTGCTTCGCGACGTCCTCCCACTCCCGCTCCTCGCGCTCCGCGTCCTCCTCGGTCGGCCGGGGCGCGTCGCGCTCGCCCGCCCCGTCGCCGTCGGTCGCATCGTCTCGGGCGCCCTCGTCGGCGTCGTCAGCCGCGTCCGCCTCGGCCTCGGCCTCTTCCGGTTGCGCGTCGCGGCCTCCCCCGCCGTCCGCGGATTCGCCGTCGAGCGTCTCGGTCCGAAGGGCGTCGAGCTCCGCGTCGGGGTTCGCGTCGTCCTGCGAAACCTCCTCGGGAGCGGCGTCGTCCGCGTCGCCCTGCCCCTTCGCCTTGTTGTTGGCGGGCCAGGCCCCATGGTCGTCGCGCTCGAACAGGGCGCGCCACTCGTTCAAGGCGCTGCGGCCCATGCCGCGGTACTGCTGCCCGTCGGGTGTTTGCATCAAGCCCTTCACCAGGCCGTACACCTTGCCGGGAAGCACGTGGCCCACGAGCATCCGCATCTCGCTCAGCGCCTGGCGGCGCGCCGCGTCGTCGGCGCAGGAAAAGCGGCTGCCGCACAGGTCCATGGCGGCGTTCTCCACGACGATGTCGCAGGCGAGCCCCCACGCCTCCCGGTCGTCGTGCCCCTCGTCGAACGGATGCCGAAAGACGCAGTGCAGCACCAGGTGCAGGTAGTCGCGCACCGATTCCTCGAACGACTCCCGGAACCGGGCTATCACGCGCGGCGGATCGTAGACGACCTGCTTGGCGTCGGTGGCCAGGGGGTAGCGCGCGCCCACGCGCAAAGGCGCGAGGTCCATGCGCCACAGCGCGAGGTCCAAGAAGCGGAACTTGAGCATGAGCTGCACGCGGCACTCGTCGACGATGTCCGCGCCCAGGCGGTCCTCGTCCGCGCGGCGCTTGAGCTTGGCATCGGTCGTTTCGGGAACGGGCGTCATCGCGACCTCCTACAAATCGAAGTCCGGCGCGGCCTGCTCGAAGCGCAGGCGCCGCGCTTCGAGCAGGTACCCCGTCATGGCGGCGTCCTGCAACGCGGCGACGCGCTCGATAACGGCGTGGACGTTGTCGGCGTTGAGGTACCCCAGGTCCATCAGGGCGTCGAAGGTCTTCCGGTCGTCGTGGCGGGCCACGTCGACGCATATCTCCTCGATGCCGCACCTCAGCGCCCGGTCGCACATGCTGCGGTTGACCGGTGTGAGGAACACCGGGTCGAGCAGGCGCTCCACGATGCGCACGGCCTGGTCGTAGGTGCGCAGCCCCCGATCGCTTTCCGCGTCGAAGCTGCTGCCGTTGATGATGGCGTTGTCGTAATGCTCGAAGAGGACCGCCGCATCGACGTGGTCGGGCACGCTCAACGCCAGCATCATCTGCTGGACGCCGCGATCGGTGTCGGGGAAGCGGATGCCGAAGCTCTCGTGCCCAAAGAGCGGTTCCACCAGGTCCAGGTGGATGAGCTCGACCAGGCCGTCCACCGCCAGCCCCCGTATGCCGACGTTCGTTATGCGGTCGGACAGGTGCAGCTCGCGGATGCCCGCGACCCCGTTGAAGGCGTAGGGCGCGATCTCGTCGACCTCTTCGGGAATGCGCACGACCGCGACGTCCCCCGTGCAGAGCACCACGCGCGAGCGCCCGGCGCCCGTGCGTTCGAGCAGAAGGCCGGGTGCCCGGTAGAAGCGCTCGTTGCCGGCGTCGACCGCCACCTCGCGCAGCGACGGCTCCTCCGCGCCGTGGTGGGCGCCTCGGGTGACGAGCGCGTTCGCCCCCAGGCGCGCGAGCGCAGCCGGCAGCCGCAAGCTCGCGAGGCCCGTGTCGAGGAACGCCTCGTCCCCGATACTCCGCAGGCTGCTCGGAACGTCGACGCGCACGAGGTTGCGGCAACCTTTGAACGCCGCCTTGCCCACGGCCTCCAAACCTTCCGGAAGGACGGCTTCGACGATGCCCGCGTGGTTGGCGAACGCCGCCTCGTCGACGGCGAGCGTGCCCTCCCCTACGACGTAGCGGCGCGCACCCTGATCCATCATGCGCGTCAGATGCCTTCCCGACCCGTCCTTGCGGTACAGACCTCCCGCCTCGTCGAGCTCGAGGCGGGATCCCGCGGCTATGGAGAACGTCGCAGCGGCCCCCGCGTAGGTAAGCCCGGTTCCGGCCGCAAGGGGGTGTCCCAGCTCCTCGACGGATGAGGGCAGGCGCAGCTCGCGCAGCGCCGTGCCCGTGAACGCATTGGCGCCGACGGACGTAAGGCCCTCGCGCAGGCGCACCTCTTCGAGGTTGGAGCAGTTGAAGAAGGCCTTCTCGCCCACGCGCCGCAGCGACGAGGGCGCTTCGAACGAGGAGACGCCCGTGCGGGACAAGGCGAAATCGCCCAGCACTTCAAGGCTCTCGGGCACCTCGACGCGCTCGAGGCACGCGAACCCGCTGAAGCCCTTCTTGGCCACGGCCCGGCATCCGTCACATAGGCGGTACTCCGGGCCGGGTACGGCGAGCGCGACGAGCACACGGCCGTCGCGGCGGTACAGGGCCCTGCCGTCCGTCGTCAAGAACGGGTTGGACCGGTCGACCTCGACGCGTTCGAGCCTGCTTTTCGCGAACGCGCCGGGCTCCACCTCCTCCGCCGTCGCGCCCACGCGCAGCGTTCGAAGCCCCGGCAGGTCGAAGATCTCCGGGCCCAGCTTTGCCAAACGGCCGGGCAGCGTCAGGTCCTCGACGTTCGGACAGCCGCGAAACCAGTCGGAATCGAACGCCGCGAGCTCCTTGGAGAGAACGACCTTGCGCAGGCTTTTGCCGCCGCGAAAGGCGCAGGGCCCGACGGAGATCACGGAATCGGGGCAGGTGACCTCCTCGACGGTCGGCAAGAACGCGCAGGCGTCGGCAGCGAGGGCGACGACCGGCTTGCCCTCGATCTCGGCCGGCACGTCCAACCGGGGGCCGCGCGTCTCGCAGCGCTCCACGCGCACCTCTGCGCCGTCGAGCACGACGTAGCGCCACACGGCACCCGCCTCGTCCACCCGCTCGCGAACCTCGGACGCACGAGCGGCCTCGATCGCGGCCACCGCCTCAAGCTGCGCGCGACGTGCGCGGGCGCGCTCTTCGGCCTCCAGCGTGCGCCAACGCGACGACACGCCGTCGCCCAGCGCCATGGGGGTGAACCCCCCGAAGCAAACGTCAAGCTTGCTGGTATCCAATGAAATCCCTGCACCCATATCGGCAAATCCGCCCGTCGGCCTCTCGGCTTTCCGCAAGCAAGCTCTTCCCGCCGCGCGTGAGTCGGTGTTCGGGAATATTATACCCTAATTAGAATAATATCGCACGAACCATTGAACCCGTGCGCGCGAGATGCTAGCTGGCCTGCCGGGGCGCCCCTGCGGCATCGACCTTGCGGCGCGCGGCCAGCTCGTCGGCGAACATGATGCAGTAGCGCAGCCCCTTCAGCGTGACGTACAGGCAGGCGATCTCGTGCTTGCCGCCGTGGTTGAACACGTCGTACGTCAGGTACTCGCGCTCGATCATCGGCTCGTAGATCGGGCTGCCCTTCACCTTTTCCATCAGCAGGTTCGTGGATTCGCGTCCGAGCTCGTCCTGCTTCAAGGAAATGTTGTACAGGATGTCCTCCTGCTCCTGCGTCAAGCGGCCCATTTCCTCGATCTCGGCTTTGATGGCATCCTCGGTTCCCATAAGCGTTCGTCTCCTTGTGCGGTTCGGTGTCTGCGTATTCGATGATTCCCATAGCCCCCAATACGGTGCCCGTAAAGCTTTCCCTCCGGCAAAGCGCTGCGGGCAATGCAGTGCTGGCTATTCTAAAAGAGGACTCACTTCGAACAACAAGCGAGTCCTCTCTTATGCTCTGCACAAAGCTTTTTCTAAAAGCTTAGCTCACAGGCTTGATGTCCTTGAAGCTGCCGCCGAGGCCGAGCTCGCCAGCGCCTTCGTTGCCCGTGGCCTTCGTGGAGGTGTAGCCACCCCACGCGCGGCCGACGAACTTGCCCTTCACGAAGAACACGTTCAGCTTCAAAAGATCGGGCTTTCCGAGGCCGTACTCAGCCAGCGCCTCTTCCTGGGACTTGCCCGCGTCAAGCAGCTCGTTCAGCTTTTCGGCGGCACCCGCAGGATCAAGGGCCATAAACTCATCATGCGTCATCTTTACCCTCCTTCTCTAGTCAACCACGCAACGTCGTGGCCACCGGTTAGCGACCTGTGACCACGACGTATCATATCACAAGCGATTACAGCTGGAACAACACCATCGGGCGGTCGAACTCCGCCATCTTGGCCTGCATTTCCTCCAGCGTGCCGTAGTACATGGACGCGGACTCCTCAACCTGCACGGCCAAGGGACGCTGGCCGGCCTTGTCGCCGCCCGTTCCCCAGTGCTCGGAGAAGATGGACGTCGGGCAGGGGATGTAGAACCACTCCCACGCGTCGCCGTCAGAGCCTTCGCCCTTCTTGAACGGGCCGACTTCCACTTCCTTGATCCCGAACTGATCGAGGGGAAGGCCGAGCTCTTCTTTGCAGGCGATCTCTGCGGCATGGTTGCCGGAGAAGTAGGTGTAATCAACGAGCAAAGCGTATTTCTGGTCTGCCATTTTCGCCACTTCCTTTCGAGTTAGTCTTGGTCCAGGCTACGGACGCGGCGGACGTTGCACATGACACCCTTGTACGGGGCACCGAAACCGAGCTTGCCAACGTTGAAGTGCGGCACCAGGCTGTTGAAGTTGGACTTCCACACGCCGAACAGGTTGGGCTCTTCGCCGTCCTGCTCGGGGAACCACCAACCGTGGGCGCAGTTCAGGATGCCGGGCTTCATGACCGGGGTGATCTCCGCCTTGAAGCGGGCCTCGCCGAACATGTTGTACACCTCGCACCAGTCGCCATCGGTGATGCCGTACTCTTCAGCGGTCTCGGGGTTGATCTGAACCCACGGCCACGGATCGATCTGGCGCAGCGACGGAACATGACGATGCTCGGAGTGGAACGAGCTGTAGCGACGCGAGCCGGACGTGGTGATCAGCGGATACTGACCGGCGAAGTCGGGCTTGCTGATGGGGCTGTAGTTCGGCTCCTCGTAGTACGGCAGCGGATCCTCGCCCCAGGATTCGTACAGAATCGAGTAGGCTTCGATCTGGCCCGTGATGGTGTTGAAGCCGGGCTCGCCGTCGAAGCGGAGCAGGCCCTTCTCGTACTTCTCGTACTCGAAGCCATGGGCGCCGGGCTGGTAGAGGCCTTCCTCCTGGAACGTCTTCCAGTCCATGCCGAGCTCCTTCAGCTGGTCGCTGTAGAAGTCCTCCACGGCAACCGCCAGGGCGTCGAGGTCGAGGGACTTGCCGTCGGCCGGCTTGTACCACGGCCACCAGGACGGGTTCAGGCGCTGGCCGAACATGAGGCAGATCTCCACGTCGGACTTGCACTCGCCGACCTGCAGGGCCTTGTTCATGGGGCCCATGAACACGGTGTTGCGGCCGTAGTGCGTGAGCACGATGCCGTTGTGCTCGGCCCAGGTGGCCATCGGCAGGAAGTAGTCACCCACGGCCATGGCCGTCGGGGTCATGGTGAGGTCCTGAACGACCACGAACTCGAGCTTCTGCAGAGCCTTGTGCCAACGCTTGGGCTGCGCGGAGCACGTCGGGGTCAGGAAGTTGGAGCTGTTGAACCAGCCCATCTTCAGGGCGTAGGGCTCGTCGGTCTCCATGGTGTTCAGCGTCTCGTCGGGCTGGGTGGTGGCCATGCCGGTGGACAGGCCGGGCCAGGCGGCGGCGCCGATGCGCTTCGACCAAACCTCGTCGTCCATAGCACCGCGCTGCTCCATGCGCCACTTGCCGAGCAGGGCAGACGGAGGACCGAGGGTCAGGCCGCCGGGACGGTCGATGGAGCCGGCCAGGGCCGCCAGGACGATGAACGCCTGGGACAGCTGCACGCCGTTCTTGTTCTGGTCGAACGCGAGGCCCCACGCCCAGCCGATCGGGCGCTCGGTGCCGATGATGTGGGCGACGCGCTTGATGTCCTCGGCGTCGACGCCGGTGATCTCGGCAACCTTGTCGACCGGGTACTCGGCCGCGCGGGCCTTCATGTCGTCCAGGCCGTAGATCCACTTCTCGGCGAACTCCTGGTCGTACTCCTCGTTCTCGAACATGAGGTTCATGATGGCGAGGGCCAGGGCCGTGTCGGTCTGCGGGCGGACCTGCAGGTTGATGTTGCCGTCATGAGCGCCCACCCACGTGATGCGGGGGTCGATGGAGATGATCTTCGTGCCGAGCTTCATCAGGTCGACGAGGCAGTGGCCGAAGAAGCCGTCGCCGTTGGAGGGCAGGGGCTCCTTGCCCCAAACCACGATCCACTTCGGCACGGTGTAGCGCGGATCCTGGTAGCTGCCCGGCAGGTGACCGGCGTAGTCGAGCTCGGGGTAGCCGGCGCCCAGCACGTAGTCGGCGATGGAGCAGCGCGGGCCGTAGCAGGACCAACCGGACTGCGTGTAGCAGCAGTTGGGCGACTGCAGGACGGAGAACGTCAGCGCGTAGTAGAAAATGCAAGCCTCACGGCCGGTGCCGCCGAAGCAGACGATGGACTCGGGGCCGTAGGTGTTCTGGAAGTAGCGAACCTTGTCGCAGATGGTGTCCAGAGCCTCGTCCCACGTGGTCTGAACCCATTTGTCCTTGCCGCGGTCCTGCGGATCGCGCTTCATGGGGTGGATGATGCGCGACGGCGCGTACGTGTACTCGCGCAGGGCGAGGTTCATCGCGTTCACGCGACCGGTGGTGATGGGGTTGTCGTCGTCACCTTCGACGCGGATGAGCTCGCCATCCTTCGTCACAACCTTGACGCCGTATCCAACCGGGTGGCTTCCCGGAGGAGACCACGTGTTGCTGCGGGTTACGACAGTCCCGTCTTCCATGACGGTTTGCCACTGTTTGCCGTATGCCATATTCTCCTTCTTTCTACACTATCACTCGTGTTCGGTAGAAGCATCTCTGCGCTTGTCATCGCGCGAAACCTCGTGTGGATCCTCGTGCCGGGGACCACCCCCTTCCCTCGAGTGCGGTGCCCGTCCCCTTGCGGGCACCGGCTTCTGCTTTTCGTCCGCTTACGCGGTAGGAGGCTTGGGAGCGCCGGGGGCCGCGGGGGCCTTCGGGGCGCCGGGAGCGCCGGGGGCGGCAGGAGCCGCAGGGGCGCCGGGAGCCGCGTTCGGCAGCGGCTTCTCGCCATTGATATACGGCGTGAAGTCCGCCTTGCAGAACGGGCAGGCCTTCAAGGTAACGCCGGCCATCATCTGAATGGTCTTACCGCATTCGGGGCACTTGTTCATGCCGCCGCTCGCACCTGCATCTGCTGGTCTGAAACACATAGGGGATCCTCCATCTCGATTCTTCGGCCGGCTTTGGCAGCGCCGCGCGCCGCCTATCTCCGACCCCTTGCCGTAACGGTCGCCAAAGGGCTGACGGGATACAGCTTAGTTGCCGCAGCGGGTCGAGCATCGAATCGCAAGGACAATTTTGGGGATCATACCATCGTCCTTGGGGGTTGATTTTCATCAACCCCCTTGAGTACGAAAGCGCATAACGCCTGATCATCGCTCTTTTTCATTTCTCGTCGCAGGCGCATGCCCAACCCGTCGAAGCCGGGGGAAACGCGGCTTGGCGCCCCCTGCCCAACGGCCCCTGCGGTATAATCTTGTTATGCACAACGCGCCTTTAAAGGGGGATTCTTTGAAGAACAACAAGGTGTACCTGCCCGTGGACGCCATCGCGCGCCACGAGGACTTCGACGTGTGGTACGAGGACGGCGACACGTTCCTCAGCATCAAGGGAACCTGGTCGAGCGAACGCGACAAGGCGGTCATCTTCGGTCGCATGGGCGGCGAGATGGGGCATATCAAGCCCGACCACAAGGCCCTCACCTACTACCTGAAGCTCGAACGCTGGGAGTACGTGTTCCACACGCTCCACCTCTTCAAGCATTACTACGTCAACGGGATGAAGTGGCAGATCGACGGATCGCTCGCAAACCCGCCGTTCGACTTCGTCAACGAGGAAGACCACACGAAGGAAGTGCACGTGCAAACGGTCAACTTCAAGGGCCACGGCGAATGCTACGAGATCAGGGCCCGCGACGTCGCCAAACTGCGCATAGCCGCGGCGGCCGTGATCGCCATGGGCATCAAAGAGGAGTACCAGGGCCTGAGCGAGGGCCTGAAGGACCCCGACGCCTCCAAGCTCAAGAAAGCCCAGAACTGGCTCTTCGCGGACAAGGGCATCCGCTACGAGGACCTGCCCGACCTGGACGAAAAGCCGCTCGAGCCCGCCGAATAGCTCCGTAGGGGCGATTTCCCGATCGCCCGTTCCGCCGCAAGCGGAAAACGCGGACTCCGGCAAGGATCGACGACGGAAGGCCCCCGGAACGGCGCGAAACGCGCCTTCCGGGGGCCTTCCGCGTTTCGGAGGCGGGAAAGCGCACCTTTCGCGAGCACCCCTCCCCGCTCCGCACGGGCCACCCTCGTTGGAGGCCGCCCTTCGCCGCAAAGAAGCAGTTGCATTTCTCCCCCGCCCGCCGAGGTACCGAAGCACGAAGAAGCCCCCGCGTCCTTGTTTCCAAGGAGCGGGGGCTTCGCAAAGCTCAGAGCTTCGAAGGCGGCGTTGCCGGGCGGTATCGCCAGGCGCAGCGCACCTTGCAAGGACGCGTTACTTCTTTGCGGCCTTGTTCTTCGCCAGCTGGGCGCCGCCGAAGACGAAGAAGTACAGGAACGGGAGCAGCAGGCCGATTGCCATGAGAGGCAGGGCGTAGGGCTGCTTCGCCCAGTTGGGCACGATGAGCGGGCAAGCGATGCAGAGCACGGCCAGGATGGCAACGATGATCAGCATGATGATGAAGCGCGTGTTGCCGTCCCGCTCGGAGGCGCCGAGCTTCTCTTCCTCGGCCGCGAGCTGGTCCATGGACTTGCCGGCGGTCTCCTTCACGAACAGCACCGTGCAGACGAAGCCGAGCGCGAACGGAACGATGAGCACGAGCACGACCGTCGACCAGTTGGTGGCGCCGGTGGCCGTCTGGAAGAACGCCATGCCGGCGATGCCGCCGAGCACGATGGAGGAGGCGGAGCCGCCGAAGCGGGCGAACGCCTGGCACCAGGACGTGCCGGTGTTGCGGATGGCCGTGGGATAGCTCTCGGGCATGAGGGGCTGGACGGCCGTGATGGCGTAGTTCAGCGCGAAGCCGAAGAGCAGCATGAGGGCGATGCACAGGCCCATGTTGTTCGGGGCCACGAAGATGGAGCACAGGATGATGGCCACGATGCAGAACAGCCACGAGAACGCCAGGTTGCGCTTGCGGCCCACCTTGTCGGACACGAAGCCCACGCAGATGTTCGAGGCGATGGCGGCCACGTTGTTCCAGGTCTGCAGCGCCACGGAGTCAGCCTGCGAGTAGCCCAGGCCCACGAACCACGTGGGGATCCAGGCGTTCATGCCGTACACGCAGAACTGGCCCACGAAGTAAGCGGCCCAGATGGCGCAGGTGGCCACGATGAACTTGCTCGAGAACAGCACGTTGGGGCCGGTCTTGGCAGGTTTCGGCGGAACGATGAGCAGAGCGGGATCGTACTCGTGGGACGTGTGGCGCGTGGCCTGCTCGATCTCGGACAGGCGCTTGCAGGCCATCTCCTTGTTGCCGGAGTTGGCGTACCAGTGCGGCGTCTCGTGCATGGCGAAGATGAGCACCACGCCGTAGAGCAGCGGGATGGCGCCGATCAGGTAGCACAGGCGCCAGTTCGCGTACATCGTCGCCGTGCCGCCGTCGGCCAGCACGTAGGTGACCTGGTTCGTGAAGTCGCCCAGCAGCGGCGTGGCCGCGTTGCAGATGGGGTTGGCGATGAGGCCGGCCAGAACCCAGCCGACGACCATGAAGGCCATGCCGAACGTGACGAAGATGCCGCGCTGCTTGGAGGGCATGCTCTCCGAGAACACCGTGGTGACCACGGGGATGCAGGAGCCCACGCCGAAGCCGGCGATCAGGCGGAACGCCGCGAAGAACCCGAGGTCGTTCGCGAACGCCTGGGGCAGCGTGAACAGGCCGTAGAACATGACGGCGGCGATCAGCGTCTTCTTACGGCCGATCTTGTCGGACATGATGCCGCCGACGGCGCCGCCGAGCACCATGCCCAGCAGACCCCAGGTGGTGAGCGAGCCCATGAGCGCGCCCGGGTTCGCGTCATTCGGCCAGAACGTGTGGGCCACGAACAGGTTCGTCGAGTTGACGATCATGAAGTCGTAGCCGTCGAAGATCATGGCAAAAGCGAGGAGAACGAAGACAACCCACGTGTGCGAGCTGATACCAATGGAGTCGATAACCTCCGAGATGGTAAACTCCTTTTTATCCATGAATCCCTCCTTCAATGTGATTTTGTTCGATGAGAAACCAACAGAACATGTGCTTTTGAAACTACCTTGATGATTTCTTGCTTCCCCTGCACAGTAGTAAGACCGGAATCGCAGCGTGCCTGCAGGAAATTACGGACGCCCCCGTGCTGCACAAGCAACGGGCGCTTCCATAGTTTCGATCGCCCTTACCCCAACGGCAATCGCAACCAGCCTCCAAGACCGCGTCTCAACCAGAAGAACCGACCGTGCGCTTCCTCCCTTCCGCGATTTCTACTGCCTCTGTTTGATCGCTTCTCCTACCACAGAAGCTGACGAAATCGAGCATAAGCAACGGCAAAGGGATGATTGTCGAATCAGGGGGACGTTTTTGGATGAGCCCCATCGTCCCGAGAGGTTGATTTTCATCGTCCCGAAAACGACGATAAACCCATTAGACCTGATGGGGATACTACGGCGGGATTATTGCATTTGAATCGAGGGGGAGAAACGTTTATAGTTAAACGCACCGGTCGGATCGACGTACCGCAACGACGTCGACCTTCACAGAACGGCGTCAGCAAAACCGCGCCCCGGCCGAGGGTACTGTGTCCGATGATCGCATCGACAGGGGAATGCGAGGAAGCATGGCTATCACCTTTCCGCGTATCAGCATAACGGTGGATGATGACCGGGGTATGGGAACACAAGGCGAGCTGAGCGTGTTGTCGCTCGGCTTCGGCATACACCAAGCATGGATCTACACCGCCATGTTCGGCACGAACTCCATTTTCGAGGCCCAAGCACCCACCATATTCTCGAACTTCGCGGAATCGCCCGTGTCGCTCGTGTTCCTCATATCCATCGTGGTGTTCGGGCTTTCGCTGCTGTTCGCCGCCATCACCGACCAGAAGTTCCTGCGGTTCTACACGGCCAAGCGCGTGCTGATGGGCGCGGCCGTGCTCACGGCCCTGGGCACGTTCGCCGTGTTCGCCTCGTCGGCACCCGGCGCCGTGGGGATCGTCGCCACCGTGTTCGCCGGCGTGGCCACCGGCATCGGGTCGGCGTTGCTGCTGCTGTTCTGGGGCACGGCCTACTCGCGCTACGGCGCCGCCACCATCGTCATGAACACGGCCGTGGCCATCGTCATAGCCGTGGCCATCTACTCCGTGGCGCTCCACGTCATCCCCTCACCGTTCTCGGGCATTCTCACGGCCTGCCTGCCCCTGCTGGAGCTGCCGCTGCTGTGGCATCTGACGCCGGTGAGCTACGCCGTGCGCCACGCCATACCCATCTTCAACCCGCTTCCGGTGCGCAAGGGCCCGTTCTCGCTTCGGTTCGCGCTGCCCGTGCTGCTGTTCGGCTTCGCGCTGGGCGCGCTGCGGTCCATCTCCACGCAGGTCATCCTGCCGTCGTCCGACCTCACCACGCAGCTGCTGGCCCTGTTCGCCGGCGGCGCGGCCACCGTGCTGCTGCTGGTGACCACGTTCTCCATCGACAAGCGCAGCCACTGGGACTTCCTGTTCCGCCCGCTCATCCCGTTCATCGCCATCACGCTGTTCTTCCTGCCCTCGCTGGCGCTGGAGAACTCGATGATAGCCGCGCTCGTGCTGCTGACGGGCTACATGTGCTTCGAGGCGCTCATGTGGGTGTTCTTCGGCGAGCTGTCGCAGGAGTTCCGCCTGTCGCCCATTTTCGTGTTCGGCGTGGGGCGCGGCTGTTTGGCCCTGGGCTCGCTCGGCGGATCGCTGTCGGTGGTGGACCCCACGTTCCTGGATTCGCTCACGCCGTTCGGCGAGGCGGGCGGCGCGGTGCTCATCATGTTCGCCATGGTGGTGGCCTACGCGCTGCTGCCGCGCGTGCGCGACATCAAGCGCATCATCATCGCGGGAGGGCGCGATTACAGCGCCATCGAGACCTTCAACCGCCAGATCGAGCAGGTCACGTGGTCGGCGCGGCACAGCGACGACGAGGCGGAAGCGGCATCGGCGCCCCTGCCCGGAGCGTTCTACGGGGCGGCGGAGCACCAACCGGACGCGGCCGTGGGCGCCACGAGCGCTTTCAGCCAGGCCGCCGTTCCGGGATGGCGCGGCGGGAGCATCGGAGCGACCCCGCCGTCGTCCCTGGCAACGTCGCCGAGCGAGGACAAGCAGCAGGCCGAGCCGGTCTCGGACGCCGAGCGCTCGCGCAAAAGCGGCCGGTTCCGCTCGCAGTGCGAGGTCATCGCCGACCGCTACCTGCTGTCGCGTCGCGAGACCGAGGTTATGTTCCTGCTGGCCAAGGGGCACAACGCCGCTTACATCCAAGACAAGCTGTGCATTTCGAAGAGCACGGCCAAAACGCACATCAGCCACATCTACCGCAAGCTCGACATCCACAACCAGCAGGAGCTGCTGTCCATGGTGGACGAGGCACGCGACGAGCTGTAGCGGGCCGCAGGTGGTCGACCCGGAATGACGACCGACCACCTGCGGCCCGGCGACCGACCAACCCGTAGGGCAAGGGCTCTGCCCTTGCCGTCTACCTGCGATAAAGCGCCTTGCTGGGCGGCAAGGGCAGAGCCCTTGCCCTACAAAATCAACGAAACGGTGCTTTTATGCAGCCCCTTCCGACAGAGCAACCATCAAGGGCGTGCGTTCCAGCACGGCCAAGGCGGCCCTATCCGTTGATCTTCACGATGGGAGCGTAGTCCTTGAGCAGCTTCTTCGTCTGGCCGGACTTCGCGAACTTCACGTAGAGCGTGTCGCCGTCAACCTTCGTCACCTTGCCGCGGCCGAACGTCTTGTGGTCCACGGCGTCGCCCGTGGCGAACGTCATCTTCGCAGCTTCCTTCTTGCCCGCACTGGGGCGCGCGTAAGCCTCAGGCCGGCGATCGGAGCGACCGGACGGGCCCGATGCGCTCGAGCGCCCGAACACGCGGCCCTCCCCCGCCTCGGTGCCGGAACCCGCGATGCCGCGACGGCTGCCGCGCTTCTCCCAGCCCGTGCCGGAGAAGCCCGCCGAGCCCACGCCGGACGATTGGCGCAGCTCGCTGGGTATTTCCTGGATGAAGCGCGACACCGGGTTCGCCGACGTCTGGCCGAATATCTGGCGCTGCGAGGCGCAGGTGAGGAACAGGCGCTTGCGGGCGCGCGTGATGGCCACGTAGGCCAATCTTCGCTCCTCCTCGATGCCAGCCGCGTCGCCCACCGAGTTCATGTGCGGGAACAGCGTCTCCTCCATGCCGGCCACGAACACGCAGTCGAACTCGAGGCCCTTGGAGGAGTGCACGGTCATGAGCGTGACCGCATGCCCGTCCTCGGCCACGGTGTCCAGGTCGGTGCGCAGGCGCACCCATTCGATGAAGTCGGCCAGCGAGTCGCCGCGCAGGACGCGCACGGGCGAACCTGCATTGGCGTCGGTCGATGCCGCTTGAGATCCTTCGACTCCGGCGGCTTCGCCGCCTCCGCTCAGGATGACAGAGGGCTCCCCGGCCGCAGGCGCTTCGTACAGCGCGTCCTCGTCGTCGTGGGTGTCCACGAACTCGTCCACCACGCCCAGGAACTCCTGGATGTTCTCGATGCGACCGCGCGCCTCGTCGGTGTTCTCAGCCTGCAGGGCCCCGATGAGGCCGCTCTTGTCGATGACGGCCTCGATGACCTTGCGCAGGTCGCCGCCGTACGTGCGCGCCTCGTTCACCAGGCCCACGAACTCCGCCACGGACTGGCGCGTGGACGCGCGCAGCTCCGGGTCGACGATGGCCAGCTCGGCACCCTCCATGAACGTCATGCCCATCTCGCGCGCGAACTGCTCGATGCGCTCGATGGTGGTTTTGCCGATGCCGCGCCGCGGCACGTTGATCACGCGCTTCGCCGCGATGTCGTCGGCCGGGTTCACGATGAGCGTGAGGTAGGCCATGACGTCGCGGATCTCGGCGCGGTCGAAGAAGCGCGTGCCGCCCACGATGCGGTACGGCACGCCGGCGCGCAGCAGCATGTCTTCCAGCATGCGGCTCTGCGCGTTCGTGCGGTAGAACACGGCCATCTGGTTGTACGACAGGCCGGCCGCGCGCTGCTTCTCTATCTCGCCGGCTATCCAGCGGCCCTCGTCGCGCTCGTCGGAGGCCATGTAGACCTGGATCTTCTCGCCGTCCTCGGCGGCCGTGAACAGCTTCTTCTGCTTGCGATGCTGGTTGTTGGCGATGACGGCGTTCGCGGCGGCCAGCACGTTGCCCACGCTGCGGTAGTTCTGCTCGAGCTTCACCACATGGGCGCTCGGGTAATCCTGCTCGAATTCCAGGATGTTGCGCAAGTCGGCTCCGCGCCACGAGTAGATGGACTGGTCGTCGTCGCCCACCACCATGATGTTCTGGTGGCCTTCCGCCAAAAGCTTCGTGATGGAGTACTGGGCGTGGTTCGTGTCCTGGTACTCGTCCACCATGATGTAGCGGAAGCGCTGCTGGTAGGCCGCGCGCACGTCCTCGTGGTTCTTGAGCAGCAGGTAGGCGTACAGCAAGAGGTCGTCGAAGTCGAACGCGTTCGCGGCCTTGAGGCGCTCCTGCAGGCGCGAGTACACGCGCGAGGCCACCTTCCCCACCGGGTCGCTGGCCTGCTTCTCGAAGTCGCCGGGGACGACGAGCTCGTTTTTCGCCGTGGAGATGCGGTTCATGAGCGCGTTCACGGGGAAGCGCTTCGGGTCGATGTCCAGCTCGGCCATGATCTCCTTGTACAGGCGCTTCTGGTCGTCGGTGTCGTAGATGGTGAAGCTCTTCGTGAAGCCCAGGCGCTCGGCGTCGGCGCGCAGCATGCGCACGCACATGCTGTGGAACGTGGACACCCACATGCCGCGGCAGCGCGGGCCCACCAGTCCGTTCAGGCGCTCGCGCATCTCGGCCGCGGCCTTGTTCGTGAACGTGATGGCCAGGATCTCCCACGGGGCCACATCGTGGTTCTCGATGAGGTTCGCGATGCGGTACGTGAGCACGCGCGTCTTGCCCGAACCGGCGCCGGCCAGCACGAGCAGCGGCCCGTCGATGGTGATGACCGCCTCGCGCTGCGGCCCGTTCAGAGTTTCGATGTCGATTGGCATGGGAAGTCCTTTTGAGAGCAGGTTGATGCACAAGCACGCTGGTTGGCGTAGTGAGTCAGCGAGGGCCGTTCTGGTGTCTCAGATTCGTGGGATCGTGCAAGCGCCGCGTACTTGAGTACGCAAGCTTGCACGATCCCACGAAGATGGGGCGCCGGAACGGCCCGCAGCGTCGAGTCGTTCCGGCGGTCGTAGACCGCCGGAACACCTTACACGATCTTCTTGCCGAACACGGCGGCGATCTCGCGCAGCTTGGCCACGAGCACCTCGAACTGGGCGGGCGTCAGCTGCTGCGGACCGTCGGACAGGGCCACGGGCGGGTTGGGGTGCACCTCGATCATGATGGAGTCGGCCCCGGCCGCCACGGCGGCGTAGGCGAGCGACGGCACCAGGTCGCGCTGGCCGGCGGGGTGCGACACGTCGATGCACACCGGGCACAGCGACTGCTTGTGGATCACCGGGATGGCGGCGATGTCCAGCGTGAAGCGCGTGGCCGTCTCGAACGTGCGGATGCCGCGCTCGCACAGCACCACGTTGTCGTTGCCTTCCGCCGTGAGGTAGTCGGTGGCGGCAAGCCATTCGGCGATGGTGCCCGCGAAGCCGCGCTTGTACAGCACCATCTTGTGCGACTCAGCGGTGACCTGGCCGATCTTCTTCAGCAGGCTGAAGTTCTGGAAGTTGCGCGCGCCTACCTGCAGGCCGTCCACGTAGGAGTGGACCAGCTCGCAGTGAGCCGAGTCCATGACTTCGGTGAGCGTCTTCAGGCCGTGCTTGTCGCCAGCGTCCTTCATGATCTGGAGGGCTTCCTCGCCCAGGCCTTGGAACGAGTGCGGGTTCGTGCGGGGCTTGAACGCGCCGCCGCGGATCCACGTGAGGCCGAGGCCCGCGACGCATTCGGCCACTTCGTCGAACTGTTCGACCGACTCGACGGAGCACGGGCCGGCGAAGATGGTGATCTCGTCGGTGCGGGTTCCGAGGTCGGGGATGGGGGCAATCTTCACTTCGCTCATACGGACGGGGTCTCCTTCATGATCTTGAGAATGGTGGCGTAGATCTCGCGCAGGTTCTCGTTGTACAGGGGACCCTCGTTGTAGCTGCTCACCTTGGCGAAGATCTCCTCTTCGCGCTTGGCGTCGTACAGGCCCAGATGGGCTCCGGGCTTGAGACCGCGAATGACCAGCGAGTGACCGGCGCGCTTGTTGAGCAGCGCGACGATCTGCTTGTCGATATCGTCGATCTTGGCACGATGTTCTTGAATCTCCGCCAGGGAGCTGTTCTCGTCAGACATCGGCTTTCCTCTCATGACTCATATGCGATAACGAGCTTGGCCAAAACGCCGAACGGCAACCGGCCCTCGTGTGCAGACCATGATAGCAAAAGCGACGCGCCTGATTGGCGCGCCGCTCAAATTCATACGGAAGTTGGAGGGGATCGAGACGCACCGCTCCAAGTCGCCCCGCCCTTCCTTCGGCGAGAGGCTCGCTGCGCGATGAGCGCCTGGGGCGGAATCGCCGCCGTAACCGCGCGGGCCTACGGCAGCATGCCCATCGACTCGAACACGAAGTAGCCCAGCACCAGCACGCCCACGACGATGCGGTACCAGCCGAACACCGTGAAGTCGTTCTTCTTGATGTAGCCCATGAGGAACTTGATGGCTATGACCGACATGACGAAGGCGGTGACGATGCCCACCACCAGCACCACGATCTCCGTGGAGGTCATGGCGATGCCCGCGGCCACGAACTTGATGGCCTTCACCACGCCCCAACCGAACATGACGGGGATGGCCAGGAAGAACGTGAACTCGGCCGCCGCCGTGCGCGAGCAGCCGCACAGCATGCCGCCGATGATGGTGGCGCCGGAGCGGCTCGTGCCCGGAACGATGGCGAGCACCTGGAAGAAGCCGATCTTGAGGGCCGTTTTCCAGTCGACGTCGTCCACGTCGGTGATCTTGAACACCTGCGCCTCGGCCTGCTCGGCGATGCTGCTCGCCGCCACGCGCGCATGGCGGCCGCGCGGTGCCTCGAGGGACGCCTCGGCCTCGCGCAGGCGACGGCGGTTGCGACGCTCCAGCACGATGAAGATGATGCCGTACAGGATGAGCATGGCCGCAACGGTGACCTTGTTGTAGAAATGCTCGTTCACCCAATCGTCCAGCGCGAAGCCGAAGATGGCGGCGGGAATGCATCCGATGACCACCATGCCCCACAAGCGCCACGTGCTCTTCTTCTCCACGCTGGTTTTGCGCGGCGAGAAGGGGTTGAGCTTGTGGAAGTACAGGATGAGCACCGCCATGATGGCGCCCAGCTGGATGACCACCAAAAACAGCGCCAGGAACTCGTCGGACACCTGCAGTTTCACGAACTCGTCCACGAGGATCATGTGGCCGGTGGACGAGATGGGCAGCCATTCGGTGATACCCTCCACAATGCCGAGGAGGAACGACTTCAGTGCTTCGATAATCATGCGCGCGTACTTCCTAGTTGTTCGTCGGGATTACTGTTTGTGCTGGTAATGGTCCTGCAGCATGGCGATGGCCAGCAGGGCGACCGAAAGGCACAGCCCCATGAGCACGTAGGCGGGAACCTCCTGCCCGAGCGCGATCGTCGCGAACGCGACCACGGCGATGATGAGCGCCGCCAGCTTGCACAGATACGAGATGCGCCGGTTGAACGAGGCGTGCAGATCGCGCCTGCGCTGCTCGTCGAGCTCGTCTTGGGTCAAGGGCTTTCGCACGCGACGGGCGCGCGCGTTAGCGGCGTCGTCCGCCGGCAGCGCAACCCCCGTCGACGACCCCGCCCCCTCGACGCCCATTGGCGCCGGCTCGAGCCCGTCCGTATTCTCGCTCTCGTTATCCATGCAGGTGATTGTACACGACGGAACGCGGCAGGTCGAAGAAAACATAGGGGGGACACGAACGGGAAGGGGGCGAGGGAAAGCGCACGCCGAGAGCACAGGGGGCTCGGCCGCTATCGCCCGCCCTCCCCTCGGCATGCCCGCCCCTGGCGGCCCTGCACGCGCGAGCAAACTTCTTGTACAATGGGGACACGATCGAAGGAGGACCCATGGCCGACAGAGACGAACGACGAGCCCAGGCAGCGAAGCATCTCGCCCTCATGAAGGGGGCGTTGGCGAGCGAGACGGCCGCGACCGTCGCCGCCGCGGTGATCTACGAGGACGGCGAGGGACGGGAGCTGCCCCTTCCGGAGGCGGCTTTCGAATCGACCGAGACCTCCGTCACCACCGCGTTCGCGCCTGCCGCCCTTCGGGACGCCGTCGGCAAGACGGCCGTGGTGGATCCGACGGCGTTCACGCGCCCCGGCGGGAACTACGAGGACGGCGCGTTCGGCCCGGAGCAAATCTTGTGCTCGGAGAGCAACCTCTACCCTATCCTTTGCGGACTCAAAGACATCTACCACGACGGCAATCGCGGCTACCAGCGCGGACAGCTGTTCACGGACCGCGCCCTCTACCTGTCCGACGTGGTGTTCTCGCACGACGGCACCATCCGCAAGGCCGACGTCATCGCCATCCCCGAGCCGAATCGCGCCCGCGCGCTCGAGAACCATCGCTCGGAGCGGGAGTGCGACCGGTGCCTTGCCGAGCGCATCGAAGCCATCCTGCGCATAGCCGCCGCCAACGGATGCGAGACGCTGATATGCGGCGCCTTCGGCTGCGGGCGCGAAGGCTTCGACCCGCAACAGGCGATCGGCCTGTTCAAGGATTGGATCGAGGCACACCCAGGGGCCATTGGTCGCATCGTGTTCGCCGTGCCCCGCGCGCATGCGAGCGCATTCGACGAGGCGTTCGGCAAGCCTGTGGTCGAAGAGGTCGCGTCGGCTATCGTGGACGAGGAGAGCTTCGACGTGCGGGACGTCGAGCTTCCCGAAGGCGTGACGCTGCGCTAGGGGCCGAGCGCGGGCGCGAACGCCCACGGGGGGGGGTGGGCGGCATGCGTCAACCGACGAAACGTCGCGCGTTCCGCACCGCCCGAGCCAAACGGCTAGTCTACGCGAGGCCAGGCTCGCCTTCGCCGTTGGCGACGACCGCTTGCGTGCGGCCCTCCGGCAGCTTGCGCGCGACGTGCCGGAACACCGCCCAGAACACGACGCCCTTCGCGATGGAGGTGAGGGTGAGCGCCCACCAAACGCCGTCGAGACCGAGCGGCGTGGAGCTCAGCAGCAGCGCCAGAGGAATGCGGGAACCGGTGAGCGCGACGCTGATGATGCTGCAGAGCCTCGTTTTCCCCAGGCCCGACAGCGCGCCCACGGTCATGAGCTCGATGCACATGAACGCTTCCCCGATGCCGATGACGAACAGGTACGACGACGAGATGCCCACCACGTCGGGCTCGTGGAAGAACACCCAGGAGATGGGTCCGGGCAGGAAGACGAACAGCGCCGACACCGCGAGCGCCCACGCGCCCACCGCGGCGAACGCCAGGCGGTAGCCGCGCCTGATGCGCTCCGGGCGGCGCGCGCCGAAGTTCTGCGCCGCGAACGCGTTGAGCGCCGAGCCGGCGGCTTCGGCCGTGCACCAGGTGAGCGACTCGATCTGCCCGCCGACGCGCTGGACGGCCACCGCACCGCTGCCCCAAGCCGCCACCATGCGCGTGAGCACCATGGAGATGACCGCGTACAGCGCGCTCTGGATGGCGGCGGGCAGGCCGATCCTCACGATGCGCGACAGGTGGACGGCCTTGGTGGGCTGCAGCGGGCGCACGCGGCGCAGCACGTTGGCCGCTCCCCTATCGCGCACGATGCCGACGATCATGAGTCCGGCGACAACCAGCTGCGCGAATACGGTGGCGACGGCCGCGCCCAGCACCCCGAGTTGCGGCACGGGGCCGAATCCCAGGATGAGCAGCGGGTCGAGCGCCATGTTCACAACGAGCCCGGCCGCGTTGGCCTTGAAGGGCGTCTTCGAATCGCCCTGCGCCGTGAGCAGGCCGGTGAGCGTTTGCGAGAGGTAGATGAACAGGACGAACCCGCCGCAGAGGCGCAGGTACAGCGCCGCCTCCTGGGCGACGCGCGGATCGTCCGGAACGAGGATGCCCACGAGGCCGTCGGCAAAGGCCAGGGTCACGGCCGAGAACGCGAGCGCAAGGCCCACGGCGAGCTGCAGCGCGCCGCGCGCGTACTGCACGGCCTCGTCCGGCCGGCGGTTCCCGAGCGCCTGCGCCATGTTCACCTGCCCGCCCATGCGCGCCATGACCACGATGGCCGAGGCGAGCCACGTGTACATGCCCGCCACGCCCACGGCGGCCACCGCGTTCGAACCGAGCAGCCCGATCCACGCCATGTCCGTGATGTTGTAGGCCGTTGCGAGGAAGGCGGACGCCATGATGGGCAGCGCCAGCCGCGCAAGCGCCGAGCCGATAGGCTCGTTCACCAGGTCGATTTGTCGTTGCTTGGGTTGGGGCACGTTGTTCGCTTCGCTTGGTTGGGGGTTTACACGCAAAGAGCGCGCCGGGCAAGCCGACGCGCAGGGGCCATTATACGCGACAAAATCGGATGTGAAAGCGATGAGGGGCGATTTGCGAGAGCCCTCTGGCAAGTAACGCGGTCCGGGATCTCCCGGATATGACAGCTTAGTTTTCCATATACGCACGTTCCAAAAGGGGCTTTACCTCCTCCAGCTCCTTCAGGGACCTCAGACCCACTTCCACGTCCCCCGTGCCCCAATGACCTTTGTTGGAGCAATCTCTCACAAGCTCGGTTTCTTCAACCGTCGAAGCGTCGAGCGATAGATGCAGGATGACTCTTTTTTGATTCACTTCCACGCACACGATGTTTCGAGCTTTTTTGATCGCGAGATAGAACTTCAATTCGTTCTCGGAAACATCGCTTCCGAACGAGGCCATATATTGCCTCACCTCGTCAACCACCCCTTTGAGCTCGACGGGAGCACCGTCGTACTGTTCGGCGAACGTTTTGTCGCCCGCTCTCTTTGACGCTTGTTTTTTCGACGACACTTCTACGGCTGCCACCGTAGAAGGAGCATTCAAAAACTCGAAGAGGATCATATCGTCGTTTTTGGCGTACCTGATCAAACGGATGTTTCGATTCATCTGCTTGATTGCATGAAGGTCGTACTTGCCGAACGCGCTTGCGACGCAATACACCGCCGGAGACGACCAATCGATGGAATCGGCTGCGGCTTTGCCGAACTCGTCAAAAACAAGCCGCCAATAATCGGCCCGATGATCCAACAACCAATCCAAGTAGAACAGACCTTGGTTGATGACGTTTTCATTGGCATCGCGCTTGTATTCGAAAACTATGGGGCAGTTGTTCTCGTCGATTCCCAAACTGTCTATCCGACCGATCTGGTTCTCGTAATCGCCCGTGTGGTTAATCACGTACTCGCTCTTCAGAAACCTCACGCCGAAAAAGGCTTCCATGTTTCTCTCGATAAGGGCCTGGACCTCTTTTTCCAACTTCACAGGTTTCAGCTCCACAGAAAGAACCTGGGGCTTCAAACTGAAAAGCTTTATGTCGCTCATGTGCACCTCTCTACAAAGCTCGCCACCGACAAGGCGAGATTCGGCAATATATTAGTATTGTACTCGCATTGTGGCTCAAGAAGAAGGCGGACGCGAACGAAGGGCGTCCTCGCCCCCTCGTGCAAAACACGTGCAGGACGGTTCTCGAACGCCGGGCCGGTTTTGTTTTCGTGTAAGATGGCACCGAACAAAAGATCGCTGGGCGCTTCCGACTTCCCGCCCGCACTCGAAGGAGCAAACATGGCTGCAGCACCATCCGACCAGAAGGTTATCGTCGTCGATTTCGGAGCCCAGTACGGGCAGCTGATCGCCCGCCGCGTGCGCGACCTGCACGTGTACTCGGAGATCGTCCCGTGCGACGTGAGCGCAGCGGAGGTGCGGGAGCTCGCGCCGGAGGCCATCATCCTGTCAGGAGGCCCGGCCAGCGTGTACGCCGAAGACGCACCGTCCATCGACCCCGGCATCTTCGAGCTGGGCATTCCGGTGCTGGGCTTCTGCTACGGCCAGCAGATCATGGCCGTGACGTTGGGCGGCTCCGTGGGCCACACGGAGAAGGGCGAATACGGCGCCGCTTCGTTGACAAGGTGCGACGAGGGCGCATCTCTGCTGTACGGTGAGACACCCGTCGAGCAGACGGTGTGGATGAGCCATCGCGACGCCGTGGCGCAAGCGCCGGAGGGCTTCACGGTGACGGCCTCGACCGACACGTGCCCGGTAGCCTCGATGGAATGCGCCGAGCGGCGGCTGTACGCGACGCAGTTCCATCCCGAGGTGCGCCACACGCCTCATGGCGACGAGCTGCTGAGGAACTTCCTGTTCGACATCTGCGGCCTCAAGCCGTCTTGGACGATGGACTCCATCATCGAGGACTCGGTGGCGGCCATCCGCGAGCAGGTGGGCACGAACCGCGTGATCTTGGGCCTGTCGGGCGGCGTTGACTCATCCGTGGTTGCGGCACTGTGCGCACGCGCTATCGGCAAGCAGCTCACCTGCGTGTTCGTCAACCACGGCCTGCTGCGCAAGAACGAGCCCGAGGAAGTGGAAGAGGTGTTCACGAAGCAGTTCGACGTGGACTTCGTGCACGTGCACGCCGAGGACCGTTACGCCGCGCTATTGGCCGACGTCGTCGAGCCCGAGCAGAAGCGCCGCATCATCGGCTCGCAGTTCTGGAAGGAGTTCTTCTCCGTCGCGCAGGATCTGGACGGCGTGAAGTTCCTGGCCCAGGGCACCATCTACCCCGATATCATCGAGAGCGGCGCCCGCAAGACCGGCGGCAAGGCCTCCACCATCAAGAGTCACCACAACTTGATCCCGTTTCCCGACGGCGTGTCGTTCGATTTGATCGAGCCGTTGGACCACTTCTTCAAGGACGAGGTGCGCGCGCTGGGCACGGCTTTGGGCCTGCCCGACCATATCGTGCATCGCCAGCCTTTCCCGGGACCGGGACTCGCCATCCGCATCATCGGCACGGTGACGCGCGAGAAGCTGGAGATCCTGAAGAACGCCGACGCCATCGTCCGCGAGGAGCTGGACGCCTACAACGCCCGCATCTTCGAGGAAACCGGCGACCGCAACAGCGAGCGCAGCGTATGGCAATACTTCGCCGTGCTCCCCGACATCAAGAGCGTGGGCGTGATGGGCGACGAAAGGACGTACGCGTACCCCATCATCCTCCGAGCCGTGGAGTCAAGCGACGCCATGACAGCGGACTGGGCCAAGCTGCCTTACGAGGTGCTAGCAAGGGTGTCCGGCCGCATCGTGGCCGAAGTCCAGGGAGTCAACCGGGTGGCCTACGACATCACGAGCAAACCTCCGGCGACGATTGAGTGGGAGTGAATTAGTGACATTTTTTGAAACCGCCTGCGACTATTCCCTGCTGCAGGTTGATGCATGAAGTTGCAGATTAACGCATCACGTATCAAGCCTCCTTGAAAAGCGAACGATGAGCTTGAATCGCCCCGGATCTCATAAAAATTCGAGGCGATTTTTATGCGTTTGTTTGCAGCTTGATTCGCATTTATCCAAAAAGTGACACACACCGATCCCCCCCCCCCCATGCTCTGTCCTGCAACAACCTACAGCGCCAGGAGAACCCGCTAAGGTACCTTCAACCACTCCCGTCAACAATTATCGCGCATAATTGCCAGGTCTGAGTCAATCCCGAATCACTCCTGGTTCTTAAACCAAAAATACGAATAATCCCAATTCAGCATTTGGGAGCAACGAAATGATCGAAATGCTGTTTTAGCCCTGGCTCCGATGCTTCAGAGCGCGAAAAAACGGTGGTTACTGATATTTCAACTCCCACCCTGCTCTATGAATACCTACATTAATTCCGTCGTAAGAAGCGGATGATTTAGCATTAGCCATAATTGTTCTCGGTATGTAAAATGAGTGGTTGGTCTCTGGTAAACGACTGGTGTTGGCGTGTTGACTGTTGCTTTTTGTTAAGTGAATGGTTGGCTTTCTTGTCAGGAGGCTATTTCTTTTGTAAAGTAAGTGGTTGAGAAGATGGATGATTCAACCCTTGTCTAATAGAGGAAACGAATATGGCCAATAACCCCAAAGGCTTCGACTACGTCAACGAAATCTGGAACATAGCCGACTACGTCCGCGACGTCATACGCCCGGCTGACTACAACAAGCTCATACTGCCCTTCGCGGTGCTCCGCCGCTTCGAATGCGCGCTCGAACCCACCCGCGAGGCCGTCTCCAACATGGCGAAGCGCGGCGTCTGGGACGACGACGACCCGAAGTACTGCGCGCTCTCGAAGCACTGCTTCTACAACCTCACCGATTTTAGGCTCAACAACCTCGGCGCGAGCAACACGCTGGAGGCGTTGATGGGCTACGTCAACGGCTTCAGCACCAACGCCCGCGAGGTCCTGCAGAAGTTCAAGATGGAGGGCACCTGCAAGGATCTCTTCGACAAGGGAATGCTCTACGAGGTCTGCACTCGTTTCGCATCCTTCGACCTCAGTCCGGAAGCGGTGAACGATCGCGAGATGTCCGACATCTACGAGCACCTGATCCAGAGGTACGGCGAGGAGATCAGCCAGGACGCCGAGGACTTCATGACGCCGAAGGACGTCGTCCGTTTGGCCACCACGCTCCTGTTCGCGGGCGAGGACGAGTTCCTGAAGTCCGACGACGGTGAGATCCGCAAGCTCTACGATGGGACGTGCGGAACGTGCGGCTTCCTCGCCGACGCTCTCGACCAGCTCGACGAGTGGCACGACAAGGGCCAGTTCTCCAGCCCCGCGAAGATCATCCCCTACGGCCAGGAGTCGGAGGACGCGACCTGGGCCATGGGCAAGTCCGCCATGATGCTCCGCAACATCGCGAGCGGCTCGGGCGACGCGTTCGACCAGATGAGCGACCTGTCTCGCTACATCAGGCAGGGCGATACCCTGGACAACGACCAGTTCCCACACGAGAAGTTCAACTACCAGCTCACCAACCCTCCCTACGGCAAGAAATGGGAGAAGGAGAAAGCAGGCGTACTCGACGAGGCCGCTCTCGGCGAGGGAGGCCGATTCTTCGCCGGAGTGCCATTCGTTTCGGACGGGGCGATGCTGTTCATGCAGAACGTCGTCTCAAAGATGGCCCCGGTCGAGGAAGGAGGCGGCAAGGCCGCCATCGTGCTCTCCGGCTCCCCGTTGTTCAACGGACAGGCAGGCTCCGGTCCCTCCAGCATCCGCCGCTGGTTCTTCGAGCGGGACGTCGTCGAGTGTATCGTGAAGCTGCCGACCAATATCTTCTTCCGCACCGGCATCGCCACCTACATCTGGATCTTCAACAACCACAAGGACGAGTGCCGCAGACACAAGATCCAGCTCATCGACGCGTCCGAATGTAAGAGCCCGCTGCGCAAGTCTCTCGGAAACAAACGCTTCGAGGTCTCTGAGGAGGGCATCGACTGGATCACCAAGGTCTACGTCGACGGCCACGACCACGGCAAGTCGGTCATCGTAGACGACAAAGAGTTCATGTACCGCGCAGTGGCAACCAAGCGCCCGATGCGCGTGGAGATCATACCCAACCCCGAAAAGACGGATGCGCTGTTCAGCTTCTCGAAGCCCATGGCGGCGCTCGACGACGACTCCCGCGAGCTTCTACGAGAATGGGTCCAGGCCAAAGCAGACTCAGGAAGCGGACTCACCTACGCCGAGGCGGAGGCGGACTGCACCAAACTCACAAGAAAACTTGACACGGTGAATCACAGAGGCAAGCCCGGCAAGCAGAAGATTCTCGACGCCCTCGTCACCGTGTTCGGCGTGAAGGGCGAAGACAAGCCCCTCGCCGTCACGACGAAGGGCGAAACAATATACGACCCCGACTTGGCCGACATCGAAAACGTGCCCTGGGGCATGGATGTGGACGAGTACATGTCCAAGGAGGTACTTCCCTTCGTCCCGGATGCCGAGGTAGACGAGTCGGTGGTGGATTCCAAGGGCAATCTGGCAGACGGCGAAATAGGGCAGGTCGGCACGTCCATCTCGTTCAACCGCTACTTCTACGAGTATGAACAACCCCGCGACCCCAACGAGATCGCCGAGGAGATTCTCGAGCTCGAAACAAGCCTTGGCGATGAATTGAAGGAGCTACTGCAACCATGAGTGGCATCAAAATGAGCACGACGGCCATGAAATCTAGTGGGGTCGAGTGGATCGGCGACATACCCGAGGGCTGGGGAATCACCAAGGTCAAGTTTCACGCGCGAATTGTTGCTGGCGCTACTCCAAAGAGCAACGAACCTATGTTCTGGAACGGGGATATTCCTTTCGTTTCGGCTGCGGACTATTTGACCGAAGATCACTACATCTCTGATTGGTCCAAGACAATCACGACCGAGGGCATGAACTCTTGCGCCACCTCCTTGCTCCCCGAGGACTCTGTCGTGGTTTCAAACAGAGCGCCGATAGGCTTAGTGGCGATTGTAGATAGGCCCATCTGCACGAATCAAGGGTGTAAGGGACTCGTATTTACCAATAGCCGCATCAATAACGAATTTGTCTATAGGGCACTCTCGGTATGCGACGACAGACTAAACGCATTAGGCAACGGCACAACTTATCAGGAGCTCTCCAGGCAATCCCTCGCCGATTTCTGCCTGCCTCTACCGCCCCTCTTCGAACAGCAGCAGATCGTCCAATACCTAGATGACAAGTGCGCCGCCATCGATGCGGACATCGAGAAGCGCCGCGCCATCGTGGAGAAGCTCTGCGAATATCGAATAGCCAGTATCTCCCGTACGGTTTCAGGCAATGCCTGCGGGCTGGATAATTCACATTGGACATGGAAGCGGTTCAAGTTCATCGCGCACGTCGACGCGAACCTTGTCCATCCGGATCGATACCAGGATTGGCTTCACATATGTCCCGAAGTGATAGGCAAGGGCAACGGCAGGCTGCTTGACAAACGTACCGTCGCGGAGGGCAACGTCATTAGCGATAACCATTTATTCAACAAGGACGCGATCCTTTACTCTAAGGTCCGGCCTGCCTTGAACAAAGTGACTATCGCCCCCGATAGAGGGCTATGCAGCGCGGACATGTATCCCATCTCAACCTCTCAAGTGGCGGATTGGCTTTTCTACTACATGCTCTCCGACCAGTTCGTGGCTCAAACACGCTTGATGTCGGAGAATAGAATCAAGATGCCGAAAATCAACAAACAGGAACTGGGAGACGTCAGGATTCTTGTCCCTCCGTTAGAGGATCAAGTGACGATAGCGTCAAATCTTAACTATCAGTGCGCCGCCATAGACAAGTGCATTGAGCGGCAACAGCAGCTTATCGATAAGCTAGAAGAATATCGCGCGTGCCTGATTCACCTTGCGGTGACGGGCAAGATCGACTGCAAGGAGGCCTAGACCATGCCAGCGAACAACATCCACAGGGAGCATTGGTTCGAGAGGCACATCTCGGATCATCTCGACGAGTCCTGGCGTGTGAGCAACACGGACGAGGGCTTCGACAAGGTCAATGCCCTCTACATGCCCGACTTCCTCGAGTTCTTCGAGAAGGCGGATCCCGAGAAGGCCGCCAGGTACAAGAATCAGCACGGCGGCGAGTGGCGGAAGCGACTCGAGCGGGCGCTCGTGAAGTCCCTGGAGAAGGACGGCACGATCCTCACTCTGCAGAAGGGCTTCGCCCTGGCTGGTTTCCAGACTATCTGCTGTATGGCACCGTACCCCGACGACCCGCGCATCAAGGGCGCGAGGGAGCGTTACGACGCAAACATCCTGCGGTTCATGCACCAGGTCCACTACAAGGACGGCAACAACTCCATCGACTGCGTGATGCTCATCAACGGCATCCCGGTTGCCACCATGGAGGTCAAGACCGAACTCACGCAGACCGTCGAGACCGCGATCGAGCAGTACAGGAACGACCGCAAGCCGGTCGATCCGTACACCAACCGCAAGTACCCGCTCCTCATGTACAAGCGCGGCGCGGTGGTGCACTTCGCGGTCTCCGAGAACGAGATCTACATGTGCACGAACCTCGGCGACGGCACGGACAAGGACTTCAGACCACGGTTCCTGCCATTCAACATGGGAAACGATGGCCATGCGGGAAACCCGGACGCGCCGGAGGGCTCCTACAGGGTCCACTACCTCTGGGACTTCATCATGCGCCGCGACCACTGGCTCTCCATCTTCGGCAGGTTCGTCTTCGAGGAGACCGGCAGCAAACAGGACGCCACGGGACGCTGGCGCGAGACGCGCACGCAGATCTTCCCGCGCTTCCACCAGTTCGAATGCGAGCTCAAGGTCATGGAGGACCTGCGGGAAAACGGCGTCGGCACCAACTACCTCATCGAGCACAGCGCGGGCTCCGGCAAGACGGAAACCATCACCTGGACCGCATACGACCTCGCCCGCATGCGCGATGAGCGTGGCGGCAAGCTCTTCTCCAGCGTCGTCATCGTCACCGACCGCATCAGCCTCGACAAGAACATCAAGAAGACGGTCAAGCAGCTCTCCAACGTCAAGAACCAGGTTATGATGATCGGCCGGGACGACGCAGGCAGGCGCATGGAGGGCGGCTCCAACACCAGGCAGCTTGTCAAAGCGCTCAAGGAGCACCGCGAGATCGTCGTCGTCACCATCCAGACGTTCTTCCACGCATGGGCCGACATCGCCTGCGCCGAGGAGCTCAAGGGATGCAGCTTCGCCGTCATCGTGGACGAGGCTCACTCGTCACAGGACGGCGACAACGCCACCGCACTCAAGACCGCGTTCAACGCAGCCGCCGACAGGCTCCGCCTGGAGAGGATGGACGACGCGGACCCGGATGAGGAGACGAGCGACGAAGACTCCATGAACGAGTACTTCAGGCGCATGCAGGCGGGCAACGTCATGCCCGCCAATGCGTCGTTCTTCGCGTTCACGGCCACACCGAAGGCCGAGACCAAGACGCTCTTCGGCACTCCCACGGGCAGGACCGACGAAGATGGCAACCCCGTCAAGGAGAGCTTTCACCTCTATCCAATGCGCCAGGCTATCGAGGAGGGCTACATCATCGACCCCCTCACCGGATTCCTGCCGATGAAGACCGTCACCAAGCTCGAATACGACGACTATGATGAGAACAGGCTCGTGGACGAGCGCTCCGCGAAACGCAAAATCGCCAAATGGAACAACCTGCACCCGACCAACGTCACCGAGAAAGCGGAATGGATCGTCGAGCATTTCATGCACCATGTAGTGAGCCTGCTGAACTGCGAGGCGAAGGCGATGATCGTAACCGCGTCGCGCCCGGCCGTTATCCGCTACAAGTACGCCATCGAGGCGTACTTGCGCGCGCACCCAGGCTACGACCGCGCCCAGGTCGAACGTCATCTCGCGTTCCATGTGCCCGGCGACCCGCTCATGGCGTTCTCCGGGAAGGTGCGCGGTGAGGACTGCATCATGGAGGAGGACGAGTACCTCAAGGACAACCCGTTCGCCCTCATCAAACGCGACTTCGAGTACACAGAGGCCAACTCCAACCCAAAGGGGACGGGCAACATCGAGAAGGCCTTCGACGAGCCAGGAAGCAAGCTCCTGATCGTCGCCAACAAGTTCCAGACGGGCTTCGACCAGAAGAAGCTCGTGGCAATCTACGTCGACAAGCCACTCGGCAACAACATCGAAATCGTGCAGACCTACTCCCGCGTGAACCGCACCTATCCCGGCAAGGACCAGGTGTTCGTCGTGGACTTCGTGAACGACCCCGAGAAGGTCTACAGGGCGTTCAAGACCTACGACAACGGCGCGAAGATGAGCGGCACGCAGGACCTGAACATCGTAACCGACGTGAAGGCCGACCTCGATGCCGAGGGGATCTACTCCGAGGCGGAGCTCGACGGTTTCAAGGAGTCCCTCTACAGGTCCAAGGTCGCTGCGGCGGACGGCGGCTCGGACGCCTACCGCGCGGCGCTGTACAGGGCCGTGGAGGACCCCGCGGCCCGCTTCAACAACGCCTTCCTCGCCGCCAAGGACGCCTACGAAACCAACATGCAGGCGAAGGAAGACGCCGAGGCGGCAGGAGACATTGAGCGCGCGGCGCAGGCCGCCATGGACGTCGCCGACGCCGAGCAGGACGTCGCGCGCCTCCAGACCTTCAAGAAGAAGCTGTCCAAGTACGTGAGCTCCTACACCTTCATCACCCAGCTCGTGGATCTGGGAGAGCCGGACCTTGAGGTCTTCTACTCCTTCGCGAAGCTGCTCTCGCACAAGATCAAGGGCTCGGCCCTGGACGACGTGGACATCACCGGCCTCGTCCTGAAGGACTACAGAATCAGCGAGCAGAAGAAGCCGGAACGCGAGGTCGAGGGCGAGGAGCTCCAGCCGATGGGCGCGGGCGGTTCCGGTGCCGCCCCCAGGCGCGACACCATCGCCAGGATCATCGACCGGCTCAACCAGACGTGGGGTTCCGAGGGAAACCCAGTCGTGAAGGCCCGCGTGGTGAACCACATCGCGGACGAGGTGGCCGCGGACCCCGTCACGGTCATGCGCGTCACCAACTCCAACAACTCTAAGGACGCCGTACTCGCAGACGACCGTCTGGGAAACCAGGTCGTCGTCTCCCTCATAAACCTTATGTCCAACGAGTTCGCCAGCCTCGCCGACCAGGCCCTCAACGACCCGCAGGCCCTCGAGCCGTTGAAGGAACAGGTCTATGACCTCATCCGCAGCGGCAGGCGCATCGATATCGCGGAGCTCGCCAGTTACGTAGCCGAACATAACGGGGAGCGGTAATGGCCCGCGCCGAATACGTCGAGAAGATACTGGGGGTCGGCGACTGCGACATTGTGGGTTCCCACAAGGACTTCGACCACAAGATGCCGAAGGACCACTTCGACCTCGTCTACATCGGCGAGGTCCCGTCCGCGTGCCCCACCTGCGGCGGCCCCATGCAGAGACACGGCAAACGCAAGGTCGCCATCGCCCACACGCCGGTGTCGGGCCGACCGACCCAGCTGCACATCGAATTCCCCCGATACCGCTGCCCCGGGTGCGGCTACATGTGGAAACCGGCGATCAGGGGCGTCGACGAGGCGCACAAAATGACCGAGGCCGCTTACGTCGCGATCGCACAGAACTCGCTGCGTCACACGTTCAGAGAAGTCGCGAGGAACTATCCCTTCACTCACGTGACGGTCAAGAACGTCTTCGAGGAGTTCATGGACGAATACGCCGAGCGGCTGCGTTTCGAGGTCCCGGCGTATCTGGGCATCGACGAGAAGAACCTCAAGCGCATAGGCATGGTGACGGTCATCACCGATCTCGAGCACCGCACCGTCTTTGACATGATCCAGGGCAGGGCTCAAAAGGACCTGGGCGAATACTTCTCCGACCTCCAAGGGCTGGAGAAAATGCGGTGGGTATCGAGCGACATGTACTGCCCGTTCTGGAAGTCGATAGCCAAATACACGCCGAACGCCACATGGGTCATCGACCACTTCCACGTCGTGAGGGGAGCCAACGAGGCGCTCGAACAGGTGCGGAAGTCCCTGCAATCAAAACTGGACCGGAAAGGCAGGCTTGAACTGAAGAAGGACCTCACGTACGCCCTGAGGAAGCGCACTCGCGACCTCACACCCTATGAGGCGGCATCGCTCTACGAGCTGCGCAAGGAAAGCGGATACGAGCCGCTGATGGCCGCATACGACCTCAAGGAGGATTTCTTCGACATCTACGACGCCCACCCGACCTCGAAGGAGGATGCGGAAAAAGCATTCGAGTCCTGGCGCAAGTTCATTCCCAAGGACGCGATCTACGAACCGTTCAGGATCCTCGCGAAAACGGTCCTGAACCACTATGAGTACATCTTCAACTACTGGGACTGCCCGAGCCGCATATCCAACGGCTACGCCGAGTGCGCAAACCGTCTGATCAAGGAGACCGACATGAGGGGGCGCGGGCACTCGTTCAAGGTGCTCCGCGCGAGAACCCTCTACCGCAGGCAGAACCTCGAGCGAATCGTCAGGGGCGAGAACCTCAGCATCGGCCCGCGCGTCGACACGTCGGAGCCCCTGTTCATCACCGAACCAGTAGGCGGCGATGTTTTCGTCGATCCGCCCACTGGCGTCTCCGTCGACGTGGGCACGGGAGAAATACCGGATTAGCTCTTTTTTGTTAAGCCAGTGGTTTGCGGAGCATTCAGTATTTTGTAAAGCGAATGGTTGGGATAAGTCTGAAAGCCGGTGAATCGTCCAACTATTAATCTAACAGTTCCAATCATTCGTTTTACATTTTCAAAAAACTAGCAGTCTCCCCGTCCTGACGCGCACTCGATACAACCGACAAGCGACAGCATGCAAAGGACGGAGCCCCCTATGAATTTTTGATCCTCAGCAAGCAATGCTTCCACGTGGCGAGGTTACGACTACTTCAGGCAGGAAAAGGTTGAATCGTGTAAAAAAGTGGCCGACGGGATCTACGAAAGCTATATCTCAAACGGGTGCTTCAGCGCACCGGCTCGAGCCGTCTGCCAAGACGCCGTCGCCAAGATACGTCGCATGCAACGGATGCCAAGTGGGAACGCCTTGGTCGGCGAGATGGCCGAGTCATTCAAAACCCAGCACCCATGCCGCCGCGCCCTCACGGAGGAACTCGACAAACCGTAGACGCGAGCACGCGAACTCGGCGTAGGCGGTGTGGTAAAATTCGTCGGAAGTCAGGCTGAAAAGCCGTCGCGCCAAAAAGCCCGACGAAAAAGCATTAAACGATCCCCCCCCCCCCCGATGGGAGCATCATGATCAAAGAACTGGTGAAAGACGAAACCGCGCTCTCGCAACCTTGCGAGGCAGCCACGGCGGAGGATGCGGAAACAGCGCAGGATCTACTGGACACGCTAGCGTCGCTGGAAGGTGCCGCGTGCTTGGCGGCCAACCAGATAGGCGTCGCCAAGCGCGTCGTCGCCTATCTGGACGACAACGACCAACCGCACGTCATGTACAATCCAGTACTCAAACAGGCGCTCGGGGCGTTCAAGGCTGTTGAAGGATGCCTTTCGCTGGAGGCCGAATCCAAGGTGACGCGCTACGACCGCGTCAAGGTGGCCTACGACGAGCTGGTCGACGGCGAGCTCGTTCCCCGCAAGAAGGACTTCACTGGCTGGACGGCGCAGACTATCCAGCACATGATCGACCACTGCAAGGGCAAGCTGGTTTAAGGCACCCCTCGACGTCAGAACAAGCATGCCTCGATCAGGTCCTTTCTGCGGAGGGTTGCGAGCCACTCTTGAGGGATCGACTCGGCGCCGTAGACGATGCCCGCTAAGGCGCCGGCCACGCAGGCGGTCGTGTCGCTGTCGTCGCCCAGGTTGACGGCGGCCAGCACGCAGGCGGCGTAGTCGTCCGTGTTCAGCAAGCACCACAGCGACGCCTCAAGCGTGTGCACCACGTAGCCGCTCGATTCCACCTCGCAGCGCCGCAGCTCGCCCGCGCGACCCACGCGCGAGAACTCCTCGCCCTCAGGCGCGTTGCGCTTCACGGCCTCGCGTGCGGGCACGCCGGCGGCGAGGTCGCGCGCGATATGCACGAACGACACGCACGCGTCCACGGACACGGGATGGGCGTGCGTTACGGCCGACGCCTCGGCGACGTCGCGGTCGCTCGCATCCGCGAACGCCAACGGCGCGATGCGCATGAGCGACCCGTTGCCGTTGCTTCTCGCGTCCACGCGCCCCTTCCCCTCGGCAAGCGCCCTGGCCGTGGCGTTGCCGATACCGAAGCAGAAGCCGTCGGGCGTGTAGCGTCCGTCGCGCATCCAGTCGCAGAAGCGCCGGCGCAGGTCGTCCACGCGCACCTCCCCGCCGCACTCGCGCAGGCTGTCGCAGGTCGCCAGCAGAAGCGACGTATCGTCCGACCACGTGCCCGCCGGCTGGTCGTGCGCACCGCCGCCTGTCATGCCCGTGCATGCGAACTCGCCGCGTCGCCGAAACTCGTAGGGCACGCCCAAAGCGTCGCCCACCGCCGCACCGTATACCGCATCCCGCAACGTTCCTGCCATCCGACGCCTCCGCTCCACCGCAAGAGTAAACCCTCGCCTGCCTTCGCGAGAAGTATAGCGAAGTTCGGCTGGACCCGTTCAACGTCGCAGCGGCGGACAGGAGCCACGAGCAGCCGAGGCGTCGTGACAACGCCCGGACTCCATGAAGCGAACCAACGCCGCGTGCCGAGCGTCGTAGGCGGCCAGCAAATCGGCGACCACCTCGCCCTTCGCTTCGATCGCCTCGAGCGTCCTTCCGTCCTCGCCCCGCTTCCATTCCAGGTACCTGGCCATATCGATCCGATCCTCGTGCAGCTTCTCGATCAGCGGACTGCGCGCGTTCTCCATTACGGCCGCCTTTCCTTCAAACGCGATGCCTCTTCTTCTCTTGCTGGGCAGTATGCCATGGAAAGAATTTCTAGCTGTACCGTAAACGGGACAGTTGAACGCAAGCCAACCTACTGATCGACTTTCCGTCGAATTGGGCAAGCGAAGAGTCCAGCGGGCCAACGAATCGTCGAGCTTCTTTGGCGCCGAAGATCCTTCGACTTCGCGCCTACGGCGCTCCGCTCAGGATGACAGGATAGACCGACCTTCAACGCTCCGCTCAGGATGACAAAAGGGGCCCGACCTTTGACGCCCCGCCCAGAACGACAGAGTAGACCGACCTTCTGCTTCCGCTCAGGTGACAGGGTAAATCGACCTTTGGCGCTCCGCCGGGAACGGCGGAGTAGATCGGCTTTCGGCCTCCGCTCGGGATGGCGAGGGGCACCGCAAGGCTGCACGCTGCGGTCAGGACGACAAGCTGAGGGCGGCCTTCGGTGTCGTCGCATCGCGCGAACGCTTCAATCGGGTTCGCCTTGCACATTCCCGTGCGAGAATCCGATACAATGCACAGCGACATCTTTGACGCGGCACACGACGGAGAACCCGAGGAGAACCTTTGCAGATCGACCCGAAGCAAACGCGCGAAAAGCCGCCGGCAGGTCAGGCGGCGTACCCGACGCCGGCCAGCCCGGCCCACGCACCCGGCGCGAACACCGGCGCTGACGCCGACGTCAGCGCCGCGCCCTCAAGCGAAAGCCCCTCCGACCAGGCCGACCCGATCTTCGCTGAAGAGCAGCGCCACCTCTCTGAAACCTACGGCACGCTCCAAGCCATCGGGCGCAAGCTCGTGCGGCAGATGGAGAAGGCGCGCCAAGAGGCGGCGGCCGACAAGAAGGCCATGGCGGAGGAGCTGGCGCCCAACCTGGCCACCTACGCCGACGCCATGGAGACCTACGCGGACTTCGCGGCCATGAACCGGGTGATCGACGGCTACAACCTGGCGCAGGACGCCAACGCCGAGGAACTCGCCAAGGTCCAACTGCTGCTGAAGCAGCCGTACTTCGCGAAGGTGGTCCTGCAGTTCAAGCCCGACCAGGAGCCGAAGGAGCTCTATATCGGCAACGCCGGCATCTCCGACGAGAACTACCGCAGGCTCGTGGTTGACTGGCGCTCCCCCGTCGCGGAGACCTACTACAACCAGGACAACGGCCGCACGTCCTACCAAGCCGACGGGCGCACCATCACGGCCGACCTCAAGCTGCGCCGCCAGTTCGACATCGAGGAAGACCGCCTGCGCGCCTACTTCGACACGAGCGTCGCCATCCAGGACTCGCTCTTGCTCGCGTCGCTCTCCAAGCGGCGCACGGCGCAGATGCAGGCCATCACGGCCACCATCCAAAAGGAGCAGAACCTGGTCGTGCGCCACGAGGACGTGCCCGTGCTGCTGGTGAGCGGCATCGCCGGCAGCGGCAAGACCAGCGTGCTGCTGCAGCGCATAGCCTACCTGTTCTACCAGAACCGGGGCAGCCTCGAACCCTCCGAGGTGTTCCTCGTCACGCCGAACCCGGTGTTCCGCCACTACATAGACAACGTGCTGCCCGACCTGGGCGAGCGCAACCCCGAAACCCTCACCTGGGACGAGTTCGCGAAAGGGCTGCTGCCGCCCGACCGCGGCAGCGGGGACGTGGGCGTGCCTCTCGAGGCCCTGGCGCGCATAGACAAAGCCGTCGCCTCGTTCGAGTTCGACGCCAACGACTTCAAAGACATCCGCTGCGCCGACACCAGGCTCGTCTCCGCCGACCAGGTGCGCAAGGTCGCGGCGAAGTTCGGCCGCATCCCGGCCGGCCCGCACCGCGTCACGCTCATGCGCGAGGAACTGCACGCGCGCCTGGAAACCCGCCTCAAGCAGATGGCGGCCACCGACGAGGTGCTCGACGAGCTCTCGGCCCTGAGCACGGACGAGCAGCTGCGGATATTCCACGAACTCATCGCCCCGGCCGACGAGCAGGAGGAGCGCGCCCTGGCCCTGCGCTTCCTGAACGACCGCTACGCGGACGCCTACCGCGCCGTCGAGCGCGACGATTGGCTGCGCATCGACCGCATAGGCATGCGCATGCTGAACGCGCCCGGCCTCGCGCCCCTTGAATGGCTCTACCTCAAGATGGCGCTCACGGGTCTGGGCAACCCGAACGCCAAGTACGTGATGATCGACGAGGTGCAGGACTACACCGCCGCGCAGCTCGCCGTGCTGGCTCGCTACTTCAGGCGCGCGCACTTCCTGCTGCTGGGCGACCCGAACCAGGCCATCGCGCCGGACACGGCGTCGTTCGACGACGTGCGCGCCGTGTTCTCGGCCGCGCGCGGCCCCGTGGAGGAATGCCACCTCATGACGAGCTACCGCTCCACCCCCGAGATCACCGCGCTGTTCGCGAGCCTGCTCGAACGCGAGGAGCAGCTGCGCATCTCGTCCATCCAGCGCGCCGACACGGCGCCGACCATCCTCGCGTGCCCCGACGAGGCCTGCTACGTCGGTGAGCTGCGCCGCGCCGTCGAGCAGGCGCGCGGCGAAGAAGGGCTCACGGCCGTCATCGTGCCGTGGAAGCACGAGGCCCGCCGCCTGCAAACGCTGCTGGGCGACACGGCGCCCGCGCTCGTCGGCGAGCACGACGAGCTGCCGGACGGCGGCGTGGTGCTCATCACGCTCAAGCTGGCGAAGGGCTTGGAGTTCGACCAGGTGATCGTGCCCGACGCCAGCGCGCGCACCTTCCCCGACGACCCGCTCGCGCGCCGCCGCCTGTACACCACTGTCTCGCGCGCCACCCGCAAGATCACCATCCTCGCCCACGGCGAGCTCACGCCGCTGCTGGACGGCAAGAAGGCACGCACCTAACCGAGCGCCGCAAGGGCGGGCTCGTCTCATAACGGTACCCATGCGCGACGTTCGGCGCGCGCGACGACAAGAAGGAATGCGAATCATGGAAGAGAAGAACACGGCCGCCGCCCCCAAGGGCAACGTCAAGGCGCTGCTGCCCATCGGGGTGTTTCTGGTGCTGTACTTGGGACTCGGCATCTTGTTCGAATACGGCATGGGCATTCCCATGGGCTTCTACAACATCCCCGTCGTGGTGATATTCCTCGTCGCGCTGCTCGTGGCGTGCTTCCAGAACCGCAAGCTGCCCTTCGACGACAAGCTCGCCATCATGGGCCGCGGCATGGGCGACAAGACCATCGTCACCATGGTGCTCATCTTCATGGTGGCCGGCATCTTCGTGGGCACCGTGGGCCGCGACAGCGCCGAAAGCGTGGCCTACCTGCTGCTTTCCGTCGTTCCCGTGCAGTTTGCCGTGGCAGTGTTGTTCGTGGTGAGCTGCTTCGTGTCGCTGTCGATGGGCACGTCCGTGGGCACCATCACGCTGATCACGCCCATCGCCGTGGCGGTGTCGTCCGCATCCGGCTTCAGCCTGCCGCTGTGCGTGGCCAGCGTCATGGGCGGCGCCATGTTCGGCGACAACCTCTCGTTCATCTCCGACACCACCATCGCCGCCTGCCAGGGCCAAGGCTGCCAAATGAAGGACAAGTTCCGCGAGAACTTCAAGATCGCCCTGCCGGCGGCGCTCGTGTCGCTCGTCATCATCCTCGTGCTGTCGTTCGGCGCCGACCTCGGCGGCAGCGTCGTGCACGAATACGACCTGATCCAGCTCGTCCCCTACCTCATCGTGCTCGTCGGCGGCATCGTCGGCGTGAACGTGTTCATCGTGCTGTTGCTGGGCATCCTGTCGGGCTCCATCATCATGGTGGCCACAGGTGCCACCGCCGCCACCGACCTGCTGGCCAACATGGGCTCGGGCGCCGCGGGCATGTTCGAGACCACGATGGTGGCGCTCTTGGTGTCGGCCATCTGCGCGCTCATCCGCGAGTACGGCGGATTCGTGGCGCTGCTCAACGGCATCAAGAGTCTGTTCAAAAGCAAGAAGGGAGGCCAGCTGGGCATGGGCCTTCTCGTGGGCGCCATGGACATCGCCACCGCGAACAACACCGTGGCCATCGTCATCTCGAACCCCATCGCAGCCGACATGGCGAAGACGTACGGCATATCGAAGCGCAAGACGGCATCGCTGCTCGACACGTTCTCGTGCGTGTTCCAGGGCATCCTTCCCTACGGCGCTCAGATGCTCGTGGCCATCTCGGCCGCCACGGAGCTGGGTTTCGCGGTGTCGGCGTTCCAGATCATCCCGTTTCTGTTCTACCCGTTCCTGCTGCTGATCAGCTCGCTCGTGTTCATCTTCCTGGTGCCCGAGAAAAAGAACCCGTCGGCGACAACCTCGTAGACGCCGCTCGTGCAGCCACTCGTGCAGAAACCGCGAATCGCGCGGCCGCCTCGCCCCAACCGCGCGCCGGGAGCCTTATACTGATATCTTTGTTGGCACAACAGGCAAAAGGCAAGGCGAAAGGCTACCAATGGGCGGATTCTTCGGGGCCGCATCACATCACGATGTGGTGCTGGACGTGTTTTTCGGCGTGGACTACCACTCGCATCTGGGGACGCGGCGTGCGGGCATGATCTTCCATGACGGCGAGGTCGGTTTCCAGCGCGAGATCCACTCGATCGAGAACACGCCGTTCCGCACTCGCTTCGAGGACGACCTGCCCGGGTTCCACGGTTGCAGCGGCATAGGCTGCATCAGCGACACCGACCCGCAGCCGCTGCTCGTGCGCTCGCATCTGGGCACGTTCGGCATCACCACCGTGGGCGCCATCAACAACGCCGAGCAGCTGGTGGAAGACTACTTTGAAAGCGGCGGCAAACAGTTCATGGCCATGAGCTCGGGCGCGGTGAACACCACCGAGCTCGTCGCCGCCCTCATCAACCAGAAGGGCAGCTTCGTCGAGGGCATCAAGTTCGCCCAGGACGTCATCGAGGGCTCGCTCACGCTGCTCATCATGACCAGCGACGGCACGATCATCGCCGCGCGCGACAAAGTGGGCCGCCTGCCCGTGCTCATCGGCAAGAACGGCGAGGGCTTCTGCATCTCGTTCGAGTCGTTCGCCTACCACAAGCTGGGCTACGACGACGAGTACGAGCTGGGGCCGGGCGAGATCGTGCGCGTGGACGCCGACGGGTACGAGACCATCTCCCCTGCGGGAACCCAGATGAAGATCTGCGCGTTCCTGTGGGTGTACTACGGCTACCCCAACTCGAACTACGAGGGCGTGAACGTGGAGGTCATGCGCTACCGCAACGGCGCGATCATGGCGCGCGACGAGGCGGCCGCGGGCGGCGTGCCCGACGTGGACTACGTGGCTGGCGTGCCGGACTCGGGCGTGCCGCACGCCATCGGGTACTCCACCGAGAGCAAGGCCCCCTTCGGCCGCCCGTTCATCAAGTACACCCCCACGTGGCCCCGCTCGTTCATGCCCACGAACCAGGACGTGCGCGACCGCGTGGCCAAGATGAAGCTCATCCCCGTGCCCGAGCTCATCCGCGACAAGAGGCTCATGTTCGTGGACGACTCCATCGTGCGCGGCACGCAGCTGCAGGGAACGGTGAACTACCTGCACGAATGCGGCGCCTCCGAAGTGCACATGCGCTCGGCCTGCCCGCCCATCATGTTCGGCTGCAAGTACCTGAGCTTCTCGCGCAGCCGCTCCGAGATGGAACTCATCGCCCGCCGCGTGATCCAGGAGCTGGAAGGCGACGAGGGCCAGCAGCACTTGGACGAGTACGCCAACAGCTCCACCGAACGCGGAGCGTGCATGCTGAAGTCCATCTGCGAGAAGATGGGCTTCGACTCGCTGGGCTACCAGTCGCTCGACGGCATGCTGGAGGCTATCGGCATCGACCGGGAGAAGATCTGCACCTACTGCTGGTCGGGGAAGGAATAGCCCGCCCGGCGCGCCGCGTCGGGCCCGAAGGGCATGCGTTGCCGCCCCTCCCGGATGCCTCGCATTCGCGCGGGCGAGCGGCGTAGAGGCCGCGTGCTCCGGTGCGAGACGGGCGGCGCGCCGCGCGCCGGAGCAGTCCTACAGGAGGCCGTCATGAGAACGTTCGTCGCTTTGCAGCTGCCGGAGGGCTTCACCTTCGACGCGGCGGCCTTCGCCCGCTGCCTGAGCGCCTCGGTCGAAGGCCGTTTCCTGCCGAAGGAGACCTACCATCTCACGCTCGCCTTCCTGGGAGAGATCGACGAGGCGGGCGTCGCCGCGGCGACCCAGGCCGTCGACGCCGCCTGCGAGGCGGTTCCGCCCGTCCCTGTGAGAAGCGACGGCTTGGGCAAGTTCGGCCGCGCGAGCGACGCCACCCTCTGGCTGGGCATCGCGGCCGACCCCGCGCTCATGAACCTTGCCGCCCGGCTCCGCGACGAGCTGTCGGCGCGCGGCCTCGCCTTCGACGAGAAGCCGTTCAAGCCTCACGTGACCCTGGCCCGACGGGCCCGCATTCCGAAAAGGGACCTGCCGCCGCTCGCGTTCCCGCGTGACGACGAGGCCGTCGCCGTCACGCTGTTCAAAAGCACGCTGGAACGCGAAGGGGCCGTGTACAAGCCCCTGCACACCGTGGAGCTCGCCGGGTAGCAGGCACCCGCCGCAACCGCGAACCGTCCCCGACGGCGTGCGCGGCGGTTTTCGATACGGCTTTTCTGCCAAGAACCCCCTTTATTACTCTAGCTGTCCCCTTTTCGGTACACATGAACCTGCCTTCGGCGTATATCCTGCACAGCAGCAAGAACGCGCGCCGCGCAAAACGCACCCGCACCAGCCGAGGGAAAGGAAGAGGACATGGGAGAAGCCGCACGCTGGGAAAAGACGGCGACGGAAGCCGTGATCCTGAAGTTCGACCCGAGCGCCACCTGTCAGGTGAGCGTCGTGCGAACCTCCGCGCCGCGGCACGCGAAGCCCGCTCCCCCGCGCCGTCGCAGCTTGCGAGGCCGCGGGTACGACCTCTCGAAAAGCGAGCTTGCCTGGGCGCGCGGGGCGGGCGTCCTGCTGGCAGCCGTCTCCCTTGCCGTCGTGCTGCTCTAGCCGCTCGCTACTCGTACGCTTCCAGTATCCCCCGCAGATAGTCCCGGTACTCCCGCGCGAGCGACTTCGGCTTCTCGATGCGCAGACGGTCGCCGAACTGCGCGAGCCACCCGAAGAACGCGGGGCTCGCGGCGACCGCCACGTAGACGCGCGCGAACCCTTCCCCCGCAGTTAGCGACTCCACGTCCTCACCGAACCGATCGATCACCGCCCCCATGGCCTCGTCGGTGGCCAGCAGCGTGGCGCGCACCGGCTCGCCGTCGTACATGCCGAACGCGCGGCTCGCCATCTCCTCCACGTCGAAGCCCGCGACGCGGGCGTTCCGGCACGCGGGCTCGTCCGTCACCTCGATCTTGTCCATGCGGTCCACGCGGTAGCTGGGAAACCCGTCGTGCTTCTCGTTGTACGCCACCAGATAGTAGTAGCCGTCGGAGTACACGAGCCGCACGGGCGTCTCCACGTAACGCGCGCCGCCGTG
Organism: Gordonibacter massiliensis (ex Traore et al. 2017); assembly: GCF_019731765.1. NCBI lineage: Bacteria > Bacillati > Actinomycetota > Coriobacteriia > Eggerthellales > Eggerthellaceae > Gordonibacter > Gordonibacter massiliensis (ex Traore et al. 2017). Next base: position 60,794 of record NZ_JAASIO010000009.1, on the reverse strand, counting down.
CTGCATCACCCGCCGTTTCGCCGCGTCGTACTTGAAGTAGAGAAACGATATCTTCCGACGCCGCGCCATGGCCTCCTGGATGCGGTCGACGTTCGCGAACACCGACTCGTTCTGCGTCTTGATGCGCCCCTCCACATGCAGGCGCTTGTCCAGCAGCTTGCGTTGCCGCGCGGGCGCCAGCCGCTTCACGCTCCGCACGAGCGCGTCGCTTTTGCGCTGCGTGAGGAAACGGGAGCTCTGCACCGCGTCCACCAACAGCAGCAGCTCGGGAAAGGCGAACTCGCGGCCCACGACGGCGTACTCCACCGGCTGGCGAGAAAGCGTGCGCACGTCCAGACCGAACTCGCGCAGCGCCTCGAGGTCGCGGTAGACGGACTTGCGCTCGGCCGAGACGCCCAGCTCCTCCAACCGCTCGACGAGCTGCGGCATGGTGAGCCCCCGCTCGGCGTCGGTCTCCTCCAGCAGCATCCTCATAAGGTACAGCAGCTTGAGCTTCTGGCGATTGACCGGCATAGGAGGTCCCTTCGACGGGGCGGCATAACGGAACACCAGTGTATCAGCTGTACCCCTTTCGGTACAGAAAGCAAAACGGACGGGCCGTAGCCCGTCCGTTGCCGCCGACCGTCTTGCCCTGCCGGGCGCGCCCTAGCGCCTACAGCATGCTCGCGCGCAGCTCCTCGGCGGCGAGCGGCGACAGGTATGCGGGCGGGATGTCGAACAGCGTCTTGCAGCCCGTCTGCCCCTCGCGGGCGAGGCGGTGCGCCGCGCGGGCGCAGGCCACGAGCACGCTGCCGGTGAACTCGGGGTTGGAGTCCAGCTTCAGCGAGTACTCCACCACGTGCGCGTGCTCGCCGCCTGCCCCCGTCACGCCCGAACGAATGACCGAGCCGCCGTGCGGGATGCCGGCGTGGTCGCGGTCGAGCTCCTCCTGCGTGACGAACGTCACCGTGGTGTCGTAGTCGGAGAAGTAGTTCGGCATCTCCACGATGGCCTTCTCGATGGCTGCCTTGTCCGCGCCCTCCTTCGCCACCACGTAGCATTCGCGCGTGTGCTTCTGACGCGTGGTGAGCTCGGGGTTCTCGCCGGCCCGCACGGCGTCGAGGGCTTCGGGCACGGGCACCGTGTACTGGCGGGCGTCGGCCACGCCCTCGATGCGGCGGATGGCGTCGCTGTGCCCCTGCGAGACGCCGCGCCCCCAGAACGTGTAGTCGCGCCCCTCGGGCAGGATGCTGTTCGCGTACAGGCGCGCGAGCGAGAACATGCCCGGATCCCAGCCGGCCGAGATCACGGCCACCTTGCCGCCCGCCTTCGCCTCCACGTCCACGTTCGCGAAGTGGACGGGGATGTTCGCGTGGGTGTCGAACGAGTCCACCACGTTGAACAGGCTCGCGCACGCCGGCGTCTGCTCGGGCAGGTCGCTCGCGCTGCCGCCGCATAAAACGAGCACGTCCACGTCGTCCGCATGGGCCGCCAGGTCGGCGGCGGCGTACACGGCCACGCCGTCGGTCAAGGGCTTCACGGTCGCCGGGTCGCGCCGGGTGAACAGCGCTGCGAACTCCATGTCGTCGTTCTGCCGGCAGGCCAGCTCCACGCCCCTGCCCAAGTTCCCGTAACCCAAAATGCCGATGCGCGTTTTCGCCATGTGCAGCCTCCTGTTGCGATGGTATCGGTTTTTCCAGATGTTCGACCCTCGAAGATCCCTCGACTCCGGCGCTACGCGCCTCCGCTCAGGATGACAAGGAGTGAATAGCTATCCTACCAAGAACGAAGCCGACACGCGCTCGGAACGAGAGACGAGCAAATTAAATCCAACGCTCCCCCTTGCCAAGCGGACGAGCCTTCGCGTGGAACGCCGAAGGCTACGCCCGTGCGGCGCGCCAAGCCTCCACGAGCTCGCGGGCGGCGGCTCCGGGGTCGGGCGCGGCGCACACCGCCGACACCACGAAGAAGCCGTCGACCCCCGTGCGCGCGAGGGCGGGGATGTCCGCGGCCTTCACGCCGCCGCCCACCACCACGGGAAGCGGGCTCGTGCGCGCGAGCTCCGCCAAGTCCGCCAGGCTCCTGGTTATCACGTTGCCCGCCGCGTCCATGCCGCAATCGGGCTTCGTGGCCGTCTCGTGCAGAGGCCCCGCGCCCAGGTAGTCCACGCAGTCCGTGTCGACCGTGCGCACGTACTCCAGCATCTCGTCGGTGCGCGCCGAGAGGCCCACGACGCCGTCCTCGCCCAGATACCTCCGGCACACCTCCACCGGCACGTCGGACTGCCCCACGTGCACGCCGTCCACCTTGACGCCGGCCGCGCGCGCCGCCAGCGCCACGTCGAGCCGGTCGTCCACCAAAAGCGCCACCCGCTGGGCCGCGCCGACGCGCTCGATGGCGCCGGCGGCCGCGCGCACCACCTCCATCAGCTGGCGCGCCGAGCACTCCTTCGAGCGCACCTGCACGCAGGTGAACCCCGCCGCCAGCGCCGCCTCAATCACGTCGCCCACCGGGCGGCCGGCCGTGTTCTCGGGGCCCAGCACCAAGTACGCCGTTATGTCCAGGTTATTCCGCATGGCCGCCCCCGCCCAGGATGTCGTCCACCTTGCTCACCTTGCGCTCCATCATGCCAGTGTGCCCGGGACGCACGTCGGCCTTGAGCACAACCTCGGTGCGGATGCCCTTCTCCGCCAGCGCGAACGTAGCGTCCTTCACCACTTGGAACACCTCGTCCCACTCGCCCTCGATCTCGGTGAACATGGAGTTCGTCCGGTTCGGGAGGCCCGACGCGCGGATGACCCGCACGACCTCCGCCACCTCGGCCGCCAACTCGTCGCCCACGCCCAACGGGGCGATGGCCACCGCCACCAACGTGTTCATACGCCTCACACCTCTCTGATATCGAACGGATTGCCCGCGACGTCCGCTGCCGACGCCTCGTAGAGCTCGTCCAAAAACGCCGCCTGGAAGCTTCCGGGCGCCTGCGCGCGTGCGAACGCGCGCGCCCCGGCCAGGTTGTAGGCCGCCGTGGCAGCGAGCGCCGCCGCGAGCGGCGAGGCGACGGCCGCGTACACGGCGGCCACGCCGCCGAGCGAGCACCCGAAGCCCGTCACCTTCTCCATGAGCGGCGACCCTCCGCGCGACGTCGCCACGACGGCGCCGTCGGTGACCAGGTCGACCGCCCCCGACACCGCAACGGCCCCTCCGGTCCAGCGCGCCAGGGCCACGGCCGCGCCCTCGGCCGCGTCCACCTCGTCGGTGGAGTCCACCCCGCGCACCTGGGCCCGAACGTCGCCGCCGTCCAGCTCCCACAGCCCTGCCAGCGCGATGACCTCAGAGGCGTTCGCCCGCACGATGGCGGGCTTGCACGCCTTCAGCTCCTTCAGGATGCCGGTGCGCAGCGACCCGATGCCGATGCCCACCGGGTCGAGCACCCACGGCTTGCCCAGCTCGCACATGGCCTGCGCGCCGCGCGGCATCGTCTCCTCATGCACCGGCAACAGCGTGCCCAGGTTGAGGTACAGCGCGCCGCCCGCCTGCGCCAGGAACTCCGCCTCGTCGGGCAGGTACACCATGGCCGCCGACCCGCCGGCCGCCAGCTGCGCGTTGGCCACGAAGTTCACGCTCACGGCGTTCGTGACCGAGCCGACCAGCGGCACCTCCCGCCGCGCCGCGTCCACCGCCGCGGCCACCTGCCGCTCAAGTTCCGCTTTCTCCACCGCTTCCGCTCCTTTCCCGAAAACGAAAAGACGCCCACCGTTGCGGCAAGCGTCCTCGTCTTCAAAGCATGCTCCCTACACCAGTGTTAACTGACAGGTTCAAAGGATCAGGCTCTCGCCTTCTCAACGCCCGCGGGCCGCGCCCGCTCGGTTCTCCTGCATAAGCTATTCAGTTGGCTCCATGGTACCACGACGCAGGCGCGCGCGAACGTCGCGGCGGCGGACGGTATATGGAGGCGGAAAACCACCTCGCCGTCGGCGCGCATCCATGAGACAATAGCCCGTGCAGAAAAACCCCAACCCAGGAAAGCGAACCATGCCAGAATTCATTTACCAGATGCATCAGGCCCGCAAGGCGCACGGCGACAAGGTCATCCTCGACGACGTGACGCTGTCGTTCTACCCCGGCGCGAAGATCGGCGTCGTGGGGCCGAACGGCATGGGCAAGTCCACCCTGCTCAAGATCATGGCCGGCCTCGAGGAGGTCACGAACGGCGAGGCGCGGCTCACGCCGGGCTATTCCGTGGGCATCCTCATGCAGGAGCCGCCGCTCGACGAGGACAAGACCGTCCTCGAGAACATCAAGCAGGCCTTCGGCGACATCTTCGCGAAGGTGGAGCGCTTCAACGCCATCGGCATGGAAATGGCCGAGCCCGACGCCGACTTCGACGCCCTCATGGACGAGATGGGCAAGCTGCAGACCGAGATCGACGCCGCGAACGGCTGGGACTTGGACAGCCAGCTCTCCCAGGCCATGGACGCGCTGCAGTGCCCCGACCCCGACGAGCCGGTCGGCCACCTCTCCGGCGGCGAGCGCCGCCGCGTGGCGCTCTGCCGTCTGCTGCTGGAGGCGCCCGACCTGCTCTTGCTCGACGAGCCCACGAACCATCTGGACGCGGAGTCGGTGCTGTGGCTCGAGCAGTTCCTGCGCACCTACCAGGGCGCGGTGCTGGCCGTGACGCACGACCGCTACTTCCTCGACCACGTGGCCGAGTGGATCTGCGAGGTGGACCGCGGCAGCCTGTTCCCCTACAAGGGCAACTACTCCACGTACCTGGAGACGAAGGCCGCCCGCATCGAGGCGCAGGGCCAGAGCCAGGAGAAGCTGGCGAAGAAGCTGAAGAGCGAGCTGGAATGGGTGCGCTCGAGCCCGAAGGCCCGCCAGGCCAAGAGCAAGGCTCGCCTGGCCGCCTACGAGCAGATGGCCGCCGAGGCGCGCGCCAACAAGAAGCTCGACTACAACGAGATCCAGATCCCCGTGCCGCCGCGCCTGGGCGCCAAGGTCATCGAGGCCGAGCACCTGCACAAGGCGTTCGGCGAGCGCGTGCTCATCGACGATCTGTCGTTCAACCTGCCGCCCAACGGCATCGTGGGCGTCATCGGCCCCAACGGCGTGGGCAAGTCCACCCTGTTCAAGATGATCATGGGTCTGGAGCCGGTGGACGACGGCACGCTCGACATCGGCGAGTCGGTGAAGATCAGCTACGTCGACCAGAACCGCGAGGGCATCGACCCGAACACGAAGCTGTGGGAAGTGGTGTCCGGCGGCAACGACTTCATGATCGTGGGCGACACCGAGATCCCCAGCCGCGCCTACGTGGCCAGCTTCGGCTTCAAGGGCTCCGACCAGCAGAAGCCGGCCGGCGTGCTCTCCGGCGGCGAGCGCAACCGCCTGAATCTGGCGCTCACCTTGAAGCAGGGCGGCAACCTGCTCTTGCTCGACGAGCCCACGAACGACCTGGACACCGAGACGCTGGCCAGCCTTGAGGAAGCGCTGCTGACGTTCCCCGGCTGCGCCGTGGTGACGAGCCACGACCGCTGGTTCCTCGACCGCGTGGCCACGCACATCCTGGCCTGGGAGGGCACCGACGAGAACCCCGGCACCTGGACCTGGTTCGAGGGCAACTTCGAGGCCTACCAGGAGAACCGCCTGGAGCGCCTGGGGCCCGAGGCCTCCAAGCCCCACCGCCTGCACCGCAAGCTCACGCGCGACTAGGCGGGCAGAGCCGAGAGGCCGCATCAAAGCCTCGCGACTGGCACTCGACCGGAACCGTCCCGTAGGGCAAGGGCTCTGCCCTTGCCGCCGCCTGCGGGGCGATTCCGGTCGACGGCAAGGGCAGAGCCCTTGCCCTACGTGCAACCTGCGAACGTTCCTCGACGCGGAACGTTCGGTGCGCCCCTTCATGGCGCCCTATCCATCCTCCCACGACGACGCGAAAGGCGGCCCCGTGATCAAGCCCATCATGAAAGACCGGTTCGTCCTTCGCCAGGCCTCGGCACCCGCAACGGCCGACGACCTGCAAACGGCGTGCGACCTGCGCGACACGCTGGCGGCCCATGCGAATTCGTGCGTGGGCATGGCGGCGAACATGATAGACGTGTTGAAGCGCATCATTGTATTCGACGACAACGGGACGACGCGAACGATGTTGAACCCTGAGATCGTCGAAGCTTCCGGCCCGTTCAAGGCTGAAGAGGGCTGCCTGTCCCTCGACGGCGTGCGCACGACCACGCGCTACCGGACCATCAAAGTGCGCTTCCAAGACGAGCAGCTGCGCGAGCACACGAAGTCCTACCGCGGCTGGACCGCCCAGATCATCCAGCACGAAGTGGACCACTGCAACGGCGTTTTGATCTGAGCTTTCGGCGAACGAGCGCGGTGCTTTTCCTTGGCGCGCGGCCGCAGCGTCGACGCAGGCTCCGCTTTTTTACACGTTTTCGGGCGCAATGTTGCGTATGCAAGCCCACTCGCATACGCTCTTCATTGCGAAGACGCTCCCTGAATACGATAATCCCAGGTCGCGAATTAGCTCGGAAGAAGATAGCCTCTCTTCACCATGCGGAACGCCAGCATACGGCCTCCCAAATGTAACATTCCGACGAAAAACGTGCGAAAACTCGATGCTCCGCTGTTAAACCGGCATTGACATTCCGCAAGCCAACGCGTTGTCATCCTGAGCGAGCCGCCTCCGCTCAGGATGACAACCTGGCCGGGTACGTGGCAATGCTGGTTTAACAGCGGAGCTAGCGTGCAATCATGAAGAACGGCAAGTGTGCGCCGACAGCGCGCCGACCTAACCCGCGGCAAGCGCTTCCTCGACGCGGTTCATCTTGGGATCGATGAGGCGCGGACGGGCGCGGCGGTACCAGGCGTACGTTTCGGCCAAGCCCTCTCGCAGGTCGATGGCCGGGGCCAGGCCGAGTCGTGCGGCCCGACCGACGTCGAGCAGATAGGTACAGTCCCGGAACGGGAAGAACTCGCGCGGCTCCATGACGCCCCGGTAGTCGACCTCCTTGAAGCGCGGCTCCACGTCCATCGCCTCAGCGGCGGCCTCCACGAGCGCGGGCCAGCCGATCGGCTCGGGGTGCGCGCAGTTGAAAGCCTCCTCTTCGCCGTCGGCCTCGCGTAGCGCGAGACCGACAAGGAGGTTCACGAGGTCATCAATGTGCACGAACTGGGTTGTCGTACCGCCCTGCGGTACGGGCACCGCCTCGCCCCGCTCGAGGCGGTCGAACAGGTACGCTTCTCGGTACAGGTTGTTGCCCGGGCCGTACACGTAGGCGGGCCGCACGATAGACAGGGCGAAACCCTCCCACGATCGATGCTCCCGCAACAACTCCTCGGCCGCCAGCTTGTCCGTTCCATACCGACCCCACTGTTCGTTCTCGCCCTTCGGCGCGTCCTCGGAGAGCGGTGCGGAGGAAGGTTTGTACACGGCGCCCGAGCTCAGGAACACGTAGCGTGTTTCCGTACCGGGGCGCAACGCCTCGAGCACCGGCCTAACGTCGGCTATGCCATAGCCCGACACGTCGAATACCGCATCGAAGCGTTTCCCCTCCAGCTGCCGTAAACTCTCGACGTCCTTGCGGTCGGCCACGTAGCGCGCATGCAGGCCCTCGTAGTCCACCGGAAGCTTGCCACGCGTGAGGATGGACACGACGTGGCCGCGCGCGACCAGCTCCATTGCCAATGCGCGGCCGATGAACTGCGTGCCGCCGAGCACGAGCGCGTTCACGCCCTCGCTCCCCCGTCCGCGCTGGCCGCCTCGTTCGATCCTTCGGCATCGCGCGCGCCGAGCGACTGCGCTGCGCGACAGGAGGCTGCCACCCCGCCGAACGCCTCGCCGGCCACCTCCCTTTCGGCTGCATCGGGCGATTCGCTCGGACCACCCGCTCCGGCGTCCGTGCGCGCCGTCGTCCCGCTCGCATCGCCCGCTTTCTCCACCTGCACAGCGCACACTTTGTACTCGGGGGCCTTCGACACGCGGTCGAGGGCGGCTATGGTGAGCCAGTTGCTGTTGCCGTCTTGGAAGTGGAAGGGCATCCACGTCTGGCCGGGGTTCGTCTTGGGGGACACGCGGGCCGTGGTCTCAATGGCGCCGCGCCGCGACGACACGCGCACGCGGTCGCCGTCGGCTATGCCGCGGGCGGCGGCGTCGGCGTCGTTCAGCTCGATGAACGAGCTGCCGGACATCTCGTCCAAGCCCTCGGTGCGTCCGGTCATCGCGCGGGCGTTGTACTGGTACAGCACGCGTCCCGTCATCATGACCAAGGGATACTTGCCGTCGGGCAGCTCGGCGGACGGGCGGTAGTCCGGCGTGGAGAACGCGCCCACGCCCTGCGCGAACTCGTGCTGGTGCAGGATGGGCGTGCCGGGGTGCTCCGCATGCGGGCACGGCCACTGCAGGCCCCGGCCGGCCGCCTCGTCGCCGTCGAGGCGCGCGTGGCTCACCCCGCCGTACGAAGGCGTCACCGACGCGATCTCGTCCATGAGCGCCGCGGCGTCCATGCGCGGCTGCGCGCAGCCCATGCGGTTCATCACCTCGGCGAAGATGTCCGTGTCGAGGCGCGCGCCCGCCGGCCCCTCCACCGCCTTGCGCACGCGCTGCACGCGCCGCTCGGTGTTCGTGAACGTGCCCTCCTTCTCCGCGTAGCTGCGGCCGGGCAAAACGACGTCGGCGTACTTCGCCGTCTCGGTGAGGAACAGGTCGTCCACCACCAGGAACTCCAGCGCCTCCAGCGCTCGGATCACGTGGTGCGTGTCCGGGTCGGTGCGCACGGGATCCTCGCCGAACAGGAACAGGCCGCGCACGCGTCCTTTCAACATGGCGGGGAAGCACTCGGTGGCCTTGAGCCCGCGCTCGCGCGGCAGCGACGCGCCCCAGGCGCGCTCGAAACGGCGCACGGCCTCGGGGTCGGCGACCTTCTGGTAGCCAGGCAGGTCATCCGGCCCCGCACCCATGTCGCAGGCGCCCTGCACGTTGTTCTGCCCGCGCAGCGGGTTCACGCCGCCGCCAGGTTTGCCCAGGTTGCCGGTTATCATGGCGATGTTTGACAGCGCCATGACGCCGTCGGTGCCGGTGGAGTGCTCCGTCACGCCCAGGCAGTACACGATGGCGGCCGCCCCCGCCGAACCGTACATCTTCGCGGCGGACACGAGGTCGCGCTGGTCGATGCCGCATATCTCGGCCACGCGCGCGGGCGTGTAGTCGCGCACCGTGGCGGCCAGCACCTCGATGCCCTCCGTGCGCTCGCGCACGAACTCGTCGTCCACCAGGCCTTCGGCCAGCAGGATGTTCACGATTCCGTTGGCGAACGCCACGTTCGTGCCCGGCCGCAGCTTCAGGTGGATGTCGGCCTGCGCGGCCAGCCCGATGTCGCGCGGGTCCACCACGATGAGCCGGCAGCCCCGCTCCACGGCGGCGCGCAGCTGCATGCCGATGACCGGATGCGCCTCTTCGGGGTTCGACCCCACGAGCATGACGACGTCCGCCTTGCGCGTCACGTCGTCGATGGAGTTCGTCATCGCTCCCGAGCCAAGCATGGTCGCCAGACCGGCGACGGTGGGAGCGTGTCAAACACGCGCGCAACAGTCCACGTTGTTCGTTTGGAAGGCGATGCGCGCCATCTTCTGGAACAAGTAGATATCCTCGTTCGTAGAGCGCGAGCAGGCGAAGGCCGCAAGCGACCCGCCGCCGTGCTCGTCGCGCAGCTCCGTGAAGCGCCGCGCCACCACATCGAGCGCATCGTCCCACGTGGCCGGCTCAAGCTGGCCGGTGGCGGCATTGCGCACGAGCGGCGTGCGCAGACGGTCGGGCGCGTCGACGAAATCGAAGCTGCTCGAGCGCCCCTTCACGCACAGAAGCCCCTTGTTCGACGGCCCCGGCGCGCCCTCGGCGTCCACGATGCGGCCGTCCTTCACCACGAGATCCAGCTGGCAGCCCACGCCGCAGTGCGGGCAGGTGGTGCGCACGCGCTCCGTCTCCCACGAGCGGTAGGCGCCGCGGCGCTTCTCGGTGAGCGCGCCCGTGGGGCACGCCTGCGCGCAGGTGCCGCACGACTCGCAGTCGGTGGCGCGCCAGTCCTCGCCGAACGGCGCCTCGATGGCGGTGCGCACGCCCCGCTTGCCCGTGCGCAGCGTGTGGTTGCGCGCCGCGGCGTTGCAGGCGCCCACGCAGCGCTGGCAGCGGATGCACAGGTTCGGGTCGAAGGAGAGGAACGGGTTGGCGTCCAGCACGGGCCGCACCGGGCGCGGCTCGGGGCGCTCCGGCCCCTCCACGCCGTACTCTCGGCAGAGGGCGGCCAGCTCGCAGGCACCGTTCTTGTCGCAGGCGAGGCAGGGGGCGCCCATGCCGCGCCCGTGGTCGGCCATGAGCAGCTCGAGCGCGATGCGCCGATAGGTCGCCAGGCGCGGCGAGTCGGTGGTCACGGCCATGCCGTCCCACACGGCGGTCGAGCACGACGGCACCGGATGGTCCACGCCCTCCACGTCCACCACGCACACGCGGCACGCGCCAACGGCGCTCACGTCCTTCAGGTAGCAGAGCGTGGGGATGCGGATGCCCGCCTCCCGCGCCGCCTCCAACACGGTCGCGCCCTCCGGCGCCTCAAGCGCCGCGCCGTTTATCGTGATGCTAGGCATACTGGCTCCTGCCTCCCTCGGTCGATCCGCAGCCGAAGACGTCGCAGCGCAGGCAGCGCCCGCACTCCTGCACGACCTCCTCGCGGCTCATGCCCTCTTCCACGTCCAGGAAATCCCGCTTGCGCTCGCGGGCCGGGCGTTCCGCCAGCTCCACGCGGCCCTTGGGCGCGCGGTCGTTGGGCGCGGCCGCCGGGGCGTGCGCGTCGCAGGCGAGTTTGTGCGAATACCCCAAGTAGGCGTCGATGTTGCGCGCGGCGACCTTGCCCGCGCCGATGGCGCGGATCACCGTGGACGGGCCCGTCTGGCAGTCGCCGCCCACGAACACGTTGCCGAAGCCCTCGGCCGCGAGATGCTCGTCGGCGTCGAAGCGCCCCCAGGTGGTCTTCATCCCGAAGTCCTCGAACGGCCCCGCCTCGATGTCCTGCCCCACCGCGACGAGCACGACGTCGGCCTCGATGCGGCGCGGGGGCTTGTCGGCCGGCACGGGGGCCGGACGGCCGCCGCGCACGGGGCCGATCATCTGCGGCTGCGTGACGAGCGCGGCGCAGCGCCCGGCCCCATCCACCTCGATGGCCGCCGGCGCCTCGAGCGCGATCAGCTCCACGCCCTCGGCCACGGCGCTCTCCACCTCGGCCGGCAGCGCCGTCATGTCGCACCGCCGGCGACGGTACACCACCGATACCTCGGCGGCTCCGGCGCGCACGGCCGTGCGCGCGCAGTCCATGGCCACGTTGCCGCCGCCCACCACGGCTACCTTCTTGCCCGTGAAGTCGGGGTAATCGCCGTCGCCGATGGCGCCCAGCAGCTCCACCGCCGACATGACGCCTGCGGCGTCCGCGTTCTCCATCTTGAGCGTCTTGCCCGCCTGCGCGCCCACGGCCACGTATACGGCATAGTAGTTTTCGGCGATCTCGGCCATCTCGCGCGCGCCCACCGGCGTGTCGCAGAGCGCCGTGATGGAGCCGGCGGACAGGATGCCGCGGATATCCTCGTCCAGCCGCTCGCGCGGAAGGCGGTAGGCGGGAATGCCGTAGCGCATCATGCCGCCCAGCTGGCTGCGCGCCTCGAACACCGTCACGCGGTGCCCCATGAGGGCGAGGAAGTAGGCGCAGGTGAGCCCGCTCGGCCCGCCTCCGATGACGGCGACGTTCTTCGCGGTGTCCACGCTGTGCGCGGGCGGCGCCACCCGGTCGGCGGGGGCCTGGTCGACGGCGTAGCGCTTGATGCCGCGAATGTTGACGGGCGCGTCCAGAAGCGTGCGGCGGCACCGCGTCTCGCAGGGATGCTCGCACACGAACGCGCACGCCGTGGGGAACGGGTTGTCCTTGCGCACCAGGTTGACGGCCCCGGCGTAGTCGCCGCCCGCCACGAGCGCCAGGTAGCCGGGCACGTCCACGTGCGCCGGGCAAAGCGTCTCGCAGGGGACCGTCTGCCCCACGCCCTCCTGGCACGCGCCGCGCTCCACGTGGCTCGCGTACTCGTCGGCGAAGGCGTCCATGCCCTCGAGCACGGCGTTCGCCGCCTCGTAGCCGATGGCGCAGTCGGAGGTGTCGCGGATCATCTCGGCCAGCGCGCGGGCTTCAACGAGCACGTTCTCGTCGGCCTCGCAGGCTGCCACGCGCTCGAGCAGCGCCGCCAGCCGCGGCAGGCCGTCGCGGCACGGCACGCACTTCCCGCACGTCTGCGCCGCCCCCGCCTGCAGAAGCGCGAGCTGCGCCACGACCGGGCACGTGCCCGGCGGCATGGCCTCCACGCGCCGCGCGTATTTCTCGACGTAGGCGGCCAGGCGCTCGTCGTCTTTCGCCCTGGGCGCCACCGATAGCTTCGCCAATGACCCTCCCCCGCTCGCATGCGATCACTGCATTCCCGCATCATAGCAGAGCGCTGCGCAATGGGAGCGGGCCGCCATCAATTCTCGACGGCGGACACCGCGGCCTTCATAGCGCGCACATAGGCGGCCACCGGCTCCACGCAAGCGCGGCCGTGCTCGGCGACCAGGCGCACGATGGCGCTGCCCACGATGGCGCCGTCCGACACGGCCGCCATGGCGGCGGCCTGCTCGGGCGTGGCGATACCGAAGCCCACGGCGCACGGGATGTCGGGCCGCGCCCGCCGCACGCGCTCCACCAGGGCCGCCACGTCCGTGGCGATGTTCTCGCGCGCGCCCGTCACGCCGAGCGACGACACGCAGTACACGAACCCTTCGGCCTCGCGCGCTATCATCTGCACGCGTTCGTGCGACGTGGGCGCGACCAGCGACACGAACGCAACGCCCTCCGCACGGCAGGGAGCCGCGAACTCCTCCTTCTCCTCGAAGGGGATGTCGGGCAGGATGAGCGCGTCCACCTCCGTCTCGGCCATGCGGCGCGCGAACCGCTCCGCTCCGAACGAGAACGGCACGTTGGCGTACGTCATGAACGCGAGCGGCACGTCCGTGCGCTTCCGCACGCGCCCCACCAGCTCGAACACCTGGTCGGTGGTCACGCCTTTGGCGAGCGCCCGCAGGTTGGCGGCCTGGATGACGGGCCCTTCCGCCGTGGGATCCGAAAACGGGATGCCCAGCTCCACCAGATCGGCCCCGGCCCCGGCCATGGCCACCACCAGCTCCTCGGTGGTTTCCAGATCGGGGTCGCCACAGGTGACGAACGGCACGAACGCCTTGCCGGAGGCGAAGGCGCGCGCGACGCGGGCGGCGCCCGACGCGGCGGCGGACGCGCCTCCCGGCTGGGCGGCCGGCGCTTGGATGCTACTCATGGAGGTCCTCCCCTCGATAGCGGGCTATGGCGGCGCAGTCCTTGTCGCCGCGCCCGGAGATGTTGATGACCATGATCTGGTCCTTGCCCATGGCGGGCGCGAGCGTGCGCGCGTGCGCCACCGCATGGGCCGACTCGATGGCGGGGATGATGCCCTCCATACGGCTCAGGTACTCGAACGCCTCCACCGCCTCGTCGTCGGTGACGGGCACGTACTCGGCGCGCCCCGCGTCGTGCAGGGCCGCGTGCTCGGGCCCCACGCCGGGGTAGTCGAGCCCGGCCGAGATGGAGTACACGGGCGCGATCTGGCCGTGCTCGTCCTGGCAGAAGTAGCTCTTCATGCCGTGGAAGATGCCGAGCCGCCCCGTGGCGATGGTGGCGGCCGTCTCGAAGCCGTCCACGCCGCGCCCGGCCGCCTCGCAGCCGATGAGGCGCACCGACGGGTCGTCGATGAAGTGGTAGAACGCCCCGATGGCGTTCGAGCCGCCGCCCACGCAGGCCAGCACCGCGTCGGGCAGGCGCCCTTCGCGCTCGGCCAGCTGCTGCTTGATCTCGCGCGAGATGACCGCTTGGAAATCGCGCACGATGGTGGGGAACGGGTGCGGGCCCATGACCGACCCCAGCACGTAGTGCGTGTCGTCGATGCGCGTGGTCCACTCGCGGAACGTGGCGGACACGGCGTCCTTGAGCGTGGCCGTGCCCTCGTCCACCGCGTGCACCTGCGCGCCCAAAAGGCGCATGCGGTACACGTTGAGCGCCTGGCGCTCGGTGTCCTCGCGGCCCATGAACACCTCGCACTCCATCCCCATGAGCGCCGCCGCGGTGGCGGTGGCCACGCCGTGCTGGCCGGCGCCCGTCTCGGCGATGAGGCGGGTCTTCCCCATCTTCTTGGCCAGCAGCGCCTGGCCCAGCACGTTGTTGATCTTGTGGGCGCCGGTGTGATTCAGATCCTCGCGCTTGAGGTACACCTTCGCGCCGCCCAGATCCTCCGTCATGCGCTCGGCGAAGTAGAGGCGCGAAGGGCGCCCCGCGTAGTTGTTGAGCAGGTCCGCGAGCTCTCGGTTGAACTCCGGGTCCTCCCGGTAGTGCGCGTAGGCCTCTTCCAGCTCGCCCACGGCGTTCATCAGCGTCTCGGGGATGTACTGGCCCCCGTGCACGCCGAACCTTCCTTTGGTCATCGTTGCTCCCTTGCTCTCGTCGTTTCCGCTTCGGGCGCGTCCGCGCCGTGCGCTTCGGCCACCGCCCGGGCGATCTTCTCGGGGTCCTTCGCCCCGTTCGTCTCAACCCCGCTGCTCAAATCCACGCCGAAGGGCCGCGCCGCCTCGACGGCCCGGGCGATGATGCCGGGCTCGAGCCCTCCCGCCAGGAAGAACGGCCGCTTGCAGGCGCGGGCGAGCTTCCAGTCGAACGTCCTCCCGCTGCCCGCGCCGCTGTCGAGCAGCACGTGATCGGCCGCGCTCGCCTCGGCGCGGGCGACATCCGCGGCGCTCGCCACGCGAAAGGCCTGCACGAGCGGCTTGTCGGTCAGCTCGCGCAGCGCCGACACATAGGCCGCGTCCTCGCTTCCGTGCAGCTGCGCCGCGTCGAGCGTGCCGTCGTTCAACAGCTCCGCCACCGTCGCCGCCGGCGCATCCACGAACACGCCCACCGCCTGGATGCCCGCGTCCAGACGCGCCGCGAGCGCGCGCACCTCGGCGGGCGACACGCTGCGGCGGCTGGCGGGCACGTCCACCACGAACCCGGCAAAGTCGGGTCGCGCCGCGTTCACGGCGTCCACGTCGTCCTCGCGCACGAGGCCGCACACCTTGATCCGCGTCATGAGCCCTCCCCTCGCAGCTCGTCCAACGCGGCGCGCTTGTCGGCGGCGCGCATGAGCGCCTCGCCCACGAGCACCGCTTCCACGCCGTCCTCGCGCAGGCGCGCCACGTCGGCGCGCGTGCGGATACCGCTCTCGGCCACGAACAGCGCCTCGGGGCCCGCGAGCGCGCGCAGCCGGCGGCTCGTGCCCAGGTCCACCTCGAACGTGGCCAGATCGCGGTTGTTCACGCCCACCACGCGCGCCCCGGCCGCAAGCGCCCGTTCCACCTCGCGCTCGGTGTGCGCCTCCACGAGCGCGGACAGCCTCAGCTCGTCGCAAAGCACCCGGTAGGCCGCCAGCTCCCCGTCGTCCAGGATGGAGCAGATGAGCAGCACGGCCTGAGCGCCCAGGGCCTTCGCGCCGTACACCATATACTCGTCCACCACGAAGTCCTTGCGCAGCACGGGGATGTCCACCGCGCGCGCGATCTCGACCAGGTACTCGTCGCGCCCTTGGAACCAGAAGGGCTCCGTCAAGCACGACACGGCCGCAGCGCCCGCCGCCTCGTAGTCGCGCGCGATGTCCACATAGGGGAAGTCGGGCGCGATAAGCCCCTTCGAGGGGGAGGCGCGCTTCACTTCGCAGATGAAGGAGATGCCGGGCCGCGCGAGGGCGCGCTCGAACGGGAGGGCGTCCGGCGCCTGCCCACGCGCCGCAGCGAGCGCGTCGGGCGCGGACGACGCGCTTCCAGACGTCGCGGCAGCCGCCCGCTCGGCCGTCGGCCGCCCCTCCGCCGCCCGCTCGGCCGCCAACCGCTCTTCGGCCGCGCGGCGCACTTCGGCCAAAGACCGCACGCGCTTCTCGTCCTCCACGCGCTCGCGCGTGCGCGCGGCGATCTTCTCCAGAATGCTTTCCGCGCCTGCGACGGACGGAGCACTCGGCCCGCCCGCGCCGCGTGCCGCGTCGACCGCTTCGAACGGCTCCGCGCTCATCGGTTGCTCTCCCGCGCGAACTCGTCGAGCTTCGCCAGCGCCGCCCCGGAGTCGATGAGCTCCTCGGCCCGGCGCACGCCCTGGGCCATCGTGTCCGCAACGCCGCCGATGTAGAGCGCCGCGCCCGCGTTCAAGCACACGGCTTGGCGCTTGCCGCCCCGCTCGCCGCCTTCCAAGATGGCGCGCGCGATGGCCGCGTTCTCCGTCGGCGTGCCGCCGACCAGCTCGTCTTTGGCGCAGCGCTCGTAGCCGAAGTCCTCCGGCGCCACCTCGTAGGACTGGAACCAGCCGTCGCGTATCTCGCACACGCTCGTGGGCGCGGACATGGATATCTCGTCCAGGCCGTCCTGTCCGAACACCACCATGCCGCGCGCCACGCCGAGTTTCGCCATGACCTGCGCGAGCGGCTCCACGAGCGCCTGCTCGTACACGCCCATGAGCTCGCGGTTCGCGCCCGCCGGATTCGACAGCGGGCCCAGGATGTTGAACACGGTGCGTATGGCCAGCTCCTTGCGCACCGGAGCCACGTACTTCATGGCTATGTGGTAGTTCTGCGCGAACAAGAAGCAGATGCCGATGTCGCCCAGAAGCTCCGTCGAGCGCTCGGGCGGCACCGCGATGTTCACGCCCAGCGCTTCCAGCACGTCGGCCGCGCCGCACTTCGACGAGGCCGCTCGGTTGCCGTGCTTGGCAACGGGAACGCCGCCTGCGGCTATGACCATGGCCGACGTCGTGGAGATGTTGAACGAGTTCGAGCCGTCGCCGCCCGTTCCCACGATCTCCAGCACGTCTTGGTCGTGCAGCAGCTTCACGCAATGCGCGCGCATGCCGGCGGCCGACGCGGTTATCTCGTCCACCGTCTCGCCCTTCATGGCCAGCGCCGTCAAGTACGACGCCGTCTGCACGGCGCTCGTCTCGCCGCTCATGATCTCGTTCATCACCTCCTCCGCCTCGGCGTAGGTCAAGTCCTCCTTGCGGGACAGCTTGAGAATGGCTTCCTTTATCATCGTGCTCGACTTCCTTTCCGGTTCGTCGTTTTCCTCTGCCTTACGCCCGCCCGGCCAGCGCCAGGAAGTTCCCGACGATGGCGGCCCCGTGCGGCGTCATCACCGACTCGGGATGGAACTGCACGCCGAACACGGGCAGCTCGCGGTGCTCCACGGCCATCACCTCGCCGTCGGCCGTGCGCGCGCTCACGCGCAACGCGGACGGCAGCGTGTCCCCGTCCACCGCCAGCGAGTGGTAGCGTGCCACCGGGAACGTGCGGGGCAGGCCCGCGAACAGCACGCTCTCTCCCGTCGCCTCCACCGGCGACACCTTGCCGTGCATGAGCTCCTTCGCGTACCCCACCGTGGCGCCGAGCGCCGCGCAGATGGCCTGGTGGCCCAGGCACACGCCCAAGATGGGCACCGTGCCCGCGAAGCGCTCGACCGCCGCCATGCACACGCCCGCGTCCTCGGGGCGGCCGGGGCCGGGCGAGAGGACGAGGGCGTCCGGCGCCAACGCCGCGATGCCGTCCACGTCTATGGCGTCGTTGCGCACCACCTGTATGTCGGGGCGGACGGCGCCCGCCATCTGGTAGAGGTTGTAGGCGAAGCTGTCGTAGTTGTCCACGAGCAGGATCATCGCAGGCCCCCTTCCGCCGCGGCGAGCGCGTCCACCACGGCGCGGGCCTTGTTGCGGCACTCGGCGAACTCGGCGGCCGGGTCGCTGTCTGCCACGACGCCCGCGCCCGACTGCACGCACACGCGCCCGTCCTTCTTGTACGCCAGCCGTATGGATATGCACGTGTCCATGTTCCCCGTGAAGTCCAGGTACCCCACCGCCCCGCCGTAGATGCCGCGCTTCGCGCCCTCCAGCTCCCGGATGATCTGGCAGGCGCGCAGCTTCGGCGCGCCCGAGAGCGTCCCGGCCGGCAGGATGGCGTCGAGCGCGTCCACCGCGTCGCGGTCGGCGCGCAGACGGCCGCGCACCTCCGAGCCCAGGTGCATGACGTGCGAGAACCGCTGCACGGCCAGGTGCCGCTCCACGCGCACGCTGCCCAGCTCGCTCACGCGGCCCAGATCGTTGCGACCCAGGTCTACCAGCATGTTGTGTTCGGCCAGCTCCTTCTCGTCGGCCAGCAGGGCGCGCTCGTTGGCGGCGTCCTCCTCGTCGGTCGCGCCCCTCGGGCGCGTGCCAGCCAAAGGGAACGTGCGCAGCATGCCGTCCTGCAGCTTCGTCAACGTCTCCGGCGAGGCCCCCGCGATCTCCACGTCGTCGCTCGAGAAGTAGAACAGGTACGGCGAGGGGTTCGTCGTGCGCAGCACGCGGTACGCGTCGAACAGGCTGCCTTCCGCAGCGGCCGTCAACGGGTTCGACAGCACCACTTGGAAGATGTCGCCCTCGTGTATGTAGCGCTTCGCGCGCTCCACCATCTCGCCGTACTCCTGCTGCGAGAAGCGCGGGGCCAAGGGCTCGCGCAGGCGCAGGGGCGGGAAGTACGCCTTGGCGCCGCTCTCCAGCAGGGCCACCGTGTCTTGCAGGGCGGCGTGCGCCCGCTCGTAGGAGGCCTCGAGGCCCTCGGGGTCGTCCGTGCGCACGCCGCCCACCACGAGCAGCTTCTGGCGTGCGTGGTCGAAGGCGATCACCTGGTCGAACAGCATGAGGTCGACGTCGCGGAAATCGCGATCGGCCAGCTCGCCCGCGCGCAGGCGCGGCTCGGCGTACTTCACGTAGTCGTACGAGAAGTAGCCGACCAGCCCGCCGGCCAGAGGAGGCATGCCCGGCACCTGCGGGCTCTTGCAGCTCTCGAGCACCGCGCGGATGGCGCGGCCGGGATGGCCGGTTTCCTCAACCGTCTCGCGCAAGGGAGCGCCCTCGCGGCCCTCGCGTATGCGCAGCGTGCCGTTCGTGCAGGTGAGCTCGAGGGTGGGGTTGCATCCCAGAAACGAGTAGCGGCCCCACGCGCCACCCTGCTCGGCGCTCTCCAGCAGAAAGCAGTGGCAGCTCGCGGAACGCAGCGTGCGCATGACCCCGACCGGCGTGAACCGATCGGCCATGAGCTCGCAGCACACGGGCACGCGACGGTAGTCGCCGCCCGCGGCGATGGCACGCACCTCTTCGAGCGTTGGGTACATGGCCGGCACCTTCCTTCCGTCTTGGTCGGGAGGGCATGAAAAAAGCCCGTCCTCGACAAAACCATCATTGCCAAGGACGAGCTTGCTGCCCGCGGTGCCACCTTGTTTCACGGCTCGCGCCGTGCGCTTTGCGAGGTACCTTCATACCTCCGGCAACTGACGTATGCCCTCACGTCGCGAATACTGAGCCGGCGGAAGCCCGTTCCACCGCCGTTCACCGCGCCCTCCGTGGTCCATTTGGCAACCTGCGTTCGATCCGGCTCTCAGCCACCCGGACTCTCTGTGCGTGCACGGCTGCTTTGACTTCCACTTCAGCGGTTTCATTCAAAACTGGAGGCATCATACCCCCGCCCCCGCGCGTTTGTCAAACGAAAGAACAAGCGCGATGTGCATTCGACGCGCGTCCTTGACGAACCTCCGGCCTTGCAGTAGGTTCGATGCCGCACGCCGTCAACCACCGAGAGGAAGGCTTTCCCATGGCCAGAGCCGTCGACAATCGCAAGGTCGCCATCATCGGATGCGGGTTCGTGGGCTCCGCCACGGCCTTCGCCCTCATGCAGAGCGGGCTATTCACCGAGATGGTGCTCGTGGACGTGGATCGCGAGCGCGCCGAGGGCGAGGCGCTCGACATCGCGCATGGCATGCCCTTCGCCGGCCCCATGAACATCTACGCGGGCGACTACGACGACGTCGCCGACGCGGCCATCGTCGTCGTCACCGCCGGGGCGAACCAGCAACCGGGCGAGACGCGCCTCGACCTCGTGCACAAGAACGTGCGCATCTTCAAGTCCATCGTGCCCGAGATCGCGCGGCGCGACTTCCCCGGCATCCTGCTCGTGGTGTCGAACCCCGTGGACATCCTCACCCACGTGGCACTGAAGCTCTCGGGGCTGCCCGAGAACCGCGTGATCGGCTCGGGCACGGTGCTCGACACCGCACGGTTCAAGTACATCCTGGGCGAGCATCTGGGCGTGGACCCGCGCAACGTGCACGCGCGCATCATCGGCGAGCACGGCGACAGCGAGATCGCGGTGTGGAGCACGGCGAACGTCTCGGGCATCCCCGTGAACGACTTCTGCGAGCTGCGCGGCCACTTCGAGCACGAGGAGGCCATGGAGCGCATAGCCGAGGACGTGAAGAACAGCGCCTACGAGATCATCGCGAAGAAGAAGGCCACCTACTACGGCATAGCCATGTCGGTGAAGCGCATCTGCGAGGCCATCGTCCGCGACGAGAAGCCCATCCTGCCCGTGTCGAACTACCAGCACGGCGTGCACGACCTGAACGACGTGGTGCTGTCGATGCCGGCCGTCGTGGGCAAGGACGGCATCGAGTACCAGGTGCCGGCACCGCTGTCGGAGGGCGAGCTGGCAAGGCTGCACGAGTCGGCCGACGCGCTGAAGAAGGTTATGGCGGAGTTGGATTTGGGGTAACTCGGGAAGCGGCTTGCACGCAAGACGGGCTCGCTCGTGCGACAGAAAGCTCGGCTAGAGCGATCCGCAAGCGATCCCCCGCCTTCGCTCGTCCGCACACCCCAAGCGCAGGCGCCGCCGGAACGCGCCGAGCCGCCTTTTGCACAAAAATCACCGACGTCCCCATCTATGCATCCCCAGCGAACAGTCCCAAAGTTTGCGATCTGGGCAAACGCCTCGCAAAACCAGACAGCAGCAAACCGCGAAGGGCTTTCTACGGGCTTTCAACCCGGAAAACAAGGGGGCATCGGTGATTTTTGTACCAACCGGAGCGCACCAAGGTGATTCTCGGTGCCGACGCGCAACTAGAAGGCTCTATGTCGTTCGACACGTCGGTCGAGCACCTATCGCCACTTCGTGCGCAGTTCCCAGAAGGCTACGGCGCTCGCGACCGCCACATTGAGGGAGTCCACGTCGTGGTCCATGGGGATGCGCACCGTGTAGTCGCAGGCCGCGATGGTGGAGGCGGCCAGGCCGTCGCCCTCGGTGCCCAGCACGAGGGCCAGCTTGTCGCAAGCCTGCAGGCGCGGGTCGTGGAGCGGCAGGGAGTCGTCCGACAACGCGAGCGCGGCGGTCTTGAAGCCCAGCGAGCGCAAGAGCCCCACGCCCTCGGCAGCCCAGTCGCGCTTGCTGCCGATGCGGGTCCACGGCACCTGGAACACCGTCCCCATGGACACGCGCGCGGCGCGGCGGTACAGCGGGTCGTGGCACGAGGGCGTCACCAGCACGGCGTCGATGCCGAGCGCCGCAGCAGAGCGGAACACGGCGCCGATGTTCGTGTAGTTCGTCACGTCCTCCAACACGGCCACGCGCCGCGCGTCCTCCAGCAAGTCCTCCACGCGCGGCAGCGGCGGACGCTCGAACGCGGCCAGCGCGCCGCGCGTCACCTCGTAGCCCGTCACGACGTGGAACTGCTCGCGCGTGGCCACGAGCACCGGGAACGCGGGGTCGGCCGCGCATAAACGCTCGATGAGCGGCTGCGTTTGCGCGAGCCATTTCTCCTCCAAAAACAGCGAAACCGGACGCACTCCGGCGGCCAGCGCACGGTCGACGACCTTCGCCGACTCGCCGATGAACAGCCCGTGCTCGAAGTCGGGGCAGTCGCGCAGCTGCGCGTCGGTCATGCCCGAGTACGCCGCGAGCCGCGGGTCGTCCACACCGTCAAGGCAGATGATAGGCAAAGCAGGACCTCCTTCTCGTCGGCAGCCATGGTGGCACGCACCGAACCGGCATCGCCCCGAAAGCCCGCGCGGCACGCAACCCCCGCGAGCCCGCGATACCTTCGAATCATCGAGCGTCAGGATCCGGCGGCTCCAGCAGCACGCCACAGCCCCGGGCAGCGACCCGGCGGCTCCGACAGTACGCCGACAGCCCCCAGGAACCTGCCGCGTCGCAGACGCCGACAAGCGCAACGCCCAACCCTTCGTACCGCACGAACGGCGCGACTCGCCCCTCAGGGCCTACGACAACGCGGCGGCAATGGCGAATCCGAGCGCGGTCGCCCCCAACGCCGTGGCGTACGAGACCGCCAGGTAGCCGAAGCAGCGCCGGTAGTCGCCTTTCATGAAGTAGCCGACCGCCTCGTAGCACATGGTGGACATCGTGCTGAACCCTCCCAGAAACCCCACGCAAATCATGGTCTGCACCAGGCTGTCCATGACGACATGGGCCACGATCCCGATGGCGAAGCATGCGACCACGTTGATGCCGAGCGTCGCCCACGGCAGCTGCTCGGGCAGATGCGGGCCGACATAGTCGGTGCACCAAGCGCGCGTCACGGCCCCCAGCGCACCGCCCAAGCCCACGGCGAGAACCGCGGCGATCATTTCGCGCCCCCTTCGCCCTCGCGCCTCGCCTGAGCCCGCTTCGCGCGCAGCCGACGCAAGCGAAGCTGGGCGAAACCGCGGCTGCAGTAGACCCCCGCAAGCGCAGCCAGAAAGCAGCCGATCGACGTGGCGGCAACGTACAGGGCCGCCGTGAGGTAGCCGCCGCTCTGCCACAAGCCCAGCGTCTCGTTGGAGAACGCGGAAAGCGTGCTGAACGCTCCCAAAAAGCCCACGCCCATGCCCCGCACCAGGGGAAGCGACACATGCAGACGGCGCCCGACGTAGCTGTAGACGATCACGAGCACGAAGCACGCCGTCACGTTGATGGCGAGCGTGCCCACGGGAAAGCCCGACTGCCCCACGACGTTCTCGAGCGCGAAGCGGATCACGGCCCCCAAAAAGCCCATGCCGCCTATGAGAAGGTAGTATCGGAGCACGACGGCTTCCTCGCCCGCCCTGTCGCCCTACGCCGCGGCTTGCTTGATGGCCGCCAGCAGATCGTCGAACTCCTCGAACGCGGGGAGTTCGGGGTTGTCGGCCTTGATGGCGTCGGTGCTGCGGAACAGGAAACCGGCCTTGCTCGCCTTGATCATGCCCAGATCGTTGAAGCTGTCGCCGGCGGCGATGGTGTCGAAGCCACACGACTGCAGCGCGCGCACCGTGGTGAGCTTGGATTCGGGGCAGCGCATGCGGATGCCCGCGATCTCGCCGTCGGACGTCATATCCAGTTCGTTGCAGAAGATGGTAGGCCACCCCAGCTTCTCCATGAGAGGGCTCGCGAACTGGGTGAACGTGTCGCTGATGATGATAACCTGCATCTGCGCGCGCAACTCGTCCAAGAACTCCTTCGCTCCCGGCAGCGGGTCGATGGTGGCGATGGTGCGCTGGATCTCCGCCAAGCCCAGGCCGTGCTCCTTGAGCGTGTCCAGGCGGAACTTCATGAGCTTGTCGTAGTCGGGCTCGTCGCGCGTCGTGCGCTTGAGCTCCGGTATGCCGCTCGCCTCGGCGAACGCGATCCATATCTCGGGCACGAGCACGCCCTCCAAATCAAGGCAGGTCACATACATGGGGCACAACCCTTCTCTTCAACGTCGTTTCCTGACTGCAGCATACCCGAGCATCCCCGTCGGGGAAAGCCCGAAACGCCTGTTTCCCGTCGCTCGGATGTCCACGCCGGGAGGCGGCGGACGGTCTCGCCAATCGCGAGGTTTCGCGCGCTCAGTCCTGCGGGACCTCGGCCACAACTTCCACCTCCACGAGCGCGCCCTTCGGCAGCCGCGCCACCTCCACAGCCGAGCGGGCCGGGCGTCGGGCGCCGAACCACTTCGCGTACTCCTCGTTGAAGGCGGCGAAGTCGTCCATGTCGGCGAGGAAGCACGTGGCCTTCACCACGTGGTCGAAATCGGAGCCGGCCGCCGCGAGCAGGGCGGCCACGTTGCGCATCGCCTGCGCGGCCTGCTCCGCCGCGGTGTCGCCCACGAGCTCGCCCGTGACCGGGTCGAGCGCGATCTGCCCCGAGGCGAACAGCAGCCCCCTCGAGACGACCCCCTGCGCGTACGGCCCGATGGCCGCCGGAGCGTCGGATGTTGCGATGGCCTCCATAGGCGTACCCCTTCCGTCGTGACGCCGGCGTCGCTCCCGCGCAAAGCGGCGAGAGGCGCGGACGTCGAGAAATCCCCCGCCATTCTAGCGCATCGCGAGCTGCACGGGCGTGAACATGCCGAAGGCCGATGAACACGTGCCCTATGCAGCCACTCCATAGGGGGCTGCATCAAAAGTGCCGCTTCGCCTGTCTTGTAGTGCAAGGGCTCTGCCCTTGCCGCCCAACAGGCAACGCCTCCGCAGGTTGACGGCAAGGGCAGAGCCCTTGCCCTACAGGGCAGCCTCGGAGGGCACATGTTTTCGCGACTTTTGATACAGCCCCGTCGGCCTGCGAAAACGTTCCTTACTGAGCGGCAAGGTCAGAGCCCTTGCACTACGAATACCTTGGCGGTGCTTTTGTGGCAGCATCATGCTTGGAATGGCAAGGATGCGGGCAATAACGTCGCGGTTGCTCTATAATCGTCTGAACGTTCGCGCACCGTCGATGCAAAGGGGGCCCTGTGGCCGCTACCGTCAAAACGCTGATCGAGAACAACGGCGAGCTCTATTGGGGAACGCGCCACGCCGACCCGGGATACCACTACGGCCTGTCGCTGGACGTGGTGGAGAACGGGCTGGTCGCGCGCGTCGTATACGTGATGAGCGATCTCGACGACAACGACGAGCCGCTCGTGACGCCCGAGACGTTGGTTTCGTGCTACCACGTGGACAACCTGCCGGAGCACGGCATCGTCATCAGCGACCTCATGGAAGAAGACGACGACGCCGTCGGTTGGTACTGCGTCGAAGAGTCGTTCTTCGACAAGGACGACGTGGAGGCGCTGCAGCGAAGCAACGCGCAGCTCGGCGGCTATCTCGACATCGTCCTGCAGATCATGACCATCTCGGCGGACGAGATTGCGGCCGGCATGCCGTCGCTGGACGAGGTCTCGTTCTTCGACCTGCTCGCCGAGCTGGAGGGCATCGCCGAGAACATCGACAACGGCAAGCTGAAAAAGCCCCTGCCCTTCACGTTCCACCTGATCGGCGACGCGCTGCTGGGCTGGCAGTTCGCCGACGAGGCCGACTGGCGCTAAGTCGGGGCGGACAGGGGCGCTTCCTTGGTCGGACGATCTCCGTAGGGGCGCTCTCCAGAGCGCCCGCTCGCGCGGAGCGCGAGAACGCGGGTTCCGGTTGGTTTTCCGGCTTCGCCGGAACGGGCGCTCTGGAGAGCGCCCCTACGGGGGCAATGGAGGCCCGCAGCTCACCCCGGATGACAACGAGAAGAAGGACGATCGCACGCTCCGGGGTTTCATTGCTGGCGCGGTTCCTTCCTTTTATGTTACTATGCTAGTATCATTTATGAGCACGAGCCGGAAACGAGATCGCAAGGGAAGCGAGCCATGATCGACAAGGCCATCTTCGCGCTGCCGGGGATCAAGCGCATCCTCGGGCTGCTGGCGGCGTTCGCCGTGCTGCAGGCGTTCGCGGTGCTGGGGCAGGCGTGGTCGCTGTCCACGGCCGTGACGAACCTTTGGCTCGGCGGCACGGTGGCAGACCAAGCCCTGCTCGTGGCCGTGTTCTTCGCGTGCTTCGTCGGCAGGCAGGGCGTGCTCTACGTGCAGTCCGGCGTGCTCGACCGCTACGCCTACGAGCAGGCGAACGCGCTTCGCCAGGCGCTGCTGGGCAAGGTGTTCACGAACGCCCGGCTCGTGCAGACGCACGGCACCGGCAGCGTGACGGCGGCGGTGCTCGAGGGCGCCGACCAGGTGGAGACGTACTTCAAGCTCATCCTGCCCAAGATCACGGGCATCGCCCTCATCCCCACCATCCTGCTGGTGGCGGCCTTCGCGCTCGACTGGGTGTCGGGGCTCATCATGTTCGTGGCCTTCCCCTTCATCATCCTGTACATGGTCATCATGGGGCACACGGCCAAGGAGAAGGCGTCGCGCCAGCACCGCACGTTCGAGATCATGTCGAACCACTTCATCGACACGCTGCGCGGCATCGACACGCTCAAGCTGTTCGGCATGTCCAAGCGCTACGGCAAGAGCATCTACGAGGTGAGCGAGCGCTTTCGCGAAGCCACCATGCGCACGCTCAAGGTGGCGAACCTCTCCAGCCTGGTGCTCGACACATTCGCCACGCTGTCGGTGGCGGCCGTGGCGTTCATGCTGGGCTTCCGCTTGATCGACGGCTCGGTCACGCTGTTCCCCGCGCTCGCGCTGCTCGTGATCGCGCCCGAGTACTTCCGCCCCATCCGCGAGTTCGCGGCCGACTACCACGCCTCGCTCGACGGCAAGAACGCGCTCGCCTCGATACGCGCGCTCGTGGACGCGCCCGACGACCCGCCCGACGAGCTTCCGCTGCCCGTTTGGAGCGACGGCGCGCGCCTCGCGCTCGACGGCGTGGGCTTCTCGTACCCGGAGTTCAAGGCGCTCGAAGGCGTGTCGCTCGCGGCCGAGGGCTTCCAGAAGATCGGCATCATCGGCGCGAGCGGATCGGGCAAGAGCACGCTGGTGAACCTGCTGGGCGGCTTCGCGTCGCCCGACGAGGGCTCCGTGAGCATCGACGACGTGCAGACGGGGGGCTTTAGGCAGGGCGCATGGCAGAGCCAGGTGGTCTACATCCCGCAGGACCCCTATATCTTCCACGCCACGCTGCGCGACAACATCGTGTTCTACCGCCCCGACGCCACCGACGCGGAAGTCGCGCGGGCCGTCGAGGTGGTGGGGCTGGACGAGCTGGTGAGCGAGCTGCCCGAGGGGCTGGACACGCGCATCGGCGAGGGCGCGCGGGCGCTGTCCGGCGGACAGGCGCAGCGCATCGCGCTCGCGCGCGCGTTCCTCGACCGCGGACGCAAGGTGCTCCTGTTCGACGAGCCCACCGCGCACCTGGACATCGAGACGGAGATGGAGCTGAAGGAGCGCATGCTGCCGCTCATGGAGGGTCGCCTCGTGTTCTTCGCCACGCACCGGCTGCATTGGATGCACGACATGGACTCCATCGTGTGCATGGAGGACGGGCGCGTGGCCGAGCAGGGCACGCTGGCCGAGCTGCAGGCCGCGGGCGGCGCGTTCGCGCGCTTGGCCGCGCAGCTGGAAGGGGGCGCGCGATGAGCCGGAACGCCGCCCGTCAGGCCGACCGCTGGGTCATGCCCTTCTTCAAGCGCTACTGGAAGGCGCTCGCGCTGGCGCTGTTCCTGGGCGTTGCCACGTTCGGGTTCGCGAGCGGGCTCATGGTGACGTCCGGCTTCCTCATCAGCGCGGCGGCCGAGATGCCCGGCAGCATCCTCATGGTGCACCTGCCCACGCTCTTCGTGCGCATCTTCGGCATCGGCAAGCCCATCCTGCAGTACCTCGAACGCTTGACCAGCCACGACTGGGTGCTGCGCATGACGAGCAGCCTGCGCCTCAAACTGTACGAGACGCTGGAGGGCGACGCCGTGTTCTTCCGCCGCAGCCACCGCACGGGCGACATCCTGGGGCTGCTGGCCGAGGACATCGGGCATCTGCAGAACCTGTATTTGCGCGCGGTGTTCCCCACCGTGGTGGCGTGGCTCGTGTACGCGCTGGCCGTGATCGCGCTCGGACTGTTCTCGCCATGGTTCGCGCTGGCCTTCGCGCTCGTGCTGGGCGTGGAGGTGTTCTTGGTGCCGCTCGTGTCGATGCTCGCGAACCGCGCGCGCGTCGAGCGCCGCAAGGCCATGAAGAACGAGCTGTACGGCGAGCTCACCGACAACGTGCTGGGCGCGTCCGACTGGATATTCGCGCGGCGCGGCGCGGAGTACCTCTCGCGCCATCAAGCCGCCGAGCAGGCCATGCGCGACGAGAACGCACGCCTCGACCGCTTCGCCCGCCGGCGCGACCTGGCGTCCACGGCGGCGTTCGGCATCGCGGCGGCGTGTCTGCTCGTGTGGGCCGGCGGCTACTTCGGCGGCGCGCCCGGCGGGGCGTCGAACTGGATAGCCGCGTTCGTGCTGGGCTTCTTCCCCCTCATCGATGCGTTCGCGCCGCTGCCGGCAGCGGCCACCGAGGGATGCGTCTACCGCGATTCCGTCCGTCGCCTGAACGAGCTGCCGCAGGCGGCCGAGCAGAGCGAACCCGCGCCCGACGTGGAGGCCCCCCTCGCCATCGCCATCGACCACGTGGCGTTCAGCTACCCCGGCTCTGCGCGCGTCGTCCTCGACGACGTGAGCCTGACCATCCCGCAGGGCCAGAAGGTCGCCGTCTTGGGGCGCAGCGGCTCGGGCAAGAGCACGCTGGCCTCCCTCATCCGCGGCGACCTGGCGCCCACGTCGGGGAGCGTCACGCTGAACGGCGTGCCCGCGAGCCGCTTCGGGGACGACATGGCGAAGCACATCGGCGTCATCCAGCAGCAGACGTACCTGTTCAACATGACGCTGCGCGAGAACCTGCGCATCGGCAACCCCGCCGCCACCGACGACGAGGTATGGGAGGTGCTCGCCCACGTGGGCCTGACCGACCTGGCCCGCCGCCTGCCCGAGGGCCTGGACACCCTGGTGGACGAGGCCGGCATGCGCTTCTCGGGCGGCGAGCGCCACCGCATCGCGCTCGCCCGCGTGCTGCTGCAGGACACGCCCGTCATCCTGCTGGACGAGCCCACGGTGGGCCTGGACCCCGTAACCGAGCGCGCGCTGCTGGACACGTTCGTCGAGAACGCCCAGGGCAAGACGCTCATCATGATCACCCACCACCTGCAGGGCGTGTCGGCCATGGACCGCGTCGTGTTCGTGGAGAACGGCAAGCTGGAGATGGAGGGCGCTCCCGCCGAGCTGGAACGCACGAGCGAGCGCTATCGCCGCCTGCTGGCCTTCGACCGCGGCATCGCGGCGGGGTAAACGGGCAGCGCGAGTGGCGGGGGAAGCAGGCGATGCCCTCCCCGGAGATTCACGCGTTCGGAGGGATTCCGGCGACTCGGCTTCGATTTCACGCGAACGGATGAATCGCCGCCTACCTGCAAGAAGGCCGTGCGCGTCGGTTCTACCTCATTGACCAATTATGTACATCATATTAGCCCAATGATGAGGCACCTAACCAGATCGATGAGGCAGAAACCGTTAGCGTGCGAAACCTGAAACCCACGGACGCGCAGTTCCCGCCGTAACCAATCCGCGTTTCGCAACATTACGTTGCTTTACGCCGAAGCACGCGCCGTGGTTCAATGGGGCGGCGGCCGAGCCGGCCGACGATTCGCCCTCGCCCCGACGAAAGGACCCCTCATGGCCATCGGAGAGACCCTCGCGCGCATGCGCAAGGAGCGCGACCTTACCCAAGAGGACGTGGCGCGCAAACTCTACGTCACCCGCCAAGCCGTCTCGCGCTGGGAGAACGGCGAGACCGAGCCGAGCGTGGACATGTGCAAGCTCATCGCCGCCACGTTCGACATGCCGCTCATGCAGCTGCTGGAGATGCCCGACGGCGACTACTGCCAAAGCTGCGGCATGCCGTTCTTCCAGGAAAGCGACCACGGCAGCGAAGCCGACGGCGGCCGCTCGGACGACTTCTGCTCGATGTGCTACCAGGACGGCGCGTTCGTGGGCGACGAATCGATGGAGGAGCTCATCGAAGAGGCCGCCCCCGAAATGGCCGAATCGTGCCACATCACCCGCGACGAGGCCGTCTCGTTCATGGGCGCTCTGCTCCCCCACCTCAAGCGCTGGAGGTAGAGGCGCACCGCAATCCCGCTTTCTACACCACCTGGTGCCGCCTGAACGCGCGGGCGGCCAAGGGCACGCACAGCACCAGCGCGAGGGCGTAGACGCACGCGAGCAGGCTCGCGAGGTCGATCGCGAACGACCCGACCGGATACGATACGAGCGAGTTGAACAGCACCTGATCGTTCAAGCCGTTGATGGGGAACAGGTACAGCGCGTGCAGCAGCACGGCGTTGCCGCCGGAGGGGATCATGCCCGTGAGGAAGACGAGCGCCGCACAGGTGGCGAAGATGGCCAGCTGGGAGCGCAGCTTCGACGACAACAGCAGCGTGAGGCCGGCGAATCCGAGGGTCATGAGGTAGGCTATCCCCACTGCCGTCCAGGTCGCCTCGGCCATCGTGAGGTCGTACGGGATGGACAGCGACAGCACCTGCACCGGCAGATCCCCGCCCTCGGCGCCGAAGAACGCGAGCGCCGCGCCCATGATGATGAGCGTCGCCAGCGCGAAGTAGGCCGTGGCGAACGCGAGCGCGGCGATGATCTTCGCCGCCACCAGCTTCGAGCGACCGTAGCGCGACGAAAGCAGCACGGCGTCGGTGCGGTCTTGGTACTCTCCCGAGAACATGGGCGTGAGCGCGATGCAGACGGCCACCATCGCGAAGGCGAAGAACCCGAGGCATGCCAACACGTCGCTCCATCCGCCCGCGTACCCGTAGGCCAAGGGCTCGCCCACCCCGCCCTGCTTCTCCGTCCAGTACGCGCGCTCGACATCGGAATACGTCCACGTACCGCCCATGCCGTTGTCGAGCGTGCGCTGCAGCTTGCCCGCGACGGCCTCGTAGAACCCGTCGGCGGCATCGTCGTCGAGCTGCGCCGCCACCTGGTACGGCTCGAGGGCGCCCACCTTCCACGGCGAGAGCAGGTAGGCATAGTAGGAGTCGTAGATCGCGCGGAACTCGTCTTCGTCGTACGCCTGCTTCATGAGCGCGTACGCCGCATCGTCGCTCAATCCGGCCACGTCGGCGGGATCCACTTTCGAGAACGCGAGCGCCTTGTAGGCGGCCACCTCGCCCTGCACGCGCTCGACCGTCAAGACGCCCTCGTGCGCGGCGGCCTTCTCCTTCTGGTGCGCGATGGCGGCGGTGCCGTTCAGCACCTCGCCCGCGTCGGACGCCGTCTTCGTCTGCACGATGTTGAGCGTCATGATCCCGCACAGCATCACGAGGATGCCCGCACAGGCGATGAGCGACGTGCGGCGCACGAGCAGCTTCTTGAGCTCGAATCGTACCAAATCAAGCATGGTATATTCCTTCTCTCACCGGTTGAATAAAAGTCAGCGAGAAGCGTCGAGGTGCTCGAGATCGCTTCGTTTCGCGCCCGAGCGTGCTTCGCACGTGAGGGCAAGCGAAAAAGAGGCGAGATCGAGCGCATCGACGCTTCGCAGCGTCGGCACGTTCCGCCGTCCGTCAGGACAGCGGAACCACCTCGTCGCGGAACACGTACAGGTACACATCTTCCAGCGTGGGATCGAGCGCCCGCGCGCCGGCCACCGGAGCCTCGTCGGCCACGACGCGCGCCACGGCGTGTCCGTCCGCGGCGTAGTGGACGTTGCTCACGCAACTGGCCGCCGCCAGCTCGTCCGCCTGCCGCACGTCCACATGGCACTCCCACACCTTCCCCGCCACCGAGGCCACCACATCCGTTGGCGCTCCCTGCATGATGAAGGAGCCCGCGCGCATGACGAGAATCTCGTCGGCGATGTACTCGACGTCCGACACGATGTGCGTGGACAGGATGACGATCTTGTCTTGCGCGAAGCTGGCGATGAGGTTGCGGAACCGTACGCGCTCCTTCGGATCGAGCCCGGCCGTGGGCTCGTCGAGCACCAGCACCGCCGGGTCGTTCAGCACGGCCTGCGCGATGCCCAGGCGCTGCTTCATGCCGCCCGAGAACGTGCGCACCTTCTGCCGCGCCACGTCGGCAAGGCCCACCGTTTCCAGCAGCTCGAGCGAGCGGCGGCGCGCCGCGCAGCGATAGAGCCCCTTGAGCGCCGCCAGGTAGCACATGAAATCGAGCGCCGAGAAGTCGGGGTAGTAGCCGAAGTCCTGCGGGAGGTAGCCCAACCGAGCGCGGTACTCGTCGCCGAGCAGGCGCACGTCGCGGCCGTCGAAGCGTATCTCGCCGGACGTGGGGCGCAGCACGTCGCACACCATGCGCATGAGGGTGGTCTTGCCCGCCCCGTTCGCGCCCAGAAGGCCGTACACGCCGGGCGTCAACCGGGTCGACACGCGGTCGACCGCGATCTTCGATCCGAACTGCTTGGTCAGACGGTCTATCGTCAGGTCCATGCCATGCTCCTTGTCATCGTAGGGTCGTCGAATTCCGGGATTCGCCGGCACCGCCGGGCTCATCGGGGAGCCGACGCGGGGGCGAACACGTCGAGGCCGCCCTCGATGCCGCGAATCCACGTGCGCACTTCGCGCGCGGCCCAGCCGAGCGAGGCCGCCGCCACGAGCGCCCATGCCCACGTCGACGCCTGGGCGTACGCATCGGGGACGAGGTAGAACGCCGCATACGTTCCCGCGATCACCAGCAGCGCCCACGCGCACGACAGCGGCAGCGCTTGCGACGAGGGGCAGCGGCGCGCCGCGAGCAGCGCGCCCGCGCACGAGAGGAAGTAGGGAACGCACGCGTGCACGAGCGACGCGAAGGGATCGGCGCCGAGCATGACGGGCGCCGCAAGCGCGATGGCGGTGACCGTCACCACATCCGAGCACCCCAGCACGATCAGCCGCGCCAACGCGACCGCGCGGCAGTCGAATCGGCAGGCGTATTCGAGCTCGGCCACGCGGTGCGCAGCGCTGGCCAGCAGCTCGGGCAGGCCCACGAGCACCGTCGCCGCCGCCAGCATGCCCGACGCGACCGGGAAGCCGTGCGCCATGCCGCTCGACGGAAGGCAGAGGACCGCCATGACGACCACGAGCGCGAGCTGAGCCGCCCATACGCGCGGATGGATGAAGCGTGCCTGGGCGGCGACGAACCCGGCGAACGTCGTCCCGCGGCCCCGCTCGCCCGAGGTTGCGCCCGCCGCGGCTTCCGCGCCCGCTCCCGATCGCTGCTCCGATGCTGCCGCCGCGTACACGGCGGCGAGGGCCGCCGCCTTCGACGCGTCGTCCGGTGCGCCGCGCTCGGCACGGTAGTGCGCCCGCAGCAGCCGCTCCACATCCCGCTTTCCCACGTCGCTCATGCCTCGTCCTTTCCTTCCAGCCCTCGCCGCAGCTCCGAGAGCGCCCGGTTGAGCCGCCGGTTCACCGCGAACCGCGACACCCCCAGCACGTCCGCGATCTCGCCCACCTTGAACCCCTGGTCGAAGCGCAGCTCCACCACGTCGCGCAGCTCAGGGGAGAGCGCGTCAACCAGCGCGCCCACCTCGCCGCCCCCGATCGCCATCGCCGGGTCCGCGTCGGGCGAGCCGTCGGGCACGTCCGCGTCGAGCGGCCCGACGGGAAGCCGCCGCACCCGCGCAGCGTCGATGCAGAGGTTGCGCGCGATGGTGAACAGGTACGCGAGCGGCTTGCCGTCGCGCGGCGAGCGCCCGCTGCGCACGAAACGCAGGAACGCCTCCTGCGCCACGTCCGGCGCGTCGTCGTAGGAAGGCGCATGCCGCCGGCAGTACGCCAGCACGTCGTCGTAATGCTCTTCGACCAAGCGATCGAACGCCTCGCCGTCTCGCAGCCTGTTCTTCAAGCCCCGCTTCACCTCCTCTACCCTCCCTAACGGAAGAACGGGGCCGCATGTGCGGCCCCGCGCGAAAAACCCGAAACGTTTTGGAGAAGCGCCTCCCAGAATACTGCACCTTCTTGTCGCCACCGGGCAAACGGGCAGGACCAGTCATGCGGTGGCAGGGCTGTGCGCCTCCACGCACGAACCGCTCGCCTACGCCCGTTTCACCGCGCGCATCTCCACGTAGCCGGCAACCGGATCGGGCTCGTACTGCACGCGGGGGTTGTCGTCGTCCCATGCGTGGCCGATAGCGGCCGGGTCGTAGCGCTCCATCGCGCGCTGTACGGACTCCACGGCACCGAGGAAATCCTCTTCGCGGAAGGGATCGCCCCGAAACGCGAGGTAGGTGGCGGCCGGCAGATCGACGACGTCGAAACCGTCCGGCACGGGGCCGTCGAATCCGGCGGGCATCTCCGCGCCCTGCACGTAAACGGACGTGCCGGCCGGGCGGAGGTGCGGCGGCAACCACAGGCTCACCGGCTCGCCGCCCAGCTGCTCCATGCTCGTGATCAGGCCCCACACCTCGCTGCCCACCTCCTCGCCGTACGAGAAGTAGTCGAACGCCCGCACGCCGCGCTTCAGCACCACGCGCCGCGCCGGCTTCTCCACCACCTGCACCAGCACGGTGCGCGCCTCCTCCGCCGAATCGGGCTCGTGCGCGCGACGCAGCTCCTCGTACTTCACGCCGTAGGGGATGAACAGCCCGATGGGCACCGGCTCGGCCGCGTAGGCACCCGGGTTGCAGCCGAACTCGCGCAGGAACGCGCGCTGGTAGCCGTCCACGCTGCCGAAGCCCGACTCGAACGCGACGTCGGCCACGCGCCGTCCCTCCTCGCGCAGGCGCGCGGCCGAATGCGAGAGGCGCAGGCGGCGCTGGTAGTCGGCCGGCGTCATGCCCGTGTAGCGTTTGAACAGCCGGTAGGAATGCCACGGCGAGAACAGCGACACATAGGCCAAGTCCTCGATCGACACGTCGTCCTCGACGTGCGCCTCGAGGTAGTCTTGCATCCGCTGCACCGCCAGCACCTGGTCGTTCACTCCGTACCGCCCCTTTCAACCGTCGCGACCCCACTCTACCGTACGCGCCCGCACGCGCTCGACCGTTTTTGCCCTTTTCCCATCGTAAGAACCGAACGGCCACGGCCGTGCACGCCACGGCCAGTGCGACCAGACCACCATGCTCATATCGCGCACGTTCAGCTTGAACTCGATGCCGAGCAGCGTGGCGAACGCCTTGAGTTCGATGCCGTCAGCAACCCCTGAAACGCACGAAAATCACCGCTGTGAAGCGATTCGACGGCCTCGACGCTTCCTCGAAGGGCCCTCGCCCGTCCCCGCCTCGCATGCCGCGAACGTTTTCCCAGCTCACAAAAAGCGTTCGCGACGACCCACAAAGCCGCGAGCTTCACAGCGGTGATTTTCGTGCGTTTCAGGGGCGATCCGCCGCATCAAAACCTTCGTCGACGCGCCACGCGTCCTCTGCGCAGCACCCGACGGCGATCCGGTGCCGCGCGGCCCCGAACGGCCCAGACCGATTTCGACTCGACGGCGGGCTCGACGGCGCAGCACGAGCGTGCAAGCATGGAGGGCTTCTGATGCGAGCCCCAGGCACGTGTCAAGCGACCACCTTGCCGGACCGTCAGCGCTTGTCCAGGAACCGCTCCCACGCGCCGAGCTCTGATTCGGCCTGGTCCTTTCCGCGTGCGAAGTTGGCGACGAGCTTCGCCTGGTCGCGCTCGGTGTTCGCGACGCCCTGGTCGTTCGCGTAGAACACGTAGGCGCTGCCCTCGGCCTCCAAACGCGCGAGCAGGTCGAGCTCGGCGTTGTAGCGTCGAGCCCACGTGTCCAGCGCCGCGCGCATGCGGGGGCGCCTCCAGAAGAACGCGTCGTAGAGGCGGTTGGGGCGCTCGGGCCGGCGGAAACCGCGCGGGCGCGTGCATACGACGAAGAACCGCCGCAGGCCGTCGGCCTTCGCGCGCGGCAGCATGATGCCGGCCCCGTCGCCGATGCCGCCGTCGTACAGCGCACGGCCGTCGATGCGCGTGGGCGGGAACACGATGGGGTAGCTCAGCGAGGCGCGCACGCGCTCCATGAGCGCCTCCTGCGTGGGAAAATCCCCGCGCGCGAAGTACGCCGTCTCGCCGCTGTCGCGATCGACGGCCTGCAGCGTGAGCCGCGCCGGGTTCGCCTGGAACGCCGCGAAGTCGAATGGCAGCGTGCAGCCGGTTCGCGCCTCGCCGTCGCCGCGGCGTAGCGCCCCGAGGCCGTCCGCGAACGCGAGCGGCGCGAGCCACCAGCGAAACGAGGGCCCCACGAGGCACGCGGTGAACGACGCCTTCGCGCGGCGCGCATCGCGCGACAGGTAGTCCACCGCGTTCGTCGCACCCGCGGACAGGCCGTACACGTCGTCGAAGAACAGCCCGTTCTCCAGCATCACCGAAAGCGCGCCCGCCGAGTACGAGTTGCGCATGCCGCCGCCCTCGAACACGAGCGCCACGCCGTGCACGCTGCTCTCCATCGTCGCTCCTCCGTCCCTGCTCGCCCGCCGCCCAAGCGCCCGCGCGAGCTTTACAGGGCCGCGATCTCCTTGCGCACGGCCGCTATGTCGGGCTGCGGGCGCGCGAGAACGCGATACAGCCTCTGCACTTCGTCGCGCAGCTCGATCTCGCGCGGTTCGCTCAGCGCGAAGAACGCCACGCGCAGGTAGAGCTGCAGGTCCTTGGCGCTCTCGAGTTCGTCGACGGGCTCGGCACCGTGGCTCTCGCGATCGTCCGCGAACGAGGTCAGCAGCCCTTTCGTCACACGGCGCATGCGCACGTAGCTTTCCATGCGCGCACGGCGGGCGGTGATCTGGGGAAGGAACAGCGCCGTGCACACCGCCAGCAGCTCGGCGCATGCCGTGAACCATTCGGGCAGCGAGCCCATCTCCATCGGGTGCCTCCTTCCGCAGCGAACCGTTGCAGCCTATCGGCCCCATGGTATCGAAGGCCCGCCGCAACCCGCCACCCGAGCCGCAAGCGTCAACACGACGTTGGGATCGCGTGAGAAGGTCGGAAAGGCGCCTTGGCCGCCCGGCCCCGAGCATCGCGGGGAGCACCGCCGTCGCCGGTATCGTTTGATGTGCATGGGGGCCTACCATGGATGCGAAGCCCCGGCGAAAAGCCGGCCGCACCATCGCTCGCCGAAAGGAGCCGAACATGCAAGCCACGAACGAGATCAGGAACATCCTGGCGAAAGGGCAGGCCGTGTCGGGCGCGAACCCCCTCGCCTTCCTCGACGGCGTGTTGAGCGGAGACCCCTTGGAGGCCCTTGCCGGAGGAGCGGGCACTGCCGACTCGTCGGCGGCGTACGCCAAGGCCGGCAAGCTGCGCACCGAAACGGAGGTCGTGCCGCTTTCCGTTCCGTTCCCCGAGGCCGTGGCGCAGGTGAAGAACGCGGCCGCTCGCCTGGGAAAGGATCTGCTGACGCTGCGCGAAGCCCCGACCGCGTTCCCCTTCGTCGCCTACTTCAGCAAAGGCATCCTGGCGAACCCGACGGTCGTGGTGGTGGAGGTGCGCCCGGAGGGAGGCGGCGCGCAGGCCGTCCTCACCGCCTTCACGACGAAAGTGGGATTCGTGCAGGGCTATTCCTGCTCCAAAGCGCTTGCGAGGTTCGCGAGCCTTTTGCGTTGACGCAGGCGGCGCGGCGTCTCCATGCGAGAACGTTACAGGCGCAGATCGTAGTAGTGCTCGCCGTTCTCGACCTTCCCCGCAAAGGAGAAACCGAACGAGAGGTACAGGCTCCCGGTGCCGCCTATGGGCGCGACGCGCGAGCAATCGACCGCGCGTGCTTCAGGGGCGCGCCAGCAGATCCCGGCTGGTTCGGGCGATGCGGTCGGCAAGGGCGGCAGGGTCCTCGCGGCGCAGCGCGGCCACCTCGGCCAGAGCGCTCTGCAGCAGGCGGGCGAACTCCTCCGGCGGAACCGGCGTGCCGCAGGCAGGCGGTTCGTCGGTTTCCAGCAGCAGGCGCTTGGCGGGAACGGCCTGCGCGTAGGCGCGCCCGCGTTTCGACGCCAGCATGTGGGGTCCCACCGAGAAGCGGCAGCCGGCGCGGATGGCGCGCTGCAGCTCGTCGGATGTGCCGGAGAACCAGTGGAAGATGCAGGCGTTCTCGGCTAGGGCGCCCGCGTGCTCCAGCACGTCCAGCACCTTGGCCGCCGATTTCACGGCATGGATCGAGAGCACCTTGCCGCCCTCGGCCGCGCAGGCGCGCGCGATGCGCTCGAACGCGGCGATCTGGGCGTCCCGCGTGGAGGCGTGCGCGGTGCCGAAGTCGAGGCCCACCTCGCCGACGTACCGGGATGCGGCCGCGTTGGCCGCCGCCTGCTCGGCCGCGTCCTCGCCCGCCGGCCCGGCCTCCACCCACCACGGATGCAGGCCGGCGCCCACCCGCACGTTCCCGCACGCGCCCAGCAGGTCGGCGGCGCGCCCGTAGCCTTCGGGCGTCACCGTCACGGACAGGCACCCGACGCCCCGTTTGGCCAACCCGGCCGCCAGTTCGGCGGGATCTTCCGCGAAGTCAAGGTGGCAGTGCAGGTCGAACAGCGCCTTAGCCGACTCCGCAGGAGATCCTTCGACTTCGGCCTTCGGCCTCCGCTCAGGATGACAAGCTGGGGCGGCCTTCGCGTCATCGCTTCGCGGCGCCTCCCTGCGCTCGCTTCGCGCGCCCGGGGCCTCGACCGTCCGCTGGACTGCCGAATGCTCGGGATGACAAGCGGCGGCCGTCATCGCGCGCTCCCTGCGTCCGCGTCCACGCCCGCCAGCTCGCGCAGGACCTCGCCGGCGATCATCTGCCCCATGATGGGCGGCACGTACGACGCCGTGCCCAAATTCGACCGCTCGCGGCGGGCGGCCCCCTCGCGCACCGGCACGCGCACGGGCTCCTCGCACGAGTACAGCACGCGCAGGTGGCGGATGCCGCGCTTGCGCCCCTCCTTGCGCATGATGCGGCAGAGCGGGCAGTTCACCGTGTCGTACACGTCGGCCGCGCGGAAGCACTCGGGACGCAGCTTGTTGGCCGCGCCCATGCTGCTGATCAGGCGAATGCCCTGCGCGTCGGCGTACTGCGCGATGGCCAGCTTCGTGGATACGGTGTCGATGGCGTCCACCACGTAGTCGACCCGGTTGCGGTACGTGCCCAGCAGCTCGGGCACGTTCTCGGCCAGCACGAACGTATCGAGCGGCTCCACGCATGCCGACGGGTTGATGTCGGCCACCATGGCGCGCACCACGTCGGTCTTCTTGCGTCCGAGGGTGCTGTGGAAGGCGATGGCCTGCCGGTTGATGTTGCTGGCCTGCACCACGTCGTGGTCCACCACGACCAGGCCGCCCACGCCGCCCCGCGCGAGCGCCTCCACGCAGTTCGAGCCCACGCCGCCCAGGCCCAGCACCATGACGGTGGAGGCCGCCAGGCGCTCCACGCCCGCGCACCCCATGATCAGTTCGAGTTTTGACGTGGCCCCGTCGCCGCCTGCAACCATCGGCATCCTTTCTGTCGGCCCCCATGGTAGCATTGCGCGCCGCCCCGCGCGACCGGCGCGGCGCCGTGCGCGTCAAACGGATATCCCCACCCTTCGCACGTCTTGCGCGAAGCGCTCGGCGGCGAGCCCCGCCCCTTCGAACATCGCCGCCTTGCCGGGCAGGCGCTCGTTCGCGAAACGGCACAGATCGGCCGGAAACGCGCAGTCCGCATCGAAGAGAAACGCCAGCAGCTTGTCTACCAGCACGTTCAGGAAGGCCACCGGGCGGCGGCCGTGCGTCCGCGTCACCTCGGGCGCGCCGGCGAAGAACAGGTAGGCGCCTATCTCACGCTCGCTGAACCCCGATGCGGCCAGCGCCCGGCGAATCGCCTCAACCGCCACGTCCTCCCATGCGCGCCAGTCGGCGGGCTGCATGCACGCGGCCGCCGCGAACCGGTTGCCCGCGTTCGCCAGGAGCAGCACGTCGCGCCCGCCAAGCGTCACGCGGTGCGCCTCCCAGCAGAAGAAGAGGTCGTCCACCTCGCCGTACGGCGGACGCGGCAGGCGCAGGAACCGTTGCAGCGGTATGGTGATTCCCAGTTGCATCCTACCGCCCCGCCTGCAGCCATGCTTCCCAGGAGTCGGCCTCGCGCTGGGCCTGTGCGTAGCCGCGCTCGTAGGCGTCTTGCAGCTTCGCATAGTCCGTCTCCCGGTTGGTCACCGTCATGCGCTCGGGGTAGAACACGCATGCCGAACCCTCGCGCTCCAAGCGCTCGACCTCGTCGAGCAGGGCGTTGTACGGGCGCCATCGCTCGATGGAGCGCTCGGCCACCAGCGGATGCTTGCGGAACGCCGCGCGGAACAGCGCTTGGACGCCCGGCCCCAGGGGCTTCTTGCGGTAGCCGCGCTCCTGGGAGCGGATGATGAAGAACCGCTCGAACCCGTCGCGGCGCGCCGCGTCCAGAAGGATGCCCCAGCTGGTTCCCAGGCCGCCGTCCAGGTACGTGCGCCCGTCTATCACCGTGGGTGGCATGAACAGCGGCATGGTGGAGCTGGCGCGCACGCGTAGCATCATGTCGCGCATCGTGGGGCAATCGGCCTTCGTCCAGGGCACCGTCTCGCCCGTGTCCCAGTCGAACCCCTCGATGTGCACGTCGGCCTCGTTCGCCGCGAACGTGTCGAAGTCGAACGCCATCACGGCATCCGTTCCCGCCAGCTCCTCGGCGATGCCCCCGTACAGGTAGGGCGCGTTGAAGAAGCCGTCGCCGCGCAGGAAGCTGCGCGCGCCGCCGAAGCGCGGGTCGCGCACCAAGTCCACGAACGACGCCTTCGTCCGGGGGATGTCGCGTGAGACGTAGTTCACCGCGTGGCTCGACCCGGCCGAGATGCCGTAGGCGCACCCGAAATGCAGGCCGCGCTCCAGAAGCGTGACCACCGCGCCCGCCGTGTAGCTGGCGCGCATGCCGCCGCCCTCGATGATGAGCGCGACATCGGGAATGTTGACCGCCAAATCGTCCATACGGCCATTATAGCCATCTGCGGCGAAATGCTCGGTAACGGATTGCACGGACGCCGGCGCCGAGCCAAGGACTATACTGGAGAGCAAAGCGGGCGGCGCGCCCGCAGGGACGAACGCGCGAGCGAGAGGAATCGAACATGGACAAGCCGATCCTGTACTACTGGGCCCCGTGCCCCACCTGCTCCATCCTGACCCACTTCGCCGAGGAGCATGGCATCGAGCTGGACAAACGCGACGTTGAGCAGGAGGAACCCTATCAAGAGCTGCTGGAACTGGGAGGCAACGCCGACCTCATCCCCTACCTGTGGGACGGAGAGAGGCTCGTCAACGGCAACGACGAGTGCATGGCGTACCTGACCGAGAAGTACCTCTAGGGCGAAACCGGCTACGCGCGAGCAACCGGCAAGGCGGTTCCCGCCTGGGTCGCCGCCTTGCCGGACGACGCGCCGGAGGCGGAACCGCCCGTCGAGCCGGACGACGAACCGGATGACGAGCCCGATCCGCTTCCGGACTGGTTCGAGCCCGATTGGCCGGAGCCGGACGACGATCCGTCCGAGCCCGGCTTCGAAGCCGGATCCTGCGAGCCGCTGCCGGGCTGGCCGCCTTCCGTCGAGCCGCCTTCGCCTTGGGATCCGCCGGACGGGTCCGTGGAGCCGGAAGAACCGGACGATCCCTGGCCGTTCCCCGTGTTCGAGGACGCGTCGCCATTCGAGGAGCCGTTCGAGGACGCGTCCTTCGCCGGATCCTTCGACGCCTCCGGCGCGGCGTCCCTGGACGCATCCGGGGAGCTCTCCGCATCGCCGCCCGCCTTCTGCTCCTGAGGGGCGACGAGGGGCGGCGTTTTCGCGCCCACGCCCTGCCCCGTGGTGGCAAGGTCGATGACGACGGCGGAGACGGCCACGGCGGCGATGGCCGACACGACGGACACGACGACCACCCCGCGCTGCACCTTCTTCTTGCGATCGCGGCGCTCGCGTGCCTTGCGGACCGATGGGTCGCCCTGCAGGGCGGCGTCGTCGGCACGCGGCGTGCGCGTGCGGCGCGCTGCCGATCCGAGCGGAACGACCGGCTCCGACGCGGCGTCCAGGCGCGCCGTCTTTGCGGCGTCCACCGCCGTGCGGCCCCTACGGGCCGTCGTCGCAGGGTTTTCCGCCTCCTCGGACGGCGCGTAGCCGGTCTCGCCCGGCTTCAACTCGCGCAGCTTCTCGGCCGACGCGGCGAGGAACTTCTTGTACAGCTGGGACGCCACGGCCGACACGACGGAACCCACGCCCACGCCGATCACCGATCCGTAGATGCCTATCTGCGAGGCCAGCAGCATGGAGGTGACGGCCGCGAGCGCGCCCGCGACGACCTGGGCCATCGACAGGTCGTCGAACAGCCCGCCCAGCTTGCCCTTTCCGTCCGTGCTCCGCGCCATGCCGCACCATCCTCTTTCGTCTCGCGTCTGCCTTCGGGGGCGCATGCCCCTCTCGAACATACCGCATCGGCGCGCGACGGCTTCTTTTTTCACCCAATTGCTACCGGTCGGCCACAGAATGCCTGCAAGCGATTCTCAATCTGTTCGCATGCCCAGGTGACGGGCATGACGAGGACCCGCCTCACACGCCGCGCGAGAACGGGTCCACGTACAGGCGCATGCCGTCGGGCAGGCGGACGAGGCCCGCCTCCTGCAACACGTCAGCGAACGGCGTGGAGAGCACGGGCAGGCCGTTGAACGACTCCACCGCCAGCTTCTTCCGCGCGCCTTCCGCCCCCTCCCGCCGGGCGGCGTGCGCGACGAGGGCGGCCACGGCGTCGCGAAGCGCCTCGGGATCCTCCGTGAACGACAGGATGGAGCGCAGCCCCGCCGTGGCGTACAGCGCGAGTCGGCCGCCGCGCACGCACACGAGGCTGCCCGGACGGCGCGAGGGGCGTGCGGCCGGCTCGTCGCACGCGGCCGGGGCGCCGGGCGCGGCAAGGGGCGGCCACGGAACACCGCATCCGAACAGGCTCGCCGGATCGTCCGCGGCGAGCACGACGGTCTCGGTGCCGCGATCCGCACGGCTTCCCCCTCGCTCGGCCGCCTCGTCGCCCCCGGCATAGGCGCGCAGCACGTCCACCGTCTCGCGAGCGGCGAACTGGGCCGGGCCGAGGCCCTTCACGAACACACCCCGCAGCACGTCGCCCGCGTCCTCCATCTGCCGCAGCACCGGCATGAGCGCGCCCAAGCCGCCGGACACGCCAGCGAGCGCCGCCACGTCGCGCGAGAGCACGCCGTAGCGGTCGAGGATGGATTCGACCAGCGCCAAAGCGCGCACGGTGTCGTTTTCCGGAGAGGGCGCGAGCAGCGACCAACGGCCGGAACAAACCGCCGCCGGCGCGCCGAAACCCTCCGATGCAACGCGAGCCGCGCCGCTCCCAGCC
Organism: Gordonibacter massiliensis (ex Traore et al. 2017); assembly: GCF_019731765.1. Classification (NCBI taxonomy): domain Bacteria; kingdom Bacillati; phylum Actinomycetota; class Coriobacteriia; order Eggerthellales; family Eggerthellaceae; genus Gordonibacter; species Gordonibacter massiliensis (ex Traore et al. 2017). The sequence continues at coordinate 17,751 of NZ_JAASIO010000009.1, read as the reverse complement.
GCCGGCGCGACGGCGTAGCGACGCCCCGAGCGCCGGCTGCTCGCGCGCCGCTTCGGGGCGGGACGCTGGCGCGCGGCCGAGCTTCCGGCGTCGACGGCGCGAACCGGTGCGAACGTGTCGTTCGTGGCGTGCCCGCTCCAGGCCAGGTCTAGGAGCGCCTCGGCCACGGCGGCCTCGCCGACGCGTTCGGGCTCCATCCTGCGTCGCACGGCATCGGCTATCTGGCGGAAGAACAGGCCGTAGCCGCTGCCGAGCGCCTCCATCACCGCCTCCTCCACCGACAGGCCGGAGGCGGCGGCGTCGACGGCCTCGAACGGGCCGTCCTCCGCATCCGGGCGCACGGGAGCGAGCGGCGAGTCCGTGGGGTAGAAGGCCACGAGCGTCGATGGGGACGTCGCTTTCCGCTGCGCGGACCGACCGCGCGCCCGGCCGTCGTCCGACGCGCCGTCGCCCTCGCGGCGGGCACCCGCCCACACCACGTCGCCCGAAGCGATGAGCTCGTCGAGCATCGAGGGACGGTAGTCGCGCACGCGGCTGGGGAACACGGAGCCCTCCCATGCGGCAGCCGGCAGGAACACGCCCTCGAACTGGGCGATGACCTGCGCCACCCCGTCGACGCCCTCGAATGCCGCGCCGTCGCCGACGCCCTGCAGGTCCAGCACGTAGCGCACGTAGGCGTCCGGCGGCACCGCGCGCACGGCGGCGCGCGCCTTCGCGAGCGAGAGCGACCGCAAGCGCCGGAATACCTCCGCCGACACCCAGCTGCGCTCGCCTTCCCCGCCCGGTGCCTGCCCGAACCGACCCTGCACGAGCTTGCCCGACGCGGCCAGGCGGCGCAGGCTCTCGCGCGCCACGGCGGGCCCGATGCCGAAGCGGGCCGCCGCCTCCTCGTCGGCGAAGGGTCCGTGCGTGCGCGCGTAACGCGCGAGCAGGTCGTCGAGCGGCGCGCGATCGTCCGCAGCTTCGAGGAACGCGGCCGGAACCCACGCGGGCACGGCCGTGCCCAGCGCCTCGCGCAAGCGACCTGCGTCCTCAACCGCCGCCCAACGCTCCGCGCCGCCGATCGTGGCGAGGAAGGCGCGCTTCGCCTCTTGCAGCTCCTCGAGCACGGCGAGGGCCTCGACTGGGGTGGCAGAAGGTGTGGCAGTGGCACCGTCATCCTGCACCTCGTCTGCAGCCGCTGTTTCCCTGGCGCTTTCGGCTGCCGCCGCAGGGGATCCTTCGACTCCCTTCGGTCGCTCAGGATGACAAAGGGAGGCTTCGTCCGCAGGATGGCCGCCGGGATGTCTGCCTATAGGATGGCCAGCAGGGTATTCGTCGGCAGGGTGGCCGTTGGGGTGTCCGCCCGCGAGGGAGCCGCTGGGAGTTTTGTCCTCATATTGGGCGAGAACATTGTCCGCGCTCGCTGCTTGTCCGATGCTTTCCGGCTGCGCCGGAACGGGCGCTCTGGAGAGCGCCCCTACGGAGGCCTCCATTTCTGGCGCCTCCCTTCCAGCGGCTTCCATTCCGAGGGCCTCCGTTCCGGGGACCTCCATTTCTGGGGCTTCCGTTCCGGGGGTTTCCGCTCCGGGCTGCGAGCCAACGCTTTGCGGCGGTTCCAGGCGCAGCGCCACCTCTTCGGTGGACAGCGGGCCCAGCACGCGCAGCAGGTCGGCCACACCTTCCGCGCCGCGGGCGCGACGGTCGGGCGCCGTGCGCTGCAGCTTCTCCTCCACCTCGGCCACCACCTGCGCATCCAGCAGCTCCGCCATGTCGGCCGAGCCCAGCAGCTCGCCCAGCAGCGCCGGGTCGAGCGACAGCAGCGACGCCCGGCGCTCCGCATGCGGCAGGTCGCCCTGGTACAGGTGCTCACCCACGTAGCCGAACAGCAGCGGCCCGGCGAAGGGCGACGGGATGCTCGTCTGCGCCTCCACCACGCGCACCGTACCGGCCGCGAGCCCCTCCATGAGCTCGTGGAGCGCTTCCAGGTCGTACACGTCCTGCAGGCACTCGCGCGCCGTTTCCAGCAGAATAGGGAAGTCTCGCTCGCCGCGCGCCGCCTCCAGCAGCTGGCCCGCCTTGAGACGCTGCTGCCACAGCGGAGCGCGTTTGCCCGGCTGCGTGGGCGACATGAGCAGGGCGCGCGCCGCGCACTCGCGGAACCGCGCGGCAAAGAGCGCCGTCTTGTCCACCCGGTCCCGCACGACGCGCACGAGCTCGTCCGGATCGAACACGAACAGCTCCGCGCCCGGCAGGCGCGTCTCGGTCATGGGCACGCGCAGCAGGATACCGTCGTCGGCGGCCATGGCCTGCGGATCGAAGCCGAGCGTGCTTTCCACGCGGTCCTGCACCGCCATGGCCCACGGCTCGTGCACGCGGCGGCCGTAGGGAGAGTGCAGCATGACGCGCCAGTCGCCCGTCTCGTCCTCGCACCGCTCCACCACGAGCGTCTTGTCGTCGGGCACCGTGCCTGTGGCCTCGCGCTGCGCGCGCACGAGGGCGGCCAGGTTGCGCTGCGCGTCCTCGTCCAAGCCGTCCGCCGCCAGCCGCTCGCGCAGGGCGGGGTCGAGGCGCGACGCCGCGTCGGCCAGCAGGTCGGACCCGCCCGCGAGCACGCCTTCCGCATCCGACTCGCCCGCAACCCCGTCGTCGATGCCCGCGGCCAGCGCGCGCAGAAACGCCCCGCGCGCCCGCCCCGTCTCGGCGGGACGGCCCACGCCCTCGCCGTGCCAGAACGGCAGGCGCGCCGAGCGGCCCGGCGCCGGCTCCACGATCACGCGGTCGCGCGTGATCTCGCTGATGCGCCACGAGCTGGTGCCGAGCGCGATGATGTCGCCCACGCGCGACTCGTACACCATCTCCTCGTCCAGCTCGCCCACGCGCCGACGTCCTTCGTTGCCGTCGCCCTCCGGCAGCACGACCGAGAACATACCGCGGTCGGGAATCGTGCCCGCCGCCGTCACGGCCAGGCGCTGGGCGGACGGGCGCGGCGTGAGCGCGCCGCTCTCGCGATCCCACACGATGCGCGGCGCGAACTCGGCCAGGTCGGCCGAGGCGTAGCGGCCGGACAGCATGTCGAGCACCGAGTCGAACGCGCGGCGCGGCAGCTCCGAGAACGGCGCCGCGCGGCGCGCCGTTTCGTACCAGCCGTCGGCGGTCGCGCCGCCCATGGCCACGGCGGCCACCGTCTGCTGCGCCAGCACGTCCAGCGGGTTGCGCACGAGCGCGGTGGCCTCGATGGAGCCGGCGCGCATGCCCTCGGCCACCACGGCGGCGTCGATGATCTCCGTGCGCGTGCGCGGGTAGATGGAGCCCGCCGAACGTCCGCCCACCTGGTGGTTCGCGCGGCCGATGCGCTGCAGGCCGCTCGCCACGCTCGGCGGCGCGGCCACCTGCAGCACCAGGTCGATCGAGCCCATGTCGATGCCCAGCTCCAGCGACGAGGTGGCCACCACGCACGGCAGCTCGCCGCTCTTCAGCTCGCGCTCCACCTGCAGGCGCTTCTCCTTCGACACCGAGCCGTGGTGCGCCTTCGCGATGATCTCGGGAGCTCCCTGCGCCAGCTCGCTCGTGGAGCCGAGGTCGGAGCGGATATGCGATGACGCCCCGCCGTCGGCGTTACCGCCGGGCGCCAGCAGCCCTTCGCGCTTCGCGTACAGTTCGTTCAGCCGCGCGGTGAGCTTCTCGCACAGCCCGCGGGAGTTCACGAACACGATGGTGGTGCGGTGCGCCAGCACCTCGTCCAAGATGGATGCCTCGATGAGCGGCCAGATGGACGAGGACCCCGCGCGGCTGTCGGGCGTGGAGCCCTTCCCCGACGAGCCCGCCAGGTGCGCCCGCAGCGCCCGGTCCGACTTCCACGCCTCCTCGGCCGGCGCGCGCCGCGGGCCCCCGCCGCGCCCGCCCCGCGCACCGCCCGCGCCGTGCGCGTCGGCGCCCGGGAACGTCGGGATGGCGGTCATGTCGCGCACGGGCACCACCACCCGCACGTCCAGATCGGGCCGCCCCTCCGCCGCGATGACGCTCACGAGGTGCGGCCCGCCCAGAAAGCGCGCCACCTCTTCGCGCGGCCGCACCGTGGCCGAGAGCCCGACGCGCTGCGCCGGCTGTTCGAGCAGGTCGTCCAACCGCTCGAGGCTGAGCGCCAGGTGCGCGCCGCGCTTGTTGCCGGCCAGCGCGTGCACCTCGTCCACGATGACGGTCTCGACGGTGCGCAGCGTCTCGCGCGCCTGCGACGTGAGCATGAGGTAGAGCGATTCCGGCGTGGTGATGAGGATGTCGGGCGGGTTGCGCAGAAGCGAGCGGCGCTGATCGGGCGTGGTGTCGCCGGTGCGCATGCCCGTGCGCACGTTCGGGGCCTTCGCGCCCTCGGCGGCAAGCCGCGCCGCGATGCCCGCGAGCGGTGCCTGCAGGTTGCGCCCCACGTCGGCCCCCAGCGCCTTCAGCGGCGACACGTACAGCACGCGCACGCCCCGCGGCGGCTTGGCCGGCGCGGCGCCTTCCACGTCCCCTGCCGCTCCGTCGTCCGCAGCGCCGCCAACGCCGGGCACGCTGCCCGCACCCGCCTTCTCGCGCATGAGCGCGTCGATGGCGAACAGGAACGCCGCGAGCGTCTTGCCCGACCCGGTGGGTGCGATGACCAGCGCGTTCTCCCCGTCCTCGATGGCCTCCCACGCCCGTTCCTGCACCGGCGTCGGCCCGGGAAACGCCTCCAGGAACCAATCCCGCACCGCCTCGGAGAACCGGTCGAGAGCGGCGTGGGGCAACGCGTCGTTCGCAGCGTCCATGGTTCAGGCCGCTCCTTTCCGTAGGCGATCAAGCGACATCGTCCATCTTACCGCAACCGCCGCACCCGAAAACCCCCGCATCCCACCCGTTGCGAAACGCCCGCCCCGCGCGCCTCCCGTCCCTTCCGGGTCGCGCCGTCCCCGTAGGGGCGGACAGGCGAGCAATCTCTTCTACGGCAGCGCCGCCAGCAACCCCAGCGCCACCACGGCGACGCCGCTCAACAGGTTCACGGCGTCGTTCGTGACCCAGGCGTATCCGGACACCAGCGTGTAGCCCGCCGCTCCGCGGGCGGGTGCAGCCTCCACCAGGGCCCCGTCGCCCTCGGCAAGCGCGGCGTCGCCAAGGGAGCCGTCCCCCAGCGCAGCCGCGCCGGCACCGGCCAGAGCGCAGGCGCGGACGGCGACACCGGTTCCGGCCGCTCCGCCCGACACGTTGCCGCCGCGGGCACGGTCGCCGGTATCCGCCCCCGCTTCACCCGGCGCCCGGTACTTCGCCTGCAGCAGCGCGCCCAGGAAGCTGTCCACCACCGAGCCTGCGACGCCGCACGCGATGATGAACAGGAACGCCTCGGGCCCCGTAGGCACCGCGAAGCCGAACGCATGGAACAGGAACATGGCCAGAAAAGCCGAGGTCGCGGCGCCCACAACGGTGGCCGCCAGCCCAAGCGGGCTCACACCGCCCGAAAGCCCGCGCTGCATGGGCCGGCGCGTGACGATGCTCACCGGCGGCTTGCGGCTGTACGTGCCGATCTCGGACGCCCACGTGTCAGCCGTGCTCGCCGCCAGCGCTCCGGCCGACACGATGAGGAACCACGCCTCCCCCGTCGCCGCGTAAGCCGCCGCGCACGCGAGGAACGGCACGCTGTTCGCCAGCACCTGGCGCAACTTGCGAGAACCGCCGCGCTTCTCGCCCGCCCGTGCTCCGCGCACCCGGCGCATGAGCCTCGACGCCACGTTCGAGCTGCCGAAGAACCACATGAGCAGAAGCCACAAGGGCCAACCGCCGAACGCGAAGGCCAGCGTGCCAACGCCCACGGCGCCCAGCGTGCCCGGCACGGTGAGCAGCCCGAGCCTCAACGCCGCCAGCGCCACTGCGCCCGACAGCAGCAGGCCCGCAAGCAGCGGCGCGTAGCCCGTCGCCGGCAGGAACAGCGCCGCGTACAGCCCCGTCACGCCCAACGGCACGCTCAGGTTGTCGAGGCCGGCCGGCGACGCCGCCTCCAGAAACGCGGCGAGCGCGGCCAGTCCCAGCGACACGAGCAAGACCAGGCCCACGACCCCGGCCGCGAGCCCGGCGCCGCCCGCAGCGGTCCCCGCTCCCGCAGCCGCCGCGAACGACGGCACGGCGCCCTGCCATCCTGCCGACCCTGCCGCCAGCAGCACTCCCGCGCACGAGGCGAAGCTCGCCGCGAACATCACGGCCGTGCCCACGAGCGACTTCCCGCCGCCCGCCCCCGGCAGCGCGCGGCGTCCGAACCGCTTGCCCAGCACGGCCGCGAACCCGTCGCCGAACGCCATGCAGAACACGCCGAGCGCACCCACGTACGGCGCGCCGATGCCGAACGAGAACAGCGCGAGCAGGGTGAGCGACACGGCGTAGTAAACCGTGCCGGGCGTGTCCTCGCCCTCGCCGCGCGCCATGAACGCGAGCTTCTGCTTGCGCCAGGCCAGCGCGTTCACCACGATGAACGCGGCCGGCAGCGCGGCCGCCCACCACGGCGACGTGAAGAACAGCGCCGCAACCACCCACCAGCCTCCCAAAGCGATGTGCACGAGCTTGCGCGTGCCCTCCTCGCCCATGCCGCGCCGGGCAAGCAAGCTCGACGCCCCCAGCACCGCCAGCACGTACAGCACCGACAACCCCATGCCTACCGCGTTTCGCATGTCCGTCACCTGCCTTCCCAGGCCGCAGCCGCGCCCTGCGCATCGGCGAGCAGCGCACGCGCCTCGCCGACGAGCGCCGTCGCGCGTTCCTTCGAAACGACGTTGCGCCTCTCCAAGCAGCTATAGCCGTCGGCGCGCACCTGATCCATGATGCCGCGGTACAGAAACAGCGACGAGAGCGTGGGCAAGCGGCTGTCCTCGTCCAGCCGCAAAATGTCGCGCTGCATGGGGCGGTAGAGCTCTTCGGAACGCCGTGCCACGCGCTCCCATGCCATCCGGAACGCCGCACCCGCCCGGCGCGCCGCCAGGTCATCGCGCGTGCAGCCGGCGTCCTCTAGCACGGAGGCGGGCAGGTAGACGCGTCCGGCGTCCCGATCCTCGCCCACGTCGCGCAGGATGTTCGTCAGCTGCATGGCCACGCCCAAAGCCACGGCGTCTTCCCGCAGCGCATCGTCGACGGGCCGCCCGGAGCGCAGCAGCGGCAGCAGCATGAGCCCCACCGAACCCGCCACGTAATAGCCGTAGTCCTCGAGCTCCTCCATGTCGGCGGGCTGGCGGAACGCCAAATCGCGCCGCTGCCCCTCCAGCATGTCGAAGAAGGGCTCCTCGTCCATGTCGAACACGGAGAACACCGCGTCCAGCGCCCGCCATAACGGCGCGCGCGGCACCGCGCCCGCGCAGAACCGCTCCAAGTCGCGCTGCAAGCCGTCCAGCCGCCCCCTGCTGGCGTCCACGTCCACGCAATCGTCCGCCGCGCGGCAGAACGCGTACACGGCATACACGCTCTTGCGCTTGTGCGGAGGCAGAAGCGAGAACGCACGATAGAAACTGTGAGAGTTTCGCCTGATCACATCCTCGCACCAGGCAAAGTCGTCGGCACGTGCCTCGAACGCGTCGCTCGGGGCCCGCATCACGCACCGCCTTCCCCGCCGCCGAGCGCCCCCGAACCGGCGACGGGGCGGACGGAGCGCTCTTCCGCCGGGACGCCGGCCGCTGCCGTGAAGCCGGTGGCGGCCCCGTCAGCCGTCGGGCCGCCCGCAACCGCGCCGGCGCCCGTTCCGCCCGTCGCGCCTTCGGCGACGGCCGCCCCGCGCGCGGCCACCACGGCCACCTGGCCCGCCACCGCCCGATCGGCCGCCGTCGTAGCGCGGTCGTCGGCCATGAGCTCGTCGGCCGCCAGCTTCGCGCTCAGGAGCACGATGGGCACGCCGGCTCCCGGGTGCGTGCTGCTGCCGCAGAAGTACAGCCCCTCGCAGCGCTCGGCCTTGTTGTGCGGCCGCCAGTAGTTGCTCTGCCGCAGCGTGGGCCGCAGCCCGAACGTGGCTCCCCGGCAGGCGTTGAACCGCTCGGCGAAGTCGAGCGGCGTGTAGACGCGCTCGAACGCGATGTGGTCGCGCACGTCCTCGTACACCGTCTCGCGCTCCACCAGGTCGAGCACCTTGTCGCGGTACGCGGCCACCTCGTCGGCGTCCCAAGAGGGGCCCTGTTCCGACAAAGGCGGCACCGGCACCAGCACGTAGAGCGTGCTGCCGCCCTCGGGCGCGAGCGACGGATCCAGCGACGTGGGCGCGTAGCAGTAGAACGACGGATCGTCCGGAAAGCGGGCACCGTCGAAGATGTCGGCGATGTTGCGCTCGAAGTCCGGCGCGAACCTGATGGAGTGCACCGTGTCGTCGGGATAGCGTTTGTCCAGCCCCAGGTACAGGATGAAGCACGAGCACGAGTACTCCATGCCTTCTATCTTCTCGTCGGTGTAGCGCCCGCGCGCCCGCTCGTCACCCACGAGCTCTTTCATGGCGTACGGGAAGTCCGCGTCGCACACCACGCAGTCGGCGCGCACCAGCTCGCCGTTCGCAACCACGCCCACGGCGCGCCCGCCCTCGACCGCGATGCGCTCCACGGGCGCCGACGTGCGCAGCTCGCCGCCCAGCTCCTCGAACAGGCGCCCCATGCCTTCGGCCATGGCGTACATGCCTCCGGGCATGAACCACACGCCGTACAGCAGCTCGATCATGGGAATAATCATGTACAGGGAGGGCCCCTCATATGGGGAGATGCCGATGTAGAGCGTCTGGAACGCCAGCGCCTTGCGCAGGCGGTCGTCCTTCACGTAGCGCGACACCGACGAGTACGCGTCGCCCAGCGTATGCAGCCGGAAGCCCGCCAGCAGGCTCTTCGGGTTGTAGAAATCAGCCGGTCCGCGAAACGAGCGCTGCAGGAAGTTGTCCTTGGCTATGCGGTAGCGCTTGTACAGCAGCGCCAGGTACTCGAAGTAGCCCTGCGCGTCGTCCTCGCTCACGCCCTCGAGGCCGGCCGTGAGGTCGGACAGGTCGTTCGACAGCCTCAGCCGCTCGCCCGGGCCGAACGATATCTCCATGAGCGGCTCGACCTTCCGCATGGGTATGTAGTCGTCCGGATCGCGACCGGCCAGCTCGAACACCTCGCGGTACAGCGCCGGCATCATCACGATGGTGGGACCGACGTCGAAGGTGTACCCGTTTTCCCGGATGCGGCTCATCTTGCCGCCGACCTGCGACTCTTTCTCGTACAGCGCAACGTCGTACCCCGCGCACCGCAACCGGATGGCCGCCGCCAGTCCGGCGACCCCCGCTCCCACCACGATTACCCGTTTCATGCAACTCCTTAGCCGCAACCGATATGCCATCCGGTTATGGTACGGGTTGCCGCATAGGTGTGACCTACGCGCCCACAATTATGGGACAAGCCGTTTCGCCCACGTCAAACGGCTGTTGCCGAGCCGCCGTACCACCTCGGCGCCCGCGCGGGCGCCTTGCGCAACCGTGTTCCCACCCGGACGAAGGCGGGGCGCCCGCTCCGGGGGCGCCGGCCGGGCACGCCTCCGCCCGAGGAGGCCGGGTCCTCGGCGATCGCTTTCCCGAGCGCGCCGGCGCCCTCCGTAGGGCGATCTCCTGATCGCCCGTTCCGGCGCAGCCGGAAAACCAACCGAGGGCCGCGTTCTCGCGCTCCGCGCGAGCAGGCGATCAGGAAACCGCCCCTACGGAGTCGACCGGCGCGCAAGATCGACGGAGCCACCTCCGACATGCCTTTGCGTGGCGCCCGGCAGCGACCCGACTCCGCATGGCTTTCGAACGAGCCTATGTCGTGGTTTGAAGCGGCATCGGTCGTATCCGAGCAAAACCCTCTACATGCGGGATCCCGCCCTCGTGGCCGCCCTGGCACGGCTCTCGCCCCGCCCGCAAAGCCCCCCCCGGTCGGGATTATGGCCTTGCCGGAGCATGCGGCCAAGAGCTCCGGCGGCCGGCTCGAAAGCGCCTTTCGGAACCCTTCGAACCCATACGTCGGGGTTCTTGTGCGCAACGGGCCGATTCCGCTGTGGGATCGCGGCCGGAACGCCTCCGCGCAGCGACCGACAGCGATCGGGCGCCGCGCAGCCTCGCACAGGCCTAGGTTTAATTTGGTTTAGCAGCGGAAGGTGGGTTTGCGGTGCAAAAATCGCCGATGTCCCCGTTGCTTGAACCTTCAGCGCGGTCGTCGCACCCAGACCGGATTCCGCGAGCTGGGAGAACACCGTGATTTTGCCAGGGTGCGTGGTCGAAGGGGTTTTAAGGGCCCCGCGTTGGGGGGACATCGGTGATTTTTGCACCAAACGCCCCGCACTCAAGCTCGGCCTTCCGCCGTTAAACCAAAATAGGCATAGGCCCGTTCGAGGCTGCGCAGCGCCAGGTCGCCATCAGGCACCACCCAGAGGCGTGTCAATGCTGGTTTAACAGCGGAGGACACTTTCGGCAAAAGCACCCCGCCAATACGGGCAAACGCCGCTTTCCGCGCGCGAAGCGGTGCGGACCGAACGACCGGAAAAATGCCGGCGTTCGCAGACAACGCGAGCGCACCGACCAAACGTCAAAGACGCACTCATCGACGACCTGGTCAGCCTTCCGCAAAAGCCCCGATCAATGCCCGCGATGCTTCCGCTTGCGCTTCAGCGTGCGCAGCTCGAAGGCACGACGCTCCTCGGCCTCGCGGAGTTCGCGAGCGTTCGACCGGCGCTCGTCCTTGCGCTCCTCGTAGGCCGCCGACAGCGCCTGCTGCGCTTTCGTGCCCACGCCGCGCCGGGCGGCCTCGAGCGTCTTGCGCGCCTCGCGCTGGGCGCGCTTCGGATTGCGCGCGCCAACCGACGCCGACCCGTTTTCGGCCGCGTCCCCTTCGTCGCGCATGCGGAAATCCAGGCGGTCCCAGTGCCGGCACACGAAGGCGAGCACCTCCTCGTCCTTCGGCTCGGGGCCGAACACGAAGCGGCACGCCCCGTAGCGCGAGCCGTCGCGCTGCTCGCATATACCCACCCAGAATTGGCCGTCGTGAAGCACCGTCAACGTCGATGATGTGTTGACCTGCATGAATCCTCCTTATGTCGTTGTGAACGAACGAAGAAGGGACAACCAAGGAGGCAGGTTACTGACGGAAGGGGATGCTGCGTGCCCGGAGCGCTTCGCCCACCATGGCGACACGCTCCGGGCGGTTGCACCGCCCCACCGCACCCCGACTACCCGACGGGGTCGTGTTTTCATCTTCGCAGGGGCAGTATAGCACGGTGGGCAAGAGGGCACGTGCCCGACGCGCGGAATCCGCACCGGGCCAAACCGAACGCGCGCCTACGCGCCGCCCGTGCGCTTTCCCATCCGTCCGAACCGCAGCGAGAGCGTGTCCTTCGGGCACGTGTCCGCGCACGCGCCGCACTGAATGCACTCCGCGTCCGCGATGGCCCCGCCCTGCAGCAAAGCCTGCACGTCCAGGCTCATGGGACACGCTTTCGAGCACTTTCCGCATCCGACGCACGTCTCCGGCCGCGCGTCGATGTGCAGCTGCGGTACGCGCATCGCGTGCCCCAGTTTCCCGCCCAACACCATGAAAGGCGCCATCCAACAGATGCAATGGCACATGGCCCGCCGGCCCAAAAACAGGTTGGGAACGAAGAACAGCGCCACGATGCCGAAGTAGATGCCCAACCCCAGCGGGTTGTTCAGCGACACGCCGCCCGGAATGCCGGCCAGCGGGTCGATCGTCGTGAAGCCGCCCGCCACCCAGGCGCACGCCACGATGGAGGCGAACCACGGCACCCAGATGACGTACTTGATACGCGTGCGCCACCCCAGCCTCGCCGGCTTGCCCACCGCATCGGCCTCTATCTCCTGCAGCCCGCCCGCCGCGCACAGCCACCCGCAAAACGCGCGGCGAAGCACGAGCGCCGACGCGAACTGCAGCAAAAACACGAGCATGCTGCCCACCACCGCTCCCGCAAGCGCGCCTTCGATGACGAGCACCGGCGAGAAGTAGAATATGGTGATGGGAAACAGCAGGAACGACACCGTCAGCGCCAATCGCCGCGCACGCTGGCGTTTCCCCGTCGCGCGGCGGATGCGAGCGCCCGTCGCGGGCCTTCGCGCCTCTTCCGCAGAACGCGCCATCACCCTCACCGCGCCTTCGCCAGAAACGCGAGGGAAGCGGCGTTCAGCCGGTCGCGCATCTTGTCAACGTCGAAGCCGGCACCGTTCGCCAGCATGGCCGCCAAGCCGTGCGTGTAGATGATCATGTCCAGGTACAGGTCGCGGGCCGCATCCAAATCGAGGTCGCCCATCTGGGCGATGCACTCCTCGACGCCGTCGAGCGCCACGCTGGCGAACAGGTCCTCGAAGCTGTCCGGCTGCAGATGGGGCGACAAGTACAGGAAGCGGAACAGGTTCGTCTCCGTCTGAGCGAGTCGCAAGTGCGCCAAGCCGTTCGCCTCGAAAGGGTTGCGCCCATCGCCCTCGTGCTCGCGGTTGTAGCCCGCCACCCAGGTGCGGGCGTGCTCGTACAGCGCCTCCACCAGCCCTTGCATATCGCCGAACAGGCTGTAGATGGGCTGAACGGAGCAGCCGGCCCGATCCGCCACCGACCGAGCGGAAAGCGCCGACTCGCCCCGCTCCCGCACGATGGCGAGCGCGGCATCCAGCACCTGCTCCTGCGAAACCCTCTGCTCCGGCATGGCTCCCCCTGTAGATTACACTTGTTATATTACGTATGTAATATATAGGCGTTCGAAGCCGAAGTCAAGCGCGAGGCGCCGCCTCCCCCGAATATGGCATCATGGAAGGCAATCAAGCGAAACCGAGGAGGGCCGCCAGCATGCCGAACGACAACCCCATCGAGCGAGAACACCCCAACGACCCGCTGCACGGCGTGACGCTGGAGGCGATGCTCACCCGTCTGGTGGATGAGTACGGTTGGGACGACTTGGCCAGCCGCGTCCGCATCAACTGCTTCGCCAACGACCCCAGCATCAAAAGCTCGCTCAAGTTCCTGCGCAAAACCCCCTGGGCCCGCAAGAAGGTAGAGGACCTGTACAAGGCCACGCTGCGCTAAACTCGCCGACAATGCGCGCGAGCCCCCGCCGGCAATGCGCTCGAATCCCCGCCGGCAACGCGCCGTCTCGCCGACCCGAAGAAAAAACGCGACCCCTCCGCGTCAAGCAGAGGGGTCGCGTTGCGTTCGCAAAGACCGGGCGTTCGCGCTCCGTGCCGCCGCACTGCGAAGCCGTTAAGTCGCGCGCTCTCGCACCGCGAGCACGAGGGCGGCCACTGCGTCTTACCCGTTCGCCGGCCGGATGTCCTCCAGCGGCATGGGCACGTCGGGCATCTCCTCCGGTTCGCGCGGAGCGCCGACGGCCTCCTCGTGGCCCGGCAGGATCACGTTCATCAGAATACCCACGACCGAGCCCACGGCCAAACCCGACAGCGAGATGGTGATGCCGCCCAGCGGCAGCACGATGGCGCCCGCCGCGCTGTAGGCGATGCCCAGCGACAGCACCAGGATGAGCGCCGTGATGAGCACGTTGCGGCTCTTCATGAAGTCCACGTGGTTCTCCACCAGGTTGCGGATGCCCACGGCCGATATCATGCCGTACAGCACGAGCGACACGCCGCCCACCACGCACGCCGGCATGGCCGCCACCACGGCCGCGAACTTCGGCGAGAACGAGAACACGATGGCGAAGCACGCCGCGATGCGGATGACGCGCGGATCGAACACGCGGGTCAGCGCCAGCACGCCCGTGTTCTCGCCGTAGGTGGTGTTCGCCGGCGCGCCGAAGAGCGACGCCAAGATGGTGGCCAAGCCGTCGCCCAACAGCGTGCGGTGCAGACCGGGCTCGGCAATGTAGTTGCGGTTGCACGTGGAGCTGATGGCCGACACGTCGCCGATGTGTTCGATCATCGTGGCGAACGCCAGCGGCATGATGGTGATGATGGCCGTGATGGCCAGTCCCGCGTCGAAGTTGTCGCCGAACAGCGCGAACACGGTGTTGTCCCACGCCACCGGCAGGCCGATCCACGGCGCCGCGGCCACGGAGGCGAAGTCGACCTCGCCCGCGAACGCGGCCACGATATAGGACACGACCACGCCCAGCAAGATGGGGATGATCTTGATCATGCCCTTGCCCCAGATGTTGCACACCACGATGACGGCGATGGCCACCACGGCGATGAGCCAGTTGGAGGAGGCGTTCGTGATGGCCGAGCTGGCCAGGATGAGCCCGATGCAGATGACGATGGGCCCGGTGACCACGGGCGGGAAGAAGCGCATGACGCGGTCGGGACCGAACACGCGGAACAGCGCCGACAGCACCAGGTACAGCAGGCCCGCGCACGCCACGCCCAAGCACGCGTACGGCAGCAGGTTCGCCTCGCCGTTCGGCGCGATGGCCGCGTAGCCCGCGATGAACGCGAACGACGATCCCAGAAACGCCGGCACCTTGCCCTTCGCCAGGAAGTGGAACAGCAACGTGCCCAATCCCGCGAACAGCAGCGTGGCTGAGACGGAGAGTCCCGTCAGCGCCGGCACGAGCACCGTGGCCCCGAACATGGCGAACATATGCTGCAGGCCGAACAGCGTCATCTTCGGCACGCCCAGCGGGCGCGCGTCGTACACCGCGTCCGGACTGTCCTTGGCCCCCATGGTCGGCGTCGGTTTATCGCTCATTGGCAAACCCCTCTCGCATCGCACTCGGCACGGCCCGTCCCCTGACGGCCGCGTACGCAAATCTACGACATTATCCTACAAGCAGATACCGATACGGGCGAAAACCGAGAAGAACGCCCCGCATTCCCGTCGGAAGGCGGGGCGTCGGCCGCGGCCGCTACGAATGCCGGGCTTTGAGCGTTCGCACCGTCGCATCGATGGCGTCGATGGCCAGCGCCAGCAGCACGAGCCCGCAGAACGCCGTCTGCACGTTCGCCAGCACCCAACGAACGGTCCCGCCCACGTCGTCGCCCGTCGACTCCAGTGCCCCGACCAGAGCCTGTCCGTCGATGATCTGGTAGTTCGACAGCCAGAACACCACAAGCGCCGCCGCCACCACGTCCACCACCAGCGTCACCGCCAGAAGCCGCATCGAGTAACGGCCTTCGACCAGCTTGAAGCTTTCACCGGCCACGCACAAAAGCGTCCATGCGATGATGACCCAGGCCGAGGCGCGGATGGCCTCCACATCGAACGGGTTGAACGGCACGCCGTCCCCGCGGTGCGATAGCGCATTCAGCACGTCAGGGAACAGCAGGAACACGGCCGCGAACACCACGGAGAACACGATGCCCGCCACAGCGTCGCCCCGTGTGGACGCCTTCGTCTCGCGCGGCACCGGCGGCAGGTCGTCGAGCGACCCCATCACCTCCACTTCCACGCCCTTGTGCGAGAACACGACGAACAGCACCGTCACGAACGAGAACGCGAAGGCCAGTGCCGTGACCAACGTGCCCAGCCAGCCGAGACCTTCGATCAGCACGCCCCCGGAAGCCCCTGAGGCCAGCGACAGCACGCCCGCCACGGCAATGCCGCCGGTCGTGCAAGCCAGCACGATCTTCAACACGAACAGGTACTGCGAGTAGTACGGCTGTCCGATGAGGCACTTCCCCTCCCCGTCGGTGTACTTGCGCACCATCTCCCCCGGCGTGCCCAATTCGGTGAGCACCACGCGAACGTCCTTCGCCGTGGGCGGCAACGTGCCGCAGCGCTCGTCGAGCATATCGGATATCAGCGTGCGCAGCTCGTCGGCCACGTCCGCGCGCTGGCCGGCGGGCAGGCGCCGCGTGACAGCGTACAGGTAGCGCTCGATCAAGTCGTTATCGTGTGCCATCGTTGCGTTCCTTCCCTTCGCCGTTGCCGGCCTTTTTCGCGTTTGCCGCCTGTTCGTGCGGTTCGACGCCAGCGGGGCCGTCGGCCTCTTCTCCCGCGCGAAGCAACGCGTTCACCCCGCCGCACAGCACGTGCCACTGATCCTCCACTTCGCGCAGCACCCGCAGCCCCTCGTCGGTGGTTCGGTAGTACTTGCGCGGCTTCGAGCCGCCGTTGTCCCATTCGCTCGTCAGCAGCCCTTGCGACTCAAGGCGGCGCATCAGCGGGTACAGCGTGTTGGCCTCGATGGGAATGCCGTGGTCGGCAAGCGTTTTCACCAGTGCGTACCCGTAGGCGGGCTCGCGAAGCTGGCTGAGCACCAACATGACCAGCGTGCCGCGCCGCAGTTCCAGCACCATGCTCGAAACCGTGTCTCCGCCCCCCATGCGCCCCTCCCTTCCTTTACTGTGTGTCGCACACTATATCATATATCGCACGTTAGTGTGTGGCGCACAGTATATTAATATCGCACGCTTTGAGGAAACGGGCAATGAAGCACAGTTGGCGGACGGAGGCAGGCGAGCCGAACGGTCGCCGGAGGAGAACGGGGCAAGCGCGTCAGCTTTCAACAGCAGGGGCATCGGCGCTTGCGACTTCGAAACCGCACGCGACGCCGTCGCCGAAAGCGACACCAAGTGGGCTGCGGGCGGTGGCGCGGCGATCGTCGGCGGAGGTCCTTCCGGCTTGTGCCGCACGCGCGGCGGCGCTCCGGCTGCACCGAGGCTCGCCTTGCGGGCGCATCCAAACGGGCGCGGCATTACGCAGATGGGCATGGCTACCGACGCGTTTCGCGACGGCAACGAACGGGCTGCGGCCCACGCGACGCGCGAAAGGCGCGGCTCCGCTGCGCTACGCTGGCTGCATGAGCATAGAGCAACGACACGACTCCCGCTCTGCGGGGCATCCGGCGAAGCCTTCCACGGCTCGCCGTTTTATCGTGCTCGGACGATGGGCCCTCGTAGCGGCGGGCATCGTCGCCATCGCCTTGGGCTTCGCGGCCGCCTCGCCTGTGGTGCGGTTCGCGGCTTTCGCTGGCCTGAGCTTCCTTTTGGCGAACGCGCTTTGGCAGCACATGCCGCTTTCGCAAGCCTGCGCCGCCGCAGCGGCAATCGCCATCGTCTTCGGTGCAGCCGTTGCGCTGTACCGGCTGTTCGCATGGGGAATGGGCCTGGAAAGCTGGCTGCCCGACGCCCTCGGCGCGGTGGTTGGAGCCCTCGTCGCCTACCCCGCTCTCAAGCGCATCGACCGCATCTCCCCCGACGGTCTGTAGCATCCCGCAGGCGTCGAAACCCAACGCCTTGGCCTCCGGAAAGCCCAGCGCCTCTGCGTTCTGTACAAAAATCACCGATGTCCCCATCAAGACGCCCGCCAAAGACCTCCCTTACGCGCCCGCCTCGGCATACCAAACGCGTTTTCGCAGGTCGCAAAACTCCAAAAAGCAACGCGACCTTCTTGCGAGCGCTCCAGATGGGGGACATCGGTGATTTTTGTGCCGCGGATGCCCTTCTCCGAAGGCGCAAGCGGCTCGTCGGCAACGGCTCAAGCGTATAGCCCGACCCCGGTTTGCAGAGAACCCAAAGTTCAGCCGTTGAACCAGCAAACCTGCATCGACATGCGCCCGGCCAGGTTGTCACCCTGAGCGGAGGCGGCGAAAGCCGAAGGATCCCGCGCGGCACCAGCTTGAAGCGCCTCCGGCTGACGCCGCGCGGGATCCTTCGCCCCCGCTTCGCGGGGCCTCCCTGCGCCCGCTCCGCGTTCGGGAGTTCGACAGCCCGCCGGGCTGTCGAATGCTCCGCTCGCTCAGGATGACGATGCGCTGGCTTGCGAGATGCCAATGGCGGTTTCATATGACCGATGATTCGTCAATAGGCAAAAGGCACCCAGCCCGTCCGGCCGGACGGGCTGGGCATCGTCT
>NZ_JAASIO010000008.1:0-142625 GCF_019731765.1 Gordonibacter massiliensis (ex Traore et al. 2017) | reverse complement strand
GACGACCAGGACATCCAGGTGGCGTCCGACCGCACCCTGGACTACTCCAAGGCCAAGGGCACCGTGTCGACGTACGATCTGAACGCCATCGAGGCCGCGGCCCAGCTGGCCGCGGCCGTCGAGGGCTCGAAGGTCACGGCCGTCACCGCCGGCCCCGCGTCCGTCGACGACTCCAAGCTCAAGAAGAACGTCCTCGCCCGCGGCGTCGACGAGCTCGTCATGTGCGCCGACGACGCCTGCGAGGGCATGGACGCGCACGCCACGGCCGAGGCTCTGGCCGCGCTCGTGGGCGAGTACGACGTCATCCTCATGGGCGACGGCTCCGCCGACAACTACGCCCAGCAGGTCGACGTGCAGCTGGCCGCCCGCCTGGGCGTGCCCTCCGTCAACGGCGTGACGAAGATCACGCCCGAGGCCGGCTCGCTGCTGGTGGAGCGCACGCTGGAGAGCTTCGTCGAGACGGTGCGCGTGCCGCTGCCGGCCGTGGTGTCCGTTTCCCCCGACGTGGCCGTGCCGCGCATCCCCGGCATGAAGGACATTCTGGCTGCGGGCAAGAAGCCCATGGACGTGCGCCCCGCCGCCGGCGCGCCCGCCGGCTCGGTGGAGGCCGTGTCCACGCTGGCCCCCGAGCAGGCCGACCGCAAGCTCGAGATCCTCGACGCCTCCGCAGATGGCGCCATCGAACAGTTCGCAGCCGCCATCAAGGCAGCTCTCTAAGGGAAAGGTGGAACACCGCAATGAAAGCACTCGTTCTCGCTGAACGCTCCGACGCCGCCCGCGAGCTCGCCGCCGGCGCGCGCACCATGGCCGACGAGGTCGTGCTCGTGGCCATCGACGGCCTGGAAGTGGCCGACGGCACGGCCGACAAGATCGTCCGCATCGCTCTGCCCGCCGGTGCCGTGTACGATGACGCCGCCGCGACCGTGGTCTCCGTGTTCGACGCCGAGCAGCCGGGCGTCGTGCTGGTGGAGCCCACGCGCCACCTGAAGTCCATCGCCGGCCGCGTGGCCGCGCACGCGGGCACCGCCGTGATCACCGATGTCATGGAGTTCGCCGCCGACGGCGCGAAGAGCCTGTACTTCGGCGGCGTGGCCGAGCGCGTGCAGAAGCCGGTCACCGATGTGGCCGTGTACACCGTGACCGCCGGTGCGTTCGAGGGCTCCGAGCCCTCCGGCGCGAACGCCGTCGAGGATGCCGCCTGGGTGGCTCCGGCCGTCGCGCTCGAGCTCGTCGACTCCAAGCCCCGTGAGCTGAGCGGCGTCGATCTCAACAAGGCCGACGTCGTCGTGGCCGCGGGCCGCGGTTTCGCCGAGGAGGCCGAGCTCGACCTCGCCCGCGCGCTTTGCGACAAGATCGGCGCCGGCCTTGCCTGCTCGCGTCCCCTCACCGAGGGCGTGGACTGGCTGCCCACCGAGCTCTACGTGGGCGTGTCGGGCCTCATGCTCTCGCCGAAGGTCTACGTGGCCTGCGGCATCTCCGGCCAGATGCAGCACATGGTGGGCTGCAACCGCGCGGGCACGATGTTCGCCGTCAACAAGGACAAGAACGCCCCCGTCTTCAAGCAGTGCGACTACGGCCTGGTGGGCGACATCAAGGACGTCCTGCCGGCCCTGGCGGCGGCGCTGTAGGAAGAACCTCCCGGTCCGAGTCTCCGGTGCGCTGTTTCTAAGCGCACCGGACCCGGGCCAGGCTGCCATCCCGAGCGAGGCAGGCTGCGCGCCAACCCTCCTCTTCTCCGACGGGACCTTCGCCAGCCCGTCGGCACCCTGCCGAAACCGGCACGCGCCTGCCCGTTCGGGATGGCAGCCTACGAAACAGATCACGGCATCGACGCGATGCCGTACGCAAGCTCATCGAGAAAGGAACCACGGTGTCTGAAACCGATTTCGACATCATCGTCGTGGGCTCGGGTTGCGCCGGGGCCGTGGCGGCCTACACGGCGGCGACGGCCGGCAAGTCCGTCCTCGTCGTGGAGCGCGGCAACTTCGCCGGCGCCAAGAACATGACCGGCGGGCGCATCTACTCCCACAGCCTGAAGAAGGTCTTCCCGGACTTCGAGCAGGAGGCGCCGCTCGAGCGCAAGATCACCCACGAGCGCATAGCCATGCTCGACCCCCGCTCGAACATGACCATCGACTTCACGAGCGACGAGCTGGGCCAGGAGGGTAAGGACTCCTACGCCGTGCTGCGCGCGCCGTTCGACCAGTGGCTGGCCTCGAAGGCCGAGGACGCCGGCGCGGAGTACATCTGCGGCATCGCGGTCGAGGAGCTCATCAAGGACGGTTCCGGCCGCGTGATCGGCGTGCGTGCGGGCGAGGACGAGATCACCGCGCAGGTGACCATCCTCGCCGAGGGCGTGAACCCGATCCTGTCCGAGAAGTGCCTGGGCAACCCGCGCCCGAAGGCGAGCCAGATGGCCGTGGGCATCAAGCAGGTGTTCGAGTTGCCGGCGGGCCAGATCGAGGACCGCTTCCTGGTGCCGGAGGGAGAGGGCGCGGCGATGCTCTTCGTCGGCGACTGCACGCACGGCAACGTGGGCGGAGGGTTCCTGTACACCAACAAGGACTCCATCTCGCTCGGCCTCGTGGCCACCATCTCCACGGCGGCCGACGCCTCGAACCCCCACCCGGTGTACCAGATGCTCGAGGACTTCAAGGGCCACCCGGCGGTCGCACCCATCATCAAGGGCGCCAAGCTCGTGGAGCACTCCGGCCACATGGTGCCCGAGGGAGGGTACGACATGGTGCCCAAGTACGTGTTCGACGGCTGCCTGGTCGCCGGCGAGACGGCGGGCCTGTGCATGAACATGGGCTACCAGGTGCGCGGCATGGACTTCGCGGTGGCCTCCGGCCAGATGGCCGGCCAGGCCGCGGTCGAGGCCATCGACAAGGGCGACGTGGGCGAGGCCGGCCTCGCCTCCTACAAAACCGCGATGGAGGGCTCCTTCGTCATCCAGGACCTGCGCACCTTCTCCAAGTGGCCGCACGTCATGGAGGGGTGGGGCTCCATGTTCACCGACTACCCGGTCATGGCGAAGGAGATCTTCAACGCCATGTTCAGCGTGGACGGGCAGCCCCAGAAGCCGCTCATGAAGCGCATGATGCCCATTGTCAAGAAGCGCGGCCTGCTCAAGCTGGCCGGCGAGGTTCGGAAGGCGGTGAAGTCGCTGTGAGCGAGGTCAACGAGATCACGGTCAACGTCGACGAGTTCCTGGCGCTGGACAAGTACGAGGTGGACGAGGAGAGCGCGCACATCGAATTGGTGGACGACCCCGACGACGAGGAGTTCCTGAAGCTCGTGCGCGTCTGCCCGGCGGCCCTCTACAAGGTCGACGCCGAGGGCAAGAAGTCCTTCGACTACGCGGGCTGCCTGGAGTGCGGCACCTGCCGCATCGCCTGCGGCTCCACCATCGTCAGGAAGTGGGAGAACCCCCAGCCCACGATGGGCGTGGAGTACCGATTCGGCTAGGATTCCGAGCGCATCCTCCTTTTCTTCCGGCCGGCCCCGTGCGCACGGGGCCGGCTGCTCGTTTCCCGGCAGCGGCAGTTCTGCAAAATGCCCCGAAAGGTGCCTGACCCTTTTTTTGGACATTCGACGCGCTGCCATCAAAGCCGAGATGTCCGGCAACCGCCACCCTCGCGCTGCGGCTCGCTTACGCCACGGTGTCGAACAGGAGGCAAACGCGCCCCCTTCCGTCTTTCCTCGGTCGCAGAGCTTTACAGTGGGGCTTCGAAGCAAACCATCGAAAGGAGCCCCAGCATGAGCACTCTCATCGTGCTCGGATACCCGAGCGAGGCGGAAGCGAAGTCCGCCTACCAGAAGGTTCTCGACCTTGATAAGAACCTCATCGTCAGCCTGCAGTCCGTTGCCGTCGTGGCCCGACGTGCCGACGGCAAGTACGACGTCGTCACGCCTGGCTCGAAGGTGGGCACCTCCACGGTTTGGGGGCTGTTCTGGGGCGTGCTGTTCGGCCTGCTGTTCTTCGTGCCCGTGTTCGGCGCGGCGCTCGGCGCCGGCATCGGCGCGCTGACGGGCGCCATCGTCAAGCACGGCGTGGACAAGGACTTCCAAGACCGCGTGCGCAACCTGCTCTCCTCCGACGACAGCGCGGCCGTGTTCATGGTGGTCGACGAGATGACCACCGACAAGTTCATCGACGCCATCCGCCCGTTCGGCGGCGAAGTGCTGCAGACGTCGCTTTCCGTCAAGGACGAGGAAGAGCTGAAGCACGCCCTCTTCAAGAACTAGGCACTCAGCGACGATACGACCACCCGATCTATCCGTGCGGCGCTTCGCCCGTTAATGCCCCGCTTGAGAATCGTCCCAAGCGGGGCATTCTATAGGTCCTTCAAAGCGCTCTCTTGCCCTCGCGAACCCGAGGCAGGGGAGGGCACCTCGCGCGCCCGCTCTTGCCCGCGCCCGCATTCACGCAGACGGCGTCTCCCGTTCTCCCTGCTTCCGCAATCCCCACAGATACAGCACCACCATGACTACGGCGGTGCCGGCGGTCAGCACCGCTATGCCCACGATGAAGTTCGGCCAGGCCAGCGTGGCTATGACGGTGGCCACCGACGTGAGGATGCTGTACGAGAAGTTCGAGAACGACGAGGCGGCGCCCACCCGGTCGGGCGGCTGGTCCAGCAGCACCACGAACGCCATGGGGCGCACGATGCCCTCGGCCAGCGCGTAGGGCACGAACGCCAGGAGGAACGGCCACGGCCCCGCCATGCCGAACAGCGCCATGCATGCGAACGAGGCCGCCGTCAGCACCACGCACAGCTTCAGGATGGCGCGCACGCTCATGCGCTTCGACAGCGCCACGTACACGTAGGGCGCCGCGATGGTCACGACGCACGCCGCGGCGTACACCAGGCTGTACGTGAGGTACGACACGGCGAAGAAGTCCATGAGCACGTAGCTCACCACGGCGATGAACGCGAAGTACGGCATGCCCGCCACGCCCATGAACAGGGCGAGCGCCATGAACGGCCGGTCGCGCACGAGCACGCGCACCCCGCGCATCATGGCGCCGAGCGACGCGCCCACGCCGCCTTCGGAGCGCTCCTCGCGCGGGTGCGTTTCGGAGATCAGCAGCGACAGCGCGAAGGCCAGAACGCCGCACGCGGTGAGGAAGGCGAACACGCCGCGCCAGTCCGTCAGCGTGAGGATGAACGTGCCCAGAAACGGGGCGGCTGCCGGGCCTATGATGATGAGCGATTGCAGCGTGGTCATGGCCAGCTGCAGGTCGCTTCCGGCGTAGGCGTCCTTGATGAGCGCCGTCTCGATGGTGATGACCGCGCCGTAGCCCAGCGCCTGTCCGATGCGGAACGCCACGAGCGCCTCCACGGACGGGGCCAGCGTGCAGGCCAGCGACGACGCGGCGAACAGCCCGCACGCCGCCACCATCACGGGCTTGCGTCCGAAGCGGTCGCTCAAGGGCCCGGCCAGCACCACGCCCACGGCCGAGAACGCGAAGAACGCGAACACCGTGAGGTTGAGGTACGCCTCCGACACGGCGAACGCGCGCTGCATACTCGGCAACGCCGGCACGTACAGGTCGATGGACAAAATGAGCATCAGGTTGATGGCCAGCGCGCATACGAAGAACGAGCGCGGCCCCAAACGCTTCTGCGGATGCACCAGCTGCATTGACTTTCTCCCCTCGAAGTCGTTCGACCCGCGCAACCGCAGGCCGCCCGAAAGTATAGCACCGCGCGCCCTTCGCCGCCGCTGTGCCCTCAAACGCCTTTTCAAGGGGTGCTTTGCGATCGTTCTCGGGGGATAATGGCCGGCATACGATTCGAAGCGTCGAACAACGAGGGGGACCACGCCATGGACGAAGACAACAAGCTGGGGAAGAAGATCGCCACGCTGCGCGAGGCGCACCATCTGTCGCAGCAGGACCTGGCCGACCGTTGCGGATGCGACGTGTCCGTCATCGAGGGGCTGGAGGCGGGCGACGTGCCCGCGTCGCTTGCGCCGCTCATCAAGATCACCCGCGCGCTGGGCGTGCGCCTGGGCACGCTCATGGACGACGACGAGAACCTGGGCCCCGCCTACATCGATCGCGAGCAGATGGCCGAGGTCGAGCGCGTGAAGAGCCTGGAGACCACCTCGGGCGGCGACCTCTCGTATTTCAGCCTTGCCGCCGGGCGGCCCTCGCGCCACATGGACCCGTTCGTCATCACGGTGGACCCCACCGGCGAGACCGACCACGAGCTGGTGGGCCACGAGGGCGAGGAATGGCTCTACGGCATGGAAGGCTGCATCGAGATCGAGTACGGCAAGGACGTCTACGTGCTGCACCCCGGCGAGAGCATCTACTACGATTCCATCGTGCCCCACCAGGTGCGCGCCCACGACGGTCAGAAGGCGAAGTTCCTGGCCGTCGTGTATACCCCGATCTGACGATCGGGGTATACACTCGACGCTGCGGCCGCCTGCGGCACCCGATCTTCGCACGATCCCGGAGGCTCGCGTACCGAAGTACGCTTCGCCTCCGCGATCCCGCGAATCTCGGGCACCGCAGACGCCCTCGCTGACTTACTAGCGCCAACCTGCGCGCCTTTCGTTCTACCTGCGACGAAGTTGATCCCGTAGGGGCGATCTCCTGATCGCCCGTTCCGGCGCAAGCCGGAAAAGCAACCGAGGGCCGCGTTCTCGCGCTTTGCGCGAGCGGGCGATCAGGAGATCGCCCCTACGGTCGACCTGCGAGAAAGGAACCGCCATGCCCGAAGCCACCGCCGCCCCCGTCCCGGGCGATCCCGACTACCCGCTCCATTCCGAGAAGACCATCGGCCGCTACTTCCGCGACCAGGTTGCCGTCGATCCCGACCACGAGTTCGTCGTGTACCCCGATCGCGCCCTGCGCTGGACGTACCGCGACTTCGACGAGCGCACCGACAACCTGGCGCGCGGCCTGCTCGCCATCGGCATGCGTCCGGGCGACCACCTGGGCGTGTGGGCGCGCAACATCCCCGACTGGCTCACGTTCATGTACGCCACGGCCAAGATAGGCGTGGTCATGGTCACGGTGAACCCCGTGTACAAGAGCCACGAGCTGGACTACGTGCTGAAGCAGTCCGACATGAAGGCGCTCTGCGTTATCGACGCCTACCGCGACGTGGACTACCTGCAGATCATCCGCGAGCTCGTGCCCGAGACGCTCATGCAGCAGCGTGGCTATCTGGAGTCCGAGACGTACCCGCACCTCAAGAACATCATCTACATGGGCCCCGAGAAGCACCGCGGCTGCTACAGCGTGCCGGAGCTCGTGCTGCTCGGCCAGCACGTGCCCGAGGACGCCTTGGCCGAGGCGGAGACCCACTTCGACAACAACGACGTGGTGATGATGCAGTACACCTCCGGCACCACGGGCTTCCCGAAGGGCGTCATGCTCACGCACCGCAACATCCTGAACAACGGCTTCTACATCGGCGAGGGCCAGAAGCTCGGACCCGACGACCGTGTGACGCTGCCGGTGCCGTTCTTCCACTGCTTCGGCTGCGTGCTGGGCGTCATGGCCAACCTCACGCACCGCTCCACCATGATCATCGTGGAGGACTTCGACGCGGGGCTCGTGCTGCAGGCCATCCACAAGGAGCGCGCCACCAGCGTGTACGGCGTGCCCACCATGTTCATCGCCGAGCTGAACCACCCCGATTTCGACACGTTCGACCTCTCCAGCCTGCGCACGGGCATCATGGCCGGCAGCCCCTGCCCGCCTGAGACTATGCGCGAGGTCATGGACAAGATGTTCATGAAGGAGATCACCATCTGCTACGGCCTCACCGAGACGAGCCCCGTGTTCACGCAGACGAGCGCCGACGACGACATCGAGCACAAGTGCGAGACGGTGGGTCGCAAGCATCCGCCGGTGGACGTGCGCGTGATCGACCCCGCCGATGGGCACATCTGCGGCGTGGGCGAGCCGGGGGAGCTGTGCTGCAAGGGCTACAACGTGATGAAGGGCTACTACAAGATGCCCGAGGAGACGGCGCGCGCCATCGACGCCGACGGATATCTGCACTCGGGCGACCTGGGCACGGTGGACGAGGACGGCTACTACCGGGTGACGGGCCGCATCAAGGACATGATCATCCGCGGCGGCGAGAACATCTACCCGCTCGAGGTGGAGAACTTCCTGCTCACCATGCCCGGGGTGCTGGACGCGCAGGTGGTGGGCATCCCCGACGAGCGCCTCGGCGAGATCGTGGGCGCGTTCATCCGCGTGCGTCCCGGCCACGAGGACATGACAGAGGACGACGTGCGCGCGTGGTCCATCCCGCGCATCGCCCGCTACAAGGTGCCCAAGCGCGTGTTCTTCGTGGACGACTTCCCTATGACCCCGTCCATGAAGGTGCAGAAGTTCAAGCTGCGCGAAATGGCCGAAGAGCTGGTCAAAGCCGGGAAGTAGGAAACGAATCTCCCAAAAAAGAACGGTTTTTTGGGGGGTAGGGCTCGCGTGCGCCGGTGCGGGGCGCACGCGAGCTGATCGAGCGCGGCTCTCGGCATGCATGCGCCCTTGCGCCTGCCGGGTCGGTTCCTCGGGCTAAGCCGAATGCGGCCAGGCCCTCGCAAAGCGCAAAAATCACCGATGTCCCCCTGCTTGGGTTTGAAAAAAGCCCCGGCAGCTCTTTTGCGGTCGAGCGTGCCGACTGTTTGCCCAGTTCGCGCGTTTTGATGTTGCGGGCAACGTGCCGCGCACAGGGGGGAGTCGGTGATTTTTGTGCCAAAGAGATGCCTCATGGCGCCATTGGCCCCATGAGGCCGATGGCAGCCTGGGTTTGGTTTGGCGCAGGCGGAGTCGTCGATATTCCTCAATCCCGCTCGACCCGCCTCCGTCAGGTCGATCGACCGGGGCGGGCCAGCAGCTTGCACGACAGGAACACGCGCAGCAGGTCGACGTTGCCGGCGGCGGGGCTCTCGAGGTCGATGCCGGACAGGGCCTTGATGCGCTTCAGGCGGTAGGCCAGCGTGTTGCGGTGGATGAACAGGGCCTCGGCCGTGCGCGTGGCGTTGCAGCCGTGCTCGAGGTAGGTCAGCGCCGTCTCCACGTACGCGGCGCCGTCCTCGGCGTCGGCGCGCGCGAGCGCCACGGCGGCGTGGTCGAGCAGCCACGCCGCGTCCGTGTCCAGGCCCAGGCGCACGCGCAGGTCCTCGAACCAGCAGTCGTCGTAGAAGCACGACAGCGTGGAGCCGAACGCGCCGCCCACCTCCGCGTCGTCCACGAGGTCGTAGGCGAGCGTTGCCTGGTCGGCGGCCGTGCGCACGAGCGAGAAGTCGGCGAACAGGGACGAGAAGCCCGCACGGAACCGCGGCTCTGCGCCGGCATCGACCTCGCGGGCCGCGTGCCGCGCATGGAGCGCGGCCAACGGGTAGTCGGCGTCGCGCGCCACCATGAACGCCGCAGGCCCGTCGTCGAAGAAACGGGCGAGCGGGTAGACCTCGGCGACGAGCCGCACCGTCTGGCCGCGCGCCCCGGCGTCCTCGGCGGCTTCGGCGGCGCTGAAGCGCGCGACGAAGAAGCGATCGTCGGCGCGCCAGCCCGCCTTGCGCAGCGCGTATTCCAGCACCTGCGGGCGCACCGACCGCCCGTCCAGCAAATCGCGCAGCGGCCCCAGCGGCTCTTCCGTCGGCTCCGGTCGGCTCCGGCGCGGCATCACGAGCGAGAGCAGGTTGCCGAAATAGTCCACGAGCGCGAAGTCGGCCGGCTCGAACGGCGCGTTCACGTCCACGAGCTCGAAGCATCCGTAGTACGCCCCGCCGCACATGAGGTTGCGCACGAGGTAGCTACGCCCGTCGCCGGTGGCGTTGTCCATGAGGAACGCCCGATCCTGCGCGCCGGGGTCCGACGAGCCCGCCGCCCATGCCTCCATGCACAGCTCGATGGGGCATGCGCCCGTCGCGATGGCCGACGTCCACAGCCGGTCGTCCAGCTCCTCGGGCAGCTTGCCCGCCACCAGCACGAAGTACAGCGTGGCGTCGGAGAGCATGAGGGGGTTTGCGAACCGCTGCGCGGCCAGGTCGAACACCTCCTGCAAAGGGGCGTCCCGCGCCATAGCCGTGAGCAGGGCCTCCGACCATGCGTCCAGGCGCGTGCGCATGTCCAGCAGGCGCGCGAGCATCTCGCCGGGCGCGGGAAGCGCATCCCCGGCGGGAACGTACAGCGCGGGCGGCGCGCACGCTTCCTCCGCGCCCTCCGTCGGGGCGTCGGCTCCCAGCACCAGGAAGGATCCCGCCTCGGCGAAGGAGGCGTCCAATGCGGCGAACGAGTCCGCGTCGATCACGAACAGGCTCTCGGCGCGCGGAACGCTCAGGGGCCTGAACACCTCGATGCGGTCGAGGTCGAGCCGCGAGTCGTGGCGGTGGCGCGCCGTCGGGGCCAGGTCGGCCAATTCGGCGAGCACGAGGTCGAGGTTGAAGTTCACGACTGCCCCTTTCCAAGGCCGCGAGGTGCGGTTTTCGACCCGCGAGCGGCGCGGACGGCGCGCGGCGCTCGGTGACGTTTCGACAACGCCCGCTTCTCGCCGCTCTGACAATTACTCATTTCATCAGGTATATCTTACGACATTGTTCATAATGCACAAAACAGGCGGGCCAGATTTCGGCCGGCGGAACGATGACGGGCTTCCGTCGCCTCCATACACTGTGCGCCGTCGAAAAAACATCCATTCTGGGAAAAACGAAGAGCGAACGAAGAGAGGAAGGACCGTATGGAGCTGACGAGGCGCGGGTTCCTCAAAGGGTCTGCGGCCTGCGGCGCGGCCGCGGCGGCGGGCATGTTCTCGACGGGGGGCTGGCTTGCCCCGGCGAAGGCGTACGCGGGCATCGGGCCGGCCGGCGCCGAGGCGGCGGTCGCGGGCGAGGAGCGCACGGCCTGCACGTACCACCAGGGGCACTGCGGCGGCATGTGCCCGCTCAAGTGCACCGTGCGCGACGGCCGCCTGGTGAAGGTCGAGCCGAACGACTGCGTGGACGACCGCTACGAGACCATCTGCCTCAAGGGCATCTCGGAGGTGCAGCACATCTACGGCTCGCACCGCATCCAGACGCCTTTGCGGCGCGCAGGCGAGCGCGGCGCGAACGAGTTCGAGCCCATCAGCTGGGACGAGGCCTACGACGAGATCGTGGACAACCTTGCCCGGCTGCAGAAGGAGCATGGCCGCGACTGCGTCATGGTGGGGGCCACCACCGAAGCCAGCTTCCCGTTCCTCGCACCCATGCTGGGCGCGCAGACCGGCGGCATGGGCGGCATCGACAACGGCACGGGCAACGGCCTGGACCCGGCCATCGGCCACGGCGGCGGCTACGCCTACGCCACGGGCGAGGCGCGCGACTGGGTCAACGCCAACATGGTGCTCACCGTGGGCAGCAACTTCTGCGAGTCCACGCTGCCGCAGGTGCGCCTGTTCTTCGAGGCCAAGGAGGCCGGGGCGAAGATGATCACCGTCGACCCGCACTTCTCCACCACGGCGTCGAAGTCCGACGAGTGGATTCCCATCGCGCCCGGCACCGACGCCGCGCTGTTCCTAGGGATGGCCAGCGCCATCGTCGACAACGGGTGGTGCGACGAGGAGTTCATGGCCGCCCACACCGCCTTCCCGTACCTGGTGGACGAGCAGACCGGCAAGCTCGTGCGCGACCACGCCGAGGACCCGGCCGCCGAGGAGCCGGAAACCGGCGAGCAGAACCCCTTCTTCGTGTGGGACGCCTCCGCGAACGCGCGCGCGCCCTACACGGCCGCGGCCCGTCCGGCGCTCGAGGGCCGCTACGCCGAGGGCGGCGCAACCTACGCCACCGTGTTCACCCTGTTCAAAGAGAACCAAAAGCCCCACACCCTCGCCTGGGCGTCCGAGAAGACGGGCATCCCGCAAGCGCGCATCGAGGAGCTCGCCCGCGCCTACGCGCAGGACGGCCCCGCGTCCATCGCGCTCGGGTGGGGCGGCAACGACAAGATGGCCAACGCCGACATCGCCGGCCATGCGGCCGCCGTGCTCGCCGCGCTCACGGGCAACATCTGCAAGCCCGGCGCCAACGTCGGCGTGTTCGTGGGCGGCGCCTGGAACGGATACACCGGCAACCTCGCCAGCTGGGAGCTGCCCGAGGAGTTGGCCTCCGCCGACGACGAGATGGCGGCCTACGACATGCGCACGAAGGCCAACAAGGTGCGCGCCTTCATCTGCTGCGGCGACTTCTTCCAGCAGCACTACGCCAACATGAACACCACCCTCGAATGGGCGAAGAACCTCGACTTCATCGTGTCCATCGACCCCTACTTCACCGAGGGCGCCAAGTGGGCCGACATCGTGCTGCCCGCGGCCACCCGCTTCGAGAACGAGGAGGAGGTGGGCAACCTGAAGGTGGGCTACAACCAGCTGGTGCTGCAGAACAAGGTCATCGAGCCGCTGTTCGAGGCGCGCACAGACTTCCGCATCCAGCGCGAGCTGGCCGAGCGCCTGGGCGTGGCCGACGCGTTGCCCAAGACCTCGCGGGAATGGGTTGACGCCATGCTGGCCAACTCGGAGGACCCCTACACCAGCGCGCTCACCGTCGAGGCGATCAACGAGAACCACGGCGCCTACCCGCTCGAGGGCATCGAGAAGCCCCGCCAGGAATTCCCCGACCTCGTGTTCGGCACGACGTCCGGCCGCATGGACGTGTACTACGACAACCTCGTGGACTTCGGCCAGGCGCTGCCCGCCTACGAGGATCCGTCCGAGGCCTACGACGGCAACCCCGCGCGCGAGAGCTACCCGCTGCAGCTGGCGAACGTGCGCTCGCGCTTCCGCATCCACAACCAGTTCGCCGACGCCTCGTGGATCCAGCAGTACTACGAGCCCTACGTGGAGCTGAACCCCGCCGAGCTCGCCTCGCGCGGCATCGAGGCCGACGGCACGGTCGAGGTGTTCAACGCACGCGGCAGCTTCCAGTGCCGCGTGAAGGCGAACCCGGCCGTGCGGCCCGGCTCGGCGCGCATGATCGAGGGCGCCTCGGCCGACTACCTCGCGTCCGGGAACCTCCAGAGCGTGACGAACGACACCATGATCGAGCGCGGCTACGAGCTGGCCACAGGCCCGGTCATCCCGTTCTCGGACACGCTCGTCCAAGTGAAGAAAGCCTAAGGGGGCAGCCATGACGAAACTGGCCATAGCCATCAACAAGGAGCGTTGCGTGGGGTGCCACACCTGCGCGAACGCCTGCAAGATGCAGAACAACGTGCCTATGGGAATGCTCTGGAACCGCATCCTCACCGAGGGCGTGGACACCATGGACGGCGCCGTGGGGGAGTACCCCAACCTCACGCGCACGTACCTGCCCGTGCAGTGC
This sequence comes from Gordonibacter massiliensis (ex Traore et al. 2017), assembly GCF_019731765.1. Classification (NCBI taxonomy): domain Bacteria; kingdom Bacillati; phylum Actinomycetota; class Coriobacteriia; order Eggerthellales; family Eggerthellaceae; genus Gordonibacter; species Gordonibacter massiliensis (ex Traore et al. 2017). The sequence continues at coordinate 129,296 of NZ_JAASIO010000008.1, read as the reverse complement.
CAGCACTGCGAGAACGCGGCGTGCCTGAAGGTGTGCCCCACGGGCGCCACCTACAAGGACGAGAAGGGCCGCGTGGAGATCGACTACGACAAGTGCATCGGCTGCCGCATGTGCATGGCGGCCTGCCCCTTCAACGCCCGCGTGTTCAACTGGGACGAGCCCGTGCGCGACCCCGACGTCAACTACGGCGACGCGCGCGTGCCCGTGCGCAACAAGGGCGTCATGGAGAAGTGCACGCTGTGCAAGGAGCGCACCGACTCGGGCGACGTGCCCATGTGCGTGCGCGTGTGCCCGGCCCGCGCCCGCACGTTCGGCGATTTGGACGATCCCGAGAGCGACATCTCCAAGCTCGCCCGCGAGCGCGCCGTCGACGTCCACCATCTGCTGGAAGAAAAGGGCACCCGCCCGCAATTGTTCTATATCGGCTAGGGAGGAAGCAACGTGAATTTCTCGAATCTCAAGAACCTCTCGACCGGGTACAAGGTCGCCTTCGCCGTGCTGGCCGTGCTCGTGCTGGCCGGCGCGGGGGCGTACGTCTGGCAGTTCATGGGCGGCCTGGGCGTCACCGGCATGTCGAACGGCACGTCGTGGGGTCTCTACATCGCCTGCTTCATGTTCTTCGTCGGGCTCTCGGCCGGCGGCCTCATTGTGGCGTCGTCCGCGTCCATCTTCCATGTGAAGGAGTACAAGAAGGTGGCGCTGCCCGCCATCCTCGTGTCGCTCGTGTGCATCTGCATCGCCGGCGCGTTCGTGCTCATCGACCTGGGCGGCATCGTGCGCCTGCTGAACCTGTTCGCATCGCCGAACTTCATGTCGCCGCTTCTGTGGGACATCTGCGTCATCACCACGTACCTTGTTATCAACCTCGTGTACCTGTACTTCATGACGTCGAAGAAGCCCGGCGCGCAGGACAAGGTGGCTATCGTGAGCCGCTTCGCCCTGCCGGTGGCCATCCTCGTGCACTCCGTGACGGCGTGGATCTTCGGCCTGCAGATCGCGCGCGCCGGCTGGTACTCCACCATCATGGCGCCGCTGTTCGTGGCCTCGGCCATGGACTCGGGCCTGGCGCTTCTGCTGCTGGGGCTTCTGTGGATGAACCGCGCCAAGGTGTTCGCCACGTCGAAGAAGCTCATCGCGAACCTGGCGGGCTTGCTGGCCGTGTGCATCGCCGTGGACGGCTACATGGTGGGTTGCGAGATACTGACGATGGCGTATCCGGGCACGGAGCACGGCATGGAAGAGCTCGCCGCGCTGTTCACGGGTGCCACCGCCCCGTTCTTCTGGACCGAGGTCATCGTGGGCGTGATCATCCCGTTCTGCATCCTCGTGTTCGCGAAGAACCGCCGCCGCATGGGGCTCGTGGCGCTGGCGTCGGCCGGCGTGGTGGTGGGCGTGTTCTGCAAGCGCGTATGGCTCTTGTTCACCAGCTTCCTCTACCCGAACGTGGCGGGCGCGCCGGGGCTTATCACAGGCTCGTCGTCCTCGCACGGGGCGGCTGGCATGGACGCCTGGGCCGTGACCAGCTCGTACGCGCCCACGCTGCCCGAGCTCATGATCGTGGTGGGCATGTTCGCGCTGGGCGTGCTGGCCTTCCTGGTGCTCACCAAGCTGTTTTTGAGCTACGACCCGGCTCCCGCCCTGGCCGACGACGTGGCGGCGGGGCTGGCCCCGGCCGACGCGGCGCCGACGGTGGGCGGCGCTCCGGCGGCTGCGGGGTGCGCCCCTTCCGTCCCTGCGGGCAAAACGACTCCGACCCCCGCGAAATGACGACCGTGCAAGGCGCGGCGCTCGAAGGCGCCGATGCGTCGAAGCGGTGGGGGCTGCTGGCGGAGCGGCTCGCGTTTCTGGGCAACAGCCTGCTCTCGCCCCTGACGGTCGAGACGGCGTTCGGTCTGGACGAGGCGTTTTGGGACGAGTTCGGCGCGGGGCTCGCGACGTGCGACGGGCTTGTCGCCGACGGCGCCTCCGCTTGCGGCGAGGCGACGGAGCGCGCTCTCGCGCGCATGAAGGCCCGCGTGCACGACCTCCGGGTTATGAGCCCGGAGGTCGATGCGGCCGTGAGGCGCGCGAACGTGGAGTACGCGCGCCTCTTCATCGGCCCGCCCAAACCCGCCGCCCCGCCGTGGGAGACGATGTACGCGCGCAGTGGGGAGTTGGGGGAGGTGGGCTTCGGCCGCGCCACCGTGGCCATGCAGGACCTGCTGCGCGAGGCCGGCCTGGAGCTGGCGGGCGGCAGCAACCAGTACGCCGACCACTTGGGCATCGAGCTGCTCTACGCCGCCGAGCTCTGCCGCCGCATCGGTGCGCGGGCTTCCGCTTGCGAGGATTCAGACGCCGCAAGCGGGGCGGCCGTTCGTGCCGCGGACGGTTCAGCTGCGGACGCGGCCCGCGACGGGATCGCGAAAGAGCATGGTGGGACCGAGGCGCGCCTGCGCGCGTTCGCGCGCGAGCATCCCGCATCGTGGGCGACGGCGTTCCGCGAGCGCGTGGCCGAAAGCGCGCCGGACGGTTACTACCTGGGCATCGCGGAGGTGGCCGAGGCGCTCTGCGCCGCCATCGGGAACCCTCAGTAAGCTTCCCGTTCGTGCAGAAGACCCATCATGCGCGCCTCGCCGTCTTGCAGCTCGTACACGATGAGGAAGGGGGATACGACCGCCTTCCTCACGCCGTCTCCGTACTTGTCGATGACGGAGGCTGGAACGTTCGTGCTTCCGAGGGCGGGCATGTCGGCAACGAGCATGGCGACGTCGACGATTTCCTTTCGCTTCGAGGCGCGCCCCACCTTGGCGGCCACGTCCCGTTCGAACCCATGGGTGAAAACAACCTTAGCCTTCTTCATCTGCCAGCCCCATCGACGAGCGTATGGCCTCGATAGCGCTCAAAGCCGCGTCAGGGTCGGTGTGGTAACGGCCGGAGGCGACGTCGTCCCGTCCGCGGGCGAGCACCTCGTCGAGCCGCGCCGCATAGGCCGCTTCGCGGGCGGTTTGGTCGAGCGTGTTCAGGAACACCTCTTCCGAGCAGAAAACATAGGCGGCGGAGCCGTTTTCCGTGATGCGAACGATGCCCTCCTGGGCTGCTTGCTTAAGTTCTCCTTGCTTGCGCTGCATGGCCGACACCGGGTATATCTTCTCGAATTGCACCATGCTGCACTCCTTGTCGCTCATTATGTCAAATATACAGTAAATAATACATCGAAAAATACGTATAAAGCAAGGGTCTTCGCCGTGCGTCTACATCCTTATGCAGGGCTTCCGCCTCGCGTCCCTTGTCAGGCTGCTCGTTTGCGACTTTCCGTTACCTTCTCGTTACCTTTTATGGTATTATTCCACTCGCATATTTCGCGGGACTTTCCCGCACCTACGTAATAGCTGGCGAGAAACGGAAAACGAACATGAAACGCAGTACCCGTGTGCTGTCGGCGGCGCTCGTCGTCGTCCTGGCTTCCTCGTTGTGCACCGTTCCGGCTTACGCCGCAGACGGCGATGACCCGCAACCGGGCGAGATCCAGGAACCCACCGCTCCTTCCGAGGAATCCGAGACGCCCGCGTTCCAGCCGGCGTCGCTGCCGTCTCCCGACAATGAGGTCGCGCCAATCGATGACGAAGTCTCCTCCGCTCCCGAGCAAGCGGGTTCCGTGCGCACGAGGTTGATCGAGGGCCGCACGGCCGTTCTCGACGCCGCTGCGGACGGCGAGACGGCGCCCTCCGTTTCGTACGCCGTTCTGCTTGCGGGACCCGACGGCTACAGCCGCACCGGGACGGCCGAGCTTTCCGCGGCGGACCCTCAGGGCACTGTGCGCTTCGATGATTTGGCCGACGGTGTCTACGAGCTCACGGTGAGCGCGCCCGGCTTCCTGTCCTATCGACAGCAGATCGAGGTCAAGGCCGACGCCGTGTCCTTGGAGCTGCGCACGGGCGACCTGCTGGTGAATTTGGAAGCGGCGCACCCGGGCGTGATGCTGTCGGGCGACGCCACGGGAGACGGCGTCATCGACAGCGCCGACGCCGCGGCCATCGTCGACGTGCTCGAATCGTCCTCCTACGAATCCTCCTGCGACATGGACGGCGACGGTTCCGTCACGCTTGCCGACCTCCAGATAGCCGCTGCGAACATCGGCAAGGGCCAGATCGACGCCACGTTGGCGCGGTCTGTTTCGGCTGCGGCGGTGAAAGCCGAGGTGAACGACGGTATCAAGGCGTCGAGCGATCCGGCTGAACTGCTTGCGGGCGCGTCGCCGGTCACCTTCGAGTCGCAGAACCCCATCACGGAAAGCAATCCCGTGGTGGTCGACTTCGATCTCGCCCCGAACGGCGACGCGGCTCCGCTGGTCGACGGCATGGTTATCAGCGTGCCACCGCAAAGCGAGGGCGCCGTGGAGCAGGGCGCCGTGCGCGTGGAGTTCGCGGACGGCTCCTATGAAGACGTCGCCATCGCCAAGCCCGATTCGCGTGCCGCTTTCTTCCGCTCTCGGGCGGCGGCTCCCACGGCAACGATCGGCAATGACGGCACCATCGTCATCGATTTCGGCGGCCAGATCGCCGTGAAGAAGGTCACGCTCACCATCACCAAGACGTCCGGCGGCGCCAACCTCGCCGAGATATCCAAGGTCGAGTTCCTGAACGACATGGCCGAACGCATTCCCGAGCCCGATATGAGCGTGCCGGTGAACTTGCAAGCCGAGCCCGGCAGCAAGAAATTCACCGTCTCGTGGGACGCTTCCACCAACGTGACGGGCTACGAGCTCTCCATCAGCGCCAACGGCACGGAAGAGGTCAAGCGCACCACGGCCGTCTCGCTCACCGTCACCTCGTTCGGTGGAAAGAAGATCGCGAACGGCACCGAGTTCGCCATCAAGGTGCGCTCCGTGAACGGCGACTGGCGCAGCCCGTGGTCGACCGAAGCCAAAGTCACGCCGAAGACCACCAGCAAACCCGACGCGCCCGAGGGCCTCAAGGTCGTCGGCGCGTACCGCAGCCTATCCGTCAGCTGGAAAAACATGGAGGACACCGACTCCTACAACCTGTTCTACCGCGAGAAGGCCGACGAGGGCGGCGCCTACACGAGGATCGGCGGCATCGCATCGGCATCGTACCAGGTGACGGGTTTGAAAGACGACACCGAATACCAGGTGTACGTGACGGGCGTCAACGAGATAGGCGAAAGCGGCGCCTCGCTCGCGGCGACGGCGCGCACCACGAACGTCAACCCGGCGCAGCTTCCGGAATACCGGTTGGTGAACACGAAGAACGCCGACGGCGCCTACCTCTCGCACATCGCATCGGCCACGTACGGCCGCGGATCCATGGTGGACAGCCCGCTCGATACCGCGAGCGGCACGGCCAAGAGCGCGCTCGGCCTCTTCGACGACAACTACGGATCGTACTTGCAGGTGAACGACTGGGACGAGGGTGGATACTACCCCGGATCGAACAAGGGCGTCACCGTGGAGTTCGACGAGCCGCAGACGCTCGGCATGATCTCGTTCGCCGAGGTGCAGGACGGCGTGCCGTTCGGGAAGGTCAACGTGAGCTACGTCGATGAAGCCGGCGCGTGGAAGACGGTGGACGCTGCCGTGCAGATGCGCACGGGCCAGAATGGCCGCAAGTACGCGCTGGCGAAGCTGGCCGAGCCCGTCACCACCGGCAAGGTCAAGGTGGCTACCGGGCGCGCCTGGTGGGCGCCGAACGTGGTCATCGCCGAGATGCGGTTCCATGCCTACGACAGCCTCGAGGCCGACATCATGGCGCTGTACGCCGACGACCTGCACCTCGAGCTCAAGGACAGCGTGACCGTCGAGGGCATCGACGCGCTCCAGCGGCGCCTTGATGCGCCCGACGAGGTCAGCGGCGAATTCCATCCGTACCGCACGGCGCTCCAAACCGAGCTCGATTCCGCTCGCAAGCTGCTGGCGACCGAGGGCCTCGAGGGCACGGTGCGCGTGCACAACGCCATCTCTGCCAAGCGCGACAGTTCGCGCAGCCTCGGCATCGGCGGTCTGAACGCCTGGCAGCCCCTGGGCGCGGTGGCCGCGGCGGGCGACGAGATCGTCGTCTACGCAGGCGCGGCGGGCAAGGCCACCGGCTCGACCGCGCCGCTGCGGCTCGTGCTGTCGCAGCAGCACGCCGAAGGCGGGGCCACGAAGGTGCTCGCCACGCTCAAGGCGGGCCGCAACGAGGTGACCATCCCGCAGCTCTCCACGCTCGACTTCGAGAAGGGCGGCCAGCTCTACGTGGAGTACACGGGCGACTCGAACGCCGACGACTGGGGCGTGCGCGTGAGCGGGGTCTCCGTGACGCCTTCCCTCGACCTGTACCACGTGGACGACCCGACCGAGCGCCTGGCGCGCACGACGGCGTACGTCCAGGCGCTGGAGGCCTACGTGCCGCAGCTCGAGGCGCGCCACGACGAGGCGCATGCGGGCGACGACAACGCCGCCGTGCAGTACGCCTACGACGCGCAGAACTGCGTGCTGAACGCCACCGACGTGCTGCTCGACCAGATGATGTACTCGGTGCCCGCCCAGCAGATCCTCGCGGGCCTGGGCGAGGGCTCCACGGACGCGCGGGCGCGGAAGCTGCTCAGCTCGCTCGACGCGATGGATCAGATGATGGAGCTGTTCTACCAGCGCAAGGGCCTCGCGAGCTCGTTTGCCGACGGCACGCCCGCCGCGGTGGTCACGGCCAACTCGCTGCCCTCGCAGCATTTGAACATCCGTTACACGCGCATGGGGGCGGGTGCCTTCATGTACGCGGCGGGCAACCACATCGGCATCGAGTGGGGCTCGGTGCCGGGCCTCGCGAAGGCCAATCCGGCGGTGTTCGACGAGAGCGGCGCGAAGGCGTCCGGCAACTTGTTCGGCTGGGGCATCGCGCACGAGATCGGGCACAACATCAACCAGTCCCAGTACGCCTACGCCGAGGTGACGAACAACTACTTCGCGCAGCTAGCGCGCACCATCGACACGTACGGCTCCGAAGGAAGCCCCTACGGTTCGACCCGCTTCTCGTACGACGACGTGTACCAGCGCGTGACCTCGGGCGACGAGGGCCGCACGGGCAGCGTGTTCATCCAGTTGGCCATGTACTGGCAGCTCGCGCTGGCCTACGATGCGGGCGAGCCCTACCAGCTGTACGGCACCTACCAGGAGGCGTTCGAGAACAACTTCTTCGCCCGCGTGGACAGCTACGCACGCCGCCCGGGCACGGCGCCCGCGCCCGATGGCGTCGCGCTCGTCTTGGACGGCGGCGAGAGCCAGAACATCATGCGCTTGGCGAGCGCCGCGGCCGAGCGCGACCTCACGGAGTTCTTCGAGCGTTGGGGTATCGCGGCCGACGCGACCACGGCCGCGTACGTGAGGCAGTTCCCTGCCGAGGAGCGCGCGATCTGCTACGCGAACGACGACGCTCGCGGCTGGGCGCGCGCCCACGAAGACGTTGGCGCCGTGGCCGGGAAGGACGTCGTGAAGGCTTCGGTCGAGGCGAGCGGCAGCGAGGTCGTGCTGACGCTGGGCGCCGAAGCTTCCGCAGGCGATTCCGTGCTCGGTTACGAGATCGCCCGCATCACCTACGCGGGCGGCCAGCCGCAGCGCGAGGTGGTGGGCTTCTCCACCGACGGCACGTACGAGGACGACGCCTCGTCGCTCGGCAACCGCGCCGTGGCCTACGAGGTGACGGCCGTGGACAAGTTCCTCAACCGCTCGGCATCGACGACGCTCGACGCGGTGAAGCTCTCCGGCGACGGATTGCAGGACAAGGCCGGCTGGACGGTGGACACGAACATGATCTCCACGCAGGATGCGGTTCCGCCCGCGACCGACGACGATCCCGACGCGCCCGAGCCGCAGCCGGCTTCCGCGCTCGTCGTGGACGGCGACGCCGCCACCGCGTTCACGGGCGCGTCTGCCGAGGGCGACCCCTACCTGACCATCGACATGGGTGCATCGACGCCGGTGACGGCGGTGCGCTACACGCTCAAGGGCGAAGGCGCGGCGTTGGGGGCCTACCGCATAGAAACGAGCCTGGACGGCGAGACCTACACCATTATCAAAGAGGGAAGCTTGCAGCTGGGCGACGACGGCGCCGCCACGCTCTACTTCGACAACGGCGAGGACCCGTGGGTCTGCACCTACGACGCGCGCTACCTGCGCGTCACGGGCACGGGCCAGGCGGGCAAGGAGCTGTCCGTCGGCGAGATCGACGTGTTCGGCCCCTCCGGCGACAACGTGGAGCTGCTCGACGCCGACGGCGTTCCGGCCATCGGCATCCTCAAGAGCGACTTCGTGTACCAGCAGGCCGTGGAGGGCCAGGCCGCGCGGTCCATTCCGCAGGGGTCGCTCGTGTTCACCGGCTCGTACAAGGGCAATCCGGCCTACAACGTCGTCGTGCTCTACGACGCCGACGGCAACGTGGTGGGCGGTGCGGACGCCGACGGCAACCTGGTTGCGAGCCAGATCATCCTCGCGCCCGATCCGGGCGACGCGATGCTCGGCGAGACGTCCGAGGGACGCTGGGTGTACTGGATCGAGCCCGCGGCGCTCGAGAAGATGCGGCTGCCGAAGCAGGTTCGCGCCGAGCTCTACCGCGTAGACGACGCGCTGACGAACGAGGGCCAGCGCCTGACGAGCGACTCGCTGCTGGCGAGCGTGCCGGACACGCTGCCCGACATCGAGTTCAACGGCGCCGCATCCGCCCCGAGCAACCACTAGCCCGCACCGCGAGAGGAACGGTTGGAGATATGACTGACACGATGAAGAAACTTGCCGCGGGCGCGTTCGCGGCGCTCGCCCTCTGCCTCGCGCTGATCCCGGGCATCGCCTGGGCGGACGTCGACCCCGAGGCCGTCCTTCAGAAGGTGGACGGCTCGGACGACGTGTCCGTGGCCATCAACCTGCCCGACGGGGCGCGCGACGAGGTGTACGCCCTTCGATTGGTGCTTACCTTGAAAGGCGACGATCTGGACGGCGTGAAGGCCGAGTTCGCTTTCGATGACTCCCTGAAAGGCGTTGCGGTTAAAGAGGCGCGCTACCAGCACGAGGGGGGAGAGGGCCGCCTCAACCTGTACCTTGCCGGCGACGTGGACCTGTTCGCAACCTCTCCGCTGAAGCTGGGCGCCGTGCACGTGGCGGCGCCGGACGGCACGACGGTTCAGGTGGGTGCCGGCCAGCTGAGCGTGGTGAACGGCGCGCACGACGCATCCATGCCCGAGCTGTTCGCCGGCGAACCGGTGTCGGTCGAAGTGGGGGCGGGCGTCTCCCCGAACCCGCCCACGCCGCCCGCCGGTGACGACGACGCCGACAAGGGCGACGGATCCGGCACGGGCGACGGTACGGGTTCGGGCAGCGGCACCGGCTCGGGTTCGGGCAACGGTTCGGGATCCGACGGCTCGGCGAACCGGAGCCCGGGAGCTCCGTCCGGCACCGATTCCCCGCTGGTGACCACGGGCGACAACCTCGCGACGGTGCTGGCCGCCTGCGGCATGGCCGTCGTCGGCGCCGGGGCGCTCGTCGTCCTTGCCCGCCGCAAATCCCAACGCTAGCCAACCTGCCCGCGACAGATTCGGAACGGCGGACGGCTCCGGCGCGACCTTTCCTCCCGTAGGGCCGGGCAGCAGCCCGTCCCTTGGGAGGTTGCCTTTCTCGGGGGCATCGGCGCAGCGTCGCTTTCCGGCGCCCCGCGCCCCGCTAAATATGAGGAGATTGCGATTGGCCTGATGGCCGCACTAGGCAAGAGCCGCGAATTATGGTATAAACGTCAAAGCAAACGCGCACGATGTGGGTGAGAGGTACGTGCGCACCATACTTTCGAAACATGAGAAAGTGGGCCTGTTCCCGCTTTCTTTGTTTGTAGGGGGTCGCATCGCTTCCGTTCGTCAAACGGAAGGGGCGCGGCCGCCGGGACACGGCACGACGGCGCGCGGGAGAAGGCGCGCCGGGGCGAGAGGAGACGGACGTGCTCAGCAAGAAGGAACAGCAGCTGCTCGACGCGCTGGCTTCCCGAGCCGACGCGGAGGGCGTGGAGATCGTCACCGTGGAGGTGGTGGGCGCGAAAAAGGCCCCCACGATTCGCGTGTATATAGATACGCCCGACGGCGTGAGCTTTGACGAGCTTTCGGCGGCCCAGGTATGGATCAACGAGATCATGGACGAGCTCGACCCGTTCCCCGGCGCCTACACGCTGGAGGTGTCGTCGCCCGGCATCGACCGCCCGCTGCGCACGCCCGAGCACTTCGCGCGCTTCGCCGGCGAGACGGCCGTGGTGAAGACGACGTCGCCGCTCGATGGCCGCAGCGCCTTCACCGGCACCATCGCGCGCGTGGAAGGCGACGCGGTGGAGCTCGACGTCGACGGCGCGATCGTGCCCATCCCCGTATCCGACATCAAACGCGCCCACCTCAAAGGCGCGATCGATTTCAGCTCATAGGAAAGGACTTCAGACGTGGCAACTTCAGAACTGATCGAGGCCTTGCAGGCGCTGGCCCACGAGCGAAAGATTGACGAGTTCTACCTTATCGAGCGCCTGGAGCAGTCGCTGGCCAAGAGCTACGAGCGCATCCTCGACCTCGAGTGGGACGCTCGCGTGACCATCGACCGCCAGACGGGTCACATCTACGTGTACGAGCTCGTGCCCGTGGGCGAGCCCGACGAGGAGACCGGCGAGTACAGCGAGTTCGAGGAGCGCGACGTCACGCCGGCCGACGTGAGCCGCATCGCCGCGCAGAACGCGAAGGGCGTCATCGCCTCCATCGTGCGCGAGGCCGGCCGCCAGTCCATCTACGAGGAGTTCTCGGGCCGCGTGGGCGATCTGGTCACGGGCACGGTGCTGCAGGGCACGCCGGACTTCACCATCATCAAGATCCGCGACGGCGTGGAGGCGGAGCTTCCGCACTACGACCAGAAGCGCAACCCGAACGAGCGCAACGAGCGCCCGTCCAACGAGCACTACCGCCACAACCAGCGCCTCAAGGTGCTCATCATCGAGGTGCGCGATCCGAACTCCGACGCGCCGAAGATGCGCGGCGAGCAGGCGCGCCCGGCCATCGTGGTGTCGCGCACGCACCCGGACCTCATCCGCCGCCTGTTCGAGATCGAGGTGCCGGAGATCTACGACGGCATGGTGGAGATCAAATCCATCGCCCGCGAGCCCGGCGCCCGTTCGAAGATCGCGGTGTCCTCGCGCGAGGCGAACCTCGACCCGGTGGGCGCCTGCGTCGGCCCGAAGGGCAGCCGCGTGCGCATGGTGGTGGAGGAGCTGCGCAACGAGCGCGTGGACGTCATCCAGTGGCACGAGGACCCCGGCACCTACGTGGCCAACGCGCTCTCTCCTGCGAAGGTGACGAACGTCATCATCGACGAGGACAACCACTACGCCACCGTCATCGTCCCCGACGACCAGCTGTCGCTGGCCATCGGCAAGGAGGGCCAGAACGCGCGTTTGGCCGCGCGCCTCACGGGCTGGCACATCGACATCAAGAGCGCTTCGTTCGCCGGCGAGCCCTTGTCCGCAGGCGACAACATGCTCATCGACGAGGACGTGGAAGCCGACGACGAGGCGGGTTTGTGCGCCTACGTCAGCGAGGACGGCGCCCGCTGCCGCAACCATGCCCGTCCGGGCAGCCGGTACTGCGGCGTGCACGCCGATCTCGACGGGGAATAGCGGCAAAGGGAAGCGAGCGAGACGACGGATGACGACGGAGACGAACAAACGGCAGCGCAGCTGCATCGCATGCGGGAAGCTCGCCGGCAAGGCCGAGCTGCACCGCGTGGTGCGCACGCCGTCCGGCTCCGTGGCGTTCGACGACACCGGCCGTGCGCCGGGGCGGGGGGCGTACGTATGCTCCGAGGCGTGCTTCGCCGCCGCATGCAAGACCAGAAAGCTTGAACGGGCGCTGAAGACGAAGCTCGATCACGATGAGTTGGAACGAATCGCAGCCGAGGTGTCTTCGGCGCTGCGCGAAGCGTAAGGGAAGAGGAGTGGTATATGGCCAGCATGCGCGTACATGAGTTGGCGAAGGAATTCGACATGACGAGCAAGGAGTTGCTCGACAAGCTGCACGAGATGAAGATACCCGCGAAGAGCCATGCGAGCATGCTCGCCGACGCCTACGTGGCAAAGATCAGGAAGAACCTGGAGCCCGAGATCAAGCAGCGCGCGGGCCAGCTGGAGGACGAAGAGGCCCGCAAGCTCGCCGAAGAGCGCGCCGAGGCCGAGGCCAAGAAGGCCGAGGAGGAGCGCGCCCGCCGCGAGGCCGTGGAGCAGGAGCGCGCCGCCCGCGAGGCCGAGCGCGCCCGCCGCGAGGCCGCCGAGGCCGAGGCTTCCGAAGCGGGACAGGCCCCTGCCGCGGACAAGCCGGCCAAGGCTCCCGCCCCCTCGCCGTTCGAGAACCTGGCAAGCCAGATCGAGAGCGAGAAGGAGCGCGTGGCCCGCGAGGCCGCCGAGGCCCGCGCCCGCGCCCGCCAGGCCAAGGCCATGGCCGAGGTCGCGAAGAAGCAGGCCGTGGAAGAGGCCCTGCGCCAGCGCAACGCCAAGAAGCAGAAGGGCTCCTCGTCCGCTTCCGCCCCGAAGCCCGCTCCGGTGATCGGCGCGAAGAAGGCTTCCGGCTTCGACTCGCTGCTGTCGCAGATCGAGGCCGAGAAGCAGCGCATCGAGGCCCAGAAGAAGCAGGGCGGCGCGGCACCGGCCGGCGGCGCCAAGGACGCCGCGCGCAAGGGCGGCAAGCCGGAGCGCGGCCCGAAGAAGGGCAAGCGCGGCTCGTTCGAGCAGATCGTGCCCGAGCTCGAGGCGCAGCAGCAGCCCTCCGGCGAGGACCGCTACGCCCAGATGGCCGTGCAGGCCGAGAAGCTCCAGCGCGACAAGGTGCTGGCCGAGGCCCGCGCCGCCGTGGCCGCCGCCACGTCCCACGAGGGCGAGGGGCGCCGCAAGAAGCGCAAGGAGAAGCGTGAGGCCGAGAACCGCGAGCGCTTGGAGATGGAGGCCATCGAGAAGGGCCTCGACCCCACGCTCGTGCTGGACGACTCCGTGGTGGAGATCCCGCAGGGCGCAACCGTGGCCAAGTTCGCCGAGCTTCTGGGCGTGCAGCCCAACGACATCATCAAGCGCCTGTTCATGCTGGGGCAGGTGCTCACGCTCACGCAGTCCATGGGCGACGACTTGGTGGAGCTCATCGCCGACGACATGGGGCGCAAGGTGCGCGTCGTGTCGCCCGAGGAGGAGTACGCGGTCGTGTACCACGACAAGGACGAGGACCTTATGCCCCGTCCGCCCGTGGTCACCGTCATGGGCCACGTCGACCACGGCAAGACGTCGCTTCTGGACGCCATCCGCGACACGGGCGTCGTGGCCAGCGAGGCCGGCGGCATCACGCAGCACATCGGCGCGTCGGTCGTGGAGATCGACGGCAAGCAGATCACGTTCATCGACACGCCGGGCCACGAGGCGTTCACGGCCATGCGCGCCCGCGGCGCCCTCATCACCGACGTCATCGTGCTGGTGGTGGCCGCCGACGACGGCGTCATGCCGCAGACCATCGAGGCCATCAACCACGCGAAGGCGGCCAACGTGCCCATCGTGGTGGCGGTGAACAAGATCGACAAGCCGGGCGCGAACCCCGACCGCGTGCGCCAGGAGCTCACCGAGTACGGCGTCATCCCCGAGGAGTGGGGCGGCTCGAACATGTTCGTGGAGGTGTCGGCCAAGCAGCGCCTGCACATCGACGACGTGCTGGAGACCATCATCCTGCAGGCCGACGTGCTCGAGCTCAAGGCCAACCCCAACGCCGAGGCCTCCGGCTTCGTCATCGAGGCGAACCTCGACAAGGGACGCGGCCCCGTGGCCACCGTGCTCGTGCAGCGCGGCACCCTGCGCCCGGGCGACATCGTGGTGGCCGGCACGTCCTACGGACGCGTGCGCGCCCTGGTGGACCCGCGCGGCAAGCACGTCGACGCCGCGCTGCCCGCCGACCCGGTCGAGATCCTGGGCCTGAACAGCGTGCCCACGGCCGGCGACGAGTTCCGCGTGTTCGAGGACGAGCGCGACGCCCGCAAGCTCGCCGAGGAGCGCGCGCTGCGCGCGCGCTTGGCCGAGCAGGAGACGAAGTCCCACGTGAGCCTGGACGACCTGTTCAGCCGCATCGAGGAGGGCAAGCAGACCGACCTGAACCTCATCGTGAAGGCCGACGTGCAGGGCTCCATCGAGGCGCTGCGCGACGCGTTCGAGAAGATGGACCAGTCCGAGGTGCGCATCAACATCGTGCACTCGGCCGTGGGCGGCATCACCGAGACCGACGTCACGCTGGCCTCCGCCTCCGACGCCATCATCATCGGCTTCAACGTGCGTCCCACGGGCAAGTCGAAGGTCCAGGCCGAGAAGGAGAAGGTGGACATCCGCCTGTACCGCGTCATCTACCAGGCCATCGAGGAGATCAACGCCGCGCGCGTGGGCCTGCTGTCCCCCGACATCGTGGAGGAGGACACCGGCATCGCCGAGGTGCGCGAGACGTTCAAGGTGCCGAAGGTGGGCACCATCGCCGGCTGCTACATCACCGAAGGCGAGATCCACCGCGACGACAAGGTGCGCATCGTGCGCGACGGCACCGTGATCTTCGAGGGCGTCATGGCCAGCCTGCGCCGCTTCAAGGACGACGTGAAGTCCGTGAAGCAGGGCTACGAGTGCGGCATCGGCATCGAGAAGTTCCAGGACCTCAAGGTGGGAGACACCATCGAGGGCTACCAGGTGAAGGAAGTCGAGCGCACGGAATAACGATGATCGAGGCGCGGGTTGGAAGGTGGATGCTTTTCAACCCGGCCCGCAACGGGGGGGGGTGGCGCGATGTCCAGTCGCTCGGCAGTCCTGCTCGCGCGAAACGTCCGCTGGACGTTTCGGCTCGTGCGGAACTCGCTTGGTGGACACCGTGCCACCCCCTGTTGCTATTGAAACTATATGGCTACCGTTTGCCCTAACGCGTCCGTCTGCTTCGACGATGCGGTAACCTGCGAGAGCGGTATCCCTCTCTTTAGAAGATGAGAAGAAAGAACAGTGAAGAAGGAGGCGGCATCATGAAGCAGGGTTCTTCAAACCGCAAGGTCAACGAGCAGGCGCGCGAGGTCATCGCGAGCATCCTGCTGTTCGAGATATCCGATCCGCGCTTGGAGCTCGTCACCGTCACAGGTTGCGAGGTCAGCTACGACCGCAGCGTGTGCAACGTGTTCTACACCACCGAGCCCGAGCGCTACGACGACGTGGCGGCGGCCTTCCAGAAGGCGGCCGGGCGCATCCGCTCGCTCATGGCGCGGAAGCTCTCGTGGCGCGTGGCGCCCGAGCTGCGCTTCCTGCTGGACCAGAGCGTCGACCAGGCGGAGCGCATCGCGAGCGCGCTCGCGGCCGACGCGCACCGCAGCGCCGTGGCGGCGCCGACGGACGCCGACGTGCCGGCCGACGCCGACGCGTTCGCGAGCGAGCGCGTCGCCGAGCAGCAGGCCGAGGAGAGCGCGCGGGACGGGGAGGACGCATGAGCGTCACGCCCCAAACGAACACGACCCTGCCCGAGCTGGCCGCCGCGCTGCTCGAGCGCGACGACTTCGTCATCTGCGGGCACGTGAGCCCCGACGGCGATTGCATAGGCTCGCAGCTCGGGCTCATGCATGCGCTGCGGTCGCTCGGCAAGCGGGCCGTGTGCTTGCTGGCGAAAGACGAGCCCATCGACGTGCGCCTGGCGTTCTTGCCGGGTGCCGACGAGCTTGCGCCCGCCGCGACCTACGCGGGCCCCGCCTCCACGTTCGTGGCGGTGGACGTGCCCATGCGCGACCGCATGAACTCCGCCGCCGCGCGCCTTCTGGACGCGTGCGACTTCTCGGTCACCGTCGACCACCACGCGTTCGACGAGCGCATGAGCGACCTCGCCTACGTCGACCCGGACACCGCGGCCACGACGATGCTCGTGTGGGAGCTCGCGGGCCTCATGGGCGCCGAGCGCGGAGCCGAGCTCGCCACGTGCTGCTACACGGGCCTCGTCACCGACACGGGGCGCTTCCAGTACCAGAACACCGACGCCGCCGCGCTCGCGGCGGGCGCCGCCATGGTGGAGGCGGGCGCCGACCCCGCCGCCGTCGCGCGGCACATCTTCCAGAACCGCTCGCTGCCCTCCGTGAGGCTCGAGGCGCTGGCCGTCGAGCGCATGCGCTTCGGGGCCGGCGGGGCCTACGCGCTCAGCTGGGTGAATCGCGCCGACTTCGAGGACACGGGGGCCGTCAAGGCCGACGCCGAGCCCATCATCGACGCGCTGCGCTCCCTGCGCGGCGTGCGCGTGGCGTGCATGCTGCGCGACCAGGGCGACTCGGTGCGCGGCAGCTTCCGCGCGAAAGACGGCACGGACGTGGCGGCGCTCGCGCGCACGATGGGCGGCGGCGGCCACAAGGCGGCGGCCGGCTTCACCTTGCCGGGGTCGATGGACGCGGCGGTCGAGCGCGTGAGCGCGCTTCTGTCCGACGACCTGGACACGGGGGAGCGCGGGGCGTGAAGCGAGGCACTTCGGGGCTCTCCCTGGTCGTGGGGGTCAACAAGCCCGCGGGCATGAGCTCGCACGACGTGGTCAACCGCTGCCGGCGCATCTTCGACGAGCGGCGCGTGGGGCACACGGGAACGCTCGACCCCATGGCCACGGGCGTGCTGCCCATCTGCGTGGGCCCGGCCACGCGCTTGGACGCCTACCTCGTGGGCCATGACAAGCGCTATCGCGTGCGCATCGCCTTCGGCGCGGCCACCACCACCGACGATGCCGAGGGGGAGGTCGTGCGCACGGGCGACGTGCCCGAGCGCGTGCTCGACGCCTCCTTCGCCGCATCGTTCGCAGAAGGCCTCGCGGGCGCGCGCAAGCAGCTGCCGCCGGCGTACTCCGCCATCAAGGTGAACGGCAAGAAGGCCTGCGACGAGGCGCGCCGCGGCACCATCATCGACCTGGCGCCGCGCGACATCGTGGTGCACGAGGCGCGCCTTCTGGCAGTGCACGAGGCGGGCGACGGCTGCGAGCTGCCCTCGTGGGACGTGGAGTTCCACGTGTCGAAGGGCACCTACATCCGCGCGCTCGCGCGCGACGCGGGTGTGGCCCTGGGCTGCCCCGCGCACGTGGCGGCGCTCGAGCGCACGCAGCTGGGCCTGCTGCGCCTGGAGGAGTGCGTCACGCTGGAGACGCTGGCCGAAGAGAAGGACCGCGTGGCGCTCGACCCGGTGCGCCTGCTGGGCGCGCGCTTCGTCTTCGCCGACGAGGAGCTGGCGCGAACCGTGCGCAACGGGGGCGCGCTTCCCGGCTCCACCGTGCTCTTCGAGCGTCGGCGCTCCACGTTGGAAGCCGAGCTGTGCGCCTGCACGGCGGGCGTCCGCGAGAGCTGCGAGGGGCCGCGCAACGACGAGGTCGTGGCCGTGATAGCGGAGAACAAGCTGGTGGCCCTGTACGCATATGACGAGGCTCGCGCCGCCTACAAGGCGCGGTGCGTGTTCCAGACGGGGGTGTCTCGTGGCAGAGATCTATGAGGTGGGGGAAGGCTTCGACCACGCGTTCTTCGAGGGGACGTCGTGCGCGTTCGGCGTGTTCGACGGGGTGCATGCGGGGCACCGCTACCTGCTGTCGCAGGCGCGGGACACGGCGCGGCGCGCCGGCGGCGCGAGCGTCGCGCTCACGTTCGACATCGATCCCGACGAGGTGTTCCACCCCGACCGCCTGAAGAAGCTCATGACGAACGAGGAGCGCCTGGCCATGCTCGCGTCCACCGGGGTGGACGCCGTGGTCGTGCTGCCGTTCACGCACGCGTTCGCGGCGCTCTCCCCCCAACAGTTCCTCGAGGCCACGTTCGACGGCACGGCCCCCGCGTACCTGCACGTGGGGTACGACTTCAAGTTCGGCGCCCGCGCGGCGGGCACCGTGCGCGAGCTGGAGGCGTGGGGCGCCGTCGCCGGCACGCACGCGGTGTCGCACGACCTCAAGGGGGCCGACGGCGCGCCCATCACGGCCACGCGCATACGCCTGCTTTTGGCTGTCGGCGACATCGAGGAGGCGAACCGCCTGCTCGAACGCCCGTACTTCGTCACCGGCACGGTGGAGCCGGGTCGCGGGGAGGGCGCCGACATGGGATTCCGCACGGCCAACCTCGCGGTGCGCGACCAGCTGCGCGCCCTCGGCGACGGCGTGTACGCCGCCTACGCCACCGTGGACGGCGCGCGCTACAAAGCGGCCGTGAACGTGGGCGTGGCGGCCACGTTCGCCGACCGCGCCACGGCCACCTGCGAAGTGCACCTGCTGGACTTCGACGGCGACCTCTACGGCCGTCCCGTCAAGGTGGAGTTTTTGCACTGGCTGCGCCCCATGCGCAAGTTCGACGACGTGGCCGAGCTCATCGCCACTGTCAAAGGCAACATCCAGTGGGTGAGGGACAACCTGTAGGGGGCCGCGTCGAACGCCGAAAACGCCCTTCGACGGCGCGTCTTGCTGGACAGGGCCGCATCGAAGGCGCCGCCAAAGCGTGCTCTGCAACCGTCCTGTAGGGCAAGGGCTCTGCCCTTGCCGACGACCTGCGAGAATGTTCCTCGTCGAACGGCAAGGGCAGAACCCTTGCCCTACAAGAACACCCTTGCAGCACCTTTGGCACAGTCCTTACAGGAGACTGTGGGGGCATCGTGCCTGCGGATCCTACGCTCCGGCCGCCCGGCCCCAGAACGCCGATCGCGCCTCCTTGTTGAACAGGTTGTCGTACTGCACGATGGCGTAGGAGCGCAGCGTGTCGACGGCCTCGCCGTCCCCCTCCTCGCCGAACCAGCGCCACACGCCGTCGGCGGCGAGGTAGCCGTTGAGGTTCACGGCCGGCACGCTTTCGCTCGCGGCCAGCAGGAAGCGCTGGTAGCTCGTCGTGGGGAGCCCGGCCGCCTCCACGACTTTGGCTCCCAGGTAGTTCAGGCTCGAGCGCGCCCCCATGCTTTCGCCCCCGCGCTCCGGTGCCTGCGCGCCGTTCTCGCGCGCGGCCTCGTTCGCCCAGATAAGATAGGGAACCGTGTAGCGTTCCTGCACGGCGTCCAGACCCATCTCGTCGGCTTGGGCTCCGTAGGTGACCTCGAACAGCCAGTCGCTGAAGCCGGGCTGGTGGTCGCCGAAGAAGCACAGCACCACGGGCCGCTCGAGCGCGTCGAGCCGCTCCACCAGGTAGGCCAGGTCGCGGTCGGCCTGGCGGATGCAGCTCGCGTACTCGTCGAGCTCGGAGGAGGCCAAGCCGTCGGCCAAGGGCACGCTCACGGCGTCCTCCTCGGCGATGCCGCCCACGTCGTAGCCCCCGTGATTCTGAATGGTCACGTCGAACACGAACTGGGGTCCCTCGTCGGCCGCGAGCAGGTCGAGCACGTGGTCGTAGGTCGCGCGATCGGTGGCCAGCCCGCGCAGCGTGTCGGCCTCCGAGAACGCCCGGCCGTCGGCGAAGTCGTCGAAGCCCAGCTGCCCGTACACGCGGTCGCGGCGCCAGTTCGCGCTTTCGGCGGGGTGGACGGCGTGCGTGGCGTAGCCCAGCGACGAGAAGTACGACACGAGGCTCTCGGAACCGTCCAGGTCGTAGAGCACGTAGGGGTACACGCCGCCGCCCAGATACCCCATGCTCGATCCGGTGAGGAATTCGAACTCGCTGTTGCAGGTGCCGCCGCCCAGCGCCGAGACGTAGGCGTCGCCCGCCTCCAGGGCGCTCGCCGCGATGTCGTGGTAGTACGCGGGCCGCGCGTCGGTGTCGGCCAGCCCGGGATAGCGCGAGAGGTCGGCGAACGTCTCGTTCATCACGGCGATCACGGTGGGGGCCGAGGGCCGGTCCGCCCCGTCCTCGAGCACCGCGTCGGCGTGCCGGGCCAGCAGCTCGTCGGCCGCTGCGGCGGCGTAGCCGTCGGGCTCGGCGGGGCTCAGGTCCTGGACGCGCTTCAAGAAGCACAGGGCCGACCCGCGTTCGGCGTAGGACTCTTTCACGCCCCACACGTCCACCGGGCAGGCATAGGCCTCCTCGATGTCGTAGGACCCCATCCACCAGCCGAAGCATCCCGCCACGGCCAGGGCGCACACGGCGTTGGCCGCGACGCGACGCGGCGTGGCCGGCACCTTCGGCAGGAACGCGAGCACCGCGCAGCATGCGGCGAAAGCCGCCAGGGCCTCGAGCAGCCGCGCGTCGAGCGCGAAGGTGTAGCCCGAACCCACCGAGGCCGCCGTCGAGAGCGCGAAGAGGTCCGCCGGCACGATGGGCTGGCCCTTGAACGCGATGACGAAATGGTTCGCCACGCCGGCCGCGAGGCAGGCCGCCAAGAACGCCGCCACGGACGCGCGGGAGCGCTGCCCTGCGAAGTACACGACGGCGAACAGGAGCGCGAGCACGCACAGGTTCGCCGCCGCGTAGTAGGGGTCCATGGCGAACAGGCCGTCGTTCCAAGGCCGCTCCAGCAGGTAGAAGCCCGCCGGCACGGCGAGCGCCACGGCGAAGGGGCGCGCGGCGCCGGCCGCGCGCCGGCCGCGCTCGGGCAGGCGGCCGCGGGCGAGCGGCGCGCAGGAGCAGGCCGCTATCGCGAGGGCGGCCGCCGCCACCGCCTGCCAAGGCGCGTCGGCGAACCCGGCGGCGGCGTACGCGCAAAGCCCCAGGGCGAAGGCGGCGCCGAGCAGCGCGCCGACGACTTCGGCGCGCTTCGGGCGCGCGCGGGCCGTGGGGGAGGGGTCCTCGGGGGCGGGGGGCCGGAGCGGCGCGGAGAGGCGGGGCCGGCTCAAGGTCATAAAGCACTCCTCGATCATGAACGTTCGAACGCATCGCATATAAGAATGTTCCATCATACCCGAGATCCCGGCGGTTTCGGCCGCGAGCGCCGGCGAGCGGCGAGCCGGTCGGCGAAGCGCGACCGCCTGACGGGCCGATACGGGCGCACCTCCAAAAAACCTCGATTTCCCCTTCACATTATCTTCGAATCCCCTAAAATGAGGCAGTTGCGATCTTCCCACCACAATGCCCGGTGAGAAGGCCGCATCGTCAGTAACGGACGAACCAAGGAGGAAACACGTGACTACCGCAGTCGCATGGATGGCCCCCGTGTGCGCCTTGATAGGCATCTGCATGGCGGGCTACCTCGGTTCCTGGGTGCTAAGGCAAGACCCGGGTCCCGACAAGATGAACAACATTTCGCTGAAGATCCAGCAGGGCGCCAAGGCGTTCCTCATGAGCGAGTACAAGCTGCTCGTCATCTTCATGGTCGTCGTGGCCATCGTCATGGCGATCTTCCTGTCGCCCATCACGGCGCTCGCGTTCGTCACCGGCGGCGTCATGTCGGCCGCCGCGGGCTACGCGGGCATGCACGTCGCCACGCGCGCCAACACGCGCACCGCGCATGCCGCCGAGGAGTCGGTGGCCAAGGCGCTGAACATCAGCTTCAAGTCGGGCCTCACCATGGGCCTGTGCGTGGCCTCGTTCGCGCTGCTGGGCCTGTCGCTGTGGCTCATCGCCATGGTGTTCGGCCTCGCCATGGGCGTGGACATCAACGCCGAGCTGGTCGATCTCATGCACACGAACATCGGCATGGTCGAGGGCTTCGCCACCGGCGCGTCCGCCGTGGCGTTGTTCGCCCGTGTGGGCGGCGGCATCTACACGAAGGCGGCCGACGTGGGCGCCGACCTCGTGGGCAAGGTCGAAGCGGGCATTCCCGAGGACGATCCGCGCAACCCGGCCACCATCGCCGACAACGTCGGCGACAACGTGGGCGACGTCGCGGGCATGGGCGCCGACCTGTTCGAGTCCTACACGGGCGCCATCCTGGCCCCCACCATCCTCGCGGCCACGTTCGGCGCGCTGGGCGGCTACTTCGCCACGGGCGACCTGGTGTGGGCGCTCGTCACGCCGGTCATCATCGCGGGCTGCGGCATCATCACGTCCATCATCGGCCTGTTCGCCGTGCGCGCCAAGGAAGGCGCCGCGCTGCACAAGGCCCTCAACCGCGGCACGTACGTGGCTGCGGCCATCGAGATCATCGTGATCTTCTGCCTGTTCTTTGCGTGGAACTCCCAGAGCGTCGAGGCGGAGCCGCTGTGGCTGTTCGGCTCCGTGCTGTGCGGCCTGGTGGCGGGCCTCGCCATCGGCAAGATCACCGAGTACTTCTGCTCCGACAAGTACAAGCCGGTGCACAAGATCGCCGACGCCGCTGACACCGGCGCGGCCACCGTCATCATCGAGGGCCTGGGCACGGGCATGCTGTCCACCATCGCCCCCATCGTGCTGGTGGCGCTCGCCATCATCGGCGCGTACACGTTCGGCAACATGGCCTTCCCGGCCGCGTCGGCTGAAGGCGGCATCGCCGTCGGCCTGTTCGGCGTGGGTCTGGCCGCCACGGGCATGCTGTCCAACACGGCCATCACCATTGGCGTGGACGCCTACGGCCCCGTGGCCGACAACGCGGGCGGCATCGCCGAGATGGCGGGCCTGCCCGAAGAGGTGCGCGACCGCACCGACGCCCTCGACGCCGTGGGCAACACGACGGCCGCCATCGCGAAGGGCTTCGCCATCGCGTCCGCGGGCCTGTCGGCCATCTCGCTGTTCGTGTCCTACCAGGCCACGATGCACCATGCCATCCCGGCGTTCGAGCTCACGCTCACCGATCCGCTCATCGTGGCCGGCATCTTCATCGGCGCCATGATGCCGTTCATGTTCGCCGCCCTCACCATGGGCGCGGTGTCGCGCGCGGCCCACGCCATGGTGGAGGAAGTGCGCCGCCAGTTCCGCGAGATCAAGGGCATCATGACCTACGAGGCCGAGCCCGAGTACGACAAGTGTGTGGCCATCTCCACGTCCTCGGCGCTGCGCGAGATGATGCTGCCGGGCATCCTGGCCATCATCGTGCCGGTCGCCATCGGCTGCTTCAACCCGGCCATGCTGGGCGGCTTTTTGGCCGGCGCCGTGGCCACGGGCATGCTCATGGCCATCTTCATGTCCAACGCCGGCGGCGCGTGGGACAACGCGAAGAAGTACATCGAGCAGGGCCATCACGGCGGCAAGGGCTCCGAGGCCCACAAGGCCGCCGTCGTGGGCGACACCGTGGGCGATCCGTTCAAGGACACCTCCGGCCCGTCCATGAACATCCTCATCAACCTCATGACCATCGTGTCGTTGACGTTCGCCCCGATGTTCATCGCGGTGCAGGCCCTGTTCTAAGAAGCCTTGCGCGACAGAGTGTGAGAATCGGAGGCCCTGGCATCGCCGGGGCCTCCGCGCTGTTTCGGGGAGGGAGCCCTTATGGACATCGAGATCCGGCGTGCGGGCGCAGACGATCGCGCCGCCCTCGAGGACGTCATGCGCGAGGCGTTTTGGAACCGCTACGCCCCAGGGTGCGTCGAGCACTTCCTGCTGCACGTCATGCGAAAAAGCCCGGCGTTCGTGCCCGAGCTCGAGCTGGTTGCGGCGCGCGACGGCGAGGTGGTGGGTGGGTCGGCGTGCATGCGCGCAACGGTGGAAGGCGACGACGGCCGGGTGCGCGAGGTGCTCTCGTTCGGCCCCGTGGGGGTGCTGCCCGCCTGCCAGGGCGCAGGAGCGGGCGCGGCCCTGATCGAGCGCACGGCGGAGGATGCCCGCTCGCTGGGGTTCGACGCGGTGCTGCTATGCGGCGACCCGGCCTACTACGGACGGCGGGGTTTCGTCCCGGCCGAGGACCTGCGCATCCGCACGTCCGACGACGAGTACGCCGCGGCCCTGCAGGTTCGCGAGCTGCGCGAGGGCGCGCTCGCCGGCGCGGCGGGCCGCTACGTGGAGGATGCCGCCTACGACGTGGACGAAGCGGCAGCGGCGGCGTTCGACCGGGCGTTTCCGCCGAAGGAGAAGAGGGCGGGCACCCCGTCCCAGCTCCGGTTCTTGGAGCTGGTCTCTCAGCGCAAGAAGGCGTCCGGCTGGTGAGGTGCCCGCCATAGGTCGCCGCTTCCGCGGCGAACCGGAGTCGGCGTGTACCGCGTCGCCCCGCATGGTTGCAGGCGATTCGAAGCACGGCACGCGCCAAGGGCGGTCCGTCACAGGGGAGGGCTCGGAAACGCGATACGGATCACCGAGGTGTCGCGTCTCGAGGACGGCTGCGGGTTCTTCCCGCGCCCTGCCGTACCGCATCTTCGAGGCGCCTGCCCGGGTCGCACGCGCCGGGGCGCGGTCGCTCGGGCGTTTCGGGTGCCTCGGCATCGCCTTGGGCGGATGCTGCGCGTACGACGGCCCTTTCGCTGTTGGGTTTGCCATGGGCATATGACCTGGTCGACGTCGCGCTCGTGCATGCTCCGCCCCGCTTCGCGGCCCTTTCCACCTTGGCGGAAGCTGGTTGCGACCAGGCCGAAGCCTTTGCCGCCCGATGCGGGCATGAGCATGCATTCGCGGCGGTTCAACGCCGGCGGATCGGCCGACGGCACGAATCGACGGTTATGAACGATTTTTTCGCCGAAAAAGACGGTATCGTCTGCATAATCCCAGTTGGCACTTTCCACAGCTACTGAAATCGTTCATAACCGTCGATTCGTGCTATTCCCAGCCAAGCTCTCTGCTAGACCGCTGTTGGCACGTGCCAACATGCGTCGCATTCCGAATCGAGCGACCTGCAATCAGGTCGGCTGGGAGGAGCTCCCGCAAAAAGAACGGGCCTTCCCGAAGGTCGGTGAGGTTTTTGCAAGACGAAGTCGATCCAGACTCTGTCTGCCGCCTTTAACGCTGGTTTTGCCTAGAGCCGCCCTGATCTCTGCCGGCAAATCGGCACGGATGCGGCACCTGCGCCCGCATGCGCGGGGGGGGCAGAGGCGCCTTTCGCCGTCAAGTCGGCGTCGACTTGGGCTATGCCAACGTCGGCTTGACGTGGGGCTGGGCGATTGCCCTTGAAGCGCACGCTTCCCAAGTGGCGGGCGCACCTTATAGCAAGAACATCCGTTTGCTTGTTGCCGCTTCCTGTGGTATGTTCGATCGGAAGGCGATACCGTAAGGAGGAACTCGTCCATGATCGTGAGCGCGTCGCGGCGCACGGACATACCCCGGTTCTTCATGGACTGGATGCTGAACCGCCTGGAGGAGGGCTACTCCCTCGTGCGCAACCCGATGAACCGCGCGCAGGTGAGCCGGGTGGCGCTCGACGGGCGCGCCGTGGACTGCATCGCGTTCTGGACGAAGGACCCCGCGCCGCTGCTGGCGCGGCTCGACCGGCTGGAACGGGTTTCGCCCGCGCCGTGGTTCGTGCAGTTCACGCTCAACGCCTACGGCTCCGACGTGGAGGCCGGGCTGCCGCGCAAGGCCGTGCTCGTCGAGACGTTCCGCGCCCTGGCCCGCGCGATAGGCCCGGATCGCGTCGTGTGGCGCTACAGCCCCATCCTGCTGGGCGGGGCGGGCGGGCGCTACACGGAGGAGCACCATCTGCGCTACTTCGAGACGTTCGCGCGCAAGCTGGAAGGATCGACGCGCTCGTGCCGCCTGAGCTTTTTGGACGCGTACCCCAAGATCGCACCCCGCCTGGAGGCGCTCGGGCTGCACGGCGTGGCGCAGGAGCGCAAAGCCGCGCTTTCGCTCAAGCTGGCCGAGATAGGCGCGGCGCACGGCATGGAAGTGGGCGGATGCGGCGATCCCGCGCTCGCGGAGGCGGGCCTCGCGGGCGCGGGCTGCATCGACGCGGCGCTCGTCGCGCGCGTGGCCGGGGTCGCCGCGCGCCAGGGTTCGCCGGGCGAGGCCGGTGCGTGCCGCTGCGCGCCCAGCGTGGACGTGGGAACGTACGACACGTGCGCCAACGCCTGCGTCTACTGCTACGCGAACCCGGGGGCGCGCTGGACGGGCGGTGCCGGCCAGGGGGCGCATGCGTCCGTCGTCGGGCCGGCGGGGGCGTGCGCGGAAGCCGATGCGGCGCAAGGGGAGCGGGCGGGCGGCGCGAAACCGAGGGTGGCCCTCGCGGACGACGGGGCTCCGTGGCGCCTTGCGCGCTACGATCCGCACGCGCCGATGCTCTGCGACGGATTGCGGCCGGACGACGTGGTGACCGAGCGCGCGATGCCGCCGCTGCCGAAGGCCACCCTCCCGCTGTTCTGACGGGCGCGCCGTCTCGGAGCCTAGCGCAGGTCGCTCACGTGCTCGCAGGCGTCGCCGTAGGGCACGTAGCGGTAGGAGGCGACGACCTCCTGTCCGTTCGCGGGGTCGAGCGCCACGAAGTTGTCCAGCGTGAGCGCGTCGGGATCTTGGGCGTCCCGGTAGCCGATGAGGCAGATCCAGTGCTCGCCGTACGGGCCGGACACGTGCGCGACGGTGGGGCGCCCGGCCGCTATCTCGTCGTAGGCCTCGCGCAGCAGCGCCGCGTCCGATCCGAGCGAGCGGAACGACGAGTCGCCGCCGCCCCATCCCGGCCAGGTGCAGCAGCCGCAGCCGTAAGCGGCGTGGTCCCTCGCCTGGCCGGTGAGCACGGCATCGCCGTACGCGCAGGCGTAGCCGGGACAGCACACCGTGTGGCCTCCGTTCGCCTGGTTGCCGATGGCCGCGATGAGCGCCGGGTCGTAGGCGAGCACCTTGTCGGTGCGCTGGGCGGCCGCTGCTTCGGCCCGCTCGGCCTGCTGCCGTTCGTAGACGGCCTGCGCCGTGGCCAGGACCTCGAGGTCGGAGGAGGCGCCCGCTTCGAGGGGGGAGAGCGAGACGGGGGCGCAAGAGGCCGTCGCGGTGGGAAGCGGGGGAAGGGAGAGGCTCGCGGCGGGGCCCGAAACGAGGGACGTCGCGGCAACGTCGGCCGAGAGCGGCGCGGCCTCGGCCCGCTGGGCGGGCAGGCAGATCAGAAGGAGCAGGACGAGCGCCGCGAGATGAGCGAGCGCCGTCGGAAGAGCGCGCGATGCCATGGATCAGCATCCTTTCCACGGCCGTGTCGGGTGCGTTTGGAGTGGGTGTGCGGCCGTCGGCTCACGATGGTAACGAAACGGCAACGCCCGAGGTGAGGAAGGCTCCGAAACCCGCCGAACCAACACAGGGCGGGCACGCCGTCATCACAGGACCTGCAACGATTCTCCACGATCGGCCGCCCCTGCGCCGGGACGCGCGAGCGTGGCGGCGCGGCCGACGGCGGCACGACGGCAGGCGTCGGGTTCGCCCGGTCGTTCAGGCGCAGGGGGCTGCCGGCGGTCCGAGGAACGGAAGCCAACGGCGCGGTAGCGCCGCCCGGCCCGCTGCGGCCGGGCGGGATGCGGTGCGCTACAATAGAGACCGGAACGCGCGCGCACTGCGGCGCGCACAAGCGAAGGAGGCGCGCCATGGGCGCACGGGATACGGACGTCGTCATCGTCGGCGCGGGACCTGCCGGCATCTTCTGCGCGCTCGCGCTCGTCGAGCGCGGGTACGCGGGGCGCATCGTCATGGTTGACAAGGGCCTGGCCGTGGAGGACCGCGTCTGCCCCAAGCAGGCGGGAGGCCCCTGCGCGGGCTGCGAGCCGTGCCGCATCACGACGGGGTTCTCGGGGGCGGGGGCGTTCTCCGACGGGAAGCTCTCGCTGTCGAGCGAGGTGGGCGGCGACCTGCCCGACCTTCTGGGCCACGAGGCGGTGCAGGCGGCCATCGCCGAGGTGGACGGGGTGTACCTGGCCTTCGGCGCCGACGAGCGCGTGGAGGGCGCGGGCCCCCGGCCCGAAGTGGACGGGATACGCCTGCGCGCCATCAAGGCCGGCCTCAAGCTCGTGGACTGCCCGCTTCGCCATCTGGGCACCGAGCGCGCACGCGCCCTGTACGCGCGCCTCGAACGCCATCTGCTGGACGCGGGCGTCGATCTGCGCTTCCGCACCACGTGCACGCAGGTCGTCGTGGAGGGCGACCGCTGCAAGGGGGTGCGCGTGGAGGGCCCCGGCGGCGCGGAGGAGATACGCGCGGGCCATACCGTGGTGGCCACCGGCCGGCGCGGGGCCGACTGGCTCGAGCGCATGTGCCGCGAGCACGGTATAGCCCACGGGCCCGGCCCCGTGGACATCGGGGTGCGGGTGGAGGTGCGCAACGAGGTCATGCGCACGGTGAACGACGTGCTCTACGAGAGCAAGCTTATCGGCTACCCCAAGCCCTTCAAGAACAAGGTGCGCACGTTCTGCCAGAACCCCGGCGGGTTCGTGAGCCAGGAGAACTACGACGCCGGGCTCGCCGTGGTGAACGGGCACTCCTACAAGGAGCGCAAGTCGCCGAACACGAATCTGGCCATCCTGTGCTCGCACAACTTCTCGGAGCCGTTCGACCAGCCCATCGCCTACGCGCAGAAGGTGGGCGAGCTCACGAACATGCTGGGCGACGGGCGCATCCTCGTGCAGCGCCTGGGCGACGTCCTGGACGGTAAGCGCACCTGGGACAAGGAGCTGCGCCGCGGCAACGTCGTGCCCACGCTGGGCGACGCGGTGGCGGGCGACATCACGGCGGCCATGCCGTACCGCGCCATGACGAACATCCTGGCCTTCATGCTGGCTGTGGACGAGGTGGTGCCCGGTTTCGCCGCGCCCGAGACGCTGCTGTACTCGCCCGAGCTCAAGTTCTACAGCAACCGGGTGAAGATGGACGAGCGCTTCCGCACAAGCGTGCGGGGCCTGCGCTGCCTGGGCGACTCGAGCGGCTGGACGCGCGGCCTTATGATGGCATCTGTTATGGGGCACCTTGCCGGACGTGCGCTTATCGACGAGTAGACCTGCGGAAACGCACTTGTACGCCGTTTGCATGACAAGGAGCGGAGAGCCCGCATGACAAAAATCAGCCGTCTGCACGATAGTCGTGCGGCGGCTTGTGGCCCATACTCCGATGCTGTTGAAACCGATGGGGGCAAGCCCCCGACGCATAGGAGGCGTACATGAAGATCCTCGGAATGGGCATGCCCGAACTGCTTATCATCCTCGGCGTTATCCTGCTCATCTTCGGCCCGAAGAACCTGCCGAAGCTCGGCTCCGCCCTGGGCTCCACGGTCAAGAATCTGCGCGAAGGGTTGGGCGGCGACAAGAAGATCAAGGATCCCGAGGAGGACGCCGAGATCGTCGAGTCCGAGGAAGTCGCCGACGACGAGGAGGAGGGCGACGAGCCCAAGTCCACGAAGAAGGTGCGCGCCCGCAAGGCCGCCTAGCCAGCCGTTTCCCGCGCTGCGCGCTTCGGCGCGCATGCGCTTCCCTCCCTTGAGCGCGAACTCCCTCGTCGCGCTCGGACACGCGCCCGTGCCTTCCGCACGGGCGCGTGTCCGTTGTTGGGCGCCTTCGTTCGACCCGGCGCGCCCGGCTCGAACGGTGCGAGAGGCGCTGTGTCGAAAGCCGTCGAACCGCACGTTTTCGACGGTCGCTCGGTAGGGGGTGTATCAAAAGGACCGATTCTGCGTCCCCGTAGGGCAAGGGCTCTGCCCTTGCCGCTCAACAGGCAGCGTTTCCGCAGGTCGGCAAGGGCAGAGCCCTTGCCCTACGGGGACGGCCGCCGAAGCGCATGGCTCGACGGCTTTCGATGCGTCCCCTGCAGGGACGGGAGGATCGGCGCTGCCGATACGGTCCCTTCTTGCCGTTCAGGCGATTGGCGGAAGTTCCCGCGCGCGTGCTGGTTTTGCAGGCGCGCCTCCGTTTCGACCGACGTGCCTGGCTCTTTGCGGTATCATGGGGCTTTCGACGTCGACGGAAAGGAGGCCCGCATGGGCGCGCATCGTCATGGCGGCAGGGCCTCTCTGAGCGCCGTCGCGGGATTCGCCTGCAACCAGGGGTTCGTGTTCTCGTTGTTCTACATGGGCGCGAACCGGGCGTTCGGCGACGGCGTCCTGTCCTTCGAGCGCGCCGATTTGTTCGGCACGCTGCTGTTCATGATGGTGTCCTTCGCGCTGTTGCGCGTGGCGTCGCCCAAGGCACGCGGCGCGCTGCTCGCGCGACCGCTTCTGTGGTGCTACGCCGTGCTGCTCGTGCTGGGATCCGTCGTGCCCGCGCTGTCCGGGGGCTCGAACTCCGCGGGACTCGTGGTCGAGGCGGCGCTCGTGGGGCTTCCCGCGGGCCTCATGCTGGCGGCGTGGGGCCGCGCGCTGGGCGGGCTGCCCTTGGCGCGCGCGCTGCCCGCCGTGTTCGTGGGCTCGGCGGTGGGGGCCACGGCCTGCTTCGCCGTGGCCACCGTGCCGGTGGTCGGCGCGGCGCTCGTGCTGAAGCTGCTGCCGCTCGGCAGCGCGTGGGCGCTCAAGGGGCTCTCCCGCCCGGCGGGCGACGGCGGCGACGTGCTGGCGCCTGCCTCCGGAGGCGCGGAACCGGCGAGCGACGGCTCGTCTTGCGGGGAGCGCGCCGACGGCCCCGCGAAGGGCGAGCCCGCGCCGCTTTCCCTGCGCGCCCTCCTGGCCACGAGCGCCGAGCGCGAGCAGACGGCGCGCCTCTCGCTGAAGATGGCGGCGGGCACCGTGCTGTTCGGCCTGGCCGCCGGCTTCATGGAAACGTACGGCTCCGATCCCGGCATGGCCTCCACGCCCGCGTTTCCGGCGACGCTCTTGCTGTTCGTGCTGTTCTGCGTGGCCGCGATGCAGCTGCTGGCCACGGGCGGCCTCGATCCCGAGGGCGCGCCGTCCGGCGTCGGCCCGGCCGACGCGTCGGCCGACGGGTCCGCGCCCTCCGAGCCCGAGGGGCCGCTCGACGGCGTGTACCGCCTGGCCGTGCTCGTGATGATGGCGGGCTTTTTGTTCGTGCCGGTGCTCGGCGAGTTCGGCGTGCCCGGCGAGGCCATCGTGCTGGCGGGCTACCTGGGCCTTTCCGCCGTGCTCGAATCGCTGTTCCTGGTCATGGCGCGCATCACGGGGCAGGATGCGGCGCTCTCGTTCGCGCGGGGCTTCACGGCGCTGTTCGCGGGAGAGGTGGCCGGCATCGCCCTCGGCAACGTCATCGACGTGGTGTCCGGCACGGAGCAGACGCCCTACGTCGTGGTGGCCTGCGCCGGGCTCGCCGCCCTCTACGCCTGCCTGTTCCTGTTCACCGAGCGCGACTTCCGAGCGCTGTCCGTCATCGCGCGCGAGGCCGACCGCTTCGACGACGCGTGCGCGCTCATCGCCTCCGAGTGCGGCCTGTCCAAGCGCGAGGCCGAGATCCTGCCGTTCGCGCTCAAGGGGCGCACGGGCGAGCGCATAGCGGCCGAGTTCTTCATCTCCAAGAGCACGGTGGACACCCATCTGCGCCGCATCTACGGGAAATGCGGCGTGCACGGCCGCCAAGAGCTCATCGACTTGGGCGAGCGCACGGAGCGCCGCCTGTCGGGGCGCTGAACCGCAGCAGGTCCCGGGGGCTCGCTCGCGCGCTCCGCGCGGAGCTTTTTGCGATACAATGAAAAGGTTGAAGGTCAAAGGGCCGACGGCGCGGCGCGCCGTCGGCGAGGCGAAGGCGGTCACGGGCATGCAGCACGGCAAATCGCGATCGGGCCGCTGGAGCCGGGTCGACGTACAAGTGTCGGTCATCGTGGCCGCGGTGGTGGCGCTGTCGTTTCTGTGCGTGTACGCGTTCAACTACCAGGTGACCTACCGCGACATGATCGAGACGCTCAAGGAGCGCTCCGACAGCATCTACTCGTACGTGGAGGATTCGCTCGACAAATCCACGTTCGCCACCATCGACCAGGCGGCCGACGTCGACGATCCCGACGACGCCGCATACGGGGCCTACCGCGAGATGAAGGAGGCGTTCAAGCGCGTCAAGGCCGCTACGGGCGTGCGCTACCTGTACACGGCGAAGCGCGCCGACGACGGCACGCTCATCTACGTCGTGGACGGCCTTCCGTCCGACAGCGAGGACTTCCGCTACCCCGGCGACCCCATCGAGCCCGAGATCGTCGACGAGATGGAGCGGGCGCTGGCAAACGAGATCGTGTACCCCACCGACATCAAGTCCACGGACTGGGGGCATATCTTCGTGTCGTACTATCCCATCCACACCGACGAGCGCGTGGTGGGCGTGATAGGCATCGAGTTCGACGCGGAGCGCCAGTTCGAGGCGTTCCGCACCGTGCGCTTCGGCACGCCCGTCATCGGGGCGCTGTTCTGCCTGGTGGCGGTTGCCGTTGCGGTGGTGCTGTTCCGGCGCATCTCGAACCCCGCCTACCGCGACCTCGCGAACACCGACTACCTGACGAAGCTCAAGAGCCGCAACGCGTTCGAGGTGGACGTGGAGAACTGGAACCGTGCGGGCACGAGGGTTTCGGGCGTCGTCGCCATCGACCTCGACGGGCTGAAAACGGTGAACGACGAGCTGGGCCACGCCGCGGGCGACGAGCTCATCCGCACGGCGGCCGAGATCGTGGCCGGGCGCTGCGAGGACGTGGGGCCGGTGTACCGGGTGGGCGGCGACGAGTTCGCCGTCTGCTGCTTCGAGCTCGACGAGGAGGGCGCGCGGAATTTGGCCTGCGACCTGCGCGCGGCCTGCGCGGACGCGACGGTCGAGGGGCGTCCGCTGTCGCTGTCGGTGGGATGGGCGCTGCGCGGCGAGGGCGAGGACCTTCGGGACGTGCACCGCCGCGCCGACGGGCGCATGTACGAGGAGAAGGCCCGCGCGCGCACGCGGCGCACACGGACGTCCGACGACGAGGGGGAGCGGGCGTAGGGGCGCCGGCTCCGGTCCAGGCGCGGAAGCGGTCCGCTTCCGCGCCTGGACGGACCGTCAGCGCGCAGGCATCTGGAAGCCCTCGAGCGCCCGGTTGAGGAAGTCGTTCAGCGGCTTCATGCGCTCGAACTCCCGAGCGGCTTGCGCCGCGAAGCCGGGTGCGGCCACGTCCTCGTCGGACACGGGCAGCTCCACGTACCAGCTCTTGAACTTCAGCCACGCGGCCTGCGGATGCGCCGCGTCGAAGCCCTGCGGCACGCGCTTGAGGGCCTCGCCCTCCACCTTGAGCGGCGCGAGGCCGGCCACGATCCGCTCCCATTCGCCGCCGTTCGCGGCGATGGCGCGCCGCACGTGCTCGGTGGCGTCCTTGAACATCGCGGCGAACAGCCCGCCTCCCAGAAACGAGCGCCCGCCCGGCTTGACCATGAGGTAGTAGCCCACGGGCACGGGAAGCTTGCCCGCCGGGCCCACATGGGCGCGCAGCGACGGGTTGTAGGGCGACTTGTCGTTCGAGAAGCGCGTGTCGCGGGTGAGCTTGAACGTGAGCTTCTTCGGATCGTGGCCCAGCACGGCCGGATCGAACGCGCCCGCGAGGCCCTGCACCTCGGCCACCAGGGCGTCGAAGGACGCGAGCGCGCGGGCCCGCTCCCTCTTCGTGTCGGCGAACCAGGCGCGGTCGTTGTGCGCCTCGAGCTCGGCCAGGTAGGCGAGCGCCCCGCCCATGCCCGCCTCGGCGCCCTGCGCGGCCGTCATTCGGACACCGCCCGCGCGAACACGTCGGACGCCACGAGGTTGCGGGCGAACGCGGCCGCGTCGGCGGGGCAGCGGTAGCGCGGCAGCGACGCGAACACGCCCGACGCGTCGTCGAGCGCCTCCATGGCGTCGGCCCGCTCCTCGACGGAAGGGCCGGCGTCGGCTTCGGCGCCCTGCGCGCCCGCCGGGCCGTCCGCGAGCGTTTCGAGCGCCTGCCAGCCGGGGCGGGCGGGGTCGATGCGGTGCGTGGCGAT
The DNA here is from genome assembly GCF_019731765.1 of Gordonibacter massiliensis (ex Traore et al. 2017). NCBI lineage: Bacteria > Bacillati > Actinomycetota > Coriobacteriia > Eggerthellales > Eggerthellaceae > Gordonibacter > Gordonibacter massiliensis (ex Traore et al. 2017). The sequence continues at coordinate 95,733 of NZ_JAASIO010000008.1, read as the reverse complement.
GGCGTAGTCCACGCGCCGCGCGCAACGGCAGGAGCCTCCGGCCGCCTCGCAGTACGTGGTCAAAAACGCGGCCATGCGCGCCCGCGCGCGAGAGAGCCGCTGCCGGTACGCCTCGGGCGTGATGCCGAGCGCGTCGGCGGCGGCGCGGCTGTCCATCTTGAACATGGTGCCCAGCACGAACGCGCTGCGCCCCTCCACGTCCAGGCACTGCAGCATGCCGTGCATGCACGACACCTTCAGCTCGCGCTCCAGCAGGCCGCGGTCCGCGCCGCCGGACAGGTCGGGCACGTCGCGCTCGCGCCCGGAGGCGATGTCCTCGCCGTACACGTCGAAGCTCACGGGGCGCTGGGCGAACAAGCCCTTGCGGTACGTGGCCAGGTGGTTGAGCGCGATGCGGAACGCCCAGGTGGAAAACGCGCTCTCGCGACGGAACCCGGACAGGCGCGTGCACGCCTTCACCAGCACCTCCTGCGTGGCGTCCTCGGCGTCGGGCACGGTGCCCAGCATGCGCAGCGCCAGGTTGAACACCTGGTCCTGCACGCTTGCCAGCAGCTCGCCCAGGGCTTTCTCGTCCCCTGCGAGCGCGGCGTCGATCAATGCGTTCTCGTCGGTCATGCGGTCCTCTTCTCCTTCTTCGTCGGCCGTTCGCGGGCATCGGGCGCGCGCAGGCCTTCTCCGGCCGTTCCGCACGGGGCTTGTCCGATGCCCTCTCATGCATTGGACAAGCGAAGGTCCGCGCGTGTGACGAAAACGTCGGGAAATTTTTCAGGGAGGCCGAAGGCGCCTACCAGCCGCCTTCGGCGAGCGTTTCCCCGGAAAGCGACTTGAGGGCGAACGCGCCGCGCTCGTACACGGCGTAGCTCGCCGAGCCGTCCTTGGGGATGGACGTGCTGCCGGGGTTGACGAACAGCACGCCGTCGCGCGCGTCGAGCGTTTTCACGTGGGTGTGGCCCGAAAGGTACGCGTCGCCGGGGGAGAGCGGGGGCGGGTCGTCGGGCGTCATGCGCGCCACGTGGCCGTGGGTGAGGTAGAGCGCGTGCCCGTCGGCCTCCACCAGGGCGTAGTCGGCCATGCAGGGGAAGTCCAGCACCATCTGGTCCACCTCGGCGTCGCAGTTGCCGCGCACCGCCGTGACGCGCCCCGCCCAGCCGTTCAGGATGGGGGCCACCTCCTTGGGCGCGTAGCCGTGCGGCAGATCGTTGCGGGGCCCGTGGTACAACAGGTCGCCCAGCAGGATCACGCGGTCGGGGGCCTCGGCCTCGACGCGCGCCGCGAGCGCGCGCACGGCGGGCGCCGCGCCGTGGAGGTCGGATGCGACGAGCAGCTTCATCGGGCGCGGCCCTCCTCCTCCAAGTCGGCGCAGTAGCCGCGCGCGAAGACGCGCCGGCCGCTGCGCGGGAACAGGTGCGCGTACAGCGCCATGAAGTAGCTGTCGGTCATGGACGCCAGGTAGTCCACGACGATCTGGTTCGGCTCGCCGGCCAGGTAGTCGGCGGGCTTGACGGACAGCGACCGCGCGGCCAGGTTCGATACGTGGTGCCTGAACACGGGCGAGCGCTCGTCGCCGCGCTCGAGGTCGTCGAGCAGGCGGGCGTACAGCTCCTCGAACATCTCCTCCACCACGTTGCCCGCGCCGTTCGCGAAGCCCTCTCGGCTGTAGATGAGCTCGTAGTTCTGGCGCTTCGCCCGCTTGAGGTCTTGGAACACGGCCTCGCTCAGGGCGATGCGGTCGGTGCCGTAGCTGTTGTTCACGATGTCCACCGTGAGGTTGTTGATGATGCGCGCGTTGTCGCGGCCGATGACGTCGGAGTCGAACACGTCGAGCGACGGCACCACGCCCATGTCGATGGCGTCGTAGCGGTCCTTGCCCACGTAGGCGATCATGTCCGCCACGCGCACGACGCAGCCTTCGAGCGTGGAGGGGCGCAGGCGCTTGATGGCGCGCTCGTCGGCCGTGCACGCCTCCACCAGGCCGTCGAGCGCGGCGAAGTCGGCCGTGTCGCCCACGCGCAGCACCTGCTGGGCGAACTCCCCGTTATGGCAGAGCACGCCGTCGAGCGTCTGCAGGCTGATGTTGCGGCGGTACAGCCGGTCGAGCACGCGCACGGAGTGCACGTTGTGGTTGAAGTAACGCCCCGTGCGCTCGTGGTAGCACTGCGACAGGTAGCGCTCGCCCGCATGCCCGAACGGCGTGTGGCCCACGTCGTGCCCGAGCGCGATGGCCTCGATGAGCTCGCAGTTCAACCCCAGAAGCGAGCCGATGCCGCGCGCGACGCGGCTCACCAGCTGCACGTGCAGGCCGCGCCGGCAGATGTCGTCGTTCTCCACGAAGGAGAACACCTGCGTCTTGTCGGCGTAGCGGTTGTAGGCGGGCACGTTCAGGATCTTCTCGATGTCGCGCGCGAACGCGGGCCGGGCGAGCGTGGCCTCGTCGTGGGGCTTCGCCTCGCGCCGGGTGACGTTCGCGTCGTCGAAGGCGTGCGGGTGCATGCGCCCGGCGGCGCGATCGGCCCGGATGGCGGCCTCGATCTCGGGATCGAGCGTGAGATAGGGTATGCTCGTGCGTTCCATAATCGTCCTCTGCGAAGAAGGCGCCGCCGCGGCGGCGCGCGTCGTGGGTGTCGAGGACATTGTAGCGTGCCTTGCCGGCAAGGTGTCGCCCGAAACGGTCGCTTTCGGCGGGAAAACCGACCGTTTCAGGCGACACCCGCCGGCAAGGGGGCGGGCTCGCCGGGTGGGGCCCGCGCGCGTGCCGCCGATTCGATCAGTACCGGTACAGCGCGGCCATGCCGGTGTCGCCGGGGATCTTCTCGGCGGGAAGCTCGAACACCTCCGCGTCTTGGGCGAGCGCGGCGCGCGCGAAGGCGTCGGCCAGCTCGGGGCCTTGGAAACGGCCGTGGGGCTCGCGTTCGAACAGGCTCACCTCGCCGGTCGCCTCGTCGAAGCCGCCGGGGATGTAGGCGTCCTCGGCCGCGAACAGCGCGCGCACCTTGCGCTCCACGAGCGCGAGCCCGATGGCCGCGAGGTCGGTGGAGCCGCCGCCGTGCGGCTCGGCGTCGCCCAGCTTCTCCAGCAGCGCGTCCGCGCGCACCTCGCGCGCATGCTCGATGACGGCCTTCGCGGCGTCCAGCAGCTCGGGCGCGTCGATGCCGCCGATGTCCTTCTCGATGCCCTCGTCCAGCAGGTTCGGCACCGTGGAGATGCGGCGGAACGCGGTCTGGTGCTCGGGCAGGCTCACCAGGATCACCGGCAGTCCGGCGTCGGTCGCCAGATAATCCGTCACCGCCTTGTTCACGTGTTGGAAGAACTTCCCGGCCTCTTCCTTCCGCACGTCGTTGCGCGACTTCCATCCGTGGTAGGGAGGCAGGTGGTTCTCGAGCGACGAGTAGTCCAGCGCGCCCTCGTGGCCGTCGTACACGAGGGGGAACTCCTCGCTGAACTCGTCCAGCACGTCGGCGGGAAGCTCCACGCGCTCGAGCGAGCCGAAGTCGCCGCGCACGAGGGCGAAGCGGTCGGCCGACAGCCCCAGCAGGAAGTAGCGCGAGCCGAACTGGAAGTTCCTCAGCAAAGGACGCGCGTAGAACCGCTCGCCAACGAACGCGAGGGGCCCTACCTCGTAGCCCGGCTGGTAGATATAGGTGCGGTCGTTGCCCGCGAGCACGGCCAGGCTGCCGCCGGAAGCGGGGCTGGCCAGCTCCTCGAAGCGCGTGGCAACCTGGTCGAGGCGCGCGTCGAGGCCCGTGTGCTCGCGGTGCTCGAACTCCTGCGCCAGCTTGCCGCGCGCCTCTTCGACGAGGTTCTTGAACTCGATGCGATCCTCCTCTGCGCCGGCGTGGCCGTGCGTGGGCAGGTAGAGCGATACCAGGGGAGGCTCCGCGTGCTCGAAAAGGGCTGCGTCGAAGTCCGTAAGTACCGAGATGCCGTCTTCCATGTGAAAACCTCCGTGATCGCTTGCGTGCCCCGGCTTTGACAGGCCGGCGTGAAACACCGAAAGCATAGCAACGCCGCGCATCCGCGGCCGGGATTGCACGGCTCTGTAAGCGTCCGGTTGGCAAGCCGCTTCCTTGGCGGCTCGGCGCGGCCGCGCTTGCGCTATACTGTGCGAAACGACGAATCGGGAAGGCGGCGCATGAGGAACAGAGAAGGGGTGTACGCGGCGATCGCGGTGGCGAGCTTCGTCTTGATGGCGGGCAGCCTGGTGCTCGCGTACATGAACGCGGGCGAGGGCCAGCCGGAACTCGGCGAGTTCGTGCCCGCCATCCTGTTCGGCGCCCTGTTCCTGGTGAACCTCGTGCTGGCGAAGCAGAACAGGCGGAGGTAGCGGCGGCTCATGGCGGGCACCATCAGCGAGGAGGACATCCAGAAGGTCCGCGAGGCGAGCGACCTCGTGGCCATCATCGGCGAGCGCTCGCCCGTGAAGCAGCGCGGCCGCGACTTCTGGTGCTGCTGCCCGCTGCACCACGAGAAGACCCCCTCCTTCAAGATCGACCCGGTGCTGCAGCTGTGGCACTGCTTCGGCTGCGGCGAGGGCGGCGACGTGTTCGGCTTCCTCATGAAGACGGAGGACCTCTCGTTTCCCGAGGCCGTGCGCAAGCTGGCCGAGCGCGCGCACATCGACATCGCCGAGACGGGCGGGCGCCCCGGCGTGGCGAACAGCAAGAAGGCGCGCCTCAAGGCCGTGTGCGAGGCGACCGCCGCGTTCTACCACACCCAGCTCATGCGCAACCCCGAGCCCGACGCCGCCGCCGCGCGAAGCTACCTGGCGGGGCGCGGCCTGGGCGGCGACGTGCCGAAGCGCTGGCAGCTGGGCTTCGCTCCGGGGCACGGCAAGCTCGTGCGGCACCTGACGGCGCAGGGGTTCAACGCCGAGGAGATGGTCGAGGCGAACGTGGCCATGAAGGATCGCGGCGGCAAGCTGCGCGACCGCTTCTTCAACCGCGTGATCTTCCCCATCAACGACGCGCAGGGGGAGTGCATCGCGTTCGGCGGCCGCGTCATCGGCAAAGGGGAGCCGAAGTACCTGAACTCGCAGGAGACGCCCGTGTTCCACAAGTCGCAGGTGCTCTACGGGCTCGACCACGCGAAGGCGGCCATGGCGGCCACGGGCGTGGCCGTGGTGGTGGAGGGCTACACCGATGTCATCGCGCTGCACGAAGCCGGCATCGCCAACGCCGTGGCCACGCTCGGCACGGCCCTCACGCTGCGCCACATCCGGCTGCTGTCGCGCCATGCGCAGCACAAGATCGTGTACCTGTTCGACGGCGACGAGGCGGGCCAGCGCGCCGCCGACCGCGCGCTCGGGTTCATCGACGACTCCATGACGCCGGAGGCGGGGCGGGCGAAGGTGGAGCTGGCCGCCGTGACGCTGCCCGACAACCTCGATCCCGCCGAGTTCGTGGGCGCGCGCGGGGCCGACGCGCTGCGCGCGCTCATCGCCGACGCGCGTCCCCTGCTGAAGTACGGCATCGAGCGCCGCTTGGCCGCGCACGATCTGACCAGCGCCGAGGGGCGCTCGCGCGCGCTCGTCGACGCGCTCTCGGTGCTCGCGCCCATCAAGGACTCGCTTCTGGCCAAGGACTACGCCGTGCAGATAGCCAGCCGCTGCCGCGCCCGCGAACAGGACGTGCTCGACCAGCTCGCGCGCCTCGAGCCGCCGCGCCGCACGGGCGAGGCCGACGCCGGCGAGGAGCCGCGCCGCGCTGTGGCGACGCCTCCCGCCGCGGAAGGCGCCGGCGCTGCAGGGGATGCCGGCGGAGCCGCACGCCGCTCGGGGTTGTCGCAGCCCGAGCTCAACCGCCGCCGCTTCGAGCGCGAGTTTCTCAGCCTCGCGGCGCAGCATCCCGATCTCGCCCTCGTCCACGCCGACGCCCTCGCGCAGACGCAGTGGCACGAGCCGGCGCACGCCGCCCTCGCGCAGAGCATGCTGGTCACGCTCGCCGAGGACCCCGCCGCGCCCGCCGCGCGTGTCGTCAGCGACGCGGCGCGCACGCTCCCGCAGGCGCCGAACATCCTCACCTCGGGCTCGATGGCGGGCTCGGCGGACCCTCGGGAGGTGGCGCGCTTCCTGGTGGAGGAGCTGGGCATCGGCGACGCCGAGGACGCCGTGGCGGCCCTGCGCGCGCAGCTGTCCGACCCGTCGCTTCTGCCCGCCGACGAGTACGAGATGCTGTTCCAGAGCGTCACCGCCATGCAGAAGGACCTGACCCGACGCCGCCTGGCCCACAAGCCGTTCGTCTCCGAGTAACGTCTTCGCAAATTGCCCGCAAGGCCCCGCATCACCGCTTCGGCTGAGGCGCGCGGATGGTATACTCGAACGGAGAGAAAGGAGTCCGCCATGAGCCCCTTCGTCTGGCTGGGAGTCGCCGCCCTGATGGGCATCGTCGAAATAGCGTCGCTCGGCCTCATCACCATGTGGTTCTTCATCGGCGCCCTCTTCGCGTTCGCCGCGAACCTGCTCGGCGCCGACCTGTTCATGCAGATCGTCGTGTTCCTCATCGTGTCGGTGGCCTGCCTCGTGGGCCTGCGCCCCGTGTTCGTGAAGTATCGCGACCGCGGCAAGCGGGAAGAGCCCACGGTCGTCGGACGCACGGCCGTGGTGTGCGAGGAGCTGGACGACAAGGGCCTCACGGGCCGCGTCGAGACGGACGACCGCATGACCTGGGCCGCGCGTTCGGCCGACGGCTCCGTTATCCCCGTCGGCGCGGTCGTGCGCGTCGTCGGCCAAGAAAGCGTCAAACTCATCGTCGAGAGGAAGGCTTCCCAATGATCAGATTCGATCCGCTCACCGTCGCCATCATCGTGATCGTGGTGCTCGTGGTGCTGTTCTCGGTCACCTGCATCAAGATCGTCCCGCAGGCGCAGGCCGCCATCGTGGAGCGCCTGGGCTCGTACCTCACCACCTGGAACAACGGTCTGCACGTCAAGATCCCGTTCATCGACCGCGTGCGCTCGGGCATCACCTTGAAAGAGCAGGTGGCCGACTTCCCGCCTCAGCCCGTCATCACGAAGGACAACGTGACCATGTCCATCGACTCGGTCGTGTTCTTCAAGATCATGGACCCGAAGCTCTACGCCTACGGCGTGGAGAACCCGCTCATCGCCATCGAGAACCTGGCCGCCACCACGCTGCGCAACATCATCGGCGATCTGGAGCTCGACACCACGCTCGTGTCGCGCGACACCATCAACGCCAAGATGCGCTCCATCCTAGACGAGGCCACCGACGCGTGGGGCATCAAGGTGAACCGCGTGGAGGTGAAGAACATCACGCCGCCCGCCGCCATCCAGCAGGCCATGGAGAAGCAGATGAAGGCCGAGCGCGAGAAGCGCGAGGCCATCCTTCTGGCCGAGGGCGAGAAGCAGTCGGCCATCACGGTGGCCGAGGGCAACAAGCAGGCCCAGATCCTGGCCGCCGAGGCGGAGAAGCAGTCGGTCATCTTGGCGGCCGAGGCCGAGAAGGAGAAGCAGATCCGCGAGGCCGAGGGCGAGGCGTCCGCCATCCTGAACGTGCAGCAGGCCACGGCCGACGGCATCCGCATGGTGCGCGAGGCCGGCGCCGACAACGCCGTGCTCACGCTCCAGGCGTTCGAGGCCCTGAAGAAGGTGGCCGACGGCCAGGCCACGAAGATCATCATCCCCTCCGACATCCAGGGCGTGGCCGGCTTGGCCGCCAGCCTCAAGGAGATCGTGGTGGACGACAAGCAGTAATCCTTCCCGCTCGCCGCCGCGGGCGAGCGGGGTGCTCTGCCCACATAGCTCCGAAATGCACGTTTTCGGCCCCTATGTTACGTTTCCGGCTCCCGGTGGCCCGCTCGGAAGCCCGGAGCGCGGCGGCTGTCGATCCGGGCGGGCCGGTGCGATGCTGTGACCAGGCGGTATGGAAAGGGTGCGGAAATCGGAGTCCAGCGCCCTTTCGACGATGCAACATTGGGGCGAAAAGTGTGCGTTTCGGAGCGTTCTTTCTGTCGAGTCGGGTGGGCCAGCTCGTCCTTGGGGGCGGTTTTGGATGCGGAACAGGATGCAGGATGCGGAATCGCGTTCCGCGCGTAAATTCTCGCCTCCTTGCGCCCGAAACGGCGTAACCGCATGGTAACATGCACCTATCTTCAGACATCGACATGCCCTGCGCATGGCGCGCACGGGGCGGCTTTCCTGACGCGAGGACGGTGCGGGTATGGAACGATCGACGGCAGCATCGGGCGCGGCTTTGGCGCGCAGCATGAGAATCCTCGCAGGGGGGGGGGTGCTCCTCGCACTAGCCCTCGGCCTGCTGGCGGGGCTGCCCGCCCAAGCACATGCTGAAACCGTCACCCTCGGCGACCTCAATCTCAGAGCCACCGAAGGCGGTGCGCTGGTCGAAGGCGAAGACTATTCCTACGAAGACCGCACGATCAGGATACTCAGCAGCACGCCCGTGACCGTCTCCATGCGCGAGGGAGCAAACTCTACCTATTACGACCACATCGTCATTCCCGAATCGAACGCGGCGGCGAACGTTACGCTTGAGAGCGTCAACATCAACATGCGTTTCGGGCACGGTTGCGCCTTCCAGATAGAGCCCGGCGCCAGCGCGAACATCACGCTGATCGGAAACGGAGCCAGCGTGCTTCAGAGTGACGCCGGCTATGCCGGTTTGGAAGTCGCGCGCAGCGGCGGGAAGATCGCATCGGTCACCATCGGCGGCGGGGGAGGGCTCGCGGCCGAGTGCTACGCCGACAACGCTACCAGCGCGGGAATCGGCGGCAGCACCAATGGGTTCGGGCGGGACGCCGGCAACATCACCATAACCGGCGGAAACGTGGGCGCGGGCGGAGGCGAGCACGGCACGAGCGGCGCGGGCATCGGCGGCGCCGAGGGAGGCTCCGGCGGCAACATCAGCATAACGGGCGGGCGCATCGCGGCGTATCCGGGCGGTTCCGGCTCGCCGATGCCTATCGGTGGCGGCGCCGGCGGCTCCCTCGGCACAGTGAGCATCACGGGCGGGCTGTTCCACGACGCTGACGGCAGTGTCGTGGAAAACAAGGTCTATGGCATCGAGCCCGCTGCGGGATGTCTCGTGTACGGCAGCGGCGATGCAGGCTACCCTTATGCGGTGTCCGGCCCCGCAGGCGAATTCGAGGTAGTGGGCGGAGAGCTGGGGGCCGGCTACTCCTACGACTACGCGTCTGGCGTGCTCTCGGTCGAAACAGAAAGCCAGTTGGAGATATCCATGCGCAACGGCGTGAGTGCGACGCGCCGCGATCGCATCGTCGTTCCCGAGGGTAAGAACGCCGACATCGTGCTCGCGGGCGTCGACATCAACCTGGGCGGCAACGACGATTGCGCCTTCCAGATCACGCCCGGCGCCAGCGCGAGGATCACGTTGGCCGAAGGAAGCGAGAACTTCCTTATCAGCGGCAGGCACCGTGCCGGGTTGGAAGTCTCGCGCACCGGCACCGCGCCCGACGAGGCGATCGCCTCGGTTTCGATCGAAGGCAAAGGCTCCTTGACGGCGAAATGCGTTAACGGCGGCGGGCACGAGGCGCTTGGCGCGGGTATCGGCGGCGGCAGCGGCGGGTCTGTCGGCAAGATATACATAACGGGCGGCACGGTGAACGCCTCCAGCCATAGTATCCGGTCGGTCTACGGCGCGGGCATCGGCGGCGGGGATAGAGCTTCTGGCGGCAGCGTCACGATATCCGATGGCACGGTGAGCGCCACCAACATAGGAGGCAACGGCAGCGAGGTGGCGATATCCGGCGGCCGCATCACGGCTGAGATGGGGTACGACACGGTGAACATCACCGGCGGCCTGTTCGGGCGCGGTTCCACCAGCGACAACGTGGTGTGCAACAAGACGCCCGCCGCGGGATACCACGTGTTCGACAACCCCGATCCTGCCACGAAGGACGCCTACCCGGTTGAGGTCGATCTGGCCACGGGCGACTTCAAGGTCGAGGGCGGGACGTGGGGGACGGACTACTCCTTCGACCGGGCGACCGGCGAACTGAGTATTCTGACGGGTCAGCCGCTGACCCTGTCCATGCGCGACGGGGTCCTGCAGACGACGAGCGACCACATCCTCGTGCCCGAAACGAATGCGGGTGCGAACATCACGCTTTCGGGCGTCAAAGTGGATGTGAGCAGCTTCGACATGTATTGCGCTTTCGCAATCGAGCCCGGCGCCAGCGCGAGCATCACGCTGATCGGCGAAAACTCCCTTGTCAGCGGAGGGCGTCATGCAGGGTTGGAAGTCGCGCGCGCAAACGACGTCGAATTCGCATCGGCGACCATCGGCGGAGAAGGGTCGCTCACGGCGAAGTGCGTGAGCCATACGGACAACGCCCACGGCGCAGGAATCGGCGGCAGCGGGTATGTAGCCGCCGGGAAGATCGCGATCACGGGCGGCACGGTGATTGCGTCATGCGAGAGTTTTGAGAAAGCGTACGGCGCGGGTATCGGCGGCGGCCTCGGTAGTTCCGGCGGCGAGATCGCGATATCGGGTGGGCGCGTTATGGCCCAATCCGGTATCGGCGAGGATATCGGCAACGGTTACAACTACGGCGGCAACCCCGCCGACGTGTCGATCACCGGCGGCCTGTTCGCAAGGGGACACTCCGAGAGCAACGAGGTCTACGGCGTCACGCCCGCCGACGGGCGCTGCGTGTACGACAGCGGCGATACCGCCTACCCGTACACGGTGGGCTGGGCGATGGACTTCCAGGTCGAGGGCGGGACGCAGGGGGAGGATTACTCCTTCGACTACACGACCGGCGTGCTCTCGATCAACAAGGGAACCCCTCTGGTCATTTCCATGCGCGAAGGGGTGGACGTCACCGCCAGCAACCGCATCGTGGTGCCCGACGGCGCGGCGGCGAACCTTGCGCTTGCGGGTGTCAACGTTGACGCGAGCGGCAGCGACGACGGCTGCGCCTTCCAGATCGTGCCCGGTGCCAGTGCGAACATCACGCTGACGGGCGATAACTTCCTCGTCAGCGGACGGGAGCGTGCCGGGTTGGAGGTTTCGCGCAATTGGTATGACAAATATGCATCTGTGTTCATTTCTGGCACGGGGTCGCTCACGGCGAAGTGCGTAGGGTCGTGGGATGCGCGCGGCGCGGGCATCGGCGGTACCTTTCGTGAGTCTGCTGGCAACATCACGATTTCGGGTGGTACCGTGAACGCCTCGTGCGAAGGCGATTTTGCACAAGGTGCCGGTATTGGCGGTGGTGAACGAGGTTCTAGCGGTATCATCGAAATTTCCGGCGGCACGGTGAACGCCTCCTGCAAGGGCACGATAGACGCATACGGATCAGGTATCGGCGGCAGGTCCGACTTCGGCCCGTCATTTGACGGCGCCATCCTCATATCTGGTGGCACGGTGAACGCCTCCTGCGAGGGCGGTGAGTACGCGCTAGGGGTGGGTATCGGCGGCAGGTCAGAGCCCGGCCCGTCGTCAAACAGCACCATCACAATAACTGGCGGTACGGCGAACGCTGCCTGTATGGGTGACACTGTCTGGGGTTCGGGCATCGGCGGCGATGGCGACTTCGGCGGCACCGTCGCGATATCCGGCGGCCGCATCACGGTGCAGACGGGCTTCGACGTGAAGATCGGCGGCAGCACGGTAGAGATCACGGGCGGGTTGTTCGGTGAGGGTTCCATTGCGGACGATACCGTCTACGGCATCTCTGTCGGAACCTCGGCGCTCGCTTGTGCCGTCGCAGCCAACCCGGACAACGCCACGTCGGGCGATTACCCTGTTGGCGTGGGCAAGAAGGTGGAATACGCGCCCGCGCTGGCACCGAACGGTGGTTTCACGTACACAGGCTCCGCGCTCGAAGCATCCGATTTCTCGCTGAGTGATACGGGGGCTCTGCTCTCGGAAGACGTGCTTGCCGCGCTCAAGGGTGCTGCGACGTTCGCATACGGTGTACAGGGCTCCGAGCCCTCGACCGACGGCTTCCCGACCGATGCGGGTGCCTACGTTGTGCGCGCAACGCTGCCGGCGAAGATGCTGCACGAGGACAAGGGAGTCTACTCCTGCTACCTGCCGACGGGCACGGCCGATGTCGACGTGACTATCATGCAGGCTGCGACCTCGCTGGGCCTCACGGTGGACAAGGCCGCCCCCGTCTATGGCGACGCGGTCACGTTCTCGGTCACCCCGAGCGTCAGCCAAGCTGCGAACGGGTTGCGGACGGCTTCGCCGATGGTGGAGTTCTTCGTCGTCGACTCGGACGGCAACGAGGTAAGCCTCGGTTCCGCTCCCGTCTTCGAGGGCGTCGAGGCGACGGTTTCCTACAGCACCGCGGGCAAGGCGCTCGCCGTCGGGGAGAACGTCGTCAACGCGCGCGTGACGGGCCTGCCGAACCTGCAGGACGCGACCGAGCAGGTGACCGTGACGCTTGCGGCCAAGCCCGTGACGCTTGAGTGGAGCGGGATCGACGACCGCTTCTATCATGACGGCAGGCAGGCTGCAGCGACGGCGGTGGGCGTCCTGCCCGGCGGCGACGTGTCGGTTTCCGTGGAGGGCGGCGGCTCGGAAAGCGTCGGCGAGAACACGGCAACGGGATCGCTTGCGGGCGAGGATGCGCGCTTCTACGACCTGCTCGCCGACCAGGCGAGCGCGAGCTACGAGGTCTCGAAGGCCCCTGCCTTCGAGAAGAGCGCTGCAGCGACCCTGCTGCGCCTCCAGCCGAGCGCGACCGCCGAGGTGGACGTGGCCGGGCTGCTGCCCGAGGGCGCGGACGGGGCCTCCTTCGCGGTTTCGTCCTTCACGAGAAACGGTCTGACCTCCGCAGAGGTTGACGCCGCCACGGGCGTTCTCGCGCTTGTCGCGGACAACACCACGAGCACGGCGGGCGATACCGTGGTCGTCAGCATAACCGGCTTGGCCAACTACGAGGACTCCACGGCGACCGTTGCCGTGTCCTACACCGACAAGCCGGTAGCGAAGGTGTCCGGCGTTGAGGCGCTCTCGGGCCTCGTGTACGCCGGAACCCCGCAGAAGGGCTACGCGGGCACGCCGACGGCGACCTACAAGGGAGGCACCTACGAAGGGCCGTTCGCCGTGTCGTACACGGGCACGGGACAGACCTCCTACGGCCCGTCGCCCAACGCGCCCACGGGTGCCGGGGACTATGCCGCCATAATCTCGGTTCCCGCCGACGAGTCGACCTGCGCGGGCTCGATCTCCCTCAACTTCTCCATCGGCAAGGCCCCGCTCGCGGTGACGGCCAACGACGTGGAGGCGACCTACGGCGAGGCCGCGCAAGCTGCGGGTGCCGCCTTCGAGGGCTTCGTCGCCGACGAGGGCGCGGGCGACCTGTCCGGGAGGCTCGCCTACGGGTTCGGTGATTACAAGCCCGGCTCCAACGTGGGAACGTACCCCGTAGAGCCCTCGGGCCTGGCCTCCGAGAACTATGCGATCTCCTTCAAGGCGGGCACGTTGGCCGTGCGGCCCAAGGCGCTCGCGGCGATGGTCGCCTCCAGCGACCCCTCGGCCTCGCGCGCCTACGACGGCACGGCGGCGTTCGCCGGCGTAGCGCTCGCGCTCGACGGCGCGCTTGCGGGCGACGACGTGTCCGTCGTGGCCGACGGCGAGGCGGCCGACGCCCTCGCGGGGACGGGAAAGGAGTTCGCGACGACGATGGTCCGCCTATCCGGCGCTTCCTCGCCCAACTACGCGCTCGACCCCGGCGACGTGTCGGGCACGGTGTCCATCGCCAAGGCCGCGCTCGTCGTTCGCGTGAAGGATGCGGCCATGGTCGCGGGCAGCGCGCTGCCTGCCTTCGGCTACGAGGTGCAGGGGCTGGCAGCGGGCGACAAGGTGCTCGCGCCGCCGACGTTCAGCGTGGAGGGCGACACGTCCGCGCCCGGCGCTTGCGCCATCGTGCCCTCGGGCATCTCGGTAACCAACGCCGACTGCTACGATACGTCTTACGAGAAGGGGTCGCTCACGGTGACCGCCGCAGGTGGCGGCGGCAACGGCGGCGGGGGAGACGGGTCGGGCGACCCGAAGAAGCTCGCTCCCACCGACGACCCGCTGACTGCGGCTCCGCTTGAGCTCGGCCTCGCTGCGGTGTTCTCGGGTCTCGCCGTCCTGTTGGTGCGAAGGAAGGTTTGCAATTCGTGACGCGCATCCGTGCCGATTCGCAACGCATACAGCATGCGGTCGGCGCGACGCGCGACGCTTGCACCTAGAAGCCCCTGCCGTGCCTGCAGGGGCGCTCTCTCTTTGGGCGCGGGCGGATCCGAAGGCTTCCATCCGCGCCTAGAGGGGATGCGGGATGCTTCGGCCATGCGCCGTGGTATCCTTAACTCCATAGACGCTGAAAACCCTGCTGTCGCGTACGGGATCTCGGACGAAAAGAGGAGGCCATGCCACACGCGGCTACAAAGACACACGTTTCGACGAAGCACGCCCTCCTCCTTCTGCTTCCCGCACTGGTGGTCGCGCTCTGCCTTGCGCCCACTGCGGAGGAGGCGAGCGCGTATGGAGTGGGCGGCGACACCTCTGCCGCACACCCGGCGCTGGTTGCGCAGAACCTCTCGCCCATCGGCTCCGACGAGGAGCTGGCCGCTCGATTGCCGGTCGATCCGACGGGGAGCGACGGGGCCGTGAACGCCGCTACGCTCGCTTCCGCCGACAAGGACCCCACCGTTGCCATCGCTTCCGCAGCGGATAGCGCGTCGGCGACCGCCGCGGGCGCAACCGGCGGGAAAGCACTCGCGTGCGGCGCGCCGGACAGGGCGGCCTCGGACGCGGGCGTCTATGCTTCCCTCATGGCCCGCGCCGCCGAGCCCCGCCTGTTCTCTGAAATGTCGTACCAGGTGGGAGACGTGCGGTCGTTCTACAGCGACGTGCGTGCGGGCTCCGAGGGCTTCGACATCGAATGTGTGGCCGTAGGCGAGAACTTCACGCTCTGGGTTGACAAGGAGAACCGCGCCCTTGTCTCGAAAGCCGACCTGCAGGATCTTGCCGCGCGCATGCCCACCATCATCAACTCCGAGGTGGAGGCGTTCGGCGATTGGCGAGACGCCTGCGACGTCGACGGCGACGGGCGGGCGGCGTTCGTGCTCTACCCGTTTGTCGACGCAAGCTGGGCAGGGTTCTTCGACGCATCTGATCTGCTTCCCGCAGACGACGAGGGCGCCTCCGGCAACGAAATGGACGTGCTGCACCTCAACGTGTTCAACTACACGCTTGACGACGGCACCGATACCGTGGTCTTCGATGCCGGCACGGCCCGTTCCCTGCTTGTTCACGAGCTCCAACACCTCATCAACTTCGCCCAGACCGGCGGGGAGTCGGAAACGTGGCTCAACGAGGCGTTCTCCCAGGCGGCGGTGGCCATGCTGGGGCTTGCCGCCGACGGCAACCTCAGCGGGCTCCTCTCCGCGCAGATAGACAATGGCTACGTGCCGCCGTTCGTGTTCGAGGGCTACTACGTGCCGAGCACGGCCACGCTCGATGGCGACGGAGCGTACGGGCTGTGGCTGCTGTTCGGCCGCTATCTGTCGTCTCAGACCGAGGGGCTACCGGGCGGGGGCGACGAGGTGTACAAGACGATCCTTGGCGCGCAGAAAAATTCCGATACGGGCACGTCCGCCTGCACGAAGGAGAGTCTTGCGGCGGCGCTCGCCGGCATGGGATATCTGGGGGAGGGCGAGGACTGCGTGGTACGCGACTTTGACGAACTGGTGGTGAACTTCGGCCGTGCGTATATGCTGCGCGAGGCCAGCGGACCCTACAGCCTGACGAACGACCCGGCCGCGCATCCTTCTGTTGTCGATGGGGTAAGCGTTCCCCTGGTTCTGTTTTGGGAGGCGGCCGATGCCGTTCCCGGAGGCGGCGCGATCGGCGTGATGGATCTAGTAGACGACACGGACGCGGCTTCAGCGAACAGGGTGGCAAGCGAAGCAGCAAGTCCCCTCGTCCGCAGCGTTCTGGACCTGCCCGTTCCCGTGGGCACGCGCATCATACGCGACCCCCAAGGCACCGAGTTCACCGAAGGCGACCTGATCAGCTTCACGTCCACTGCCGCAGGCGGGCGCGTGTTCTACAGCTACGAATACGAGTTCGGCGAAGAAAACGACCTCTATGAAACGACGGGGCCCTTCGCCCTGCCGGCGGGAAGCTACTGCATTGTGACCTACGCCGAGTTCCCGCAAGGGCGCACGAACTTCTTCCGTACGGCGCCGCTCACCGTCGCGCCGCGCGGTGGCGGCGGTGGGAACGAGAGCGAAACGGGAAGCACGCCCGCGGAACCCCCCGCTCAGCCGGCCGCAATGCCTGCCCCCAAGCCCCTTGCGCCGACCGGCGACCCGCTTGCTCCCCTTGCGGGCGGCACCCTCGCGCTCGCTACGCTGTGCACGGCGGTTGCGGCCCGAACCCGCCGCCTTGCGCGCCGGCAGTAGGGGCTCGGATCAGGGCAGCAACCTGCGACGGCGAGCGGCGGGCGCGCGCCGTCATCTCGAAGCCGTCATTGGCGCGTAAGCCCGCAAAGCTGCTACAATGCAGGCATCTCGCAGAAGGGCACGGGTCTTTCCTGGACGTACGAGAAGGGGAACGCGCATGATCCCATTCGGAACTTCGGCAAGTCGCGTCAACGGTGCAGGGCGACAAACCTGTGAAGCCAATCGCCTCGATGCCATCCAGCTTGAAACGCCCTGCTCCTGCGGGGGAGCCTCTTTCCTACACCACCCTATTCCTTATCGCCCTGCCGACGGCATCCGCCGTTTGCTCGCAATATATGAAAAGAGGGGTTGCCATGAGTAAGGAACACGCCCGCTCTTCGCGCACGATCACCACTTGGCTGCTCGTTGTTTGCGTGGTGCTGCTGGCAGTCGTTTTTTCGACAGCACCGGCTTATGCCGAAGAGAATGCCGAAGAGGGAACGGGAGCCCCTGCGCTCGAGACAGCACAGGAATCGGAGCCTCTTGCGGTCAGCCCAGATCAAGCTGTAAATTCCAGCTTGGCAGCCGAGAGCGGCAGCCTACCCGAAACAAATCCCAGCCTCAGCATCGAAGACGGCTCACTGTTTCTTCGCAGCGACAATCGAACGCTGTTCTACAGCAGAAACGGCACCGACTGGAATGCCTATACCGGTAACATCACGGTTTCGGGGTCTTCGAGCGGCAACGGTATCCACGTGCAAAGCGGGCGGCACGAGGTAACGCTTGACGCCGTGTCTATAACGGGAGTAGGCAAAGCCCCCATTACGGTTCGCGGCGAGTCAGGCGGAACATCGGGGGTTCCCATTCTCGTCCTTACCCTTCAAGGTTCAAACATGCTTGCCGGCCCCGATTACTATCCGGCCATCAACGTCGTCAACGCGCCCGGCGAGGTCGGCGCCCTTCGCGAGGCGTGGCTTTTCGTACAGGGGAAGGGCGACCTTGTTGCCAAGGGCGGTTCGGGCGCTCCGGCGATAGGGATAGACTGCGTCGCCACAGATAACTTCGCATGTGGCACTATCGTGCTGGAAGGCAAAGGACACCTTTCAGCCATATCGGGATCGGGGGCACCCGCCCTGGGCGATCCCGCTTCGGCTGCCACAGATCGTACGGGCTTTCTTGAGGTGTACGATGGAAACATCACGTTGCAGTCTTCCGCCAACACCGACATCGCCGTTCCCGACGACCACCTCATCGTAAACGGCGGCAATCTCCTTTTCTCTCGGGGAAATATTCCGACCTCCACCTATCGTCCTGATGGTTCGGGATCCCAGCCAAATGCCTATATCAAGATCACGGGGCTTTCGACAAGCGTCGATCTCACCAAAGCTTACTTTAGCTTCACGGACAACAACTACGCGTTCATCCCCGACATCGATGATATCTACGAGTATGACCGCGATCCCCTCTACAGCGACTATTACGGCGTTGGAGCGTTCACGCCTACGGTTGCAGATGCGCCCTTGGGGATGTTCGCACCTCCCTCCCAGTTGGTGGACGGCAAAACGGTGAAGTTCTATATCGATAAATCTTCCTTTCTCAATGATGCCGACGCGGACTTCGAGGGAGTTATCCGCTCGAATGGCACGGCGGGCTTCTCGCTTGCCTTGCGCCCGGTCCAGCCGCCCGTGTCAAACCCCGAGGTCAACCTTGGTTCGATCGGCCAGGTCGTTGTACGTCAAAACGATGAGGGGGCGTTGCAGTACAGCACCGATGACAGGGTGCAGTGGATCACCTACAGGGACTCGCTGATTCTGTCCGGTTCCGGCATGGCCGGCAAAAACCAGCCCAAGGTGGTGATCGAAAACGGCACGCACACCATCCAGATGCGGAACTGCTCCATCTCGGGCTCGGGCGAGGGCTTTGATAAAATTCCTGCTGTGCTGGTGAAAGGCTCTTCCGAAGTTGTCCTTTCGCTCGTTGGCAACAACAGAATTTCACCACCCTGGTCGGCCTCGGCAATCCGCATCGAAGAGAAGGCGTCGCTCACGATCAACGGACGGGGCACGCTAACGGTCGACCTTCGCTTGGATAAATCGGGGGCCTCGGCCATAGGCGGAAACCGAGACGAATCGGTGGGATCCATCACCATTGCCGGCGGCACCGTCAACGCAACCGGCAGCTGGGGTGCGGCTGCCATCGGAGGGGGTGAGCTGGGCACCGTCAAGGGGAAGATTGTCATTACCGGCGGCACCGTCAATGCGCAAGGCGGATGGGGGGCTTCGGGCATCGGCGCGGGAAACGATGGAGCGTATGATTCGATCAAGATATCCGGGGGAACGATTGTTTCGAAAGGCGGGAAGGACGCTCCTTTCGATATCGGGTGTTCGTTTAGGATGAGCCCCGGAGCCGTCGCCAAAAAAGTGGTGATCACAGGCGGCACGGTGACGGGCAGCTATTCCGACGGAGGGTTGCTGCCGCGCTCGCGCTCTGCCAACGCTCTGAGTATCGGCGTGGGCGAGACAGGCGTAAGCGACGAACGTGATGCTTACCAACAGGAAGCAGAATCGGAAGCGGCGAAGAATCCCGTAGCAACAGCCGTCGTCTTGCAGCCCGTGAACGAATCGGGCGAGGTCGTACACTGCCTTGAGATTTCCGGATTGCCTAAAAGCACCGCGTTGAGCGAGTTCCAAATGCGACTGCTCGACACCGATTTCATGGATGATCCGTCTGGTCGGGCAGAGGAGTACGGCGTGCGCGATGTCGTGACCGACGAAAAAGGCATCCTGCGCTTCTATTTGAGTGAAAAGGAGGTGGCAAACAAGCTTGTCACCGCTTCATTCGGCGAAGCTTCCTATGCGGGCTTCGTGTCATCGACGGCGTCCAACGACGGCGATACGCAGGGGTACGCCGTGGCGCTCAAGCCTACCACAGCCGCCCTGTTCTACGAAGGCCATACCTTCGAGCAAGGCTGGCTTTACGAGGACGCGAAGGTCGACTGGGCAACCGATGGCTCTTCAACCGGCTCCGTCGAAGGGCATGCGCTTACCGCCATTCGTTTTGAAACTCCTCTCGGCGGGTTGGGCGTACGCTATGCAACCGACAACGGCGCGGGCTGGGGAGACGCAGTGCTCGACGGCGACATCGCCGGTGAAATGTCCGATGCGCTGCAGGGCCTGCGCATGGAGCTCACCGGCGAGCAAGCGGCCAATTACAAGGTGCACTACCGCGCCTACGTCGAGGGACACGGCTGGACGGCATGGGCAACTGACAACCAGATGTGCGGTTCGACGGGATACGGAGCCGCCGTCAAGGCGGTGCAGGCGGCAGTGATGCCCGCAGGAGCAGGTGCGCCCGAGTCCGATCCGTCTGATCTTTCTGAGGCGTACCTGGTTAAAAGCGAACAGCCCGCATCCGGCGCGAACGCTTCGACGCTCGCACCCACCAGCGACTCGGTGACGGCACCTGGCATGCTGGTCGGTGCGGTTGCCCTGGCCGCCGCCGTGGCGCTTACCGCCGCCATCTGCGCACGCGGCAAACGCGCAGGTTGCGAGAGCGAGAAGCAGTAAGACCAGCCAGCTGCGTTAAGGTGCGCGCTGCGGGTTCGCAGCGCAGCGGATCGAGTCGACGAAGCGCGACAGCATCAGCTTCGACATCTTCCCGGAGGCGCACACCTCTTCGGCATCCTGCTGCTGTCGTTTGCCCTCCCTGCCTCGGGGCTTGTGGATGTTTGCCGCATGCTACTGGACAAAGAACCATCGAAACCGCACAATGGCTCCATAAGGAGTTTTCCGCGTCCCGGCCTGCGCCGGGACGCCTGCGATAGAACGAAAAGGACGTGCCGACGTGATCACCATCGTGCAATCACCCAACCCTATATTGAACACGGTGTGCGAGCCGTGCGATTTCGATGACAAGAGCCTGCGCAAGCTGGCGAAGCAGATGGCCAAGGCCATGTACAAGAACGACGGCTGCGGCATCGCCGCGCCCCAGCTGGGCGTGGCCAAGCGGCTCGTGGTGGTGGACTGCGACCAGTCCGAGTCCGGCGAGCAGGACCCCATCGTGCTGGTGAACCCCGTGCTGGTGGAGACGCAAGGCGACCCGGTGGTGGAGGGCGAGGGGTGCCTGTCGTGCCCCGGCATCTCGGTGCCCATCGCGCGCCCGCCGTGGGCGCGCGTGCGCTACTTCGACCTGGACGGCGAGGAGTGGGAGATCGAGGGCGACGAGCTTCTGGGCCGCTGCCTGCAGCACGAGCTCGACCACCTGGACGGCATCACCATGTTCGAGCGCTGCGACCCCGTCGCGCGCATCCAGGCGCTGCGCGACTACGAGGCCGCGCGCGCCGCGGGCGCGAAGCCGGGCGAGACGTCGCTCGATGTGCGGGTGCGCTGATCATGCGCGTGGTGTTCATGGGCACGCCGGAGTTCGCGGCCACCATTCTGGAAGACTTGTCCCAGCAGCACGAGGTCGTTGCCGTGTACACGCGTCCCGACGCCGTGCGCGGGCGCGGCAAGGCGCTCGAGCCCTCGCCGGTCAAGCGCGCGGCCGAGCGTCTGGGGCTGCCCGTGCGCACGCCGCGCACGCTGCGCGACGAGGCCGCGCAGGTCGAGCTGGCGGCCCTGGAGCCCGACGTCGTGTGCGTGGCCGCCTACGGCGCCATCCTGCCGAAGGCCGTGCTCGACATCCCCGTTTACGGTTGCCTGAACGTGCACGCGTCGCTTCTGCCCCGCTGGCGCGGCGCGGCACCGGTCGAGCGCGCGATACTCGCTGGCGACGTGGAGACGGGCGTATGCGTCATGCGCATGGAGGAGGGTCTGGACACGGGCGCCTTCTGCGTGTGCCGCACGGCCCGCGTCGACGCCAAGACGGCGCCGGAGCTCACCGACGAGCTGGCGAACCTGGGCTCGCACGCGCTGCTCACGGCCCTCGTGCACGTGGCCAGCGGCGTGGCCGAGTGGACGGAGCAGGACGAGGCGCAGATCACCTACGCCTCCAAGGTGGAGAAGGGCGAGCTGAACCCCGCGCCCGAGGACGACGCCGCGACGGCGGTGCGCAAGGTGCGCGCCTCCAGCTCCGCCCATCCTTCCCGCGCGCGCGTGGCCGGGCGTCCCGTGACCGTGCGCGCGCTGCGGACCCTCGAGGACGCGCGCGCCCGCGAGCTCGCCGACGGCATGGCCCCGGGCGAGGTGCGCTTCGCCGGGAAGCGGCTGTTCCTGGGCTTCTCCGACGCCGCCGCCGAGGTCTTGGCGGTCAAGCCCGACGGCAAGCAGGACATGGACGCCAAGGCGTTCGCCGCCGGGGTGCAGGGCATCAAGCAAGGCTCGCTCGCATGGGAGGTCGTCCATGAGTGACGATCGCGCGCGCAAGCGCCCGTCCGAGCCCGGCATGGCCGGCCGCGCATCCGATGGGCGGAACGCCTCGCGCGGCAACCGTCCCCGCAAGCCGCAGGGAGGCTCCTCTCGCGCGCAGGGCGGCGGTTCCGAGGAACCCGCCCGCAAGGAGCGCCCGTCGAAGGCGAGCCCGGCCCGCCTCGCGGCGCTCGACGTCGGCCGCGAGGTGCGCCGCCGCGACGCCTACGCCCAGGACCTCATCGCCGCGCGCATCGACAAGTCGGACATGAGCCCCGAGGACCGCGCGTTCGCCACGCTCCTCGCGCTGGGCGTGGCCAGCTGCGTCGGCACGCTCGACGAAGCCCTCGACCGCGCGCTCAACAGCCCCGCCGACGTGCAGGACGACGTGCGCGACGCGCTGCGCATAGCCGTCTACGAGATCCTGTTCCTGAACAAGAGCCCCCACGCCGCCGTCGACCAGGGCGTCGAGCTCGTGCGCTTCGTGCAGCCCCGCGCGGCGGGGCTCGGCAACGCCGTGCTGCGCCGCGTGGTTGCCATGAAGGAGGCGTTCCCCTTCGGCGACCCCACCCGCGACGTGGCCGCGCTCGCGCGCCTGCACGCGTTCCCCCTGTGGCTGGCCAAGCGGCTCATCGCCGATGTGGGCCCGCAGGCGGCCGCGGACTTCATGCGCGCCTCGAACGAGCCCGCGCCGCTGTTCGTGGCCGTGAACGAGATCGAGGCGACGCTCGAAGAGGTGCGCTCGACGTTCGCGCAGGCGGGA
Organism: Gordonibacter massiliensis (ex Traore et al. 2017); assembly: GCF_019731765.1. Taxonomy (NCBI): domain Bacteria; kingdom Bacillati; phylum Actinomycetota; class Coriobacteriia; order Eggerthellales; family Eggerthellaceae; genus Gordonibacter; species Gordonibacter massiliensis (ex Traore et al. 2017). The sequence continues at coordinate 73,245 of NZ_JAASIO010000008.1, read as the reverse complement.
TCGGCGGTTGCTCCCGTGGAGATCGACGGCGCGGCCGTGCCGGGCTGCTTGCGGGTGCCCGACCCGCGCGTGCTGCAAGACGGCCGCGTCAAGCGCCTGTTCGCGCAGGGCAAGGTGCTCGTGTCCGACGCCGCCTCGCAGCTCGTGGCCGAAAGCGTCCTTCCCGCGCACATGCCCGCCTCGTTTCTGGAGGTGGGGGCCGGGCGCGGCACGAAGACCATCCTGCTTCAAAGCGGAGCCCTGCGCGCCTACGGCAGCCAGATGGAGCTCGTGGCGCTCGACAACCACGCGTTCAAGACCGACCTTCTGCGCGAGCGCGCGCGGACGTACGGCGCGCACGTGGCCGAAGCCCTGACGGGCGACGCGACCAGGCTCGACGACGTGCTGGGGGCGCGGCTTTTCGACGCCGTGTTCATCGACGCGCCGTGCTCGGGGCTGGGCACGCTGCGCCGTCATCCCGAGATCCGCTGGCGCCTCACCGAGGAGCGCATGGGCGACCTGGCCGCGCTCGGCCTGGCGCTTCTGCGCTCGGCCGCCGGGCACGTGGCCCCGCGCGGGCAGCTGGCGTACGCCACGTGCACCGTCGCGCACGTCGAGAACAACGCCGTGGTGAAGCGCTTTCTGGAGAGCCCGGAAGGCGCGGACTTCGAGCTGGCACCCATCGCCGGCCGTGCGTGCGTGGCCACGCGGCTCGCGCCCGGCACCCCCGACGCGCACTTCGCCGTGAGGTTCGCGCGCAAGCGGTGACGCGGGGCCCATCCGATTGCGAAGATGCTAGAATCGGGCGGATCTGCCTTGCGCCCGCGCGGCGTTTGGCAGGCGAGAAGTCAGAAAGGCGGGGACATGCAACCAGCACGCATCCTGGAAATGCTCGGCGTGGCCGAAAGGGCCGCCATCGCGTCGGCGGAGTGGATCGGCAAGGGCGACAAGATGGCTGCCGACGAAGCGGCCACCACGGCCATGCGCGAGGCGCTCAACAGCATCGCCTTCTCGGGCCGCATCGTCATCGGCGAGGGCGAGCGCGACGAGGCGCCCATGCTCTACATCGGCGAGGAAGTGGGCCTCGGCGGCGAGGAGGTCGACATCGCGGTCGACCCGCTGGAGGGCACGGATCTGTGCGCATGCGGCAAGCCGAACGCTCTCACCGCCATCGCCGTGGCCCCGCGCGGCACGCTGCTGTTCGCCCCCGACACCTACCTGGAGAAGATCGCCGCCGGCCCTGCCGCCGCCGGAGCCGTGCACGTCGACAAGTCGCCCGCCGAGAACGTGGCCGCGGTGGCCGAGGCGCTGGGCAAGCCGGTGGGCGAGGTGAACGTGTGCATCCTCGACCGCGACCGCCACGCGGGACTCGTCCAGGCCGTGCGCGACGCCGGCGCGCGCGTGCGGCTCATCGGCGACGGCGACGTGTTCGGCGCCATCGCGGCGGCCGTTCCCGGCACGGGCATCGACCTGTATTTGGGTGCGGGAGGCGCGCCCGAGGGCGTGCTGTCGGCTGTCGGCCTCAAGGCCATCGGCGGCGTGTTCATGGGCCGTCTGCGTTTCGACCTCGACAAGGACGGCGAGGAGAAGCGCTGCCGCGCCGAGCAGACCGCCGACGTCGACCTGGACGGCGTGCTCACCATGGACATGCTCGTGCGCACGGGCGACGCGGCCTTCATCGCGTGCGGCGTGACCGACGGCGAGATGGTGTCCGGCGTGTCGAAGGCCCACGGGTGCGTGACCACCGAGAGCCTCGTCATGAACGCCGCCGAACGAACGGTCCGCTTCGTCAAGACGTGCCGCTGCGGCGAGAACGGCAGCGTCCGGTTCGGCTAGCCCCGCAAGAAACCGCCGTGCCCCGAGGACCCGCGCGAGCGGGCGAAGAGCGTCTTCGGACAACCCGAGGGGCGCCCGCCGCCGAGGGAGGCTGACTCGTTCGAGAAGAAAGAAGCCCATGGAAGAGAAAACGACGTTGTTCGGGTACGTGTACGGCGACCTGTCGGGCCAGATCGCCGACGGCACGATGCGCCACGGCGACGTGCTTCCCTCTATGAACGACCTGTGCAAGCGCTACGGGGTGGGCATCAGGACGGTGCGAGACGTGCTGGCGGCCCTGCGCGCCGACGGCTACATAGCCACCGAAGAGCGCAAGCGGGCGGTGGTAACCTATCGGGCGTCCGAGGCCGACGAGCGGGGCATACGGTCGCTCCTTGCCCGCAAGGACGGCATCCTCGACTGCTATCGCACGTTCGAGCTCGTCATGCCGCCGCTGTTCGCCTTCGCCGCCCGCTTCTGCGACGAGGACGATTTCCGCGCGTTCGAGCGCGCCGCCGCGCAGGTGGGTGACGCGCCCGACAAGGGCGACTGGCGGCTCCGCCGGTCGTCGACCCTGCTGCACCGCCTGCTGGGGAAGACGGGCAACCCGCTGCTTTCCGAATGCTACGCAAGCATCGAGCGCGCCTGCACGGTGCCGACGTTCCCCGGGTTCTCGGCTCCCTACGCGCGTGCGATGGAGGACATGGACGGCACGTTCGCCTGGGCGGTCGAATCGCTTTCTCTCGGCGACGACCGCGAGGTGCAGCGGAGGTTCGGGCGGATGTACCGGGACACGGCGACGTACGTGGAGGCGTACCTCGACGAGCTGGCCGAGGCCTATCCGGGCGTGCGGTCGAGCGAGCCGGCCTTCAAGTGGAGCGCCCGGGCGGGACGGGAGCGCGTCTTCGCGCAAGTCGCCCGCGACCTGGTGCTGCGCATTTACAACGGCGAGTTCGCCGACGGCGACGACCTGCCGTCCATCGCCGAGTTGGCCGATGCCTACGGCGTGTCGCCCTCGACCGTGCAGAAGACGATGGGCATCCTCAACATGATCGGCGTGGCGCGCACGGTGAACGGGTGCGGCACGCGCGTCAGCCTCTCCGACATCTCCTTCGATCGCCGCGCGCTCGCCGACGGCTCCTTCAGGCGCGACATCGAGGCGTTCGTCGACGCGCTGCAGATGCTGTGCGTCATCGTTCCCGCCGCGGTGGGCACGGTGGAGGGACGCATGGAAGCCGTCGCCCGCGACGTCGAGGGGCTTCTCGCCTGCGACGAGGATGAATGGGCCGTGCCCACCGCGCTCATGCGGGCGCTCGTGGACAACCTGCCCTTCCCGTCCTTCCAGGTGGTGATGAACGAGCTGGGCCAGCTCATGCTCTGGGGCCGCTTCTTCGCGTTCTTCGGCCCGACGGGCGCCTCCACGCGCGAGCAGCGCTCCCTGGGCCTCGAGGGGCTCGCCTGCGTGCGCGCGGGCGACGCGCAGGGGCTCGCGCGCGCCATGGGCTCCTATTACCGGGTTCTGCTCGAGGCCGTCCCGGCCTTTTTCGAGCGGGCCGGCGCGTCAGGGCTGAAGCGGGTCGTCGTTCCGTAGCGCCGCGGCGCCGCGCGCGTCCGCCCAGCGTTCGAACTCGTCGCAGGGCAGGGGCTTCGAGAACACGTAGCCTTGCACGAGGTCGCACCCGACGGCGCGCAGGAAGCGCAGCCGTTCGCCGTCCTCGATGCCTTCGGCCACGGTCGTCAGGCCCAGCTTGTTCGCAAGGCCCACGATGGACTCCACCACGTCGCGGGCGCGGCTCGAATCGTCCAGGAAGAAGGAACGGTCGAGCTTGAGCGCGTCGACGTCGAACTCCTTGAGAAGGCCGAGCGACGAGTAGCCCGACCCGAAGTCGTCGAGCGAGCAGGTGAAGCCGTGGTCGTGCATGGCGTCGACCGCCTTCTTCACGTTGCCGATGGCCTCGTCGTCGAAGAATATGGACTCGGTCATCTCCATCTCGACGAGGCCGTGCGGCACGCCGTGCTCGTCGGCTATGCGGACGAACGGCGCCAGGAACCCGGGATCCTCGAAATGCCTGCGCGAGAGGTTGACCGACACGGGGACGGGTTCGCGCCCCGCCGCGATCCAGCGCGCCAAAAACTCGCACGACTGCTCGAACATCAGCAGGTCGATCTTCACGATGGTGCCCGTCTTCTCGAATACGGGCACGAACTCGGCGGGACTGATGACGCCCTTCTGGGGGTGGTGCCAGCGCACGAGGGCTTCCGCTCCGGCCAGCTTGCCGTCGGAAAGGCGCACCTTGGGCTGCAGGGTGACGATGAAGTCGCGGTTTTTTATCGACCCGTCTAGCAGGTTCGCCAGCTCTTTCTCGCGCTGGAGGCGCTCCACGACCGCGGCGTCGTAAAAACGGCACAGCGCGTCCGAGCGGGCAGGGAGGCCCTTGCGCGCGTCGTTCGCGCGGTCGATCATGGCGGCGACGTCCAGCCCTTCGTCCTCGACAAGGTAGACGCCGCAATTCAAAACCAGGTAGTACGGATGCTCCCGGTTCGCGTTGAACGCGTTCGCATCCTCCGCGATGCGCTCGACGCGGTCTTCGATGGACGCGGGATCGCCCTCCCTCAGCAGCAGGTAGAAGTGATCGGCCTCGCCCCGCGCGACCGCCTCGCCCACGCCCAGGCGCCCGTCGATCACGCGCAGGATATGGCGCAGCACGTCGTTGCCCCGTTCGTTTCCGAAGCTCTCGTTGATCAGGCGGAAGTCGCGCACGTTCAGGGCGACGATGCTCTACTCCTCCGCGCCCGCACGGCCGAGGAGCTCTTCGCAGACGATGCGGAACCGAGACGCGGACATGCCTCCGGTCAGGGGGTCGACGAAGGCGATCTCCTCTATGCTTCGGCGATGGCTTCGCTCCAGGGCGAGCATGACGAGCAGGATCGCCGCGAAGGCGAGCATCGCGACGCCGATGATGGCCGCTATCTGGGCGGAAACGTCGCTTTCGTGTCGTTCGGTCGCCAGGTTCGCGGCCTTCTGGAGCTGGACGGCGTTGAACGCGAGCAGGGCCGAGACGAGCGCGACGAGCAGGACGGCGGCCGCGAGCAGAGCCCGCCGTCCCGTCCGATCCCTTGCCCCGAAGGCCGTCTCTCTGCGGCGACTCCCGCCTCGCAACGAGCCGTCGAGCATGCTCTCGTTCTTCATTCGCTTTCTCGCGATCACTAGCTTATTGGTAACGTACACAATGTAATTATTGCACTAAAGTAGCAGAAAGGGAAGTCGGCTGCAATATCCGAGCGTTGTGTTTCGTACTTTGATCGGGGTGTTCGCCGATCGCGCGATTCGAAGCCCCTCTCCGGTGCGCGGGGTCGGACTGCCGTGTGTGGCGGTGCGCATCGGCAGGGAGGGCGCCCGTTTTCCTGGGAGCGTCGCCGCCGCCTGCGGAGATTTCACCCTTCTCGCACTGCAACCGACTAAAGTGCTATACAATATGAAGACTTTTCATCGGCCAGGCATCGTTTTGGCGGCGATGCCGCGTCACAGCAGAAGGAGGTCTTGCGACTTCTATGGAGCCGAACATCGAAGAGGTGGCGGGGCGCATTCGGGCGCTGCGCGAAGACCTCGACATCACCATGCAGGAGATGGCCGACGCGACCGGCCGCTCCGTCGCCGAGTACGCCGCCCAGGAGTCGGGCAAGCAGGACCTGTCGTTCACGTTCCTGTACAAGTGCGCCGAGCGTTTGGGCGTGGACGTCATCGAGCTTCTGACCGGCGAGAACCCGCACCTGTCGGGCTACTCGCTCACGCGCGCGGCCGACGGCCTGTCCATCAAGCGGCGCGCGGGCTTCGAGTACCTGCACAAGGCGCCCCACTTCAAGAACAAGCTGGCCGAGCCGTTCCTGGTCACCGCCCCGTACCTCCCGGAGGAGCAGGACGCGCCCATCCACCTGTCCTACCATGTGGGCCAGGAGCTCGACTACATCATCTCCGGCAAGATGCGCTTCGCCTACGAGGACCACGTGGAGGAGCTGGAGGCCGGCGACCTGCTCATGTACGACTCGGGCCGCGGCCATGGCATGATCGCCACAGGCGGCGAGCCGTGCGTGTTCCTGGCCGTCGTCATGAAGCCCCACGGGGAGACGATTATCTAGGCGCTGCCCTGCGCCCGCCGCCCCGCCGCGCAGCGACGGGGACGCGACGGGCGCGCGGTTCAGCGCCGAAGCACCTGATGATCGTATCCGTCTCGCGGCGGACGGCCCGCCGCATCGCCTTCAAGGAAGAGAAACCATGAGAAACATCAACCTCCGCTTCGTCACCGAACGCTACGACGAGGACGGCCTCCTCGCCGATTTCTCCGTCAACTGCCCCGCAGGCTTCAACTTCGGCTACGACGTGGTAGACGACATCGCCGAGAACGATCCCGACCGCCGCGCCATGGTGTGGTGCAACCCCGAGGGCGAGGAGCACGTCTTCACGTTCGCCGACATGAAGAGGTGGTCGGACAAGACGGCGAACTACCTGGCCGACGCTGGCATCGGGCAGGGCGACTACGTGATGGTCATCCTGCGCCGCCACTACCAGTTCTGGTTCGTGGCCACGGCGCTCGCGAAGCTCGGCGCCGTCATGGTGCCCGCCACGTTCATGCTCAAGGAGCACGACCTGGAGTACCGCCTGAACGGGGCCTCCATCAAGGCGATCATCGCCACGTCGCTCGGCGACATCGCCGACGTGATGGACAACGTGGCCGAGGCGTGCCCCACCGTGCAGGTGAAGATGCTGGTGAACGGCGCGGGAGGCGGCCTCACGCCCGAGGACGCCGACGGCAACCTCGTGTTCCCCGACGACGGCCTGCCGCTGGGCGCGGCCCTCTCGGGCCCGGACGGCGTCTGCTCCGCCCCCGCCGAGCGCGCGGGCTGGCTCGACTTCAACACGGGCGTGCGCGCCGCGAGCGAGGACTTCGCGCGCCGCGAGACGGCCGCGGGCGACCCCATGCTCATGTACTTCTCCTCCGGCACGTCCGGCAACCCCAAGATGGTGCTGCACGACTCCGAGTACGCCATCGCGCACCTGGTCACGGCCAAGCACTGGCACAACGTGCAGCCTGACGGCCTGCACTTCACCATCGCCGACACCGGTTGGGGCAAGGCCGTGTGGGGCAAGTACTACGGCCAGTGGCTCATGGAGGCGTGCGTGTTCACGTACGACTTCGACCGCTTCCATCCCTCCGAGATCCTGTCGCTCATCGGGAAGTACGGCATCACGACGCTCTGCTGTCCGCCCACTATGTACCGCATGATGATGGCCGAGGACCTGGACTCCTACGACCTGTCCACGCTTGCGTACTCCACCACGGCGGGCGAGGCCCTGAACCCCGATCTGTTCGACTTCTGGAAGGAGCACACGGGGCTTGTCATCTACGAGGGCTTCGGCCAGACCGAGACGCCGCTCACCATCGCGAACCTCACCGGGTCCACGCCGCGCCCCGGCTCCATGGGCAAGCCGGTGCCGCTGTACAACGTGGAGATCCAGCGCGCCGACGGCTCTCGCTGCGACACGGGCGAGACGGGCGAGGTGTGCATCGACGTGCACGAGAAGGCCGCCGGCATCATGCTGGAGTACTACCGCGACCCGGAGAAGACGGCCGCGGCCGTGTACGACGGCTGGTACCACACCGGCGACACCGCCTGGTGCGACGAGGACGGCTACTTCTGGTACGTGGGCCGCAACGACGACGTCATCAAGTCGAGCGGCTACCGCATCGGCCCCTTCGAGATCGAGAGCGTGCTTCTGGAGCACGAGGCCGTGCAGGAGTGCGCCGTCACGGGCGTGCCCGACCCGGTGCGCGGCAAGGCCGTGAAGGCCACCGTGGTGCTGGCGTCCGGCTTCGCAGGGAGCGACCTGCTCACCAAGGAGCTGCAGACGTGGGTGAAGAAGCGCACGGCGCCCTACAAGTACCCGCGCATCGTGGAGTACGTGGACGCCCTGCCCAAGACCGTGAACGGCAAGATCCGCCGCGCCGCCATCCGCGAGGTGGACGAGCAGGCCGCCCCGGAAGGCCTGGTGTGATGGAAGGCGAATCTTGTCATCCCGAGGATGCGTCGGAGCGACCCCTCTGTCATCCCGAGCAAGCGGACGCTTCCCTCTGTCATCCCGAGCAAGCGGACGCTTCCCTCTGTCATCCTGAGCGGAGCGCGCAGCGCGGAGTCGAAGGATCCCGTGCGGAGGTAGCAGGGAATCCTTCGGTTGGCACCGCGCGGGATCCTTCGACTCCGCTCCCTTCGGTCGCTCCGCTCAGGATGACAAGCGCGCCCGTCCTCGTGGTGTGCGGGCACTACGGGGTGGGCAAGACGAACCTCGCGCTCAACCTGGCGCTCGACGCCGCGGCGCGCGGCCTCGAGGTGACGATCGTCGACCTGGACGTGGTGAACCCGTTCTTCCGTTCGAGCGACTACGCGGGGCTGCTCGACGAGGCGGGCGTGCGGGTGATCGCGCCCGTGTTCGCCGGCACGAACCTGGACGGGCCGAGCCTGTCGGGCACCATCCTGCCGGCCATCGAGCAGGCGCGCGCGAAAGAGGGGCGCCTGCTCGTCATCGACGCCGGGGGCGACGACGTGGGCGCCACGGCGCTCGGACGCTTCGCGAAGACCGTGGCGGCGGGCCCCTACGAGATGCTCTACGTGGTGAACCGCAGCCGCAACCTCACGCAGGACCCCGCCGAGGCGGTGGAGGTGCTGCGCGAGATCGAGGCGAAGTCGCACCTGGTCGCAACGGCCGTGGCGAACAACACGCACCTGCAGGGCGACACCGACGAGGACGTCGTCGCGCGAGGCATCCCGTTCGCGGAAGAGGTGGCGCGGCTCGTGGGCCTGCCGCTCGCCTTCACCACGGTGCCGACCGGGCGGGCGGGGCAGGTCGCCGACCGGAAAAACACCCACCTTGCGCCGAATGGGGGGAGCCAAGCGCTCTATCCTGTGCAAGTATATGTAAGAACTCCCTGGCAATAAGACGAGAGAGCAGCGCGCGGACGGCAACCGCCGCCGGCGCGAGCATACGGACGAGACGAGGAAGGCGGATCATGGCGAGAATCAGCGTAGACGACCGCTTCTGCAAAGGGTGCGGCCTGTGCGTCGACGCGTGCCCCGAGCACATCATGGAGCTCGACAACGACAAGATCACCGCGAAGGGCTACCACCCGGCGTACTGCACCGATATGGATGCGTGCACGGGTTGCGCGTCCTGCGCGACGATGTGCCCCGACGTTGCGATCACGGTAGAGAGGTAGGGGAACATGGCAGAGAAAGTGCTCATGAAGGGCAACGAGGCGCTCGCCGAAGCCGCGATGCGCGCCGGTTGCCGCTTCTTCTTCGGGTATCCCATCACGCCGCAGACGGAGCTCGCGGCCTACATGTCGAAGCGCATGCCCAAGGTGGGCGGAACGTTCCTGCAGGCCGAAAGCGAGATCGCGGCCATCAACATGGTGTACGGCGCCTCGGCGGCCGGCGCGCGCGTCATGACGTCGTCCTCGTCGCCGGGCATCTCGCTCAAGGGCGAGGGCATCTCCTACATGGCCGGCGCCGACCTGCCGGGCGTCATCATCAACGTGCAGCGCGGCGGCCCGGGCCTGGGCGGCATCCAGCCCTCGCAGGCCGACTACTGGCAGGCCACGCGCGCGCTCGGACACGGCGACTTCCGCGTGGTGGTGTACGCGCCCTCCACGGTGCAGGAGATGGCCGACTACGCGTTCACGGCCTTCGACGTGGCCGACAAGTACCGCACGCCCGTCATGATCCTGGCCGACGGCATGCTCGGCCAGATGATGGAGCCCGTGGTCATGCCCGAGCCCCGCGACGAGCAGATCGAGAAGCCGTGGGCCACCACCGGCCACAAGCACGCACGGCCGCACAACGTGGTGAACTCGCTGTACCTCACGGCCGACGAGCTGGAGAACCTGAACGTCGAGCGCTACGAGCGCTACGCGCAGATCGAGCGCGACGAGCAGCGCGCCGAGACGTTCCTCACGGAAGACGCCGATATCGTGGTCGTGGCCTTCGGAGCGAGCGCCCGCGTGGCGCGCAGCGCCGTGGTCGAGGCGCGTGCGAAGGGCGTCAAGGCCGGTCTCGTGCGCCCCATCACGCTCTGGCCGTTCCCGACGAACGCCATCGAGGCCGTCGTGCCCACCGCCAAGGCGTTCTTGGACGTGGAGATGAACATGGGGCAGATGGTGGACGACGTGCGCCTCGTGGTGGCCGGACGCCACCCCGTGGAGTTCTTCGGCCGCACCGGCGGCGTCATCCCGACGCCCGTGGAGGTGCTGGCCCGCATCGAGGACCTGAACGCCCGCGTCGAGAAGGGAGGGGAGTAACCCATGGCTGAAAAGGAAACGAAAGTCGTGTTCGAGCGCCCGCACGCCCTGCTGCCCGTCGTGACGAACTACTGCCCGGGCTGCACGCACGGCATCATCAACCGCCTGGTGGCCGAGTGCCTGGACGAGCTGGACGTGGAGGGCGACGCCGTGGGCGTGGCTCCCGTGGGCTGCTCCGTCATGGCCTACGACTTCTTCGGCTGCGACATGATCGAGGCCGCCCACGGGCGCGCACCGGCGGTCGCCACGGCCGTGAAGCGCGTGCATCCGGAGGGCGTGGTGTTCGCCTACCAGGGCGACGGAGACTTGGCCTCCATCGGCATGGCCGAGACCATCCATGCGGCCACGCGCGGCGAGAACATCACCGTCATCTTCATCAACAACGCCATCTACGGCATGACGGGAGGCCAGATGGCCCCCACGAGCCTGCCGAACCAGGTGACGCAGACGAGCCCCTACGGCCGCGACACGGACGCCGCCGGGTTCCCCATCCGCGTGTGCGAGCTCTTGAGCTCGCTCGACGGCGTGGCGTACCTGGAGCGCGTGACGGCCGACTGCCCGAAGAACGTGCGCAAGGCGAAGAAGGCCATCAAGAAGGCGTTCCAGACCCAGATCGACGGCGCGGGCTACTCGCTCGTGGAGGTGGTGGCCACGTGCCCCACGAACTGGGGCATGACGCCGCAGGATTCCTTCGAGTGGATGCGCGAGAACATGCTGCCGTACTACCCGCTGGGCGTGTACAAGGACGTGCGCGCCGAGGGCTTCGCGAACGCGTCGGAGGCCGCCGCGGCGCGCGCGGCCGACTGCCCGATCGCGAACCCTGCCGCGCAGGCGGAAGGAGGTGCGCGATGAGCCGCTCCCTGAACATCGTGCTCGCCGGCTTCGGCGGCCAAGGCGTTCTGTTCGCCGGCAAGCTCATCGCCTACGCCGGCCTGTTGGAGGACCGCGAGGTGTCGTGGCTGCCCTCCTACGGCCCCGAGATGCGCGGCGGCACGGCCAACTGCAGCGTGTGCCTGTCCGACGACCCCATCGGAAGCCCGCTCGTGCTGGCTCCCAACGCGCTCGTCGCCATGAACCAGCCCTCGCTCGACAAGTTCGCGGACGCCGTGGCCGAGGGCGGCGTCGTGGTGGCCGACTCCACGCTCATCGCCGACATCCCGGACATCCCGGGCGCGAAGATGTGCGCCATCCCCGCCACGGCCATGGCCGAGGAGGCCGGCTTCAAGAAGCTCGCCAACATCATCATGGCCGGCAAGCTGTACGCCGAGACGAGGTTCTGCGCCGAGGACACGCTCTGGAAGGCCATGGAGAAGTGCGTGCCGGCCAGCAAGGCCGCCATGCTGGAGATGAACAAGAAGGCCCTCACCTTGGGTATGGAAGCGTAAAGACATTGTCATCCTGAGCGAGCGCAGCGAGTCGAAGGATCCCGCGCGGCGCCAGCCGAAAGCCTCCCTGCTATCGCCGCACGGGATCCTTCGACTGCGCTCTCTGCGGTCGCTCCGCTCAGGATGACAGTTTGATTGAAAGGAGCGCGCATGGTTGAGGTACTGCACGAGATAGGGCTGCGCATCAAAGGCTTGCGCGAGGCGTGCGACGTCACGCGCGAGGAGATGGCGCGCGACCTCGAGGTGCCGCTCGAGACTTACGAGCGCTGGGAGGAGACGGGCGAGGACGTGCCCATCTCGGCCATCTACCACATGGCCCACAAGTTCGGCGTGGAGTTCACCGAGATACTCACCGGCACGGCCGCCAAGCTCGACACCTACCAGGTGGTGCGCTGGGGGGAGGGCCGCGAGGTCGACCGCTACCCGGGATACCACTTCGAGGACCTGGCCTGGCGCTACAGCGGCAAGATCATGCAGCCGCTGCTGGTGGTGCTGGACCCCTCCGACGAGCCCGCGAAGCTCGTGACGCACTCCGGCCAGGAGTTCAACCTGGTGCTGGAGGGCTGCGTCGTGGTGACGTGGGGCGACAAGGAGTTCGAGCTGTGCGCGGGCGACAGCATCTACTTCAACCCCGAGCATCCGCACGGCCAACGCTGCGGGGGAGATGTCCCTGCAAAATTCGTGACGATCATCGCAGAGTAGGAAGCACAGCCCGTGAACCACATTTTGAAACAATACTGTCCCCGCATCGAGTTCGACTCCTACGAGGACTTCTTCGAGAACTTCCAAATCGACGTGCCCGAGGCGTTCAACTTCGGGTTCGACGTGGTGGACGAGTGGGCGCGCGTGGAGCCCGAGAAGCGGGCGCTCGTGTGGTGCGACGACCATGACGGCGAGCGCACGTTCACGTTCACCGATCTGTCGCGCCTGTCGAACCAGGCGGCCAACGCGTTCGCGAAGCTCGGCATCGGCAAGGGCGACGTGGTCATGATGATCCTGCGCCGCCGTTGGGAGTACTGGGTGTGCGCCGTCGCGCTGTGCAAGCTGGGCGCCACCATCATTCCCGCGTCGCTGCAGCTCACGAAGAAGGACATCGCGTACCGCGCCAACAGCGCGCAGGTGAAGATGATGGTGTGCGTGAACGACGACTACGTGTGCACGCAGACCGAGGAGGCGCTGCCCGATTCGCCCTCCATCGCCAACCGCGTGATCGTGGCGGGCGAGCGCGACGGCTGGACCCCGTTCGACGAGCTCATCGCGGGCGAGTCCGAGACGTTCGAGCGCCCGACGGGCGAAGCCGGCGTCACGAGCAAGGACACCATGCTCATCTACTTCACGTCCGGCACCACGGGCATGGCGAAGGCCGTGTGCCACAACTTCGCGCACCCGCTGGGGCACATCATCACGGCGAAGTACTGGCAGCAGGTACAGGAGAACACGCTGCACATGAGCGTGACCGACAGCGGCTGGGCGAAATTCGGCTGGGGCAAGATCTACGGCCAGTGGATCGCCGGCGCCACCATCTTCGCCTACGACATGGACAAGTTCGTTCCCACGAAGCTGCTGCAGAAGATCCAGGACTACAAGCTGACCACGTTCTGCGCTCCGCCGACGATGTACCGCTTCATGCTGCAGGAGGACGTGGCGTCCTACGACCTGTCGAGCGTGCACAACTTCGCCACGGCCGGCGAGCCGCTGAACGCCGAGGTGACCATCGCGTGGAAGCGTTTGACGGGCAAGAACATCCGCGAGGGCTTCGGCCAGACCGAGGGTCCCGTGCTGCTGGCGACGTTCCCGTGGGTGGAGCCGCGCCCCGGTTCCATGGGCAAACCGTCGCCGCTTTTGAACATCAAGCTGCTGGATGACGACGGCAACGAGGTGCCCGACGGCGAGGAGGGCGCGATCTGCGTCACGGGCCTCAAGGAGGCGTACCCGCCGGGCCTGTTCACGGGCTACTACCGCGACGAGGAGCGCACGCGCGAGGCTGTTGGCGGGGAGTACTACAACCTGCACGACATGGCGTGGCGCGACTCCGACGGCTACTGCTTCTTCGTGGGCCGCAACGACGACGTCATCAAGTGCTCGGGCTACCGCATTGGGCCCTTCGAGGTGGAGAGCGCGCTCGTGGAGCACCCCGCCGTGGTGGAGTGCGCCGTCACGGCCGCGCCCGACCCCATCCGCGGCAAGGTGGTGAAGGCCACCGTCGTGTTGGCGAAGGGCTGGGAACCCTCCGACGAGTTGGTCAAGGAGCTGCAGAACCACGTGAAGCACACGACGGCGCCCTACAAGTACCCGCGCATCGTGGAGTTCGTGGACGAACTGCCCAAGACCATCGGCGGAAAGATCAAGCGCAAGCTCATCCGCAACAACGACGGCATCGAGGACTGACGGAGAACCTCGCCGGTTACCGTAGGGGCGGCCAGCTGGCCGCCCGGCGCGAAGTGCCAAAGGCAGATCGACGACGCGGCGAGCGCACGATGCGCCCGCCGCGTTTCTTTTCCTGCCACAACCGTTCGCGGCGGGCGAGCGACAGAGCAGGCCGAAGGACGAAGTCGAAGTATCTCCTGCCGCAATGGTATGATACCTGCCATGGATTCCGATCAGCCTACATACCGCGACTTCTCCCGTTGGGCGCAGCTGCCGCTCGAGGACATCGCGCGCGAATGCGACGTGCAGGTGTTCCGCGCGAGCGGGCCGGGCGGGCAGTGCGTGAACACCACCGACTCCGCCGTACGCATGACGCATCTGCCGAGTGGCCTCACGGTCACGTCGCGCGAGTCGCGCAGCCAGTTCCGCAACCGCCAGCTCTGCCTGCAGAAACTGCGTCGCCTGTTCGAGGCCAAGGCGCGCCCGCCGAAGGTGCGCCATGCCACGAAGGTTCCCCGTCGGGCCAAGGAGGCGCGTCTGGCCGACAAGCGCCGACGCGCCGAGACGAAGGCCAAGCGCCGTCGCGTGGAAGGCGACTGAGCGGACGGCGCGATCTTCCAGACGCGGCGAAAGGGCGTCGGTGAGGTATCGAACGTTCCGTCGAATCCCTTTGTAGGGCAAGGACTCTGCCCTTGCCGCCCAATATAAAACGGTTTACAGGTTGACCGGCAAGGGCAGAGTCCTTGTCCTACGGGATGATCGCGAAAACCGTGCGTTTCGACGGCTTTCGATAACGTAGCCTTCAGCCCTCGGTGCTCGCAACGCGGGTTTCCGCGTTGCCGGCGTGTTGCGCAGCGGCAGGGGAGCCGTTGGTTGCGCGGGACGCTGAGCGGGCGTGACAATGGGTGTCACGACAAGCAACGTGCGGTTCCGGCGCCGCGCGAGGAAGCGAGGCCCTCATGATCCCCGACCAGTGGTACGCCGTCATGGCATCCTCCGAAGTGAAGTCCGGCCGTCCCGTGGGCGTCGTGCGCTTCGGGCGGCGGCTCGTGCTGTGGCGCGATGCGGAAGGCAACGTGGCCTGCTTGGACGGCACGTGCTGCCATCGCGGCGCGGACCTCGCGGCGGGCCGCGTGGAGGGCGATCACGTGCAATGCCCCTTCCACGGCCTGCGCTACGCGGCCGACGGGCGCGTCGTGGCCATCCCGGCGAACGGCCTTGGGGCCGAGGTGCCCGAGAACTTCCGCGTGCGGCCGTGGCTCGCGGTGGACGCGTTCGGCTTCATCTGGGTGTTCTACGGCAAGCCCGCCGACGCTCCCGACGACCTGCCCATGTTCCAGGAGCTTCGCCACGGCTTCCCGTACGCCGAGCGCTCGGAGGTGTGGGACGTGCACTACTCGCGCGCCATCGAGAACCAGCTCGACGTGATCCACCTGCCGTTCGTGCATCCGAACACCATCGGGCGGGGCCATAAGACGGTCGTGAACGGACCCGTGACCAAATGGGACGCCGACACGCTCACGTTCTACGTGAAGAACGAGCCCGACCGCGGCCAGACGCCGCAGGCGGCCGG
Source organism: Gordonibacter massiliensis (ex Traore et al. 2017) (assembly GCF_019731765.1). Lineage (NCBI taxonomy): Bacteria > Bacillati > Actinomycetota > Coriobacteriia > Eggerthellales > Eggerthellaceae > Gordonibacter > Gordonibacter massiliensis (ex Traore et al. 2017). Next base: position 57,778 of record NZ_JAASIO010000008.1, on the reverse strand, counting down.
CGAGATCGAGGATTGGGAGCAGCTGAACAGCCTGCAGTACCGCGTGCCGAACCTCTGGCAGAACCGCATTTCCGACGACCTGCGCGTCTTCGCGGCGTTCGCGCCTATCGACGACGAGCACGTGAAGATATACCTGCGCCTCTACCAGCGCATAGTGCGCGTGCCCGTCCTGCGCGGCCTCGTGTGCGCCCTCGGCAACGTGGCGAACGGCGTGATCCTGCACCAGGACCGCCGCGTCGTGCTCACGCAGCGACCGAAGAAGACCGAGCTGCAGATGGGCGAGAACCTGCTGCGCGGCGACCGCCCCGTCATCGAGTTCCGTTCCCGTCGCGACGAGCTCAAGCGCGCCGCCGAGGGACGCTAGGACGGCGATGCCCCGCCGCCGGGAGGCGGCGAAGCCGAGGGGCGTCGAAGACCGGCCCGATCGACCGGACGAGCGGGAAGGAGCCGCTACGCCTTCCATCGACCGTCTGCGGCGGAATTCGGCAGGCAGGGGGAAAGCGCCCGATCATCCGCGTTCTTCGCACACCCGCTCCATGGCGTCGAGGAACGCCTGCGTTTGCCGGTTGGGCATCGTCGAGCGCCAGACGAGCCCTTGGTGCGCCTCGAAGCGCGGGGCGAAGGGGACGAAGACGAGGTCGCTGTCCTCGCTCGTGTCGAAGAGGCCCTCGTAGGTGAGCATGCAGCACATGCCCTGGCGCACGAGGTAGCGGCCGTTTAAAGGCAGGTTGAACGTGGCGACGACGCGCATCCGGTCGAGCGCGTCGCCCGCCCAATCGCGCAGGGTTCCCGCGAGCGCCTGGCGTGAGGCGGCGATGCTTTGCCCCTCCAGGTCGGAAGGGGTTACTCCCTCGAGCCGGCCCACGGCGCTGTCGCGCAGCGCGATCGCGCCCCACGTGTCGGTGATCGGCAGCGGCATGGTGTTCATCTTGGCGTGGTCGCGCATCTCGCACTCCAGCATCACGTCGTAGAACCCTCGCACCAGCCCGTCCTTCAACTCCGCGGTGGTGCCGCTGTGGATGGCGAAGTCGACGGCGGGGTAGCTCTGCCGCGTCTCGTCCATGGCCTGGGCGATGAGGGCCATCGCCTGCGACTCGCCTGCCGCGATATGCACGGTGCCGCCAATGGAGCGCTCGGGCGGCATCATGTCGCTCTCGGCCTTCCGCGCCATTTCCACGATGGACTCGGCATAGTGGTGCAGGATGGCCCCTTGGTCGGTCAGCTCGATGCCTTTAGGGCCCCGCGTGTACAGCTCGCGTCCGAACTCCTTCTCGAGCGACGACAGTTGGCGCGAGAGCGTCGGTTGGGTCACGTGCAGGGTTTTCGCCGCGTTCGAGATGTTGCCCTCGCGTGCGACGGCCAGGAAGTACTCGAGCGTTCTCAATTCCATGTTGTTTCCTTTCCGCGGCTGCCTTTGGCGTGAGAGTGTCTCTCGTCGACCGGATCGTGCCGAACGTGCTGTCGATACGTTCTTCGTAGGGACGTGCCGCTGCCCGTCCGGCGCGGACGGCCGCAACTGATCGAAGCCATGCGGCGAGCGCACCGTGTACTTGCCATATGGTCCACCTTCTTCGGACGTTGCTGCGCTCGTGCGGCCAGCAGGCCGCCCCTACGGGCAACCATCCATGTGCGACGTGTTCGACGCGTGCTACTTCTAAGTTATGCAAAACATACATACATAACATTTCATTATAGGCATTTTTCATATTGCGGCGGGTGTTTTACTATCTGGTCTAGAGGGAAACTTCAGACACCGAGAAAGGGGGCGTATGTAATTTGGGGCAGGTCGCTCACGCGCTCAGGATGCGTGCGACGCCGTCCTCCACGTAGATGGCCTGCTTGTCGTCGAAGGGGCGCACGTCGAGGGTGCCGCCGTACTCGCGCATGATCTGGTCGGCGCTGGGACCCAATTCAGGGTTGCGCTCGTGGGGCACCGGGTAGAAGTCCACGAGGCCGAGGCCGGTGAAGTCGTGCAGATCGGGCGCTTGGCCGGGATGGTCCATCGCGCGCGAGTACGCGATGTCGGGAGCCGCGACGATGGCTCCGGCCGACTCCCCGACGTAGAGCTTCCCGGCGCGCACCGCTTCGGCGAGCAGCGCGTCGGCTCCCGATTTCCTGAGCTCTTGCAGCAAGTAGAAGGTGTTGCCGCCCGCGACGAAGACCAGGTCGCAGTCGGCCAGCGCGCGCCGAGCGGTTTCACGGGACGCGGTTGACACGTCGATCGCGTTCACGCGCAGGCCCATGCCGTGGAGCACCCAGCGGGTCATGCGGGCCAAGAACCCTAGGCGCTCGACGCGGCTCGCGGTGGGGATGTACGCGACGGATTTGCCTTTGAGGTCGGGCTCGATCTCCTTCAAGAGGCCCGTGGCGTTTTGGAACATCGATACGAGCAGCAATCTCTTCATGCGAGCCGTCCTTTCCCGCTTGACTTGAAGTGCTCTCCCATGGGTATGGTATCAGAGAAACGACGACGAAGGAGGTCGCAATGAACGAGAAGAAGGGCACGCGCATAGCGGCGAGCATAGACCGTCGCACGTTCGTCATGGGCGCGGCCGCGCTCGGCGCGGCGACGCTGGCGGGGGCCATGGGCGGATGCGCGGGCGGTGAGGAACAGCCCGAGCCGCTACCCGAACAACCGGGCGCCTCCGACGCGTCGGCGCACGGGCCCGAGGATCCGAGCACCGCGCATCATCCCTACGATTCGGCGTTTCCGCCGCACGAGCCCTTGGGGCGCGGGGTGGGCGCCATGCCGGGGCGCGTGGCGTGGGTGCGCGACGCGGCAGCGGTGACGTGGGACGGATCGGGCTTTTGGTGGCAACGCGAGCACTATGACGAGGACGCGGTGCGGCGCATGGTGGCCGACGGCGTCGCCGCCGCGGCGGGCACGGACGAGGCGGCGGCCGGATGGCGCAAGCTGTTCGAGGCGCACAACGCCACGCACGGACGCGAGGGCGGCTACCGTGCGGGCCAGAAGATCGCCGTCAAGGCGAACATGAACGGCGCGGGCACGTTCGGATCCGACGAGGACAGCGCCATGAGCTATACGACGCCGGTGCTGTTGCGGGCGCTGCTGCTGTCGCTCGTGGAGGATGCGGGCGTCGCGTCCGGCGACGTCACGGTGTACGACGTGTGCCGCATCTTCCCCGCGCATATGATGGAGCTGTGCTCGGAGGGCGCGCTCGCCGGCGTGCGGTTCCGCTACAACGACGAGGGCGGCCCGAACGACGCCGCGGGCGACGAGGGCGCGCCCGTCGCGTGGTCGGCGGACGTGGCCGGCGCCGCGAACGTCGTGCCGGCGTGCATGTCGGAGGCGGACTACCTGATCAACCTCGCAAGCCTCAAGGGGCACAGCTACGGGCTCACGCTCTGCGGGAAGAACCACTTCGGCTCGCTCGTGAACTCGAGCCGCCTGCGCCCGCCCGAGGCGGCCGGCATCCATCGCTACGTGTCCGGTCAAACCATGGGCAGTTACACCGTGCTCGTCGACCTCATCGCCAACCACCTGCTGGGCGGCAAGTCCGTGCTGTGGATGCTCGACGGCTTGGTGGTGGCAACGTCCGAAGGCGCCTTGGTCACGCGCGAAGCGGCGCTGTGGAAGGGCGCGCCCTTCGACGACGGCTTCACCGCCAGCATCTTCCTATCGCAAGATCCGGTGGCCATCGACTCGGTAGGTGCGGACTTCCTCATCAACCAGCCGGCCGTCACGAGCCGCAACGCCGCGCTCGACGGCAACCTGGGCGTGGAGAACTACCTGCACGAGGCCGCGCTCGCCCCCGCGCCCCCGTCGGGCTCCGCGTACCGCGACGGCGCGGGCAACTCGGCGGAAAGCCTCGGCGTGCACGAGCATTGGAACAACGCGGTCGAGCGCCTGTACGGCCGCGATCGCGGCGAGGCGGAGGGCATCGAGCTCGTCCGCATCCTGCGCTGAGCGCGCTGCACACGATCTCCATTTGACTTGGAGTCAGCTCCAAGTCGTAGACTCAAGGAACGGAAGCGAGAGGAGAAACGAACATGAGGCGAAACGAGTTGGATCGGCGTACCTTCGTCATGGGGTCGGTCGGGTTCGGCATGGCGGTCCTCGCCGGCGGAATGCTCGCCGGATGCGCCGCAGCGGGGGAGTCGGCTGTGCCCGAGGCACGCAGGTCGCCCGACGCGCCGGAATCGGACGGCGCGGAGGGTCCGATCGAGGCGCCCGAGGCGGCATCCGAACCCGGTGCGGGCGGCGCTCGCTCGCTCGTGGCGGCGTTCTCGTACTCGGGCACCACGCTCACGGTCGCCGAGCGCATTGCGGAGACCACCGGTGCCGATCTCTTCCGCATCGAAACGAGCGACGTCTATCCCGATGACTACGAAACCATGACGGCTCAGGTGCAGCGCGAGAAGGACGAGGGCTACCTGCCGCCCATCAAGGCGGGCGTGCCGGATTGGGACGCCTACGACACGGTGTATCTGGGATACCCCATCTGGTGGGGCGGGCTGCCGCACGTGATGCGCGCGTTCCTTCTACAGCACGACCTGGCGGGCAAGGCGGTCGCGCCGTTCTGCACGAGCGGCGGCAGCGGCATCGAGGGCGCCCTCGCCGACATCCGCGCGCTATACCCTGATGCAAGCCTCTTGGAGGGCCTCGTGCTCACGCGCGGCAGCCTTCCCGGCGCGCTCGACAAGGTGCGGCCGTGGGTTGAAAAACTGCGTCGTTAACCGAACGAGAAAGGAAAGACATGAACGACTTCATCTTCCACAACCCCGACAAGGTGTACTTCGGCAAGGACCAGCTGAGGCGTCTCCCCGAAGAGCTCGCGGCCTTCGGGACGAAGGTGCTGATGGTGTACGGGGGCGGCTCCATCAAGAGAAGCGGCCTGTACGACGAGATGCGCGGCCTTTTGGAGGGCGCCGGCATGCAGATGTTCGAACTCGCCGGCGTTGAGCCCAACCCGCGCCACACCACCGCCAACAGGGGCGCCGCCCTCTGCAAGGAGAACGGGATCGACGTGGTGCTCGCCGTGGGCGGCGGGTCGGCCATCGACTGCGCGAAGGGCGTGGCCGCGGCGGCTAAGACCGAGGACGGCGACGTGTGGCCCCTGGTGGCGGGCGGCGTGTGGGTGACCGACGCCCTGCCCGTGGTGGCCGTGCTCACCAACGCCGCCACCGGCTCCGAAATGGACGCCTGGGGCGTCATCACCAACTGGGAGACCAACGAGAAGATCGGCCTGGGCGGCAGCGCGCTGATCCCTCGCGCCGCCTTCGAGAACCCCGAGCTCAGCTACACGCTGCCGCCGTACCAGACGGCCTGCGGCGCGTTCGACATCTTCAACCACGTGCTGGACAACTACTACCTCGCCGGCGAGGCGACCTTCGACGTGGTCATGGAGATGCAGGAGGCCGTCATGCGCGCGGTGGTGAAATGGGCCCCGGTGGCGCTGGCCGAGCCCGAGAACTACGAGGCGCGCGCGAACCTGATGTGGGCGTCGTCGCTGGCGCTCAACACGATCCTCGACGCGGGCACGGTGCACGCCTGCGCCTGCCACGCCATGGAGCACGAGCTGTCCGCGTACTACGACATCACGCACGGCCACGGCTTGGCCATTCTCGCCCCGCGTTGGCTTGAGTACATCCTGAACGAGCAGACCGCGCCCGCCATCTACCGTCTGGGCACTGCGGTGTTCGGAGTGGAGGAGGGGCTCGCCCCCGAAGAGGGCGCTCGCAAAGCCATCGAGCGCTTGAGCGGCTTCGCATTCAACACGCTGGGTCTGGAGAGCACGCTCTCCCATTTCGGCATCGACGACGCGCACTTCGAGGATATGGCAAAGCATGCCTGCGCAGACGGCGAGATCCCCGGCCTGCGCAGCCTGAGCGTTGACGACGTGGTGAACATCTTCAAGATGTGTCGGTAGAGACGGTTCGGCGCGTCCACGGCTCTGTTTGCCCGAAGAGCCGTGGACGCAGTCGTTTACCTCTACGGCGCAGTCGAGGCGCGCAACACTCACCCTTGCGGTCCTCCGCCTTCCTGTGGTATAAACGACGGCGTCATTACTATTTAAGGAGCATGACTTCTGTTACACGCACGCACGGAGATTGCCGTAAACCGGGAGGTTTGCGAGCTCTAGTCTCCGCCGGAACCTCCCAAACAAGGCAATGACCATCAACGTTTTGGGAGAACCACCGTGGAAAAAATCAAAAGAGGCAACGCCTTCTATCAGGCCCATGCCTGCATGGACAGCTTCGCCTGCAAACAGTGCGGCTGTCTCGTCACGCCCGACGAGGCGGGAAGCCGCCATCGCAACCACTGCCCCCAGTGCCTGCACAGCCTGCACGTCGACGAACGGCCCGGCGACCGGGCGTCCGTGTGCGAAAGCGTCATGGAGCCCATCAGCGTGTGGGTGCGCAAGGGCGGGGAGTGGGCCATCGTGCACCGCTGCAAACGCTGCGGGCATTTGAGCTCGAACCGCATCGCGGCCGACGACAATCCCGTCAAGCTCATGTCCATCGCCGTGAAACCGCTGGCCGAGCCGCCGTTCCCCCTCGAAGGCCTGACGGTAGGCGTTCACGACGCACAGGCGGGCGAAGGGGGCGAGGCATGATGGCGCCCGTCGACCTGCGCGCGTACGGCGTGACCGATGCGTTTATGCAGCAGGCGCGCGTGGCGTCCGGCACCGAGGAGCCCGTCGTGGGGCGCGTCCTGTTCCAGGCGCACGAGCTGTACCGGGTCGTCAGCGAGGGTGGCGAGCTCTTCGCCGAAGCGGCGGGCAGGCTGCGCCACGTCGCGCGCTCGGCCGCCGACTTCCCGGCGGTGGGCGATTTCGTCCTCATGGACCGCGCGGACGACGCGGGCGGCCGCGCGGTTATCGGCCAGGTGCTTCCGCGCGCAAGCGCCTTCGTGCGCAAAGCGGCCGGCGCGGCGCTCGAGCAGCAGGTTGTGGCGGCGAATATCGACACCGCCTTTTTGTGCATGTCGCTTGCGGGCGACTTCAGTCTGCGGCGGCTCGAGCGCTACCTGACGCTCGCATGGGAGAGCGGGGCGGTTCCCGTCGCGGTGCTGACGAAGGCCGATGCGTGCGACAACCTGGAGCGACGGTTGCGCGCCGTGCAGTCGGTGGCCCTCGGCGTCGACGTGCTGGCCGTGTCATCGGTGGCGGAGGACGGCTGCGAGGCCGTGCGCCCCTACCTGCGTCCCGGGAAGACTGTCGCGCTTCTGGGTTCGTCGGGCGTCGGCAAGTCGACGCTGGTCAACCGGTTGCTGGGCGAGGACATCTTGGAGACGCGCGACGTGCGCGCCGACGGTCGCGGGCGCCATGCCACCACGCGTCGCCAGCTCGTGCTGCTGCCGGGCGGCGGCCTTGTGATGGACACGCCCGGCATGCGCGAGCTGGGCATCGGCGATGCGGCCGAGGGTCTCGAGCGGGGCTTCGCCGACGTGGAGCGCCTGTTCGCCATGTGCCGGTTCTCGAACTGCACCCACACCTCCGAGTCGGGATGCGCGGTTTACGAGGCCGTCGCGGACGGCGAGCTTTCCGAGCGGCGCTGGCAGGCCTATCGCAAGCTGAAGGCCGAAGCCGCGTTCGCCGAGGACAAGGCGGGCTACCTGGCCAGGAAGGAGCGCACGTACAAGGAGATCTCGAAGGCCGTGAAGCGCCTGCCCAAGAAGCGCTGATGCGCCTTGGCGCGCTGCCGACCCATCCGAGTTCGGGCAAGGCGGCGGCGCGCGGCGCGATCGCGCTTGCGGATCCTTACATCGTGTCCCAGGAGTGCGTCTGCTTGTACTCGTGGACGTCGGCCCACATGCCGGAGCGGATGGAGTAGCCGCCATCGCTCACGAGGGTCTGCCCGGTGATGTTGCGGGCCAGGGGGCTGACCAGGAACAGCACCGCGTTGGCGATGTCGTCGGCGGTGCCGTGGCGCTTGAGCGGCGCGTGGCGCTTCAGCATGTCGAATTGGAACTTCACCGACTCGTTCGTCTCGGCGTAGGCGAGGATGCCCTCGCTCAGGATGGAGCCCGGCACCACGGTGTTGCAGCGCACGCCCCGATCGCCGTACTGCACGGCCACCGAGCGCGTGAGCGCGTTCACGCCGGCCTTGGCGCACGCGTAGGCGGCCGTGTTGTCCTCGCCTGCGATCGAGGCCGTGGAGCTCACGTTGACGATGGCGCCGCCCTGCTTCAGCAGATGCGGCAGGCTGTGGTGGATCATGAGGAAGTCGCCGCGCATGTCAACGGCGATGATGCGGTCCCACACCTCGGCGGGCGTCTCGTGCAGCTGGCCCTCCTTGAGCTGCATGAAGCCGCAGTTGACGACGATGTCCAGCTCGCCGTAGCGCTCCACAGCCGCATCCACGAGGGCCACGATGGACGCCTCGTCGGCCAGGTCCATCTGCACGAAGAAGGTGTCGTGGCCCTGCTCGTTCAGCTTGTCCGACTCCTCCTGGCCCGTCGGCTTGATGTCGGCCATGACCACCTTGGCACCCTGCTCGGCCAGCAGCTGCGCGATGCGCAGGCCCGTGCCGCCGGCCCCGCCGCCCGCCGCGCCCGTGACGATGGCCACCTTGCCGTCCAGCTCGTAATCGACCATGCGATGCTCCCTTTCCCAAGCATTCTGATGCTTGCCAGTATAAAGGCGATCTTCCGCCACGGCGTTCGGCGTTCCGCGAACAGGTGGGTAACATGCGGATACCGGCCCGCAAGCGAGGGGACGGGGCATCCCGTTCGGAGCGGAGCCTTGCGCGCGTCCCGCATTGGCTCGCCGGCCGCGATCGCCATCCCGCGTGCAAGCGTCGGCGCCTCCGCAAGAGGGTTCTACGACCGCGCAGTTGCGGCGGGGCGTTTCAGGAGGCGGTCCCGCAGCGTGAGGTGGACGGGCTTTCCGGCACGGGGAGCTCGGCGTCAGCGTTGACGCGCCTCCCGTGCCATGTCGAGCACGGGTGTCAGCCTCTCGCGGTTCTCGTTGAGCGAGGCCAGGTAGAACGTCACGTGAGCGCCGGCGTCGCGGATGGGCAGGAGCGCGCGCCCTTGCGCGGCGAGGGCCGCGCCGTGGGCGTCGCTTGAGAAGCTGAGCAGCGGAGTGGCGCTCGCCATCTGCCCGAACACGAGGTAGTCGTTCTGCTCCACGAAGCGCGCGTTGGGCAAGCGGTCGCGGCACAGGTCGCGCCAGAAGCCGATGCCGGTGTACAGGAGGAACGTCTCGCCGTCCACCTCGGAAAGATCGATGCTCGCGCGTGCGGCCAGCGGGTGGCCCTCAGGCACGGAGAGGAACAGGTTCTCGTGCATGAAGGGCGCGCACGAGACGGTCGGCACGGGGAAGGGGCTCGGCAGGACGGCGAGGTCGATCCGCTCGCTCATCAGGTCGCGCTCGAGATCCTTGCGGGACAGCGTCTCGGTCGTGAGGATGACCTCGGGAAGCGCTTCCGACACGAGGGACGCCAGCCGCCAGAGCGGCGCCGGCGCGCAGGTGCCCACGCGCAGGGTGCGCTGACCGCGCTCGAAATCGCGCACGGCGTCCCGCAGGCGCTCGACGTCGCGCAGCACTTCGCGCGCGTGCTCGAGCGCGAGCCGACCTGCATCGTTGAGGGCGAGCCGGTTCTTCGTGCGGTCGAACAGCGGCGCACCCAGCTCTGCCTCGAGCCGCTGGATCGAGCGGCTGAGCGCCGGCTGGGACAAGCGCAGCTCGTCGGCGGCCTTCGACACGGTGCCGTGGCGGGCGATGGCGTCCAAATGGCGCAGCTGCTCGAGTTCCACGGGATCCGCCTCCTTTCGGCATGCGCGCGATGCATGCCATGTTGCTCGATCGGCATTGTACAGCGCGCGCCTCGCCCTCCACAATGGGGACGGAGGAAAAACCGAGCGAAAGGAAGCGATCATGGAGTTCGTCACGTTGAACAACGGCGTGGAGATGCCGAAACTGGGCTTCGGCGTGTTCCAGGTGCCCGATGCGGCCGCGTGCGAGCGCGCGGTGTCGAAAGCGCTGGAGGTTGGATACCGCCTGATCGACACGGCGGCAGCCTATATGAACGAGGAAGCCGTGGGCGCGGCGCTGGCCAAGAGCGGCATCGCTCGTGAAGACGTGTTCGTCACCACGAAGCTCTGGGTGCAGGACGCCGGCTACGAGGGCGCCAAGCGGGCGTTCCAAACCTCGCTCGACAAGCTGGGCTTGGACTATCTGGACCTCTACCTCATCCACCAGCCGTTCGGCGATTACTACGGCGCATGGCACGCGATGGAGGAGCTGTGCGAGGAGGGCCGCATCCGCGCCATCGGCGTGTCGAACTTCGAGCCGGCGCGCCTTGTCGACCTGGTCATGAACAACAAGGTGGTCCCCGCCGTGAACCAGGTGGAGCACCATCCCTTTTTCCAGCAGGCCGCGGCCAAGCCGCTCATGGCCGAGCTGGGCGTGCAGCCGGAAGGGTGGGGTCCCTTCGCCGAAGGCAGCCAAGGTATCTTCGCCAACGAGACGCTCGCGAACGTCGCGGCCAAGCACGGAAAGACCGTGGCCCAGGTCATCCTGCGCTGGCATATGCAGGATGACGTGGTGGCCATCCCGAAGTCGGTGCACGCTGAGCGCATCGAGGAGAACTTCGACGTGTTCGACTTCGAGCTGGACGCCGAGGACCTGGCGGCCATCGCGGCGCTCGACCAGGGGAAGAGCAGCATCGTAGACCACCACGACCCCGCGTTCGCCAAGATGCTCAACGAGCTGAAGGTGCACTGAGGGCCGCTGCCGAACGACGGAGGCGTGGGCGCGTTGTCGCCCGAAAGACTCGCTTTCGCGGAGAAAAACGAGTCTTTCGGGCGACAACGCGCCCGCTGCGCGGTGCCGTCACTCCCCGAAGTACGTGGCGATCTCGCGCATGCGCTCGCTTTGGCGGACGCCGAAGGGGCAGCGGGCGTCGCAGTGGCCGCAGCCTGCGCAGTCGCCCGCGTGCAGCGCGAGTTTGCGGTAGTGGCCGGCGGCCATGTCGTCGCCCACGCGGGCCAGGTCGTAGTACTTGTTCACCATGCCGATGTCGATGCCCACCGGGCAGGGCTGGCAGTGGTGGCAGTACACGCAGCGGCCCTCGGCCTCTTGCGGCGCGAACGTGCCGATGACGCTGTAGTCGCGCTCCTCCTCGGACGCGTCGCAGAACGCCAGCACCTCCGCCACGTCGGCGGCGTCGCGGAAGCCCGGCAGCACGCATACCACGCCCGGCTTGTCCAGCGCGTAGGCGATGCACTGCGCCTTCGTGAGCGCGCGGCCGAACGGCGAGGCCTTCGCATCCAAGAGCTGTCCGCCGGCGAACGCCTTCATCACGGCTATCCCGATGCCGTCGCGCTCGCAGGCGCGGTACAGGTCCATGCGCTCGTCCGCGCGGCCCCGCCCGTAGGCGCCCTTCGAGTAGTCGTAGGCCGGGTTGACGCTGAACATGCACTCGTCCACCAGGCCCGTGTCCAGGAAGCGCCGCGCGACGGCGGGGTTGTGCGACGAGAAGCCCAGGTTGCGGATCACGCCCTGGCGCTTGAGCTCGAGCGCGTAGTCCCAGATGCCGTTCTGCCGCATGGCATCGAAGTCGTCGTCCTCGTCCATGCAGTGGATGATGCCGAAGTCGGTGTAGCCGGTCTGCAGCGTGTCCAGCACGCGCGCGAACTGGCGCTTGATAGCGTCCAGATCGCGGCTCCAGCCGTACTGGCCGCCCGCGCCGTACACCGCGCCCAAATGCATCTGCGTGAGCACATCCGCCCGTCGCGGCGCGAGCACGCGGCCGTAGGGGGCGTAGGGGGCCGCTTCGGAGGGTGCCAGATCGAAGAAGTTCACGCCCGCGTCGAGCGCCAGTTCGAGTGCGGCCTCGATCTCGCGCTCGTCGGCCGCTTCGTGGATGGACCCCATGCCGAAGCCGATGACGCTCGCGCGCTCGCCGCCGTGGGGGAAGGTGCGGTATTTCATGGTCATGCTTGCCTTTCGCTCGATTGTCTTACCCGTCGTTGTCGTTTCGCTCCATGGTATTCCTTGGAGCCGCCTCCAAGTCAAGCGGCTCGAGGGTGTTGGCTGCTTCCAAAAACGAACGGGCACGATGGCTGCTTGTCGTCGCTGGTTGCCCGTAGGGGCGGGCAGCAGCCCGCCCCTACGGGCGTTTCGGCCCTTTTACGCGCTCTCTTTGAAGCGGTCTTCCAGCTTGTTGCTCAGACGCTCGGTGGTGGTCGATTCCTCGCGATCTTGTGCCGTCAGGCGCACGAGCACGAGTGCAAGCACGGCGGCGACCAGGGCGAACAGCGCGCCGATCGGACCTGTGGCCAGAAGGCCGCCCGCGTTCACCACGACGCCGCCCGCGAACGAGCCGAGCGCGATGCCGGCGTTGAACGACATGGGGTGCAGCGACGAGGAGAACGTGAGCGCGCTCGGGTAGTCCCGCCGCGCCACGTCTTGGAACAGCATCTGCACGGTGGAGTTCATCACGTACATGAGCAGGCATACGCACGCGATGTCGGCGAGGCCCGCCGCGCCCAGGGGCACGGTCACAGCCAGCAGCGCCAACAAGGCGGCGTGCAGGGCGAACGTCAGCGGCAGGGCGCGCATGCCAAAGCGGTTCGCTACCCACCCCGACAGTAGGTTCGACACCACGCACGCCGCGCCCAGCGCGAACAGGATGACGCTCACGGCGCCGCCGCCGAAGCCCATGACGTCCTCGAGGACGGGCGTGAGGTAGGTGTAGAACACGTAGGTGGACGCCGCGCCCGCCAGGATCATGGCGATGTTGGCCAGCACGCGCCTGTCGCCCAGAAGCCGCAGCTGCGAGCGGAGCGTTGTCGTCTCGTGCGCTGCGCGCGCCTTGCGGGGAAGGGCCGGTAGCAGCAGCGCGCTCACCACCAGACCCAGCACGAGCACGCAGGCGTAGGCGGCCTTCCAACCGAAGGCGTCGGCGAGCGCGGTGCCGATGGGCACGCCGACGACGCTCGACACCGAGAAGCCAGCCAGCACGAACGACAGCACGCGCGCCACCTTCCCCACGTCCACGATCTCGGGCACGTAGGTGAGGGCGATGGCCAGCAGCGTGCCGGACGTGGCCGCCGGCAGCAGGCGCGACATCAGCAGCAGGGCGTAGCCGTCCGCGAACAAGGTGAGCAGGTTGCCGGCATTGAACACGACGAGCAGCACGGCCGTGAGCTTGAAGCGGTTCGCGCGCGCCGTAGCGAGCGCAACCACCGGGGTGGCCACGGCGCAGGCGAGCGCGTAGTAGCCCACGATGTCTCCGATGAGGGTGAGGGGCTCCCCCAGTCCTTCGGCCACGTCCGGCGTGATGCCGATGAGCACGAACTCGGCGAACCCGAGCGCGAACGCCAGGGCCACGAGCAGCGCGGCGACGAAGGATGGGCGGGCTTTCGATACGGTTTTCATGGCGACGTTCTTTCTGACAAGGGGCGACTTATTCCTCCGCTACCGTACCTCGTCCCTGCAGCAATAGCTAATACCTATAATGAAACAATCTCTATGCGCAAATCGTATAGGAAAAGCGCGCTTCCCGTTCGCCCATCGCTAGGTCTTAAGACGATTCCGGAGTTTCCGGCGACGAACGCGAAGCGAACCGACGAAAGGGGCGCTCGGTTAAGGCATCGGTGGGGCGCTCGGCTCCGTTTCCGCACCTCCCGCCTACGGGCGCGTGACGATTTGGAAGCACGGGGGACGCGCCGCCGGCAAACGGGTATCGTGGTGCGCATACACAAAGCGAAGGCGAAACGCGATCCGCGCGCTCGGGGTGGCGCCGCCTGCGAACGAGGAGGCATTCATGGCAGATCTGCAAAGCCAGCAAGACCGGATTACCCTGCGCAACGGCTACGGCATTCCCTGCGTCGGTTTCGGAACCTACAAGATGCCGGACGGCGAGGTGGGCATCGACGCCGTGCACCAGGCGCTCGAGGACGGCTACCGCCACATCGACACGGCGGCGTTCTACGACAACGAGGCCACGGTGGGCAAGGCGCTGGCCACGTCGGGGCTCGCGCGCGAGGAGCTGTTCGTCACCACGAAGGTGTGGAACACCGACCGCGGCTACGAGCCCGCGCTCAAGGCGTTCGAGGAGTCGCGCAAGAAGCTGCACCTGGACTACGTTGACCTCTACCTCATCCATTGGCCCGCAACGCAGGGCTCCGACGAGGATTGGCAGCGCACGAACCAGGAGACGTGGCGCGCCCTCGAAACGCTCTACCTCGACGGCCAGGTGCGCGCCATCGGCGTGAGCAACTTCAAGCCGCGCCATTTGGAGCCCCTCATGGACGCCGCCGAGATCCTTCCCATGGTGAACCAGATAGAGCTGCATCCCGGCTGCAACCAGCAGGCCACGCGCGACTTCTGCAACCGCAACGATATCGTGGTGGAGGCGTGGTCGCCGCTCGGTTCGGGGCGCGTGCTGGAGAACCAGCTGCTCATCGACATCGCCGCTTCCTACGGCTGCACGGTGGCGCAGCTGTGCGTGCGCTGGTGCCTGCAGCGGCGCGCCATCCCCCTGCCGAAGTCGACGAACGCGGGCCGCATCGCCGAGAACGCCCGCGTGTTCTGGTTCAACATCACCGACGAGGACCTGCAACGCATCGACGAGCTGGATCCCCTGGGCCAAAGCGGCCTCGATCCCGACACCATAGACTTCTAAGAGTCTCCCGCCGCGGTTTCGCCATCTGCGGAGGCGGGTCGTTCGTGCTTGGCATGACGGGCGATCGGGCTTTCGTTTTCAACATGCGCACCGAAAGTTCGCCGGGCCCGCTTGAAGCGGGCCCTTTCTCTGCTCACCCCGCCTGAGGGATATTAGCTTCCAGCTAATGTTTTCGACCATCGGTTTGCTTAGCATAGGCAGTGCTTCATCAAAGGAGGGGCCAAACGGCCTCGCAGAGAAAGGACTCCTATGAGCGAACAGCAGTATCCCCGTGTCGACGGCAGCCGCCCTTACGGGCAGCCGGCGCCAAACACCGTCCTCTCCACGTCCGCCATGGCCGTGACCGGTTTGGTGCTGGGCATCGTTGCCCTCCTCACTTCGGCCCTCCCCATCATCAACAACTTCTCCTTCTTCTTGGCGGCGCTCGGCGCGATCTTCGCCATCGTCGGATTGGTGGCAACCGTTCGTAAGACGCGCAAGGGCAAGGTTTTGGCCGTGGTCGGCCTCGTGCTGAGCGTGGTGTCCATCGTCGTCGTCCTGGCATCGCAGAGCATGTACAGCGCCGCCATCGACAAGGCGGTTTCGGGTCCGAGCGTCGTGGGCTCCTCGACCTCCGCCGCCAACGACCAGGCGGCGTCTTCGGATCCGTCGCCGAAAGAGGATTACAGCAACCTCTCCGTTGGCAGCGCCGTCGACCTGGACGACGGATTGTCCGTGTGCGTGCAGTCCGTTCAGCCCGGACTCGCGAATTACGACGGGTCGGAGATAGTGGCCGTCGCGGTGACCTACGCGAACAACGGGTCTCGCGAGGCTTCGTTCAACGTGTTCGACTGGAAAGCGCAGGATGCGCAAGGAGCCCAGCGGAACACGGCCTACTATTCCGAGGCCGAAAACGAGTTGAACTCCGGCACGCTCGCGCCGGGCGGCACGGTCACGGGTAACGTCTATTTTGACGGCGGCGTGTCCAAGGTACTGTACTACTCCAATATGTTCAGTGACAGCACGGTCGCTTGGGTCGTATCCTAGCGTGCCAGAACCGTCTGCCCGGTCTCGGGTGGGCCGTTGCGCGAGGCCCTTTTTCGGGCGGTGCCGCGACGCCCTTTCGACGCGCCGGAGACAACTGGTATCATGAACCCTACGGCAAAACGCAAACGGAGGAAGCGCCGCGTGAAAGAACCCTTGACCGACGAGCTGTTGCAAGAGTTGCTTGATGCTCCCGATCCCAAAACATTCGCGGACAGTCATCGCATCAAGGAGCGCAGCTTGTCCGGCTACCTGCAGCAGCTTCTTGACGAGAAGGGGCTCGAACGCGCCGAAGTCGTGCGGAAGGCCGGGCTCAACGAGACGTTCGGGTACCAGATTTTCATGGGGCAGCGTGGCGCTTCGCGCAACAAGGTGCTGCAGCTGGTTTTCGCCATGGGCCTCTCGCTCAAAGAGGCCGACCGGCTGCTGCAGGCGGCGGGCGCCAACGAGCTGTACTGCAAGAGCCGGCGCGACGCCATCATTATCTTCTGCCTCGACCGAGGATACGGGCTGCAGAAAACCGACGAGGAGCTGTACCGGTTCGGCGAAGACACGATCTGCTGATGCCGCAAGCGAATCGGCATCGCCTGGGAGCGTTCCCGGCGTTATCTGGTACCATGGACCCCACCATGCCAGACGAACTTGCCGAACACCTCGATGCCCTTGCGCGTGACGATTGCTACCGCGTCGACGCCGTCTTGAAAGACGGCGTGTTCGAGACGACCCAGCGCGTCTTCTTCGTGGGCGCGAACGGCGCCGAGCAGGGCCCGTACGTGCGCAAGTACCTCGACGGAGACGCGGGGCTCGGCTTGGCGTACGAACGCATTATGAAGGCGCAGCGCTCCGGCCGCCGGTTCCTCCACGTGCCGCTTATCGTCGATTGCTATAGGGCGGGGGAGCGGCGAGCCGTGGTCATGGAGTACGTGCGAGGTGAGACGCTCGCCGACGTGGTGTACCGCTGCGACCCTTCCGTTGAGTTGGCGTGCGACGTGTTCCCCAAGCTGTGCGAAGCGGTGAGCGAGTTGCACGACGGGTTCGATCCGCCCATCATCCATCGCGATCTCAAGCCGTCGAACATCATGCTCACGAGCAGCAGCCTCACCGTCATCGATTTCGGTATCTCGCGCACGTTCAACGACGGAGCCGACGAGGACACGCGCCGCTTCGGCACCCGCGCCTACGCGCCGCCCGAGCAGTTCGGCTACGGGCAGACCGACGTGCGCTCGGACGTCTACGCGCTGGGGATGCTGCTGTACTTTTGCCTGACGGAGAAAACCCCCGATGCGAAGGCGCGCAAAAACGGGTTCCACGATGCGCGCGTGCCCGAGTCGACGCGCGCGGTCATCGTGAGGGCGACGGCGTTCGATCCGGCCGACCGCTACGGGAGCGTCGTCGAGTTGGAGCGGGCCTTCCGTACGGCGGTCGGGTGCTCGGGCACCGTGGATGCGTTTCCGGGAGCCGCAGCTCCCGTGCCTATGCGAGCCCTCTCGCGAGAGGCGGCGACCGGCGATCCTCAGACGGGTTCCGCGGAGAAGCGCAGGGTTCCGCGCACGGCGCTCGGGCGCATGCTGTCCCGCATCCCCTTCGCGCTCGGAGTCGTCTGGGACGTGTTGCTGGTCGCGTTCTTCGCGCTGCTGTGCGCCGTGGCGGCCATCCAGACGATCGACCCCGCCCAAGGCTCGGCGCAGTACGCGGCGGCCCCGCTCGGCTTGCGCGCCCTGTCGTACGGCAGCCTCGTGCTGCTCGTGGTGGGGCCGGTTCTCTACCTCGTTTCGGATCGCCGCCCCCTGGGGCGCTTCGTCCCGCGGCTGCTGAGCATTTCCGTAGAGCGCGATATGGCCGTGTGCTTCGTGGTGTTCCTCGCGGGGTTGGCGGTGTTCATGGTGACGGGGCAGTTCTTTCCTCCGGTTGACGTGAGCCTGGCCACCGGATAGGCGGACTTTCGCCGTATTCGGACGCGCTTGCTCGTCCAAGTGGCCTGATTGTTCCGTTTGCGGCTGAGGTACAGGCAACGGGAGCGCTTCGAGTCGTTGACGGTGGATCGATGCGGGGCGCGCGGGGAATGTTCGGGGGTAGAGTGGGGCGAACGGCCGGCCGGCGGGCCGGCGGGCGCAGCGTGCGCTTACCCCATCCCGAAAGGAGCCGGCCCATGGCAGAAGCCGCACACGGACCCAGCCGCCGCGCCTCGGGCGCGAACGCGGCCTCCTCCGCATCGAGCGCCGTCGGCGGGTCGCCCGATACCGGCGCCCGTCAGCTCAAGCGCGTGCTCACCGTGCCGGACATGATCGTGTACGGGCTCATCTTCATGGTTCCCATCGCGCCGATGGGCATCTACGGCGGCGTGTTCTCCGAGTCGGGCGGCATGCCCGCGCTCGTGTACCTCGTGGGGACGCTGGCCATGGTGTTCACGGCGCTGTCCTACAGCATGCTCATCCGCGAGTGGCCGGTGGCGGGCTCGGTGTACGCCTACACCTCGCGCGGCCTGGGCAAGGGCATCGGCTTCGTGACGGGCTGGACGCTCTTGCTCGACTACCTGCTGATCCCCGTGCTCATGTACGTGGTGGCCTCCACGGCGTTGTCCGGCCTCGTGCCCGAGATCCCGCCTTGGGCGTTCGCCGTGGTGTTCGTGGTGGCGAACACGTTCGTGAACGTGCGCGGCATCGGCCTCACCGACATCGTGAACCGCGTGGCGCTCGTGCTGGAGGTCCTCGTGCTGCTCGTCTTCGTCGTGCTGGGCGTCCGGTGGCTGCTCGCCGATCCCGTATCGCGCGGTTTCTCGCTGGACCCTCTCTTCAACCCCTCCACGTTCGACCCGAACCTGGTCATGAGCGCCGTGTCGCTGGGCGTGCTGTCGTTTCTGGGCTTCGACGGCATCGCCACGCTGTCGGAGGAGGCGAAGGACGGCCGCCGCGGCCCGGGGCGCGCCATGATGGCGTCGCTGGCCATCGTGGGCGCGCTGTTCGTGCTGCAGACCTACATCGCTGGTTGCATCAGCCCCGACGGCGCCGCGTTCGCGGGCGACTCGGGCAACGCCTTCTACCTCGTGGCGCAGGTGGTGGGCGGCAGGTGGCTGTACGTCGTGTGCGCGGTCGCCACGGCGCTGGCCTGGGGCATCTTCACGGCGCTGGCCGCGCAGACGGCGGTGTCGCGGATACTCTTCGCCATGGGGCGCGCGGGCGGGCTTCCGAAACCGCTGGCGAGGATCCACCCGAAATACCATACGCCCTACGTGGCGTCGCTGTTCGTGGGAGCCCTCACGCTCGTGCTGGTGCTGACGTTCGGGCGGCTCGGCACCGACACCATCTCGCTGTTCGTGAACTTCGGCGCGCTCACGGCCTTCCTCATGCTGCACGTCACCGTCATCGGGTACTTCTTCGTCAAGAAGCGCGACGGGCGCTGGGCGGCGCATCTGCTGTCGCCTTTGTGCGGCATTACCGTGATCGGCTACACCTGGTGGAGCCTCGACGTGCCCGCGAAGGTGCTCGGCCTCATATGGATGGCGGCGGGCATCGCGTACTACCTCGTGCTGCGCTACGGGTTCAAGCGCGAGGTGACGATAGGGGGATAGGGCGGAGCGGCCGGCGCCCTTTTTTTGCGCTCCGCCGTTGCGTGCTCGCGGCCGTCCGCAAGCGGTCGATAGGCTATCATGGGCTTCGAAGCCGCGCGGGAGCGCGGGTGCATGATGGTTGGCGAAGGGGGTGCGGGTGGACGTCGACGCCGTGATCGAAGCGATGACGCTCGAGGAGAAGTGCGCGTGCCTGACGGGCGAGGGGTATTGGGAGCTCGGCGGCTGCCCGCGGCTGGGCGTGGGCCCCATCCTCGTGTCGGACGGCCCCCACGGCCTGCGCCGGCAGGCGGGCGCGGCCGACAACCTGGGACTTGCGGACAGCGAGCCGGCCGTGTGCTTCCCCACGGCGAGCGCCGCGGCCTGCACGTTCGATGTCGGCCTCGTGCGCGCCATGGGCGAGGCGCTGGGCGACGAGGCGCGCGAGCAGGGGGTGGCCGTTGTCCTGGGGCCGGGCGCGAACCTGAAGCGCAGCCCGCTGTGCGGCCGCAATTTCGAGTACTTCAGCGAGGATCCGTACGTGGCGGGACATCTGGCCGCCGCCTATATCGAGGGCGTGCAGAGCCGCGGCGTGGGCACGTCGCTCAAGCACTTCGCCTGCAACAACCAGGAGACGAACCGCCTGATCGTGGATGCGGTGGTGGACGAGCGCGCCTTGCACGAGCTCTATTTGGAGCCGTTCCGCATCGCCGTGAAGCGCGCGCGGCCATGGTCCGTCATGTGCGCCTACAACCTGTTGAACGGCACGTACTGCTCCGAGAGCGAGCGGCTCATGGGACAGGGGCGCGCGTGGGGCTTCGACGGCGCGTACGTGTGCGACTGGGGTGCCGAGAACGACAACGCCGCCAGCCTGCCTGCGGGTTTGGACCTGGTCATGCCCGGCCCCCGGCCCGATTACCGCGCCGACGTCGAGGCGGCCGTGCGCGCGGGCGCGCTGCCCGAAGAGCGTTTGGACGAGGCTGTGCGCCGTGTGCTGGAGCTGCACGCCAAGCACGAGGCCGCGCGCGGGATGGACGTGCGGACGCGCGCGGAGGAGCGTCTGGACGTGGCGCGCGCCGTCGCTGCGGAGGCGGCGGTGCTGCTGGAAAACGACGGCGTGCTGCCGATAGCGCCCGGCGCGCGCGTGGCCGTGATCGGCGCGTTCGCGAAGGAGCCGCGCTACCAGGGCGCCGGCTCGTCGAAGATCAACCCGGTGTCGCTCGATTGCGCTTGGGACGCGCTCGAGGCGTCGGGCGCCGCGTGCGTCTTCGCGCCCGGCTACGACGTCGCCACGGGCGAAACGTCGGAGGCGCTGTTGGACGGGGCCGCGCGCGCGGCTGCGGCGGCAGACGTGGCCGTCGTGTTCGTTGGACTGCCGGACGCCTGGGAGTCCGAGGGTTCCGATCGTGCGGACATGAAGCTTCCGGCCGGGCACGACGCGCTCGTGGAGCGCGTGTGCGCCGCGAATCCCGACACGGTGGCGGTGCTGCAGGGCGGGTCGCCCGTGGAGCTGCCGTGGCGCGGCGGGCCGCGCGCGATATTGCTGAGCTACCTGGCCGGATGCCGGGGCGGCCGGGCAACGGCCGACCTGCTGCTCGGCCGGGCCAACCCCTCGGGCAAACTCGCCGAGACGTGGCCCGAGCGCCTGGCCGACACGCCCTGCGCCGGGTTCTTCCCCGAGAAGGGCCGCCAAGCGCTCTACCGCGAGAGCGTCTACACGGGTTACCGCTACTACGACGCGGCCGGCGCGAAGGTGGCCTATCCGTTCGGCTACGGCCTGTCGTACACGACGTTCTCGTATCGCGACCTGCGGGTGGAGGCGGACGGCGAAGGCGGCTTCGCGGTGTCGTGCCTCGTGCGCAACGAAGGCGGCATCTTCGGCAAAGAGGCCGTCCAGCTGTACGTTGCGCCGCTCGACCCCGGTGCGTTCCGGCCGCCGCAGGAGCTCAAGGGCTTCGCGAAGGTGGCGCTCGAGGCGGGCGAGGAACGGCGCGTGGAGCTGCCGCTGTCGCGACGGGCCTTCGCCAGCTACGACGCCGACGCCGGGGCGTGGAGGGTGGAGGCGGGCATCTACGAGGTCAGGCTCGCCGCCTCGAGCCGCGATGTGCGCCTGCGCGCGCGGGTGGAGGTCGCGGGCTCTCCGCGCCGCGACGACGGCGCGCCGGACGGCTACCGCCGCGTGCGGCCGGGCGGATTCACGGACGAGGCGTTCAAGGAGCTGTACGGCCGACCGCTGCCGAAGAAGGTCGTGGCCATGCGCCCCTACACGGCCAACGCCACGGTCGGCGATCTGAAGGCGTCCCTCGTGGGCCGTGCCGTGCACTTCCTCCTGCGCCACGAGCTTCGGCTGTTCCTGCCCGACGACGCCGCCGCGCGGGCCCAGGCCGAGCTTGCGGTCATGGACGCGCCGCTCAGGGCGCTTGCCATGTCCGGCACGGACATGAACCTGGTGGACGCGGTGGTGGACATAGTGAACTACCGTTTCGTGCGCGGGTTCAGGAAGCTGCGGACCTTGAAGAGCCGGTCCGCAGCCAAGGCCGCGTCGCCCGCGCCCTGCGAGGACGACGTCGTTTGCCGCGGCCGCTAAGGAGCTGGCGTCCACGGGTTTTGCGAGGCGGGTGGTTGGATGCGCGCCGAAATCGGCGGCGGTGCGTGGGAAGGGCTCGTTGGCGGAGATGCGTGCGAATCGAACACACCCGAGACGTTCTGCGCGCCTCACAACGGCTTTGAAGGCCGCGGGGCCCACCAGGACCCATCCATCTCCATCGAGCAAAATGCAACGCTGAACATAATACGGTAAAAAAGCCCGAAACGCCGCAAAATGCGAAAAACCGTCATCTTCCAGCCCGGATGGCGTTGAAACGATCGCTGAAACGCGCGCTCCCGACGGTCTGCCCCGTGGCGGCTATGTCAAAAGCACCGTTTCGTTGGTTTTGTAGGGCAAGGGCTCTGCCCTTGCCGTCGGCCTGCGAAAACGCCGCTTGTTGGGCGGCAAGGGCAGAGCCCTTGCCCTACGGTGCGGTCGTTGAAAGAGCGCCTTTCGGCGGCTTTTGACACAGCCCTACAAAGATCGACGAAGTGGCACGTTCCTTGGCGCGGTCCTGGTCACAACCGTTTGGGGCCCAGCGTGCGCGCGTCGCCGTCTCGGCGTGTGACGCCCTGGGCGTCGAAGTGCTCCAGCAGGGGTATGGCGTACTTGCGCGTCGTTCCCATGGCGTCGCGCAGTTCGGCCGCCGTGGCGCCTTCCTTCGCGCGCAGCAGTTTCACGGCCGCCTGCTCCAGCGTCTCGTAGGCTGCCGCATCGAACGCGAAATCGCCGCTCACGCGCCGAATGCGCCCGGCCTTCTCGAGCGCGCCGAGCGCGCGGTGGGCCACCGAGGAGTCGACGCCCGTCTGCGCGACGAGCTCGGGGACGCTCGGCGGCGCGGAGCCGGCTGCGGCCAGTGCCTCGGCCAGTGCCTCGGCCGCCTGCTCCTCCATCTTGCGAGCGCCCCCGCCGGCACGGGGGTGGCCGATCAGGCCGCCGTCGACCACCGCGCGCCCGTCCGCGCGGGCGCGGTCGACCAGCGCGTCGACGCACGCGTCCGAAAGCGCGCCGGGCAGACGGGCGGCGAGCGCCTTCTTCGACACGCCCGTGGCCGCCGGCTGCTCGGCATGGAAGCGCACGAGCGCGTTCTCCAGCGCCGCGTCGAGCTTCTGCAGCACGGCGCGTTCGGCGAAGTGGCTCCCGGCGCCCGTGCCCAGGCGCTCGAGCCCGCCCCCCGCGCACCGCTCCTCGAGCCGCCGGACGGCGGAGGATGCCGGTATGCCGGCCGCGCCCGC
Source organism: Gordonibacter massiliensis (ex Traore et al. 2017) (assembly GCF_019731765.1). NCBI lineage: Bacteria > Bacillati > Actinomycetota > Coriobacteriia > Eggerthellales > Eggerthellaceae > Gordonibacter > Gordonibacter massiliensis (ex Traore et al. 2017). The sequence continues at coordinate 34,788 of NZ_JAASIO010000008.1, read as the reverse complement.
GAGCTCGTCGGCCGTGACGGGACGTCCGGCCAGCGCGAGCGCGGCGTCGCAGGCCGCGTCCTCGTCGCCGGCGCGCAGCGCGTCGAGCAGCGCCTCCTCGCCGGGTTTCAGGTTCGTGCGCCGGCGCGGGTGCGCGTGCAGCACCTGGCCGCCGCCCATCACCCGCACGGGGGTCATGAAGCGCACGACGAAGCGGTCGCCCCCGCAAACGGGCAACGGCTCGTCCAACCTGATCTGCGCATACGAGCTCTCGCGCGGCGCGAGCTCCTGGCGGCCGTCCATGAACAGCACGCGCCCCGCCACCTCGGCGGTGCCGTGGGCCACGCGCACGCGCGTGCCGGTGGCCAACGCCCCGGGCACGCCTTCGGCGCCCAGGTACGCCAGGCGCGCGTCGAAGCGGTCCGTGGGCTCAACCGCGCCGGGCGTTGCCACCCATCTTCCGGGGCGCACGTCGTCGGTTCCCACGGCGCCCAGGTTGAGGGCCACGCGGTTGCCCGCGTCGGCGCGCTCGACCGCGTGGCCGTGGATCTGCGCGGAGCGCACGCGCGTCCGCGTTCCCTCGGGCAGTATCTCCAGCTCGTCGCCGGCCGACACCGACCCGCTCCACAGCGTGCCCGTGACCACGGTCCCGGACCCTTTGATGGTGAACACGCGGTCCACGGGCAGGCGGGCGGCCGACCCCTCCTTCGTCCGGGCGAGCCCGCGGGCGGCTTCGGCGAGCGCGGCGCGCAGGTCGTCCAGGCCCGCGCCCGTGCGCGCCGACACGCCCACGACGGGAGCGTCGGCGTAGGGGGTGCCGGCCAGGCGCTCCCGAACCTCGTCGGCCATGAACGCCGCCCAGTCTTCGTCCACCAAGTCGGTCTTGGTGAGCGCCACCACGCAGCGGTCGATGCCCAAAAGCTCCAGCACCGCCAGGTGCTCCACGGTCTGAGGCATGACGCCGTCGTCGGCTGCGATGCACAGAAGCGCCAGGTCGATGCCCGTGGAACCGGCTATCATCTGCCGCACGAACCGCTCGTGGCCCGGCACGTCCACCACGCCCATGGAGGAGCCGTCCGGCAAGTCGAGCTGCGCGAAGCCCAGCTCGATGGTGATGCCGCGGCGCTTCTCCTCCTCCAGGCGGTCGGGGTCGGTGCCGGTGAGCGCCTGCACGAGCGACGACTTGCCGTGGTCGATGTGCCCCGCCGTGCCCAGCACGACGTGACGCTCGGGCGCGCCTGCGGCCCCCGTCATGCCCCCACCTCGGCGAAGTACTCGGCGAGCCCCGCCGCGATCTCGTCCATCTCGTCCTCGCCGAGCACCGTGCGCGCGTCCAGCAGCAGCGCGTCCTTCTTCAGGCGCCCCACCACGGGCACGGCGCGCTCGCTCACGAGGTGCCGCTCGCAGCCCAGCGCGTCGCCGCGCGAAAACGCCACGCGCACGCAGAACGTGGGGATGTCGCACATGGGCAGCGCCCCGCCGCCGGCACGGGCCACCTCCTCCACCACGTCGAGCTTCGCGCATCCGGCCGGCAGCGCGGCCGCCACCGTGTCGCGCAGCTTCTCCGCGCGCACGCGTACGTCCTCGGCCGGTTCGGCCAGCATGCGCAGCGTGGGTATCTCGGCCAGCGCGCGCTCGGGCTCCAGGTACAGGCGCAGCGTGGCCTCGAGCGCCGCGAGCGTCATCTTGTCCAGGCGCAGCGCGCGGGCGAGCGGGTTGGCCTTCAGGCGGTCGATGTGGCGCTTCGCGCCCACGACGATGCCGGCCTGCGGGCCGCCCAGCAGCTTGTCGCCGGAGAACGACACCAGGTCGCAGCCCGCGCGCAGCGACTCGGCCACGGCCGGCTCGGCGTAGGCGCCGAAGGCGTCCAGGCGCATGAGCGCGCCCGATCCCTGGTCCTCGTACACGAGCACGTCGGGGGCCCCGGCCGGCGTGCCGGCCGCCTTGCGCCGGGCGTTCTCGGCGTCGGCCAGCGCGCGCAGCTCGCGCACGCCCACGCTCTCCGTGAAGCCGATGAGCCGGTAGTTGGACGGGTGCACCTTCAGCAGCATGGCCGTATCGAGCCCCAGGGCGCGCTCGTAGTCGGCCTCGTGCGTCTTGTTCGTCGTGCCCACCTCCACCATGGCGGCCCTCGAGAGCGCCATGATGTCGGGGATGCGGAACGAGCCGCCTATCTCCACCAACTCGCCGCGCGACACCACGGCCTCGTGCCCGCCCGCGAACTCGGAGAGCACCATCATGACGGCAGCGGCGTTGTTGTTCACGGCGATGGCGGCCTCGGCGCCGGTGAGCGCGCATATCAGGCGCTCGCAGTGGGTGTGGCGGCTGCCGCGCGCCATGCGGTCCGTGTCGTATTCCAGCGTGGAGTAGCCGCCCGCCACGTCGAGCGCCGCCTTCACGGCGGTGGGGGCGAGCGGGCTGCGCCCGAGGTTCGTGTGCACGATCACGCCGCTCGCGTTCACCACGCGCCGCAGCGACGGGCGCGTGAGCGCGAGCGCCCGCACGGCGGCGTCCTCGGCCACGCGCGCCTCCGACACGTCGCAGAGCTCGCCGTCCAGGATGCGCCTGCGCAGCGCATCCACCGCGTTGCGCACCGCCTCCACCACGAAGGGTCGGGGGAGGTCGGCCAGGAGCGCCTCGACGCGCGGTGCGCGCAGCACCTCCTCGACTTGCGGGAGGGAACGGAGCAGTTCTCGGGACGCTTCGGTGGGCATGGGCGGGGCCTTTCTCATGATCGTCGATTGCGAGCCATTATACCAAGCCGCGATAGACCGGATGCCGGAAAGACGCTACTATGGCGCTATGAGAATCCTCAACGTCACCGCGCAGAAACCCGACAGCACCGGCAGCGGCGTGTACCTGGCCGAAACGGTGCGCTGCCAGGTGGCCGCCGGGCACGAGGCCGCCGTCGTGTGCGGCGTCGGACCGCGCGACGAGCCGGTCCTGCCGCCGGGCGTGCTCGTGCGCCCCGTGCGCTTCGAGACGGACGAGCTGCCCTTTCCGGTGGTCGGCATGTCCGACGAGATGCCGTACCGCTCCACGCGCTACCGCGACCTGACGCCGGACATGACGGCGCGCTTCGACGCGGCGTTCTCGGCGGCGCTGGCCGAGGCGGATGCCGCCTTCCGGCCCGACGCGGTCGTCTGCCACCACCTGTACCTGCTGGCCGCCGTCGCGCGCGAGCGCCTGCCGCACCGTGCCCTAGGGGCCGTGTCCCACTCCACCGACCTGCGGCAGATGGCCTCGCACGACCTCGCGCGCGAGCGCATCGTGGCGGGCGTGCGCGGCCTGGACGCCGTGTTCGCGCTGCACGGCGAGCAGAAGCGCCAGATCGAGCGCGCCTACGGCGTTGACCCGGCGCGCATCCACGTGATCGGCACGGGCTACAACAAAGACGTGTTCTCGCGGGCGCCCGAGGCGCGCCCGGCCGCTTCGGCGGGGGCGCGCCCGCGCGCGGCCGAGCTCGCGTACGCGGGCAAGATCGCGGACAAGAAGGGCGTGGCGAGCCTGCTTGCGGCCATCGACCAGGTGGACGCGGGCCCGGCGGGGCTGCGGTTGCGCCTGGCCGGCGGCGCGGGCGCGGCGGACGAGTACGAGCGCATCCGCGCGCGGGCCCGCGCGTGCGAACACCCGGTGGAGTTCCTGGGCAAGCTCGCGCAAGGCGAGCTGGCGCGGGCCTTGCGCCGCGCCGACGTGTTCGTGCTGCCGTCGTTTTACGAGGGCCTGCCGCTCGTGGTGGTGGAGGCGCTGGCCTGCGGCTGCACGGTGGTTGTCACCGACCTGCCCGGCATCCGCCCGTGGCTCGCCGAGCGCATCCCCCAAGCGCCCATCGTGTACGTGGAGCCGCCGCGCATGCTCGGCGTCGACGAGCCGGATCCGGCGGCGCTGCCCGCGTTCGAGCGCCGGCTCGCCCGCGCCGTCGAGGAGACGCTGGCGCTGCCGCCGCGCCCGTGCGACACGAGCGGTCTGGCGTGGGAGCACGTCGCCGACGCGATGGCGAACGTCATGGCCCAGGCGGCTGCGGCGCGCTATAATCTGCATTAACGGCCCCACGATCCCGGTGCGCGCTTCTGCCTCCGTGCGCACCTCTCTTCTGCCCAAAGGGACGTCCGGCCCCTCACCGCGCTTCAAGGGAAGCCGGCGAGCGCGCCTCTGCCACGCGCCCGCCCGTTCTGCACCGCCGTTCCGGGCGGCGCTTCCGCATGCCTGCGAACGGCTTTGCATCGCATGAAACGAGAAGACGAGACGCAGACCCCCTGCGAGGAGGAAGCTATGACCGACTACCGCCAGATGTGGACCGACCTTGACATGGATCTGGACACGCACGACCAGCTATGCGCCGTGCTGCCCGACGCGTTCGGCGACACGTACCTGAGCCAGGACAATCGCCCCGAGAACATGGCTTTCTACGACTTCGTCGTGTCCGAGATACACGGCGTGCGCCCCGCCGAGCTCATCGAACTGCAGAAACAGGGCGGCAAGGTGTTCGGCACGTTCTGCGTGTTCGTGCCCGACGAGGTGGTCATCGCCTGCGGCGGCGCCGTCACGGGACTCTGCGGCGGCTCGCAGTTCTGGGTGCCCGCGGGCGAGAAGGTGCTGCCGAGCGATACGTGCCCGCTGGTCAAGGCGTCGCTGGGTGCGCACTTCGGCAAGACCTGCCCCTACTTCAGCGTGGCCGACGTGTACGTGGGCGAGACGACGTGCGACGCCAAGAAGAAGGCCTACGAGATACTCGGCGCTGACAAGCGCACCTACGTCATGGACATGCCCCAGATGAAGCGGCAGAAGGACGTGGACAAGTGGACGGGCGAGATCGCCGACTTCGCGGCCGAGGTGGAAGGGGTCACGGGACGCGCGCTCACGCCCGAGAACCTGGGCGCGGCCATCAGGCTGGTCAACGAGAAGCGCCGCGCGCTCGCGCGCGTGTTCGAGGCGCGCAAGGCGACGAACTGCATCCCCATCAGCGGCAAGGACGCCCTGCTCATGGTGCAGATCGCGTTCTTCGACGACCCGGCCCGCTGCGCCGAGATGGCCAACAAGCTGGCCGACGAGCTGGAGCAGCGCGTCGCCGACGGCGTGAGCGTGTTCCCGGCGGGCACGAAGCGCATCCTGGTGACGGGCACGCCGCTGGCCATCCCGAACTGGAAGCTGCACCACATCATCGAGACGAGCGGCGCGGCCGTGGTGTGCGAGGAGATGTGTACGGGCACGCGCTACTTCGAGAACCTGGTGGACGAGGGCGCGGATACGCTGGAGAGCCAGTTCCAGGCCCTGAGCGAGCGCTACATGAAGAACAACTGCGCCTGCTTCACGCCCAACCCCGGCCGCGTGGACGACGTCGTGCGCATGGCGCGCGAGTACCACGTGGACGGCGTGATCGACGCGAACCTGAAGTTCTGCACGCTCTACAACGTGGAGAAGCCGAGCCTGGCCGCTGCGCTCGAGGCCGAGGGCATCCCGGTGCTGGCGCTGGAGACGGACTACGCCGACAACGACGCCGAGCAGCTGCGCACGCGCGTGGGCGCGTTCGTGGAAATGCTGGGGGAGTAGGCCCGTGGAGCCCGTCGGGGAAGGCCGCGAGGGCTGCGAGGGCGTTGCGCCCGACGCGCTTGCGGGGGCGCCCGGCCCGGCCGGCCGCGAAGGCGGCCCGACGGGGGCGCCTGCGGAAGGGGTGCCGGAGGGGCCCGTGGACTGCTACGTGCTGTTCCGCGGCCACACCGACGGGCTCGCGCTGTTCTCCGCGTTGAAGGACGCCGGCGTGGGCGCGCGCATCGCGCCCACGCCGCGCGCCGCGCGCGCCACCTGCGGCATGAGCCTGCTCGTGTCGTGCGACGACGAGGAGCGCATCCGCGACGTCGCCCGGGAATGCGGCGCCCACGTCGAGGGCGTGGCACGCCTCGCCCGCCAGATACGCCCCGACCGCGACCGCTACTGCTAGGGTGCGCGTTCGTCGGTCGTTCCGAGCGAACTGTTGTCATCCTGAGCGCAGGCCGAAGGCCGTAGTCGAAGGATCTTCGGTAACGGGAGACTCCCTTCGTCGAAGATCCTTCGACTCCGCGCTGCGCGCTCCGCTCAGGATGACAACGGAAGGGACTCGAACGGAAAGCACAACCGCGCGTGTTCGGCAACCGCCCCGTAGGGCAAGGGCTCTGCCCTTGCCGCCGACCTGCGGGAACGCGCCTTGTTGAATGGCAAGGGCAGAGCCCTTGCCCTACGGGCTCCAGCTGTTGAAGAACCGGCGCCGCGAACGAGGACGATGAAAGGAAGACCATGCATTACGTGGGCATCGACGTGGGGTCAACCGCCACGAAGGTCGCCGTGTTGGACGCCGACGGCGCGCTTTCGCGCACGTTCCTCTGCCCCACGGGCTTCAGCAGCGTGGAGGCGGCCCGCCGCGTGCGCGCGCTGCTGGACGAGGCGGGCATCGACGTGGGCGACGGCGCGTGCGTGGCCACCGGCTACGGGCGCGTGGCCGTGCCGTACGCCGACAAGGTGGTCACGGAGATCACCTGCCACGGCCGCGGCGCAGCGCGCCTGTTCGGGCGCGACGGCACGGTGGTGGACGTGGGCGGGCAGGACACGAAGGTCATCGTGCTGAAGAGCGGCGCGGTGAAGAAGTTCGTCATGAACGACAAGTGCTCGGCCGGCACCGGGCGCTTCTTGGAGATCATGGCCGATCGCCTGGCGGTCGACCAGGACGAGCTCGCCCGCCTCGCGCGGGCCGGCAGCCCCACCCCCATCTCGAACATGTGCACCGTGTTCGCCGAGTCCGAGGTCATCTCGCTCGTGGGCAAGGGAGAGCCGCGCGAGAACATCGCCAACGGCGTCGTCGAGTCCGTGGTGGCGCGCGTGGCGACGCTCGCGGCGCAGATGCCGGGCGAGGCGTACTTCCTCACCGGCGGTTTGTGCGACAACGGCTACGTGGTGGAGCGCCTGGCCGCGCACCTGGGCAAGCCGGTGGGCACCTGCCCCGAGGCCCGCTTCGCCGGCGCCCTGGGCGCGGCGCTGAGCGCGCTGCCGTGACGCGGCGGGTGTCGCTTCGCTGTCGGTTCTGCGGCATGCGCCGGTGCGCGCGGATGCGGGGCGGGGAACTGGTATGATGCGGAGAGCAAACGGAAAGGCTCGCACATGATCTACTTCGACAACGCGGCCACCACCCGGCACAAGCCGCCCGAGGTGGCCGAGGCCGTGGCCGCGGCCATCGGCTCGTTCGGCGGCGTGGGACGCGGCGTGCACGAGGCATCGCTCGACGCCGGCATGGCCGTGTACGACGCGCGCGACAAGGTAGCCCGGCTTCTGGGCGCGCCCTCGGCGGCGCGCGTGTCGTTCGCGGCGAACGCCACGATGGCGCTCAACATCGCGCTCGCGGGGCTGCTGCCCGCCGGCGGCCGCACCGTGACGACGGCAGCCTCGCACAACTCGGTGCTGCGCCCGCTGTACAAGGCTCGCGACGAGCGGGGCTGCACGGTGGACGTCGCGCCCGTCGGGCCGGACGGGGCGCTCGATTTCGCCGCCTACGAGCGGCTGCTCGAGGGCGGGGTGGACCTCGTGGCGGCCACGCACGCGTCGAACCTCACAGGCGACGTGTACGACGTGGCGCGCATGGCGCGGCTCGCCCACGAGGCGGGGGCGCTTTTCGTGCTCGACGCCGCCCAGACGGCGGGCGCGCTGCCGCTCGATATGGGCGCGCTCGGCGCCGACGTCGTGTGCTTCACCGGGCACAAAAGCCTGTACGGCCCGCAGGGCACGGGCGGCCTGACCGTGGCGGAGGGCGTGGACGTGCCGCCTCTATTGGAGGGCGGTTCCGGCACGCACAGCTTCGACGAGCGGCACCCGCGCTTCATGCCCGAGGCGCTGGAGGCCGGCACGGTGAACGCGCACGGGCTGGCCGGCCTGGCGGCGGGCGTGGCCTACTTGGAGCGCGAGGGCGTGGACAACGTGGCCGCGCGCCTGCGCGCGCTCACGGAGCGCTTCGAGGCCGGCGCGCTCGCCGTACCGGGCGTGCGCGTGCTGGGCGGGCACGGCGGCATCGACCGCTGCGGCATCGTGGCCGTGGACGTGGAAGGGGTTGACTCGGCGCTCGCAGCCGATCGGTTGTCCAACGAGTTCGGCATCTGCACGCGCGCGGGCGCCCACTGCGCCCCGCTCATGCACCGTGCCCTCGGCACGGAGGAGCGCGGCGCCGTGCGCTTCAGCTTCTCCAGCTTCACCACCGAAGACGAGATAGACGAGGGCCTGGCAGCGCTGGCCGCCGTCGCAAGCAAGTAGGCTCCGTAGGGGCGATCTCCTGATCGCCCGTTCCGGCGAAGCCGGAAAAGCGGCCGGGGCTCGCGTTCTCGCGCTTCGCGCGAGCGGGCGCTCAGGAGAGCGCCCCTACGGGGGTTCGTCGATCTTGATGAGCCTCCGCGGGCAACCGGCGAAAGCAGAGCAAACCGCACGACGAAAGGAACCGTACATGAAGATCATCGACGCATTCGGCATGCAGTGCCCCAAACCGCTCGTGCTGGCGAAGAAGGAGATCGACGCGGGCTGCCGCGAGCTGTCCGTGCAGGTGGACAACGAGACGGCCGTGAAGAACCTCACGCGCCTGGGCGGCAAGACCGGTCTGGTCGTGTCCGTGGACGACATCGAGGGCGGTTGGCTCGTCTCGTTCGCCGAAGGCGACGGCGAAGTCCCGGCATCGGTCCCTGCGCCGACGGGCGCTGCCTGCGCGCCGGGCGCGGGCTGCGGCTACGCCGTGTTCGTGGGCAAGGACCACGTGGGGGAGGGCGACGGGGAGCTCGGCTACAACCTCATGAAGATGGCGCTGTACACCCTGTCCGAGTCCGACGACGTGCCGGCGTCGCTGCTGTTCATGAACTCCGGCGTGAAGCTCGTGGCCGGCGGCGAGCAGCAGGTCGTCGACAACGTGAGCGCGCTCGCGGAGAAGGGCACCGAGGTGCTCGTGTGCGGCACGTGCCTGGACTTCTACGGCGTGAAGGACCAGCTGGCCGTGGGCGAGGTTTCCAACATGTACGACATCCTTGGCCGCATGCAGGAGGCGGCCAAGGTCATCACGCTGTAGGAGGGTCGCCCCGTGCCCCGCTTCCTTCTGGCGTTCGAGTCCACCCACGCGGCCATGGCCGCCAACAAGGCGCTCGCCGCCGCGCGCCCCGCCGTGATCCCCACGCCGCGCGCCATCACCGCGAGCTGCGGCATGACGCTGCGCTTCGAGGCCGACGACGAGAGGGCGGCCGCCGCGCTCGCCGCCACCGTCGACGAGGCCCGCGGCCTGGCCGCCCTCTACGCCGACGAGACGGGAGAGTACCGCCTGTTGAAAAAGCTGTAGCGCCGCAGCGGGCGGCTACCCCGCGAAGCGGATTGCGCCCGCCTCGCCGACCTCCACGAGTCCGATGCGCGCAGGCGCACGGCCGGTGCGGGCCTCGAAGGCGCGCTCGAACACGCCCGCCGCCTCGGGCGGCACGGCGGCGAGCAGGCCGCCGGAGGTCTGCGGGTCGCAGATCACGGCCAGGCGGTTGTCGTACTCGTCGTCGTCCAGCGCGCCCTGCTCCACGTATCCTTCGGCCTGGTCCATGATGGTGAACAGGCGGTTCGGCCGGCAGTAGGCGCGCGCGAAGCCCTCCACGCCGTCGAACAGGGGCAGCGCGGCGAAGTCGAGGGACGCGGCGCACCCGCTCGCCTCCAAGAGCTCGTGCAGGTGCCCGGCCAGGCCGAAGCCCGTCACGTCGGTGGCGGCGTGCACGCCGGACTCCGCGAGCGCGGCGGCCCCCGCAGCGTTCAGCTCCATCATCGACTCCACCGCCGGGCGCAGTCCCGCGTCGTCCACGAGGTCGCAGGCGCGCGCGGCCACCATGATGCCGGTTCCCAAAGGCTTCGTCAGGTACAGCGCGTCTCCCGGCAGCGCTCCGGCATTGCGCACGATGCGGTCGGGATGCACGGTGCCGAACACGGCGAGGCCGTACTTCGGCTCGGCGTCGTCGATGGTGTGCCCGCCGGCCACCACCGCGCCCGCCTCGCGCACGGCATCCGCGCCGCCGCGCAGGATGGCTCCGGCCACGTCGGGCCCCAGCGCGCAGTCGAGCGCCAGCAGGTTCAGCGCCACGTGCGGCACGGCCCCCATGGCGAACACGTCGGAAAGTGCGTTGGCGGCCGCCACGCGCCCGAACTCGTACGGGTCGTCCACGATGGGCGTGAAGAAGTCCACGGTGAGCACGGCCGCCGCGTCGTCGGAGAGCTTCCACACGGCCGCGTCGTCGCACGTGCCGAAACCCAGCAGCAGCCGCTCGGACCCCGGCACGGGCTCCTGCCCGTCGCCGGTCGCGGCGAGCGACGCCAGAATGTCGTCGAGGTCTCCCGGACCCCACTTCGCCGCTCAACCGCCCTTCGACGTGAGCTTCGTCAGTTTGATGCGCTCGAGCTCGTCCATGGGGGCTCCTTCTCGTTCATCGTCCGCTTCGCGCCGCGCGCCCGCGCCTTCCGGCGGGGAACCCGCGGCCGGTTCGTTGTCCGCAGCCAGTATAGCAGGACACCGCTTCGACGCGGGCAGGGCGCCTCGCCGCCGGAACCGTGCGGTTACCGTGGACGCCGAGCCGCGCGCCGCCCGGCCGGTTGCCGATCCCTGAGGCGCGCAGGCCGAAACCTCGCGCCCGTCCACCTGGCCGCCCGCCCGACCGCTCGCCGCCTCACAATGTCTTTCACCTGCGAAAACATACCGTTCACGGCAGGGGAAAGCGTATGGAAGGCCTTTCGCCGAAAACCTCACGAAGAGCACGCCCCGCTTGGGGGCGGCTCCTTCCGGGCGCCATGGTACGCTTTTCGCACCGGTCGGCGGAGGGCGCCGAACCGGCGGCCCGCTGCGGGCCGGACCGCGTCGCGAAACGAGCCGTACCCTCAGGCCCTCGGTCGCCTCGTCTCCGCGCACGGTCCCCATGCAGGAACCCTATCAGGCGAGTAGGAAGGAACTGAGGACCATGAACCTGTCACGCAGGGGCTTTTTCAAAGCCGCCGGCGCAGCGTTCGCAACGAGCATGGCATTCGAACTGTCCTCGCAGTCGGAGGCGCTGGCCGTCGAGCCGCACCCCGACTGGAAGCTCGTGAACACGGAGGAGTACACGAACATCTGCTGCTATTGCTCGGGCGGATGCGGCGTGATCTGCTCCACGCGCGATGGCGAGCTCGTGAACATCGAAGGCGACCCCGACCATCCCATCAACGAGGGCGGTCTGTGCCCGAAGGGCGCCACCATGTTCCAGCTGCGCAACGTCGTCGACCCCGACACGCGCGAGATCATCAAGAACACCAACCGCAAGACCAAGCCGATGGTCCGTCGCCCCGGCGCCTCCGCATGGGAGGACATCACCTGGGACGACGCCGTCGCCGAGATCGCGCGCTGGGTGAAGGACACCCGCGACGCCACCTTCGAGACGGTGAAGAACGGCATCACGGTGAACCGCTGCCACGGCATCGCCAGCTTGGGCGGCAGCCAGCAGAACTCCGAGGAGGAGTACCTCATCAACAAGATGATGCGCTCGCTCGGGATCATCGCCATCGACAACCAGGCGCGTGTTTGACACAGCCCCACCGTTGCCGGTCTGGCAGCAACCTTCGGTCGCGGTTCGATGACGAACCACTATTGCGACATGCAGAACGCCGACGTCATCATGACGATCGGCTCCAACAACGTTGAGAACCATCCCGTTTCGTCGAAATGGGTGCAGAAGGCGCTCGACCGCGGCGCCACGTGGATCGTCGTGGACCCGCGCTACACCCGCTCCGCCGAGATGGCCGACATCTACTGCCCCATCCGCTCGGGCACCGACATCGCCTTCTACGGCGGCCTGTTCAACTACATCATCGAGCACGACCTGTGGCAGCACGAGTACGTGCTGAACTACACGAACGCGTCGTACCTGCTCGACGCCCAGTACTCGTTCGACGTGAACGAAGGCATCTTCTCGGGCTTCGACGAGGACACCGCCACCTACGACAACCACACGTGGCACTACCAGGTGGAGTCCACCAAGGAGTGGGACACCTCCGCCGGCGGCGCTTACGCGTGGGCCGCGGCCGAGGGCGTGCCCGCCTTCACGCCGCCTGTGGTGGAGGTGCCGAAGCGCGACATGACGCTTCAGGACCCGATGTGCGTGTTCCAGCAGATGAAGAAGCACTACTCCCGCTACGACCTGGACACCGTGTCCAGCGTGTGCGGCATGGACAAGGAGATCCTGGAGAAGGTGTACGCCACGTACGCCTCCACCGGCGCTCCCGACAAGTCCGGCACCATCCTGTACGCGCTCGGCCAGACGCAGCACACCTACGGCGCGCAGAACTGCCGCTCCATGGGCATCCTGCAGCTTTTGCTGGGCAACGTGGGCGTGGCCGGCGGCGGCGTGAACGCGCTGCGCGGCGAGCCCAACGTGCAGGGCGCCACCGACATGGGCATGCTCGTGGCGAACCAGCCGGGTTACCTGAACTGGCCCACCGAGTACGGCACGCCGTCTCTGCGCGCGTGGTGCGAGAAGGAGACGTACTCCGACGGCTACTACACCAACAAGCCGAAGTTCGTCGTGTCCGCGCTGAAGGAATGGTTCGGCGACGCGGCCACGGTCGAGAACGACTACGGCTACGACTGGTGGCCGAAGGTGCCGAAGAGCCCCGACTACTCCATCATCGGCTCGTTCGAGCTCATGAGCCAGGGCGTCATCAAGGGTTACTTCAACTGGGGCATGAACCCCTGCCACTCGGCCCCGAATGCGAGCAACGTGCGCCGCGCCATGGCGAACCTCGACTGGCTCGTGGTGGCCGACTGGGTGGAGACGGAGTCGGCCTGTTTCTGGAAGGCCCCCGACATGAACCCGGCCGACGTCGACACCACGGTGTATTTCCTGCCGGCGGCGCTCATCTACGAGAAGCCCGGCATCATCGCGAACTCCGGCCGTTGGCTGCAGTGGCGCAACCAGGCCGTGGAGCCGTGGGACGAGGCCAAGCCCGACTACGAGATCTGCGACGTGCTGTGGACGGCCATCGTCGACCTCTACAAGAAGGAAGGCGGCGTGGCGCCTGAGCCTATTTTGAACACGAAGTGGGACTACTACGTGGACGGCAAGATCGACCCGCGCCCCGTGAACTGGGCCCTCAACGGCTACGTGTACGACGGCACCGAGTGCAACACGACCTCGGCCGCCCCGAAGACCGAGCTGCTCTCCTCGTTCGCGAACCTCAAGGCCGACGGGTCGACGGCCTGCGGCATGTGGATCTACACCGGCTTCTGGGCCAACAACGACGCGCCGCTCGACCCGGCCGAGCAGGCTGCCGGCGGGCGCAACACCGAGGACCCCTCGGGGTTGGGCCTGTATCCGAAGTTCTCGTTCGCCTGGCCGCTCAACCGCCGCATCATCTACAACCGCGCCTCCGCCGACATGGAGGGCAAGCCGTGGAACCCGGACCGCACGCTCGTGGAATGGACGGGCGAGAAGTGGGTGCAGAACGACGTGGGCGACTTCGTGGCCGTGTCCAACGGCACTCCCGTGCCCCCGAACAACAAGGCGTTCATGATGCTCTGGGAGCAGAACGCGCGCCTGGAGAGCTACGGCATGGGCGACGGGCCGCTGCCCGAGCACTACGAGCCCTTCGAGAGCCCGTCCGACAACCAGCTGAACGGCCGCCAGAACTCGCCGTGCGTGCGCTTCGCCGAGTTCGAGTCGGTCAAGCGCGGCGACCGCTCCGAGTTCCCCATCGCGGTGACCACCTACTCGGTCACCGAGCACTGGCAGACCGGCGGCCAGACCCGCACGTGCCCGGCCCTGGTCGAGGCCATGCCCGAGCAGTTCGTGGAGATGTCGCTGGAGCTTGCCGAGGAGAAGGGCATCAAGAACGGCGAGAAGGTCCGCGTGCGCAACAACCGCGGCTCGGTCGAGGTCATGGCCTTGGTCACGCCCCGTTTCAAGCCGTTCACGGTGGACGGCAAGACCGTGCACCAGGTGGGCATGACGCACCACTTCGGCTGGGCGGGCGAGTACGCCACGGGCGACATCGTCAACGACCTGCCGCCGAACGTGGGCGACCCGAACTGCTGGGTGCCCGAGTACAAGGCGTTCCTCGTCGACATCGAGAAGATCTAGGGAGGTGTTGAATGATGAGTGAGAAAGCCATACTGTTCGACACCTCGCGCTGCAGCGCATGCCGCGGCTGCCAGGTGGCCTGCAAATGCTGGAACGACCTGCCCTCGACGCTTGAGAAGAACGGGAACCCCTCCACGGGCTCGTACCAAAGCCCGATGGATCTGAACGCCACCACGCGCCTGCTCATCTCCTTCAACGAGGAGGCGGGCGGCAGCAAGGGCGTGAAGTGGGCCTTCGGCCGCCGTGCGTGCCAGCACTGCACCGACGCCGCGTGCGTGACCGTGTGCCCGGCCGGCGCCATCACCAAGCACGAGGCCACCGGTTTGGTCACGGTGGACGACTCCAAGTGCGTGGGCTGCCAGTACTGCTCCACGGCATGCCCGTTCGACGTGCCCCACTACCAGGAGGGCCTGCGCACGACGGTGAACAAGTGCACGGGCTGCGTCGACCGCATCGAACAGGGCCTCGAGCCGGCCTGCGTCACCACGTGCCAGCCGGACGCGCTTCTGTTCGGCGACCGCGACGAGATGATCGCCATCGCCCACGAGCGCGCCGATTTCCTCAAGGCCAAGGGCTACGAGGACGCGGTGGTCTACGGCGAGGACGAGATGGGCGGCCTGCACGTCATACAGGTGCTCAAGTACGGCGTGGCCGCGCACGGCCAGGTGGAGAACCCGCAGGCCAACCCCGTGGTGGGCCTGACGCAGATCATGAAGCCGATCACCGGCATCGCCACGGGCGTGACCGTGGCCGGCCTCGCCGCCATGTTCGCGCTCGGCATTGGGTACAAGCGCGACAAGCTGGCCTACAACCCGGATACGGAGGACACCCTCTCCGTGACCACCGGCGAGGTGGTCAAGCACGGCGACGGCCAAGACGAGGAGTCGGTGATGGAGCACATCACCGAGAACCTGGGCGGCAAGAAAGGAGGCCGTGATGAGTAAGGGACCAGTCATGGTTTCCGCCGAGGAGACCGCGAAGAACCGCGCGTTCCTCGAACAGATGTCCGCGAGCGGCACGGAGCGCTACATCAAGCGCCACTCCAAGCAGGCCCGCTGGACGCACGGCATCACCATCGTCGCATGCATCCTGCTGTGCATATCGGGGCTGTTCGTGTTCGTGCCGCAGCTTGCGGCGGCGGCCGGCGCCGACACGGTGTTCGTCATCCGCATGTCCCATCGCGTTATCGGCGTCATCTTCGTGCTCGTGCCCTTGATCAGCGCCATCGCGGCGCCCAAGGGCGTGGCCCACATCTTCAAGAACCTGTTCGACCGGTGGGATTCCGACGACAAGAAGTGGATGGCGCTGTTCTTCCCGTACCTGTTCATGGCCAAGTGGATCCACATGCCCGACCAGCGCGAGGTCAAGAGCGGCCAGCGCTTCGCCGACGGCATGCTGTGGTTCGCGGGCGCGCTCATGGGCATCACGGGCGTCATCCTGCTTTTGGGCACGACGCTGTTCGACTTCGGCGCCGGCGTGCACGGCGTGGCGCTGTTCCTGCACGACATCGGCTTCCTGCTGATCGCCGTGTTCGGGTTGGCGCACATCTTCCTGGGCGCGGGCATCTTCCAGCCGTACCGGGGCACGTACAAGCTCATGTTCGGTGACGGCACCGTCTCCGAGTCCGACGCCCTGTACCACTGGGGCCACTGGGCTCGCGAGGAGATCGCCAGCGGCGAGAACGTCGTCGAGAAGAAGGCGTAAGGACGACCGCGGCATCCCGCCCCTCGCAGGGCAGGGTGCCGCCGCGCAGTCCCCGTTTCCGACGGGAGCGGGGACTGCGTCGAGCATCGCGCCGCTCGACGGCGCTGAGCCGCCTCAGCAAGGAACCTGGTTGTCATCCTGAGTGGAGCCGCCGAAGGCGGCGGAGTCGAAGGATATTCTGCGTCGGCAACGACGCCTGGACGCCCGCCGCACGGCCTGCGCTCAGGATGGCAAGCAAACCGAGACACGACAAGGAACCCTATGAACCTGAAAGCAATCGACGCGGCTCTCGCCGCCTACCGCGGCAAGCTCGACGAGGGAGACGCCGCGCGCCTGGAGTTCTTCCGCAAGCTCTGGGACGCCGTGAGCGCGGACGCGGCGCCCGGCGCCGGCTACGACGTTCCGTCCGATGCCGACCTGCGCGCTTGGTACGCGGCGGGCGAGCCCGTGTTCGCGCAAGCGCCGGCCGCGGTGGAGGCCGCCCCGTTCGCGGAGGCCCTCGCGCGCGCGGCCGCCTGCGCGGCCGAGCACGGCGGCTTCGACGAAGGCACGGCCGACGCGCTCGGCCGCACGAAGTGGGATCGCATCGTGGCCGCGAGCCCGCTCGACGAGGCCGGCAAGGATCCGGCGGCCTACCTCGACGCATTGGCGGACCTGCTGGTCGACGACGGCATGGCCGAGGGGCAGGCCCGCACGGCGGCGCTCGTGGCGTCGCTCGCGTTGCGCTCCCAGCTGGAAGCCCCCGCGCGCGCCGTCTCGCGCGCGCTCGACCAGGCCGGCTGCGAGGCGCCGCGTCCGCTCGACTGCCCGGTGTGCGGCGGCGCGCCGGCAGCGGCGCGCGTGGGGGGCGAGAACTCCACGCAGGGGCGCGGCAAGACGCTCTGGTGCGCCCAGTGCGGCACGACGTGGGAGATCGAGCGCGTGCGCTGCGCGCGCTGTGGCACGCAGAACCAGGGGCGCCTGCACTACTTCAACGTGGAGGGCGACGACGCCCACCGCATCGCCACGTGCGACGAGTGCGGCGGCTATATGCGCACCGTGTACGCCGACGACGCGCTCGCGCCGTTCTCGTTCGAGGTCGAAGACGTGGTCATGGCGCGCCTCGACGCCATAGCGGCCGATCCGGCCTTCGCCGGCGGAGCGGGTGCGCCCGCCGAATAGCCCCCGCGCACCCGCCGGCCGAGCGCTAGCATCGAAAGCGGGAAGGCGCCGCGAAAAGGCGCCGTCTCGGAAACCTACGAGGAAAGGAGGCCGCATGGCCGTTATCGAGTACCGGGCATCCGCGCCGCGCACCACGGCCGAGCGGCCCATACGCATATTCCTGAACGACGCGCCCGTGGCGGTGAGCCAGGGCAGCCCTTACGACTTGGCCGAGCTGGCCGTGGGCTACCTGTTGTCCGAGGGGCTCATCGCCGACCGCGAGCGCTTCGTGGAGGTCACGGCCGACCCCGATGAGGCAGCCGTGTACGTGGCCAGCGGGGAGCGCGCCGCGGACGGCTACGTTCCGCTGCATCGCGTGACCTCGGCCGGCTGCGCCCGCTCGGCGCTGCTCTCGGGCGGGGGCGACGTGCCGGCTCCCGCGCGCCTCGAAACGAACGCGCGCTTCGACGCCGACGCGCTGCTGGCCCAGATGGACGAGCTCTGCGAGCGCAGCCCGCGCCGCAACACCGGCGAGTGTGTGCACGGCTGCGGTTTGGGCGACGGCCGCGCGGGCGGGCTCCTGCTCGTGCGCGAGGACATCGGGCGCCACAACGCCATGGACAAGCTCATCGGCCAGGCGTGGCTCGACCGCGTGGGCGTGGGCGACAAGGCGCTGTTCATCACGGGCCGCATCAGCTGCGAGATGGCGCTCAAGGCCCATCGCGCCGGCTGCCCCGTGCTCGTGTCGCGCAAGTCCGCCACCGACGAGGCCGCCCGCCGCGCCGAGGAGCTGGGCGTGACGCTGGTGTCGCACTGCCGCGACGGCCGCCTGCGCGTGCTCTCCTGCCCCGACCGCATAACGGGGTAGGGGCCGGCCGAGGAGCCTTTTCCAGCGGGTCTCGCCGCGCTCCCGGCAACGCTTGCGTGCCGGATCGGCGGCGGGGGCGGGCACGGCTCGCGGGCCGGGCCCGAGCGGTGTACAATGGCGGAAAACGCCCGCTTCGCGTGGTGCCTCGCCTGCGCGCTTCGGGCCGGTCTTGCTGAAGGAGCCGCACATGAGCATCGTCGCCGCCTACGTCGTACCCCATCCGCCGCTCATCGTGCCCGCCGTCGGGCATGGCGAGGAGCGCGCCATCCAACGCACCGTCGACGCCTACGAGGAGGTGGCCCGGCGCATCGCCGCCCATGCGCCCGACACCATCGTGGTCGTCTCGCCCCATGCCCCGCTCTACTACGATTGCTTCCATATCTCAACCGGCGACGCCGCCCATGGCGACATGGGGCAGTTCGGCGCTTGGGACGCGGCCATGAACGTGCCCTACGATCCCTCCTTCGCCGCCGCGGTGTCGGCTTGCGCTCGCGCGCGCGGCGTGCCCATCTGCGGCAGCGGCATGCGCGACGGCGAGCTCGACCACGCCACCTTCGTGCCGCTGCACTTCGTGAACGAGCGCTACGCGGGCTACCGGCTCGTACGCGTGGGCCTGGCGGGCCTGCCTCCGGCCGACCACCGGGAGATCGGCCGCTGCATCGCCGAAGCGGCGCGCGACCTGGATCGGAGCTGCGTGCTCGTGGCCTCGGGCGACCTTTCGCACAAGCTCAAGGAAAGCGGTCCCTACGGCTTCGCGCCCGAGGGACCCGTGTTCGACCGCGACGTCACGGACCTGCTCGACGCGGGCGACCTCGAAGGGCTGTTCGCGTTCGACGAGGCGTTCCTCGAAGCGGCCGCCGAATGCGGCCTGCGCTCGTTCCAGATCATGGCGGGCGCGTTGGACGGCCTTGCCTGCACCCACGAGCTCCTGAGTTACGAAGGCCCCTTCGGCGTGGGTTACGCCGTGGCGGCTTTCGAGGTCCAGGGAGCCGACGGCGACGGCGCGGTGGCCGCGGCGGTGGACGCGGCGGCCGACAAGCGCGACGCTGCCGACGAAGCGGCGGGCGAGGGCGGCGTCGACCCGTTCGTCGCGCTGGCGCGCGCCTCGGTGGAGGGGTTCGTGAGCACGGGGCGCCCCATCGCGCGTCCCGAAGGGCTGCCGCCCGAGCTCGCCGACGCGCGCGCCGGCGTGTTCGTGTCGCTGCACGAGGGCGGCAACCTGCGCGGCTGCATCGGAACCATCGAGCCCGTCACCGGATCCGTGGCCGACGAGATCATCCGCAACGGCGTGGCCGCCGCGAGCGAGGATCCGCGGTTCCCGCCGGTGGGAGAGGAGGAGCTGGACGCCCTGTCGTATTCGGTGGACGTGCTGTTCCCGCCCGAGCCCGTCGATTCCGAGGCGCAGCTCGATCCCGCGCGCTACGGCGTGATCGTCGAGAAAGGCTGGCGCCGCGGCCTGCTGCTGCCGAATCTGGAAGGTGTGGACACGGTGGCCGAGCAGGTTTCCATCGCGCGCGCCAAGGCGGGCATCGCGCCCGACGAAGAGGGCGTGCGCCTTCAGCGCTTCGAGGTCGTGCGCCATGACCGCGGAGGCGGGGCCCGGCGTGGTTGAGCGGGTCGAGGGAGCGCGCCGGCGCGGGTCGGCGGGCGGACGGGCGCCGGCGCTCGAGGACGCGTCGGTCGTTGCGCCCGGGCCCGAGCATGCCGACTCGGTTACGGACCCTGCTTCGCGCGCGGCCCGCGCCGTCTGCCGCATCTGCCCGCACGCCTGCGCGCCCGCCGAGGGCCGCCACGGGATATGCCGCGCCCGCGTCGCGCGGGGCGGGGAAGTGGTCTGCGAGAACTACGGCCGCGTGACGTCGCTCGCGCTCGACCCCGTGGAGAAGAAGCCCCTCGCGCGCTGGCGCCCCGGCGCACTCGTTCTGTCCGCAGGCTCCTACGGCTGCAACCTGCGCTGCCCGTTCTGCCAGAACGCCGAGATAGCCTGCGCGGGCGAGGGCGACGTGGCGTGGCGCGCGCTGGAACCGGCCGAGCTCGTGGCGCTGGCGGCGGAGGCGCGCCCGCGCGGATGCGTCGGCATAGCCTACACGTACAACGAGCCCTTCGTCGGCTTCGAGTTCGTGCGCGACACCGCCCGGCTCGCCCGCGAGGCCGGTTTGGCGAACGTCGTCGTGAGCAACGGCATGGTCAACCCCGGGCCGCTCGCCGAGGTGCTGCCGTATCTCGATGCCGCCAACATCGACCTCAAAGGGTTCACGCGGGACTTCTACGACCTGGTGGGCGGCGACTTGGACACGGTGAAGGAAACGATAGCCGCCTTGTCCGCCTGTTCAACGTGCCACGTGGAGGTGACGACGCTCGTGGTGCCCGGCTTGAACGACGACGCCGCCGAGATCGACGCCGCGGCCGCTTGGCTCGCCTCTCTCGATCCCGCCATCCCGTACCACCTCACGCGCTTCTTCCCCTGCCATCGCATGGCCGACCGCGCGCCCACGCCCGTGTCCACCCCGCGCGAGCTCGCCGTCGTCGCCCGCCGCCATCTGGACGACGTGCTGTTGGGCAACTGCTGAGCGCGTCGCTCGACGCCCCCGGCGTGACCGTTCGCCGCGGGCTCTTCCGCGCGGACGCCTCCATGTCGCCCGCTTGCGCTCGCTCATACGGCATGCCCTCCGTTTCGCCTGCTCGCCCTTGCCCATGCGACACGCTCTCCGTTTCGCGCGCACTGGTTTATGCGGCAAGCCCTTCCGTAGGGGCGCTCTCCTGAGCGTCCGCTCGCGCGCAGCGCGAGAACGCGGCCCTCGGTTGCTTTTCCGGCTTCGCCGGAACGGGCGATCAGGAGATCGCCCCTACGGGCTTCGCGGTCGCCGCCCGCCCCGCGCATCCGCTATACTGGCTCCTAACCGCTTTTGAGGAGAGCCATGCTGCCCTATTTCAAGAAGTACCTGATCGCCGCCTACGCGCTGTCCGTGCTGATACCCGTGGCCTCCCTGGCCGCCTTCTCGGTGGTCATGGGCGGCAACGTGGTCAAGACGCTGCCGGGGCTGTTCTCGTCGCTCATGCTGTTCGTCGCCTGCCTCTATGCGCTGCCGCGCATCATGGGCCGGCAGGCCGACCGAAAAGCCGACGCCATCGTGTCGCTCTACAACGACGCCTGCGATCCGCCGGCTTTCCTGGAGCAGGCCGCCGTGCCCGCCGGTGCCGTGAAGGCGCCGTACACGGAAGCGGGCTCGTGGTTCCTCTCGTTCTACGCGCTCGCGCTGGCCGACGAGGGGCGGGCGGAAGAGGCCGCGCGCATCGGCGAGAACATGCGCGCGAGCGCCGCTCAAACGCAGGATCCGAAGGTTCGCGCGGCGCTGTTCGTGAACATGGAGCCCGTAGTGCTCAGGCTGCTGGGCGCCCAGGTCGCGCTTGGCGTGGTCGAGGAGGCCGAACGGCTGTTGGTCGGCGCGGTGGACGAGGAGAGCGCCCAGCGGCGCAACTTCCTGGCGTGGGAGCGCGGCGTGCTGGGAGCCCGGTTGGATGGCGACGACGACGTGCTGGCGGAGAAATTCGAGCACGTGCGCTCCCAAGCCGCTTACCCGCTGCGCATGCGCGTGCTGGCCGCCGCCGACGAGGCGGAGGTCCGCCGCCGTCAGGGCGACGCAGCCCGCGAGCGGGAGTGCCTGCGGTTCGTCGCGGAGCACGGCAACCGTCTGCCCGCCGCGGCCGCCGCGCACGCGCGCCTCGCGGAACTGGGCGCCTAGCAGCCTGCGCCCTCATTGCTTGAGACGGGCCGGGTTCGGGTTGGCGAAAGCCTCCCAACAGGCTTTGCGCAAGATCGAACGGCAACGAGGCGTCGCGCAAGACGTCGCGTGGGCCGATGAATGCCGGCAAGGGGCGTCCGCCGGCCGGTCTGGCTTTTTTCGCATGGTGCGCGGCCGCTTTCGCCGTGGTCGTTGACCTGCTCCACCTTCTTTCTAAGATGGAACGAATCGCAATCGACGCGCGCCTGCCTGCGGCGCGCTAGGGGAAAGGCCTGTTCGTGGAGAAGCGCCGTCCGGCGCGGCGTCGAGCCGCCGTTGTCCTATTCACCGTGTTGCTTGCCGTGCTGGTCTGCTCGGCGACGGCGGGCTTCGGCTTCCTGCTGTGGCAGCAGGGCCAGGCGGCTCGAGCCGTGCAGGAGGTGGTCGAAACGCCGCTGCCGGCGTTGGAGCGCGCCTTCGACGCGCCTGCGGACGAGCCGATGCAGAATCCCATCGACTTCGCCGCGCTCCAGGCCGAGAACCCGGACGTCTACGCGTGGGTGTACGTGCCGAACACGAACGTCAACCTGCCCGTGCTCCAGCGGCCGGGCGACGACTTCTACTACCTCGACCACGACCGCCACGGCGAGCCCGCCGTTGAGGGCGCGGTGTTCTCCCAGATGGCGAACGCGAAGGACTTCTCCGATCCCGTCACCGTGCTCTACGGACACAACATCGTGAACGACGGCATGTTCGCCACGCTGCACGACTTCGAGGACCCGGCGTTCTTCGAGGCGAACGACGCGTTCTACGTCTACGTTCCGGGGCGCATCCTCGAGTACCGGGTGGTGGCGGCCTACGAGTACGACGACCGGCACATCCTCAACTCGTTCGACTTCTCCGACCCCGCCGTGCGCGCCGGCTACTTCGCCTCCGTCCTCGCGCCCGACGACCCGCAGGCGAACGTGCGCGACGGCGCGCAGCTCGACGCTGAAAGCCGCATCGTGCAGCTCAGCACCTGCCGCTCGGCCCTCACGAGCGATCCGGTGCGCTACCTCGTCACCGGCGTGCTCGTGGGCGAGACCGCCACGGCGTAGGACGCGGCCCCGCTTTCGCAGCGAGGGCCGCCGCTTTCGTCGGAGGGGTCGTACGAGGCGCCCGCGTGCCGTAGCATGAGGTGGCTGTGGAACGCTTGCGCCCTTTTGCGGGAGCGCATCGACGAGAGAGGTGCTGATATGAGGAAGAAGCTGGCGGCGCTCGCATGCGCCGGGATGATGGCGTGCGCGCTCCCCGCGCTCGCGTGGGCCGACGAGGTCGCTGAGCCGACGGCCGATCAGGCGACCGCGCAGGAGCCGGCAACGGCCCGCTCGATCGGGCCGTGGCAGGAGAGCGCGTCGAGCGAGGACGCCCTCCTTACCTGCGAGACGAGGGCGTCCTCGCTCGTCGTCATCGCTACGAGCGAGACGACCGACGACGCTCTGGACGGCATGCCCTCGTTCGTGGTCGTTGTCGGGAACGCCACCAAGAAGATCGATTTCGGCGTCGGGCTCATCGCGGGCGGCGCATACGCCGGCTGCAACAAGCTCGAGGTGCACGTGAAGCCGAGCGCGGGCAGCGCCGGCGTCGCTAAGACGTTCGAGGTGACGAGGGCCGCCAACCAGAGCAGCTTCAACTTCTCGTCCGAGATGTTCAACCTCGGCGACCAGACGGGCGATGCCACCTACAACGCCGAGTTCGTCATGACGCTCGTGCCCTCGAAGGTGGACGTGGACGAGCCGGAGGCCGATCAGCCCGCGGCGGCCCCGTCCAACGCGGACACCGGCACCACGTCGCCGAAGACCGGCGGGGACGCCGGCGCGCTGGCGGGCGCGTCCTGCGGCATGCTGGCCGCCGCCGGGGCGCTGGCCCTCGCACTGCGCAGGATGCTTGCGAAGTAGCCTGCGCAGTCGTTGTCGAACGGGTGGAAGCGGGGCCGCCCGTTCGACAACTGGAGGAGGTGAGTCGTCGCGCGGGCGGCAGGTTTGAGAAAGCCTTCGTGGCTCTCTTCCCGTTTATCGGTCAGCCGAGGTACTTCTCGAAATACCCTGCGCCCTTGAAAGCGAACGTCTTGCTCTTGACGCGCAGGTTGAAGGCGAAGGGAACGAGGATGAGGAGCACGGCGACGCCCAGGCATATCCCGAGCCCCGCTAAGACTTGCGTCCATTCGAAGGCGTTGTTCGCCAGCCAGACGATGCCGAAGACGGAGAGCGGAGCCAAAACGAGCAGCGACGTCGCCTCTCCGGGGGCGTATATCGTCCTCTTCCCCTTGTCCTTGAATCGCCGGTGCATGCCGATGCCCTCGCGCGTGTGGTTGAGCAGCTCCACCAATCCGAAGAACACCGCCACCGTCACGGCGGTCGCGCCGAGCGTGCCGGCATTGACCGCGATCAGCACGAACGCGATTTCCGCGCCGAGGTTGGTGACCATGTTGGTGGCGCGGTTCTGCGGATAGACGAGCGGCTCCGTCGAGCCGAAGCTCAGGTTGTTCATGTAGAAGAAACCGCCCGGCCACGTGTTCTCCTCGAACACATGCATCGGTATGCCGACCGCCAGCGCCCAGGCGATCCTTTCCGCAACGCTCAGGTTCCCCCAATTGAAAACGAGGACGGCGAGCGCTGCAAGGCCCAAGGCGTACACCGCCGCAAGCCATGCCTTGTCGCACCATACGCTGAGCGCCTTCTTAACAGTGCCCATGTCGTCCTCGTTTCATCGGTTTCTCAGCCCGAGCTTGGAATTGCCCGCAAGCCAGCCGAGGCCGATCAGCAAGGCGGCGTTGAACACCTGGATGGCCACCAGAACCTCGCCGCTGTAGGCCCCACGGAGCACGAAAAGGATCACCGAGCCCATGAGCACGACATGGCAGAGAACCCCTATCCCGATCGCCGCAAGAAGGGACGTGCCGGGGAGCTTCCCTTTGGCCTTGCCGACGCCCAGAACGAACATCCAGATGACCAGCGGGTAGAAAAGCACTATCGCGCTCACCGCGCCGGAGGTGTAGCCGACGCCGATGATGAGAGGCGCCGTGTGCGTGACGGCGTTCACCAGCAGCATGGACGCGAGGACCAAGGATGCCAGCGGGCGCTTCTTGCCCATGGCCGCCAGAAGCGGAAACGCGATCCACACCATGGACACGTTGACCACGGTGAAGAACAGGGCCGGGACGTCGCCCGAGCCGCCGAGCATGCCCGCCAGGCGCTCTATCGACGCGGGGAAACCGTACTGCATGCCGGTGATGTCGATGCCGTATTCCTCGAAGTTGTGGATGAAGTACGCAAGCGAGCATGCCCAGCCGAGCCAGTAGAGGTCTTTGTAGCGCGGCGTCGCAAGGTTGCTCCTCAGCTTGTTCGTGAAGAACAGGAAAAAAGCCAGCACAAGGCCCAGGCACGAGCCAATCCACACCCAATTCATGTCGAACCATGTAGTTTCCATTCGCAAGCCTCCTTCATGCAACACGTTCGTCATGTCGATTATAATTAGCCTCATGTGTTAATTAAACGGCCTGATTCGCCAGATGAGGCCAATTGGGGGGATTGGGAGGAATCGTGAGCAGACCGAAGTACGAGCCGGGCGCCAAAACCGCGCGAGATCAGGTGATAGAGTCCTTCTGGGCCTTGCTGGAGCGAAAGCCCTACGAGAAGATGGGCGTGCGCGAGATAATCCGCGCTGCCGAGGTGAACAAGAACACCTTCTACCACCATTTCGAGAACATCGACGACCTCGCCCAGCAGGCGATCGACGAGGCCCTGCCCAAGGAATTGTGCAAATTCTTTCTCATGGAGGGAGGTTCCGCTCGAAAAGACGCCCTCTTCCTCATGAGCGCGCCTTACACCGCAGCTCGGTTCGACCGGGTCAAGGTGATGCTTTCCGACAACGGCGTCGCTTTGCAGGGACGCGTCAAGCTGAAGGTGATCGATGCCTGGCGCGAGGCGCTCGGTCTCGACGCGTTCAGCGAGATTCAGAGAAGACTCGCTCTGTTCCTTGCCGGCGGAATTATCAGCACGCTGCAAGGGAGGGATCCTCGCGAGTACCCGACCGTGTTGTCCGAGCTTGCCGGCACCAAGCCCCTTCAAGCGTTCATGGAGGAATTGAGTAGCTGGAAAAGTTGAGGTTCGTGCTTTGGTGGCGAAAACACAGAGGCTTCGGCGAAAAGCAAAATGGAGGCACCCGTGCAATCAAACCGTTGCGATTATGCAGAACTTCTTCAAGTTTCTGCATAAAAGGGGTTACCAAACGGGTTCAAAGCGCATATACTGCCCTCAGTCCTTTAAAAGCGGTACAGAGAGACCGACAAGGTAGAACCCCAAGCGCCCACCCGAACAAGGGCGCGACGAGTCGAAGCCTTTGTCTGTCGCGGAGGCTTTTTTCATGCCCGGCGACGGACGCCCGCGAAGCGGGGGAGTGCGAAAGCGCGAACCGGCGAGGCGTGGTGAGGGTCGCCTGTACCATCCCGAATGAAAGGGGTGGGTGCATGACCGAAGCAGGCACGGTCAAAACCGTCTGCATGGATGCGGACGAGATCGAGCGGTCGCTGACGCGCATCGCGCATCAGATCCTCGAAACCAACAAGGGCGCGGACAACATCGCGCTCGTCGGCATCGTGACGCGCGGCGATCTGCTCGCCAAGCGCCTGGCCGAGAAGATCGAGGCCATCGAGGGCACGAAGGTGCCGCTCGGCAAGCTCGACATCAGCTTCTACCGCGACGACTTCGCGACGCATCTCTCTCCCGAGGTGCACTCCACCGACATCCTCTTCGACCTGGACGGCAAGGACGTCGTGCTCGTGGACGACGTGCTGTACACCGGCCGCACCATCCGCGCCGCGCTCGACGCCCTCATGGACATCGGCCGCCCCGCCACCGTGCAGCTGGCCGTGCTGGTGGACCGCGGTCACCGCGAGCTGCCCATCCGCGCCGACTTCGTGGGCAAGAACGTGCCGTCCTCGGCCGACGAGAACGTGCGCCTGTTCCTAGAGGAGACGGACGGCAAGTCCGAAGTTGAGATTCTGGAAATGGCTCCGGGCTCCCGTGCGGGTTCGGCACCGCTGGGAGGTGAATAGGGCATGGCCTTCAACCACAAGCATCTGATCGACATCACGGAGTACTCCGCCGACGACATCATGACCGTCCTCGAGACGGCCGTCCGATTCAAGGAGGTCAACGAGCGCCGCATCAAGCAGGTGCCCACGCTCAAGGGCGTCACGGTTGTGAACATGTTCAACGAGCCGTCCACGCGCACGCGCTCCTCGTTCGAGATCGCCGAGAAGCGCCTGAGTGCCAACAGCCTGAACTTCGGCGGCAGCTCCACCTCCACGGTGAAGGGCGAGAGCCTGGTGGACACGGTAGAGACGCTCTGTGCCTATAAGATCGACATGATCATCGTGCGCGACAAGCACGCCGGCGTGCCGCGCAAGATCGCCGACGTCTCCGGCGCGCACGTCATCGACGCGGGCGACGGCAAGCACCAGCATCCCACGCAGGCCCTCTTGGACCTGTACTCCATCTGGGAGGTCAAAGGCGATCTTGCCGGCCTCAAGGTGGGCGTCGTGGGCGACATCGGGCACTCCCGCGTGTGCGGCTCGCTCATCCCCGCGCTCAAGATCATGGGCTGCGAGGTGACGGTTATCGCCCCGCCCACGCTCATGCCGGCCCGCCCCGACATCCTGGGTGCCGACCATGTGACCACGAAGCTCGACGAGGCTCTGCCGGAGCTGGACGTGGTGTATATGCTGCGCATCCAGCGCGAGCGCCTCGAGGGCGCGCCGTATCCGTCGCTGCGCGAGTACAACATGCTGTACGGCCTGACGAAGGACCGCGAACCCCTGATGAAACCCGACGCCCTCATCTGCCATCCCGGCCCCATCAACCGCGGCGTCGAACTGGATAGCTACATGGCCGACCACCCGAAGCGCTCGGTCATTCTCGATCAGGTCTATGCCGGTATCCTCACCCGCATGGCCGAAATGTACCTGCTGCTCGGAGGGAGCGAAGATGGCCTTACTGCTTAAGAACGCCCATGTGATCGACCCGCAGGTCGGTCTGAACGAAACGGCCGACATCCTCGTGCGCGACGGGAAGATCGTCGAAATCGGCCAGAACCTTTCGATGGAGAAGGGCGTCGAGCGCGACCTGGGCGGCAAGGTCGTCGTCCCCGGCCTCGTGGACATCCACGTGCATCTGCGCGAGCCCGGCTACGAGCTGAAGGAGGACATCGCCTCCGGCACGCGCGCCGCAGCGCACGGCGGGTTTACGGCGGTGTGCTGCATGCCGAACACGAAGCCCGTCATCGACAACGCCGTGGGCGTGGAGTACGTGAAGGCCCGCGCGGCGGCCGTCGGCAAGTGCCGCGTGCACGTGGCCGGCTCCTGCTCACAGGGCTTGAAGGGTGAGACGCTGTCCGAGATGGGCGACATGGTGGCGCACGGCGCCGTCGCCTTCACCGACGACGGCCGCGGCGTGCAGGGCGCGGGCATGATGCGCCGCGTCATGGACTACGCCGCGCAGTTCGACCGCGTGGTGATGAGCCACTGCCAGGACGAGGACCTCGTCGGCGCCGGCCAGGTGAACGAGGGCGTCGTGTCCACGCGCCTGGGCATGCTGGGCTGGCCGGCCGAGGGCGAGGAGATCCAGATCGCCCGCGACATCGCCATCTGCCGCCTCACCGGCTGCCCGCTGCACATCCAGCACCTCACCACGGCCCGCGGCCTGGAGCTTGTGCGCGCCGCCAAGGCCGAGGGCCTGCCGGTCACCTGCGAGGTCACGCCGCACCACCTGTTCCTCACCGAGGACGCCATCGGCGACGACTACAACACCTTCCTCAAGGTGAACCCGCCGCTGCGCACAGCCGAGGACGCCGCCGCGCTCGTCGAGGGCGTGAAGGACGGCACGGTGGACGCCATCGTCACCGACCACGCGCCGCACAACGACTTCGAGAAGAACGCCGAGTTCGAGCTGGCGCCCTTCGGCATGATAGGCCTGGAGACGTCGCTCGCGCTCGTCATCACGAACCTGGTCAAGCCGGGCGTCATCAGCTGGGAGCGCGCCGTGGAGCTCATGGCCGCGAAGCCCCGCGAGATCCTGCGCGTCGAGCGCGTGGCGCTCGAGCCGGGCGCTGTGGCCGACCTCACGGTCATCGACCCGGAGGCCGCCTGGACGGTGGACGCCGCCGACTTCCAGTCGAAGGCCGTGAACTCGGGCTTCATCGGCGCCGAGCTGACCGGCCGCGCCACCGACGTCTACGTGGGCGGCTACGCCACCCTGGAGGACGGCGCCATCGTCGAATAGACGCGAAACCCGCACGACCCGCACTCAGCAGCCCCGCATCGACATTTCGGTGCGGGGCCGCTCTGCGTGAAACGCACGGTTTCTTTCACGGAGCCCGCAGGGTTTCGTGCAGTTTCTTCCCTTCGAAACGCACGAAAATCACCGCTGTGAAGCCGCAGAGCAACGTATGGACAAAATCCTCTGTTTCCGTATTTTCAAAACACCAGTTCACAGCCTTGGGATTTCGAAAGACTCATAGCTCCTTTAGCCGGCGACGCTTCCGGTGCCCTTTTTCGCGCCTTTAACGTCGCGCGAAAGCTTCACAGCGGTGATTTTCGTGACTTAGGTCCGAATTCGGAAGCATGTGCTACTATGGCGTCATCAAAGAGCCGATGCAGGCGCTCTTCGTACCAAGAAGCTGCCCAGTGTGGAAACCGACGCCCTTGTTTCCCCCTCCCACGCTTGCAAGATCCTCTCAGCCTAAGGGCGTGTGAGGGGAGCCTTGCGCCATGAACGGTTTGCGACTCTATTTCGGCCATCGAACGGCGTTTCAATTCCTGCGCACGACGCGACCCTGTTCCCGTTTTGCGGTGCGGAGCGGCCCGGTCAAGCTACCCGATCAAGCGCCAAGCGACGAAGAGCTTGCTAAAACCATCGAGCGATTGCAGGCGACTCATCCGAGCATGCGCATCGATTTCCCTGTCCATGTACTGGTGGGTTCTGGCGAGCTTCGCCGCTTCTCAAGCGCTTGCAAGGAACACGTGGTGTCTGCTCCTTTGGCGGGTAGATCGTTCTATCGCCTCACGGAAGGCGCGTACGCGGCGGCGCCTGCTTTTGCTCTCGTGCAACTTGCTGCGCGAGAGAAGAGCGAGGTTGCCCTGCTGGAGTTGGCCTACGAGGTGTGCGGAACATATCAAACGCAGCGAACGGGGGTTGATTCTGCTTACGACGCGACCCCTCTCGCATCGGTTCACGATCTACGGGATTTTGTATCGCGGAACCCGTCGCTCGACGGCGCACGCAAGGTCGCTCGCATCCTGCGCTATGCGGCCGACGGGTCCGCGTCGCCGCGCGAGACGAAGCAGGCGCTCGTGCTGGGGTTGCCGCATGCACGCGGTGGCTACGGGCTGGGCATTCCCCGGATGAACTACGAGGTGCGCGCGAGCCCGGCGGCCCGGGCCCTTACGGGCAAGGCGTTCTTCCGGTGTGACCTCTGCTGGCCGGAGGCGAAGCTGGACGTGGAGTACCAGAGCCGTTGGGCACACGAGGGCGAAGCGAAGCGCCTCGAGGACTCGCGCAGGACGAACGCGCTCGCGACCATGGGATGGACGGTCGTGGGCGTCACCAACGACGAGTTGGACAGCCTCGCCGCCACCGATGCGATAGCGAACACGATACGCCGGCACCTGGGAAAGCGCACGCAGGTGCACGTGTCGGACCACCATGCACGCAAGCTGCGGCTTCGGCGGCAGTTGGGACTCCCCGTAGGATACGAGTGAGGGGTTCCGACGGATAGCCGCGCCTTCTGGGACGGCCCGAGCCTCCATGCAAGGCGGCATGGGCGGGGGGTCGGCGGCGTTGCACGCGACGCAGCCCCCTGCCGGCTCCGAGGTTCCGGCAGGGGGCTGCGTCGAAAGCACCGTTCCATCGATCTGGTAGGGCAAGGGCCCTGCCCTTTGCCGTCCGACGAGGGATGACTGAGGCGGCCTTCCGCAAGTTGCCGGTCAGCTCTGCGGAAGGGTGCCGGAGAGGTGCCTTGCGGCGGCTTTTGATACGCCTCCGCTGAAAGGGAACGTTTCCCGGGTTGGCGGCAAGGGCAGAGCCCTTGCCCTACGGCGCTGCCGAAAAGACTCCTTTGCCGCAAGCGTCTTCGCGCTTCTCGCGCATTGCACACATGCACACGTAAGCTATTAATTATACGCCTTCTAGGCCAAGTCGGCGGTAGTAACTTCGGGATGAACTGGCTGGTCCGGTAGTAAATCGGTATGAAACGGCTTGCCGTGCCTCGCAGCAAAATATTTATTCTTCAAAAAGTCTAAATTGGGTCGATTACCGGCACCCCTGCCTCTTTGCGAACATAAAGCCGGTTTCCGAATCGTAGCAGTTGAGAAAGGAGGGGGAGCGGATCGGACGCCGCGCAAACGACTCGATGCAAACAACGGATCGTATTAGGACAGGGAGTGAGGAACAGTGACGCTTAAAGTTGACATAACTCATGACAGCGACGCGACGAAGGAAGTTCGCCCCACCTTCTTCAACGAGCCGCCGGTCATGTACACCGGGGGAGACGTTCCGTGGCAGTGGGAAGAGGACGGCATGGTGTGCACCCGTTCGGCCGCCTGGTCGGCGCCGGGGTGCCATGACGGCTGCGGCGTCGTCATCTACACCGACAAGGAGACGGGCAAGTTCGTCAAGGTCGAGGGCGACGAAGAGAACCCGTACTACCAAGGGCGCCTGTGCTCGCGCTGCCTGGACGTGGCGGAGGCCATCTACCATCCCGACCGCCTGCTGTACCCCATGATCCGCGATCGCAAGGACCGGGGCAAGGCCGACGCGTTCAAGCGCATCAGCTGGGACGAGGCGTACGACACCATCGACCGCGAGTTCACGAAGATCCGCGAGGAGTCCGGCGGCAAGTCGATCATATTCGCGTCGGGCACCGGCCGCGTGACGCCGCCTATCAACGCGCGCCTCGGCTACGCGTTCGGCTCCATCCAGTACTCGTACTTCCTCTCGGGCAACGCCTGCTACGTGCCGCGCGTGGCCGCCTCCAACACCATCATGGGCTGCTACACCTGCCCCGACTTCTCCATGCAGTTCCCCGACCGCTACGACAACCCGGAATGGGTCGCGCCGAAGAACATCTTCGTGTGGGGAAACAACCCGCTGGTGGCCAACGCCGACGGCAACCTGGGCCACTGGGTCGTCGACTGCATGAAACGCGGCTCGCAGCTCATCGTGGTCGATCCGCGCGCCACGTGGCTCGGCACCAAGGCCGACCTGTGGCTGCAGATCCGACCGGGCACCGACTCCATGCTGGCCCTGGCCATGGGCAAGTACCTCATCGAGAACGACCTGTACGACCACGAGTTCGTCGAAAGCTGGTGCTACGGCTTCGAGGAGTACTACGAGGCCTGCAAGCCCTACGACCTCGACACCGCCTCCGAGATCACCTGGCTTTCGAAGGAGGACATCGTCGAGGCGGCCGAGCGCATGGCGCAGAAGCCGTCGTGCGTGCAGTGGGGCCTGGCCATCGATATGAACCTCCAGTGCATCAACGCTTCCCAGGCGGTCGTCAACCTGTGGTCCATCACCGGTCAGATCGACATCCCGGGCGGTATGATAACCGTTCACGATCCGTACAACACCGAGGTGTGGCTGCCTCCCGACCCCAAGGAGGTTTTCACCCCCGAAGAGGAGAAGCAGCGCATCGGCAGCGTGTACGAGATGATAACGAACTCCGGCATGGTCCAATGCCAAGCCGACACCATGGTGGACCAGCTGATCACCGGACGCCCCTACAAGGTGCGCGGCGCATGGCTGCAGTCCACCAACCCCTTGGCCTGCTGCGGCCAAGAGCCGAAGAACCGCATCGAGAAGGGCCTAAAGAACTGCGAGATCGTCGTGTGCGTCGAGTGCTTCATGACGCCCACCGCCATGGCCTGCGCCGACATCGTGCTGCCGCTGTGCTTCTATCCGGAGCGCGAAGGCCTGCGCTCGGTGTGGTACTACATCCAGAACACGAACAAGGCCTGCGAGCCGCTCGGCGAGGCGAAGGACGATTTCCAGATCAACTGGGAGCTGGGCCGCCGCTGGAACAAGGACCTGTGGCCGGGCGACACGCTGGAAGACTACTTCAGCCACCTCATCAAGGAGGCCAACCTCACCTACGACGAGAGCCGCAAGGCCAACTGGGTCTACCCCGAGTTCCACTACCAGAAGTACCGCACCGGCGAGCAGCGCCCGGACCACCAGCCCGGCTTCAACACCATCACGGGCCGCGTGGAGCTGTACTCGCTCTTGCTGCAGCAGTGGGGGCAGGCGCCGCTGCCGTCCTACCACGAGCCGCCCATGAGCCCCGTCAGCCGGCCCGAGCTGGTCGAGGAGTACCCGTTCATCCTGACCACCGGCGCCCGCCATTACGCGTCGTTCCATTCCGAGCATCGCCAGATGGACCGCTTGCGCGCCATGCATCCCGACCCGTGGTTCGAGATCAACCCCGAGGCGGCAGCCGACTTGGGCATCAAAGAGGGCCAGTGGTGCTGGCTGGAGAGCCCCGTGGGACGCGCGCGCCTGACGGCGCACATCACGCCCATCATCGACGCGCGCGTCGTGCAGGCCGACCATGCCTGGTGGTTCCCCGAGGCCGACCCCGAAGACCAGGGCGAAGGCTGCTTCGCCACCTACGCGACCAACATCAACGAAGTGGTTCCGGCCGGTTGCGGTGACACGGGCTTCGGCGACCAGTGCAAGTGCTTCATGTGCAAGGTGTACCCCTGCGAGCCTCAGGAGATCCCCTTGCCTACGGCCGCCGACCCCAAGGATCGATTCGCCGAGGGCAGCTTCCGTAACTTTACCTACGAAGCGGAAAGGGAGGCATAGCGATGGCTGAGAAGGCATGCGGGCTTCTGATCAACTACGAATACTGCACGGGATGCCGTGCGTGCGAGATGGCCTGCTCGGTAGAGCACGGCATACCGCTCGGCCGCTTCGGCATCAAGCTGTCCTGCACCGGTCCATGGAAGATCGACGGCAAGCGCTGGCAAAACGACATGGTGCCCATCCCCACCGACGAGTGCGATCTGTGCGCCGGTCGTTTGGAAAAGGGCCAGAAGCCGACGTGCGCGAAGCACTGCCAGGCGCTGGTCATCGAGTACGGCGCGGTTGACGAGCTGGCGGCGAAGATCGCCTCGGCCAAGACGAAGCACGTCCTGTTCGTGCCCAAGGCCGGTTGCGCCGACTAGGATACGGCTCGTTGGCAGGGAGGGGTATCAAGGCTGTCGAAAGGCGCGTTCTCGGCATCGTATCGTAGGGCAAGGGCTCCGCCCTTGCCCTACGGAAACGCTCCGACGATGCTTTTGGTATCCCTTCTGTTTTCGATTGAAGGGGACGGGGTGCGCTCGTGTGCGGAGGCTATACCAGGGTGTGCGTGCAGTGCGGCAGATGCGGGAAGGTGGCTCCTCGCCCCCTGAACGTCCTCGGCCGGTGCGTTCGCTGCGGTTTCGAGAACGACGCCGACGCGCTTCGGTGCGAACGCTGCGGCGCGGCCATCCCGAAGGCCCCCGGTGCCAAGATGGCGCTCCCGTCCCTGCCCAAGGGGAGTTCTCGGAAAGGAGATCGATCGACATGATCAGCAAGGAGGATGTTGGGGCGATCGTACCCGCCGCGTCCGTTCCGCCGGAGCAAGCGCAAGCGCTGAGGCATTCGGCGAGGCCCAAGCCCGAAGGGGAGGGTGCGGTCGAGATCTACTGCACCGTGTGCAACCAGCCTGCCACCGACGGCAGGTTCAGCCATTACGGTCCGAGCATGGAATGGTGGCATACCATCACGGGAACGCTCGACGAGATTCAGCTGGTCTATCAGACGGATCGCAATTACTGGGACAAAGTGGTGGCTCAAACGGTTCGCTGCGGCTGCGGCTGCGGAACCCCGCCGTGCGATCCGATGAAATGGGAAGTGCGCCAAGTGCCGCCCGGTGCGTGATGCCGTTCCCTCGCATTCGCATCCGGCAAATCCGCCTGTATCCCCGCACCGTGCGAGGAGAAAGGATCCGTTATGAGCAATACCGATTCGAGCACCCTTAAAACACCCGATCCTGCCGATACCGGCCCGAGTGGGCGGCCGCCCGCGTCCGACGAGGCGCGGAGCCTCCAGCGCAAAGGCTGGATCGTGCTGTTCGCCATGCTGTTCTGCGGCATCATCGTCATCATGAACCAGTTCAAGGTTCCCACGTTCAT
>NZ_JAASIO010000007.1:0-147096 GCF_019731765.1 Gordonibacter massiliensis (ex Traore et al. 2017) | reverse complement strand
TCCGTTTATGAGCTGCATCAATAGGTGGACAATCGGCGAAAGGTACGGGTATATGTCAATGGTGGTTTAACAGCGGACGACTGATTTTGGAGAATTGCGTGCAGGGAAATAGTCGGAGCGGCCCCGCCGCGCTACGTGCTCAGGCGCAGCATGAAGAACCGGGGGGCGGCTGGACGGGGTGGAAGGCGCGCTTGCCGGGCAGTGCCAACCTGCAGGCGGAGGGACTGCGGAGAATTCGTCGCCGCGAGATGACGAACGGGTGCGGCGAAAGCCCGCTTGAGGGCAAGGCGGTATAATCGGAAGGAACGAAACGCGAGCGCGAACGAGCGAGGTGCCCCATGAGCAAGCACGATCCCATCATCGACGTCGACCCCGTGGCGAGCGTCCGCGACAAGGCGGCGAGCGCTGCGAAGTCCACCGCCGAGGCCGCTTTCAAAGCTCCCTCCTACGGTCGCAAGGCAGCCGGGAAGGCCGCGTCCAAGGCCGCCGATGCGGCGCGTGGCGTGGCGAAGGCGACGGTGATCGACGGTAAGGGCGCGGCGAAGAAGCCGAGCCGGTTGGCTGGCGCGGTCCAGACGGCCGTGGGCGGCGTCGTCATGCTCGCGGGCGTGCCCATGCTCATCCTGCCCGGCCCGGGCCTGCTCGCCATCGGCGGCGGGGCCGTCATCGCAGCCGGCGGCGTGAAGAAGCTGCGAGGGAAGTAGCCGGAGCGAACGCGCGCGTAATGCAACGGCCGTATCGAGGGCCGCGGAAACGCGCGCCCTCGTCGCCTTTCCGTAGGGGCGGGGCTTGCCCCGCCCGCTCGACCCGCGGAAGCACTGCTTATCGAGCGGCAAGGGCAGAGCCCTTGCCCTACGGGGCGAACGGACGGCGCTTTAGGTTCGGCCCCTTTTTCGCATCGGGCCGTCTAGAACGAAAGCGTCTGCGCCGCGTCCGTTTCCTCGCGATAGGTGTCGAAGGCGGACAGGTAGGAGTACTGCGTGAGCCCGCGCAGCTCTTCGTCCTGCGCCGCGTAGTACGAGACCATCTGCACGAACGCGCCTGTCAGGTAGTCGCGTTTGCGATACATGATGCCCGAATGGTAGCCCGTGCCCGTCTCGCCGGTGTCGGGATCCGTCCATGTGCTTTCCAGCAGGGTGGCTTCTTGTTCGGACACGAGCTCCATGTAGCTGCCGTTCGCCTGCCAGCCATACGGCTCGAGCGAGATGCTCACCGTGCCGTCGCTCACGTCCCAGCCCGTGAGCTCGTAGCCGCCGTACTCGCTCGTGGGAAGCTGCGCGCCCACCTGCGACACGTCGACGTGCTGCACGTTCGCCTCGTTGCGCGCTTTGCGCTCGTCGACTGAAAGCGATTCCCAATCGATGGAGGTCATGGGCGAGAACGTGACGGCCTTCGCATCGGGAGAGAGGTTCGCGAACTCGATTACCTGGGGCCCGTCCATGCTCGTGCCTCCCGACCCGTCACCGGCACCCACAGGAGTGAGCACGTTGCCCTGATCGTCAACCACCTTGAGCGCGTGGGGGCTCAGCACGTTGTCGGGCGGCCCGTAGGACGATCCTTCGGTCCCGGGCTCGCCCGTCCATGCGTTGTCGTTGCGCACCACCATGACGCAGCCCAACTCGGACGCTGTGAAGCGTTGGATGCCTATGGTCTTGTCGCCCTCGCTCGTGCTGAACACGAGATATTGCGCGCCCAGCTCGCGCGGCTGGGCGACCGTGCTCAGATCCATGCCAACCGCCAGGGAGAAGCTCGGTTTTCCGTTCACCGCGTCGACGGCCCAGGGAGCCCAGCCTTCCAGCGCGATGTCCACCTGGTCGGGCAGCGTCGTTTCCGGAACGATGCGCTGCATGACCTTCACCGCGTCGCCTTCCCGGTACGCGTCCAGCAGGTTGACCGAGCCGGTGCCCACGGCCTCGCCGTTGCTGGTGAGCGCGTACCCGAAGCGGGGCGAAAGCCTTTGCAGACGCGACCACTCGTTCTCCTGCGAGCCCTCGTAGTTCGACTGTTCGGCCAAATCGAAGCCGCCCTCCTTCGTGAGGGTGAAGAACAGGTTCACGACGTTGCGGTCGCACGACACCGAGTCGAGCGTCACCTGCACGCCTTCGACGTCGACCGTGTCGCCCACCGGGGCGTTCAGGCTGGACACGCCCGGTTTGAGGCTGTCGTACACCGGCAGGTTGCCGCCGGTTTCGAAGAAGCCCGTCTCGCCCGGCTGCATCTGCAAAAGACGCGAGGCCGCGAAGGCCGTGCCGCACAGCAAGACCACGAGCACGGCCGCCACCGCGACGACCACGCCGCGCTTGACGACGCGGGGCGCCCTGCCCTTACCGCGCGCGGGAACGGCCCTGCGCACAGGCGCGTGACGGCCGACGCCTTCTCGGGCGTTGCGGCTCTCCGTAGAAGCGGCCGGCTGCGAACCGGGCCGATTCTGCGGCGTCGTCCTGAGCGCCGCGTACGTCTCTTCAAGCTTGACCTGGGCCTTGGGCGGTATGCGCTGCACGTCGTAGAGGCGGCGCACCTCCCGTCCGAGCTCGTCTTCGTTGTTGCGGGCGCCCCGTTTGCTGGAGCCGTCCTGACTGCTGGAGCCTGTCATACCGCCTCGACCTCCTCTTGCCTCTTTCCTAGGTACAGTGCCTTGAACCGGTCCCGCGCCCTCGACAACCGGGTGCGCACGGCGCCTTCGGATACGTTCAGTATCTCGGCGATGTGGCGCGTGGGGTAATCGTCCACATAGAAGAACGTGAGCAGCAAACGATCGTCGGCAGAGAGCCGGTCGACGGCGCCGCGCACGTCGAGCACGATGTCGTGGTCGACGGCAGAAACGCTTCCGACGGCGTTGCGCCCGTTGAAGCCCCGCTCCTCGCCCGCCGCGCCGAAGGCTTCGCTGAAGAAGCCATCGTCCATGGAGCACGGAGTCTCGCGGCGGCGCCTGCGCGCAACGTCGGAGCAGGTTCGCAGCAGAATGCGCGTGAGCCAGGTGCCCACGGCGCTGCGTCCCTCGAACAGGGGGATCGCTTTCCACGCCTTGACGGCGGTCTCCTGCAGCGCGTCGGCCGCATCGTCGGCGTTGTCGAGCACCGCCATCGCGGCCTTCCATAGGGCGAGCTTGTGCCGCTCGAACAATTCCACGAACGCATCGCTGTCGCCCTGCTTGGCGCGTATCACGAGTTCGTTCACGCAGGGACCTCCTTTTCGCGTCGATTGTTTATTAGACGCGCCGGAAGCGGAAAAGGTTACAGGCGATTTTGAAAAAACCTGGAAAGGGCCGCGCGGTGGAGGCGGGCGGTGCGAACGGACGGAAACCCGGCCCGCACCGGCGGCGCAAGGTTCGCACGGCTTCCGCGCTGGAAACGTGCAAGATAGGGGCGGCACCCGTGCGAGATTCGAGCAAGGTTCGCACGGTGCCTGCGCATGAAACGGGCAAGGTCTGCGCGGTTCCGCGACGGTTCGATTACGGTCGCCGTGCAAGGTCGCGTTGCTATAGTTGGATAGGCGGCGTCGCAGGTGAACGAGATTCCCACGGCGTAACAAGGCAATCGTTTCCTTAAGCGAAGAAGGCGATAAATGGATAGCGATGGATACCCAAAGGGTATATACTTGATACCTATTGATAATAGGCTACGCCGATTCGAATACGATGCGGGAAAAAATACCGCCAACGAGGCCAAGCATGGCGTCACATTCGAAGAGGCCCGGAGAATATGGGACGACCCCGACTACTTGAGGATTCCCGCCAAGAAGAAGGGGGAGAAACGATTCATGGCCCTCGGCATGGTGGACGGTCGGTGCCTAGCGGCCGTCGCAACCGAGCGGGGCGACGCGATCCGTATCATATCGGCTCGTCGTGCCAGCGAAAAGGAGGCAAAGCGATATGGCGACGCCTGAAACGAACGCCGACAATCTTGTCGAAAGATTCGATGCCGGTGAAGACATGTCCGACGTTTTCGACTTCGACCGAGCTACCCGTCCGAATAGGGACACGCGCAAAGTGAACGTGGACATGCCCCTATGGATGATAGACGCACTCGACGAAGAGGCGGCTCGCCTCTCTATCAACCGGCAAGCCGTTATAAAGGTGTGGCTCGCCGAGCGCATCGAGGCCGAGAGGGAACGGCGGGCCGTCTAGCGCTTCTCCCCGGTGACGCTGTCGATGCCAGCGGCCCCCAGAAGCTGGTCGAGCGTGTACTCGTCGAAGCCGTCGTAGCGGTAGAACGTGCGGTAGAACTCGACGGTCTCGTCGCGCATGTTGATGTCGGAGGCGTACTGGGGATAGAGCACCTTCAGCACCCAGAGGCAGCCGAGCACGCGCGCGGCCGAAGGGGGACGGCCGAACCACGAGAACGGCGACTGGGGGATGCGGTATATCTCGCCCGCCCTCACGCACGGCACGTTGTTCCAGTGCGCGTCCTGCTGGATGGCGCCGTAGATGTCGGAGCTCTCCGAGTCGCTCATGTTGAACTCAGCCACGAGCACGGCGTCGGGGTTCCAGGTGATGATCTGCTCCAGGTTCACGCTGGGCATGCCCATGCCCTTGCCCTCGGTGCCGGGCATATCGGCCACGTTGCCCGTCTTGATGAGCTCGAGCGCGTCGGTGACGTGCATGCTGCCCACCGGATCGGTGGTGAGGCCGTCGTTGCCCTGGGCCAAGAACACGGACTTGCGCTCCGATTCCGGAATGCTGGCGGCGATGCGCTCGATGCGCGCGAGCTTTCGCTCGCAGAAGGCGGCCAGCTCCTCGCCCCGCTCCTCGCAGCCGACGAGGCCGCCCACGTACCGGAACATCTCGGGGGCGCTGCGCACGTCGTAGTCCACAAGCACCACGGGCAGGCCCGTCTCGTCGCGGATGTCGTCGGCCATGCCGCCGCCCACCTCGTCGGCCGTCCAGTAGCACAGCAGCACGTCGGGGTCCTGGGCGGCGATCTCCTCGGCGTTGGGCACCGAACCCGCGCCCATCCACACGCCGAGCGACGGCAGGGCGAAGTACTCGTCGGGGATGTACTTCTTGTTGTCGCCGGCCGGGCGGAAGTTCCAACCCGCCAGCTTCTCGGGCGCGAGGGCGAACAAATCGACCGTGCCGATGGGGTTCGTGCAGAACACGCGGTCGATCTGCTCGGGCACCATGACGCTGCGCCCGCCCATGTCGGCGACGTTGCGCAGATTGCCCTGCGCGAAACCGGCGCCGGCGCATCCGTCGAGCAGGCCGCCCGCGCACGCGCTCGCCGCCGCGACGGCCGCCAAGCCGAGGAAGCTTCGGCGCGTGAAAGCGCGCGGCGCGCGGGACGGACGCGCCGCGGACAAGCATGCGGAAGCGCCCTCAAGCCCGT
Organism: Gordonibacter massiliensis (ex Traore et al. 2017); assembly: GCF_019731765.1. Taxonomy (NCBI): domain Bacteria; kingdom Bacillati; phylum Actinomycetota; class Coriobacteriia; order Eggerthellales; family Eggerthellaceae; genus Gordonibacter; species Gordonibacter massiliensis (ex Traore et al. 2017). The sequence continues at coordinate 141,772 of NZ_JAASIO010000007.1, read as the reverse complement.
CGTCGAACGAAGGCGCGGCCTTGATAGGCAGGGCGCGCTCGCGCCCCTCCCCTCGGGTGTTTCCGCGGACACGGTCGGCGTAGCTCTCGCGTTGCTTGTTTTTCATGGGACGATCCTCTCGCTCTCCAAAAACGGCGTGCAGGCCACGCCCCTCTTCCCTCCGGAACCCCTCACTTCGCCCACGCCCACCTCGATGCCGTACAGCGCGCCCAGCGCCTCGGCCGTGAGCACGTCGCGCGCCGCGCCCGCCGTGACGCCCGAACCCCGCCCCACGCACACCACGTCGCTGCCCAGCAAAAACGCATGGTTCGGGTCGTGGGACGTGATGACCACGGCGAGCCCCCGCTCCACGAGCGCGAGGATGCGCTTGAGCACGATGACCTGGTTGCCCAGATCGAGGTTCGCGCAGGGCTCGTCCATGACCAGCAGGCGCGGCTCTTGGGCGAGCGCCCGGGCGATGAGCACCATCTGGCGCTCGCCGCCCGAAAGCGTGGTGCAGTCGCGGTCGGCCAGCGCGGCCAGGCCCAGCTCGTCGATGGCCGCATCGGCGACGCGCTCGTCTTCGCGGCCGGGGCCGGCGAAGCCGTCGAGCGAGGGCGTGCGGCCCATGAGCACCATCTCGCGCACGGTGAAGCCGAACGCGGAATCGTGCGTCTGCGGCACGTAGGCGACCGAGCGCGCGTAGCGCTTGCGCGTCCAACCGCGCACGTCCTCGCCTTCGATGCGCACGTCGCCGGCAAGGCGCGGCAAGAAGCCCAGAACGGTTTTGAACAGCGTGGTCTTGCCCACGCCGTTGGGGCCCAGCAGCACGAGCGCCCGGCCGCACGCGAGCGAGAACGACACGTCGTCGAGCACGGGATCGCCGCCGTAGCCGCAGGCCAGATGGCTGACTTCGAGGGCAAGGGCGCGGGCCTCGACGCGTTCGGACACGGCCGGCGCCGTTTCGCGGGCGCTCACAGCGACTTCCTCTGCCGGCAGATCAGGTACACGAACAGCGGCGCGCCCAGGATGGCCGTGAGGATGGACAGCGGTATCTCGGTGGTGTAGATGCTGCGGCACACGTCGTCCACCAGCATGAGGAACGCGCCACCGAGCAGCATGGACGCCGGCACGAGCGCACGATGGTCCGAACCCACCAAAAAGCGCGCCAGATGCGGCACGATGAGGCCCACCCAGCCCACCATGCCCGCCACGGCCACCGAGGCCGAGGTGAGCAGCGTGGCGCAGGCGATGACGGCCAGGCGCGTGCGCTTCACGTTCACGCCGAGCGAGAGCGCCTCCTCGTCGCCGAGGGCCATGACGTTCAGCCTCCAGCGCAGCACCATGATGCCCACCGCTCCCACCGCGAACGCGGCCAGAAGACCTGCGAGGTCGCCTTCGCGCACGGACGACAGGCCGCCCATGAGCCAGAACGTGATCTCGGGCAGCTGAGAGTTCGGGTCGGCCAAAAACTTCACGGCCGAGGTGAACGCCTGGAAGAGATTGCCCACCACCAGGCCCGACAGCACGAGCACGAGCACGCCGCTCATGCGCCGCCCGATGACGCTGGAAAGCCCGTAGCTTACGAACACGGCCGCCACGCCGGCTACGAACGCGGCGATCTCCACCCCCAAGCTCCCGAACGACAGCAGGATGCCGAGCGCGGCGCCGAAGCAGGCGCCCGCCGACGCGCCCAGCAAATCGGGCGACACCATGGGGTTCTTGAAGATGCCTTGGAACGCGCAGCCCGCACCCGATAGCGCGGCCCCCACCACGAGCGCCGCCAGCACGCGGGGCAGCCGGATGGTGAAGAACACGTTGGCGTCCGTCGCTTCGGCCGCGCTCGAAAACGGGGCGGCGAACAAGGCGAGCACCTGCCCGAAGTCCATGTCGTAGCGCCCGAGCGTGAGCGAGAACAGAAAGCTCGCGACCACGAGCACGGCGAGCGCGATCAGCACGAGCGCCTTGCGACGACGCGCGGCGGGCGTGCCGTCGGCAGCGCTGAGGGCGCGTCCGGGCGCCTTCGCGGGAGCGGTTCCCGACGTGCGACCGGAAGCGGCGCGGACAGGGTTTTCGGCGGGGCCGCAAGCGGGCGCGGTGGAGCGCACGGCCGGAAGCTCGTCGACCGCGGCTGCGACGGCCAGCGGATCGGCAGCCATCAGACCCCCTCCCCCGTGCCCTGGGAAGCGTCGTACGTCCCGCCTTCCACGCCCACGCCTTCCACGACCACGGGGTCGATAGTCTGCCCGTCGCTCACCGCCGTGGCCGTGAGCGTGACCGTGTCGCCCGAAGCCTTGGCCACGATGCCGAGCCCGGTCGTCTCGCCCACCACCTTCGCCAAGTCGGCCGCGCAGTCCTGCGCGTCGGCGTCGGCGAACGTGTGGTTGTGCTTAAGCAGCTTCGTCGCGCCTCCGTCGGGCGAGAACCAGGTGATGGCGCGCACGAGCGCCGGGGACGTCACCTTGAAGGAGGTCTGGGCCGGCAGGTTGTCCTGCGCCGAGCCGGCGCGGGCGTCGATGACCTCGATAGCCAAGCCGCTGGGCAGCGTGCCCGTCACCGGCGCGTCGAGCACGGCGCACGACCCGGACGCCGCCGTGACGGACGGCAACGCGCCGTCCGCGCGCTTGGCCGCCACGGAGAAGCCGCTTTGGTACAGCGCGAAGAACGTGCCCTTCCCTCCCGCGGTGCTGGCGCTGGACGCGGGATGCAGCACGAACGTGACGCCGTCGGCCGAGCCGCGCACGTCGAGCGCCACGGCGCCGCCGTCGAGCGGGCTGCCGTTGAGCCGCACCTCGAAGTCGTCGGCCGCGTCGGCCGCCACGGACACGGGTTGGTCGAACACGAGCTTGACCTCCACGTCCTGCGAAGACTCCGTCATGGCGCTCGTGCTGGAGAGCCGCACGTCGGCGACGCGCGGCGAATCGTCCGCCACCTTCGCCTGCGCGCAGCCGGCGAGCGCGAGCGCGCAAAGCGCGAGCGCAACGGCCGCGCAAGCCGTCTTCACGGCGTTTTTCATCACCATTCCCCCAACCCCCTTGAACCTGTAGGGGCGATCTCCCGATCGCCCGTTCCGGCGAAGCCGGAAAACCCGGCAACAGTTGCTTTTCGCGCTGCGCGCGAACGGGCGATCAGGAGATCGCCCCTACGAAAGGCCCGCATGGCGCCTCCTCCGCTTCATCGCGCGACGGACGAGCAGCACGCACGCCGCGATCAGCGCGACGGCCAGCAAGCACAGGCCCGCAAGCACGCCGTCGGCGAGCGTCGGGCCGCCCACGGTCACCGCAAGGCGCGCTTCGGTATCGGCGAAGTGCTTGAGCGAAGCCGTGCAGGTGACGGTGGCGGTGCCGGGCGCGACGGGCACGAGCCACACCCGCCCCGCCGCCTCCTCCACCCGCACGACGCCCTCGTCGGACGACGCGTACGACACGGTGGGCGACGTCGTCTCCAGCCCGTTGCACGAGCACCCGCCCCATGCGTCGGCCGAGCCGCACAGGCACGGCTCGATGCCGCACATCCAATCCATGCCGCAATCGACGCCCGCCTCGATGGACGCGGGGTCGCACTCCGCCGAAAGCGCCGTCGGGCAAAACCGCGGCAACGCCAGCTCCCCCGCCCCGTCGGCGACGACCGCCGCCGACTCCGAGCCGAACGCCCCGGCACTGACCCGCAGCACCTCGACCGGCTCCACAACGCGATCCGCCGTGGAGGAAAGCGCGAAAGCCGGCGAGGCGAACGCCAAGCAGGTCGCGAACGCCAAGACGAGGGAGAGGAAAAAGAAGCGCCAGGCCGCGATACCGCCTGCGAGGGCTGCGCAACCGTGGCGGCCCCCTGAGGAAACGCCATGGCTGACGCCGCGCGGGATCCTTCGACTCCGCGCTAGCACGCTCCGCTCAGGATGACAGGGAATGGCGCTTCGGTTTTGCTCGGGACGGCAGAGGGCAGCGTTTCGGTTTTGCTCGGGAGCGTTGCAGCTGGCGCCGCGCGGGATCCTTCGACTCCGCGCTGACGCGCTCCGCTCAGGATGACAAAGGGTGGCGCTTCGGCTTCCCCTGGGATGACAGGGGGCGGCGCTTCGGTTTTGCTCGGGATGACGGGCCGCAGAACCTTGGCCCGGTGCGGGACGGAACATCCTTCCAAAGCAAGCGCCGAAGGCGCTCCGCTGTATCCCCCCCTCACCCAGCCGACAAAGCGAGTCCCCCGCAGGGGTCGGGGACTCGGGGGCGCGCCGCGAGATTCCGCACGAGCCGAACAGCCCTGCGGGCTGTTCGTGCGAGCCAGGACTGCCCGAGCGCCGTGCCCCCGAGTCCCCGACCCCTGCGGCCACCACCCGATTTTCAAGCGAAAATGCCATCGATTTCCTCAACCCTATTCCCGCCCTCGGACAGGAATATCTCCTCCAAAGACGACCCCGGATACTGCTCGTGCACGTCCGCCACGCTGCCGTCGAACGTCAACCGGCATCCCTTTATCATGCCCAGATGGTCGGCCGCGTCCTCCAGCTCGCGCAGGTTGTGCGACGACAGGATGACCGAGGCCCCGCGCTCGTGCGCGTACGTCTTCAGCAACCGCTTCAGCAGGTTGCGCTTCCCCAGGTCCAGCCCGTCGAAGCTCTCGTCCAAAAGCATGGTCTTCACACCCGTGGCGAAGCCCAGCAGAATGCCCAGCTGGCGCTGCATGCCCTTCGAGAAGCCCGTGACCTTCGCCAAGGGGTCCAGGCCGAACAGAGCCAGCATGCGCTCGTAGACGTCGTCGGACCAGTGCGGGTAGTAGCCGCGGTAGAACGAGCGCATGGTCTCAGGCGTGGCCTGGGGCAGGAAGTACGGCTCGTCGGCCACGATGAACAGCGAGTCGTGGCTCACCCGGTCGCTGTGCATGGGCACGCCGTCGATGTGCACCTCGCCGGCGTCGGGCTTGTACACGCCGGCGATGATCTTCAGCAGCGTGGTCTTGCCCGCCCCGTTGTAGCCCACCAGGCCGTACACCATGCCGTCGGCCACGGTGAGCGTGATGTCCTCGAGCGCCGTGAAGGCCCCGAAGCGCTTCGATATGTTCGCCACCTCTATCATGGGCGCCCCCTTACAGATACGACGGCGCGAGCTCCGCCGGCAGGTAGAAGTACACGTACGCCTCGATGCCGCGCAGCTTCGCCTGCACCAGGTAGCCGCCCGTCATGTAGCAGCCCATGCGCAGGTTCGGCACGATCTCGGCGATCTTGCTCTGCTCGTCGACCACCTTGAGGGCACCGTAGTCCTGCGTGATCCAGTACTGGCCGGCCGTTTCGCTGCGGTACGCCATGAAATAGCGGCTCACCGGCTGCGTGACCTTGTTGATGGACGCGTAGGGGTCGTCGAGCTGGAACGTGAGCTGCTCGATGACCTTGGAGTCCAGCTGCCCGCCCAACGCGTCGATGAGGCCCTTGCCCTCGAGCCACGCCATGGTCTCGGTCCAGTCGTCCGTGACGTAGGTGACGGCGTTGCTGAACGAATAGCCGAACGAGACCACGTCCAGCTCGGGCGACAGCGTGAACATGAGCGCGGCGCGGGCCGGCTTGGACGGCAGGTAGCGCTCGTTCGCGTTCGTGTTCGCCAAATCGTGCGCCAAGGCGCCAACGAGCTGGGCACGCTCCTCGTCGGTGCACTCCACCCGCATGATGCGGTTGAGCGCGCCGTCGCCCAGGTAGACGTAGCCGGCGCGATAGGCGTTGTACGAGGGCGACTTCGACAGCGCCTCGCGCTCCTCGTCGGACAAGCCGCTCGTATCGCCCGTGACCACGGCGTTCTCCAGCTCGTGGGTGTGCGCGTCGTTGTCCAGGGCCAGCAGGGCGGAAAGCTCGCCCACCGTGGCCTGGTTGTAGTAGCGCACCACGTCCCCGCCGTCCTTCATGCGGTAGCGCAGCACCACGTCGTAGGGCACGACCGAGCTTTGGAAGTCCTCGTAGTTCGTCTCGCGCGTCGCGCGCGCCGAGTCGATGAGCTGGCCGTGCAGCGAGCGCACGATGTCGACGGACGACTCCTGGCCGTAGCTGCGGTACGACGTGTAGTAGTAGGACGAGCCGCTGGCCACGCCCGAGAAGCCCTGCGTGAGATAGCTGGGCGAGCCGTTGTAGGACACTTCCACGCTCTCCACGTCCTCGGCGGCGGGGACGAAGCCCGCGTACCCGAAAGCCCCGCCGGCCACCACCGCCACGACGGCCGCCATGGCCGCGAGCTCGCCGCCCACGCACGCGAGCGTCGTGCGGCGCGCGGTGCGACCGCGCAGGGGGCCGAACAGCAGCACGAGGGACACGAGCACGAACAGCGCCGCGCCCACCACGAGCGCCACCGCCACGTCCACCGAGCCCAGCAGGGCCACGGCGGCGGCGAAGGCGGCCAGGCCCAGCACGGCCACGGAGAAGAGCGAGAACACGGGAGCCTTGCCCGCCATCTCGGCCTGCTCGCCGCGACGGCGGCAGAACGCCGCCAGCCCCAGCGCCGAGAGCGCTAGGTACGCCGCGAACCAGCCGATGATGAGCGACCACGATCCGAACACGGGATAGTACACGGGATGCAGCGCCATGAAGAACTGGTGCGAACCGCCCGCGTCGGAGAAGAACAGCAACGGGTTCAGACACGACAGCTGGGACAAAAACGACGGCTCGACCTGCACCGCCTGCCCGTAGAGCGCCGCCCCCGAGGCGTTGCCCACCAGCAGGTAGTCGGCCAGCACGCCCACGCCCCACAGCACCACGCTGACGCTGGCCAGCAGCGCCACGCCGAACGTGCACGTCTCGAACAGCGTGCCGGCGCAGATGACGGCGATGCCCGCGAGCGCGAACGCCGCGAGCGCCACCGTGATATAGCCGCAGGTGACGTAGAAGAACTCGTGGACCTCGCCGTCGTAGAGCCCGAGCGCCAGATGGTTCAGCAACAGCGACACGGCGAACGGCACGGCGATGCCGACCACGATGCACACGGCGCCGGCCAGGTAGCGCGAGAAGAACAGCTTCACGCGCGACAGGCCCACCGAGAAGAACGCCGTGGTGGCGCGTTTCACCAGCAGGAAGCGGAACAGCACCACGGCCAGCACGGCGCCAAACAGCACGCACGCCGCGTTGACGACAGGCGCGAGCTCCTGCGCGTAGAACTGGAACTTCAACTGCTCGTGCGTGTAGTTCACGTTGAACACGGATATGTCGTTCACCACCGAGGTGGACACCGGCACGAGCACGGCGAACAGCGCGAGCGCGGCCACGAGCACCGGGGCCGCCTGGCGCAGCGAGAACAGGAAGTCGTGCGCGAACGGACGGCGATGCCCCCCGCGCCGACGCCGGCCGCGAGGGGACTTCGCGTATTTCTCGGACTGGAGCTTGGCGCGCCACGTCAAAGGGAACTCCTCCTTCAGCTCGTCGCCGCGCGCCTTCCAGGCGCGGCGCTCGGCCAGCTTGCGTCGCACGAGGCGCACGATGAGCCGCACGAGGAAGAACAGGCCCACCAGAACGCCCACCGCCAACAGGAACGCCGCCGCGATGAGCAGGGCGTCCACCACGCCGAACGGCGCCACCTCCACGTCGAACGCGTAGCTGGCGCTTCGGTAGTGCACGAGGTCGGCCGTGATCTGCACCGTGGCCGCGCCGGGCCCGACGGGCAGAATCCACGTCTGGCCGAACGCCTGCACGATCTGCGCCACGTTGGCGTCGCTCGTGGATATGGTCACGGTGGGGGCGGTCTCGCGGAAGCCGCCGCACGCGCAGTGGCCCCACGCGTCGGGCTTGCCGCAGGTGCAGGGGTCGAAGCCGCACACCTCGTCCATGTGGCACTCGATGCCCGTGTTGATGGACGCGGGCGTGGTGTTCACGGACAGCAGGTTCGGGAAGACGGCGCCCACGCCCTCGACGGGCAGGCTGCCCTCGCCTTGGGACGCGCGGCTCTCGCCGGTGAGGCGGAAGAGCTTCGGCATGAGGCCGAGCTGCTCCGCGTTCGGGTCGTCGTTCGCGCTTTGCGCGACGGCGCTGTCCGAGGACATGCCCTCGGACGAGCCGGAACCGCCCATGCCGCCCATCGCCGCGAACGCGGGCGACGGCGCGCCCAGAGCCAGCGCGACAACGACCGCCAAGACGGCCAGCAGCCTATTCGTCTGCATCGACCGGCGCCTCCCCCGCTTCGGGCTCCGACGCGACAGCCTTGCGGCGCCGCACGAGCACGACGGCGGCGACGACCGCCGCGGCCACGACGACGATGCCCACGGCCACCGGCACGATCCAGCCGTTCGAGCCCTCGTCGGCGATGTTGTCCTGGGCCTGCACGGCCCGCTCGACCTGGGCCTTCGCGCCCGGCGTGTTCGTCTCCTGCAAGCGGTAGGCGGCAAGGTCGTCGGTCGAAAGAGCCCAGGACGAGCAGTGGTCGATCTTGAACGAAGCGTATCCGCCTTCGACCGTCACTTCCGTTTCAACTTGCTTGAACGCGCAGGCGTCCTCGTCGTAGCAGTACAGCCCGAGCTTTGTTCCATCGGCGAACGAGGCGTCGACGTTCACGTACAGGGAGGCCGTTCCCGGCAGCGGCCCCTCGTGCGCGAAGTCCAGCACCAGCCCGTCTTTCGCCTGCTTCATGATGTTCGACACGTTGCCCGTTCCGAGTTTCGAAATCGACAGCGTGGGATCGAACGGCATGGAAGCAGCGTTTTCCGCGAGATCGGCGCCAACGAACGTCCACGAATAATCGGGATGTTCCGACGATGCACCCTGCCAGAACACCACCTGGTCGGAGGTGCCGACGATTTTCGCAAGCTGGGCCGGGGCATCCTCGTGGCCGTTGCGCTCGACCAAGATCACCTTGCCGGCCACGGTGTCCAGCACGGTCTCGTTGAGTTCGTCGCTCTTAGACTCGACCGCCTCGGCGGCCTGGGGGACGCCGGTCGCACTCGGCGTTGCCGACGGCACGCTCGGGACGGGAGCAGGCGCAGGAGAACCGACATCGCCCGACGATGAACCGCCAGAGGAAACGGGGCTGCTCACATCGACCTGCAGGGAAGCGGCACCGTCGGCGTACTGCCGCAGCGAGGCGCCCACCGTGATGGTGGCCGAGCCCGGTCCGTTGGCGGTCACGACGAGCGTCGAGCCGCTCAGATAGGCGGTCGCGACGCCGGCGTTGCTGGAAGACGCGTACGCATCGGGATAATACGTCGAATACGACCTGCCGGAACAGGTGCATTGCCCGTTGGCATCGAAGCAGGAATACCCGGCGGCCAGCGACTCTTCCGTGTCGCATACCTGCGGGCACTTCGCCATGCCGCAACCGAGCGTCTGATCGGACGACGACGGGCTGATGGACACGCTCACCGAGGTGGACGAACCGACCTGCAAGCTCGCGTACGAGCTTCCCAGCGACACGCCCACCGTCCCGAAGCTGAAATAGGCCGCAGCCTTGGTCGTGGGGACGAGGCATGCCGCAAGCGCAAGCGCGAGCGCGCAGGCGAGCAGCGCCGCCGGCGCCCGCCACGAACGTTTCGCCGTCGAGCCGGAGGCGACCGCCCTCTCGTTGAACCGAATGCCCATGATGCTACTCCTTTTCATTTCGGTCGCTCCCAGCCCGAATCGGCGGAACCGGAGCTTCCGCCGCGCCCTTGCCCTTGCGCTGGGTCATGATGATCACGACGATGGCCGCCGCGGCCGCCACCACGATGACGCCGATGGCAAGGGGAACCATCGGGGCCATGGCGGTGCTCGGCGTGTCGCAGCACGACGCGCCGTCGGTCGTGGCCGCTGCGGCCGGCGTGGGATCGCAGCAGCTGCCGCCCTGCTGGGCGGAGGTCGAACCGCCCATGACGATGGCCTTGGCCTCTGTCGTCAGGTCGCGCGAAGAAACCACGTAGGTCTTGCCTTCCTGCACCGTGAACGTGGCGTAGCCGCCCACCATGGCGGCGGGCGCGTCTTCTTTCACGAACGCCTTCGCCGCGCTGTCGTACGAGAACAACGCCACGGCGTCGTCGTCGGAGAGCGCGGTTCCGGCCAGGGCGTACACGGTTGCGGGAGCGGGCAGCGCGCCCTTGCAGGCGAAATCGACCGCCACGAAGTTCTGCACGCCGGAAAGCGGCTGGTTCAGCACGCCCGCAGCCTCGGTCGACACCGCAAGGCTCACGTCGAAGGTCTGGACGGCGGACGCAACGTAGGTGGTGCCGTTGAACGTGAGCGAGTAGTTCGGATGGTAGTACGTGTCGCCTTCCCAAAACGTCACGTCGCCGTCGACGCCGGCCATCTCCGCAAGGCGGCTGGCCGCGTCGCACCCGTCGCCGATGCGCACGTTGTGCACGGGACGACCCATGACCGTTTTCTCCACGAAGGCGGCCTTGTCCTCCTGGTCGGCCATGGCCGTTTCGGGCACGTCGACGAAGGCCGTCGAGCCCGTTTGGGCGCCGGCGGCCGTGCCCGACACCGTCACCTTGAGCGCAGCCTCGGCATCGGTGAACTGGCGCAGCGAGGCCCGTACGGTGATGACGGCCTCTCCTTCGGACTTGCCGTACACGGTGAGCGCGCCTCCGCTGTAGGTGGCCACGGCCACGCTCGCGTTGCTGGACGACGCCACCGCCGTGGGATAGTACGTTTTGTAGTCGGGGCCGGAGCAACGGCACTGCCCGTTCTCGTCGGCGCAGGACTCGGCGCACCCCTGCGGGCACTTGGGCATGCCGCACCCCTCGGTCTGATCGTCCGACGACGGCGTGATGGACACGGTCGCGCTCGCCGTGGCCCCCGCCTGCACCTCGATGGCCGTGGTTCCCAAAGCAACCGACACGCTGCCCCGGTTGTAGTAGGCGAACGCCTGCGCCGGAAGCATCGCGAGCGCCAGCATGATCGCCAACCCTATTCCAAACGCCGATGCGCGCGCGTCGGGACGAGCCCTTCTGACGGCTGTTTTCGAAACCACGTGAATCCCCCTCGATCGTATTCCTCTTGTCGCACGGCCGAAACTCGGCCGCCTTTCGCAACCCGGAAGGGCGGCGCCTCTCTCGCACCGCCCTTCCGGGCACGTTTCAAACGCAATGGCTCACGCCAGTTAGGCGAAGAACCTTAATCCCTACCGCCGGTGCGGCGACGGGAAAGCATCGCCAGTGCCAGCAAAAGCGCGGCGGCCCCACCGAAGCACGCAATCGGAACGACCGGCAGGCTGTCGCCCGTCTTCGTCAACGTCGTACCGGACGCGTTTCCTCCCGCAGTCGCGGCGTTGTCGTTCACCATCACCACGAACTCGGAGAAGTTCTTGACGCCCGAGATGGACAGCTTGCCGTCGACCACCTTCTGGCCGTCGGCGCTGCGCTGCTCGGACACCGTGCCGTCTGCGTTCTTGTGCAGATGGATGATCGTGCCCGGCTTGCCGTTGTACTCGGCCCCCACCGGGAACGTGAGCGTGAGCCCGTCGGCGCCCAAGTCGGTGATTTCAACGCCGTTCAGGTTCTGCAGGGACACGTCGAACACCTTGAACAGCAGGTTGTTCGCCGGTGCGTACTTCGATTTCAGCTCCTGGAAGCGGTCGCTCGAGGACAGCATCTCCGACACCTTCAAGCTGCCGTCGGCGGCGCTGCCGCCAGGAGCGAGCACGGAGCCGCTCGCCGCAACGCCCGTCGCCGGATCGGTCTTGGTGCCGGTCGAAGGCTGCTCGGGAGTCGGATCGCCGCCGTTCGCGATCCACTTGGCGTGCAGGGTCACGTCGGCCTCGACGGCAGCATCGAAGTCGAACGCCTGCGTGCAGGCCTCGTCGGTGAACCAGCCGCCGAACGTGTAGCCTTCGCGCGTCGGGTCGGCGGGCTTCGTCACCGCGCTCGGCGTGGTGTCCTCGGCCTCGGGCGTGTGCGACCCCTTGATGATGTCGAACCCGATGACCCAGTAGCACGAGCTCATGGTGGTGTTCTCTTGCTCGGGCGTGGAGGTCATGAGAGGGCCGTTCACCGTCTGGGACGCGATAGAAGAGCCGTTTCCGGCGTCGAACGACACCGTGTGCTTGTCGTTGGTCATCGTGATGCCGTAGATGAAACGGAAATTGTTTTCCTGGCCGGTGATGCTGCTGATCTGATCTTTGGTATTCGCCTCGGTCGGCAGCGTGGCACCTTGGATGTTCTCGCTGTCAAGCATCGTCTCGACGTAGCCCGTGGAGATCATGGGAACGACCTTCGTGTTTTGAGCTGCGGCCACAGCCTTGCGGAACGCAGCGTTCTCCGGGGCTTCTTCAGGGTTCGCTGCCGCCTCGATGAACTTCTGCTGCACGGAAGGATCGGTGTACAGAGAGCTCAGGAAGTAGCGGTCCTTGCCCAGCAAGTCCTCATAGGTCCAGGTGCCGCCGCGCCAGTAGTACTTGTCGTCGCCGTCGCCGTCGGTGCAGCGCATCTTCAGCGTGTCGCCCGGCTCGAAGTCGATGTTAGCCTTCTTGAGAAGGTCGGTTATCGTGGCGCCGTAACCGGAGAACGTGCGCACGCCCGTCATGCCGCACGACGAGCTGCCGCTCTGGAAGCTCATGAGCGTCTCAACGTCTTCTTTGGTGATCTTCACCGTCTCCGTGGCGGAAGAATCGGCCGAACCGCTCTTCACGCGGATCTCGAACGCGCCGTCGTTGTACTGCGTGTAGAACGGCAGGTCGGCCGTTGACACGGCGCCGTCTTCAGTGGTGATGGTGACGCGATAGGTGCGGATGCGCTTGTAGTCGCCGTCCTTGGTCACCGATCCGTCATCGACATCGGTAGTGAAAATGGGGTCGGCATCGGTGCGATGGAAATTGATCCAACCCTTGGTGGCATCGCGGGAGTTGGCCTCGAAATCCCACTGATCCGCATTCAGGGTGATTGCGTTTCCAAGAGGGCTGCCGTCTTTCAAGGGAACGACCGTCACGGTTTTGTTCGCATCGGCCCACGTCGCCGTCACATCGGTCAGCGAGATGGACGGGGACTCTCCGCGAAGCCGCACTTCGACGTTCTCCGTGGGGATGGTGGCCGGATTGACGGTCCACTTGGCATGCAGCGTGGTATCGGAATCGACTTGCTTGCTGAAGTCGAACGCCTGCGTGCAGGCCTCGTCGGTGAACCAGCCGCCGAACGCGTAGCCCTCGCGCGTCGGGTCGACGGGCTTCGTCACCGTGGTGGGCGTAGGATCATCGGTCACGGGAGTGTGATCGCCCTTGATGATATCGAATCCGATGACCCAGTAGCACGAGCTCATGGTGGTGTTCTCCTGCTCGGGCGTGGAGGTCATCAGCTTGGAGCCCTTGACCGTTTGAGGCTTGATGTTCACGCCCTCGCCCGCGTCGAACGACACGGTGCACTGGTCGGTCATCGTGATGCCGTAGATGAAGCGGAAGTTGTTCTCTTTGCCCACGAGGCTGCTGATCTTGTCTTTGGTGTTGGTCTCGTCGGGAAGCTCGGCGCCCTTGATGTTGCTGGCATCGAGCATGGTCTCGACGTAGCCCGTGGAGATCATGGGGATCATAGGCACGTTAGTGGCGGCAGCCGCAGCCTGGCGAAACGCCGTGTTCTCGGGCGCTTCGGCGGCGTTGGCGGCAGCTTCGATGAACAGGTTCTGCACGTCGTCGTCGGTGTAGAGCGAGCTCAGGAAGTAACGTTGGTTCCCCAGCAGCTCCTCGTAGGTCCAGGTGCCGCCGCGCCAGTAGTACTTGTCGGTGCCGTCGCCGTCGGTGCAGCGCATCTTCAGCGTGTCGCCCGGCTCGAAGTCGATGTTCGCCTCCTTGAGAAGGTCGGTTATCGTGGCGCCGTAGCCGGAGAACGTGCGCACACCGGTGTGGCCGCACGACGAGCTGCCGTTCTGGAACGTGAGCATGTCGTTGACCTGCTCCTCGGTGAAGTCCACCGTTTTGGTCACAGCGGAATTATCGGAGCCGTCCTTCTCGCGGATCTCGAGTGTGCCGCTGTTGTAATTGGTGTAGAACCGGATGTCCTTCGTCACCGCCGGGAAGCCGTCGGCCTCGATGGTCACGCGGTACATGCGCTCCTGGATGTACGGATCGTCGGCCGTTGCGTCGTCCTTCGTCGTCTCGAACACCGGATCGTCAGCCGTGCGCGTGACCTTGATGGTGCTGCCCGAAAGGGCCCACTGCTGATCGGTCAACGTCTGCTCATCGGAAGGCTGGCCGTCCTTGAGCCAGGCGACCTTCATGGTCTTGGAAGCCTCGGCCCAACCCGAGCCCACGTTCTTGAGGGCGATGGAGGCGGTGGCCGGATCGCTCGCGGCGCGGCTGCGGATCTCGGTCGTGACGATGGTGGCCGGACCGGCAGGCAGCGACGTCTTGTCGTCGAGCGGCGTGTCCATGTCCAGGCCGTTCGCCTGCAGGAAATTGTCATCGTACACGGAAGCGTCGATGACCTCGCCGGCCTTGGGGCTGTCGGCCGTCACCGTGAACGAGCCGTCTTCGTTGTCTTTAATGGAGTAGCCGTACTGCGCAAGCGTCCTCGAACCCTCTTCGTTGTAGGCGTTCGAAACGATGGACGCAACGGCGTCGGCTTCGGTCATGCTCAGATAGTTGTGCTGGTGTGCAACCGTCGTTTGGGAGTAACCGGCGTTCGTCGCAGCCCCGTTGGAGGGGATGATGGAAGCGCCGTTCGACATCCAGATCACATGGTTCATGGAGCGCACGTTCGCCTTGCCCGTGAGCTTGAACGTAGTGCTCGCGGGAACCGTTTCAGTGCCGGGCACATAGCTGACGGCCGTGAAGTTCAAGCCGCTCGGCACGACGGTATCGATGCCGTCGAACTTGACGGGTGCCTGCACATAGCCGGATCCGCGCACGTACGTTTCGGCCGTGCAGCCCGTGACGATCCCGTCGGGGGAAACCGTCCTCACGTGGGCCACACCGTCCGTCAGCGCGAAGCCGAGCTGACCCGTCACCACAATGGAGTCGCCGTCATCGCTCACCTTGGCGGAAACGGACGTGTATCGGGAATCCGGCGAGCCGCTGGAGCTGACGATGGCGAAGCTCTGCGCCAAGGCGTCGGCGTCCGTCACCGTGACGCTGCCGTAACCCGGGTTGATGACGAAATCCACGTACTGCACCGCATCGTCATCGGTCGTGCCCGTATGGCGGGCGCTCACGCTGTAGCCGTCGACCTCGCACACGGCCGCAGGGGCCTCGTCGCTCATCGCGGCGACCTCGTTAGAAGCGGTCGTGGCGGTTTCCTCGACGGGGGCCTCTTGGTCGTCGGCCTCTATCGTCGACGCAGATTCGAACGCAACCGCTTCGTTTTCAGAAGCTTCGCCCTCGGTTTCGCCTTCGACCGCGGGCTGCGTTTCCTCTTGCTGTTCTGCGGCGGACTCCGATGGGTCGGCGAACGCCTGCGTGCGCGTCAACGTCGTCGGTATCATCAAGCCGCAGCACAGCACGATGGCGATGAGTATGTTGAGCAGTTTGCCGTAAGGCAAACTACTTCCGCATGCGGAAGCCATGGGACGGGAAACACCTCCCTTGCAGGACTCTGTGGCTTTACGCTTGTTCATCCCTATGCTCCTTTCCCTCCGGTAATAGCGTCCTTCGGTATCGGCACCGCACACGACTTTCCTGCGCTTCAACGGAGGCTGCGCGAAAGTCCCTTGTCGATGCACACCTTCGCACAGAATAATATCTGAATTAGTATAATTCTTACCCTGTACTTTAGGGACAGTATTTTGACTATTCGAGTAAAAGAATAATGTTAGTGGCGAACAATGGGCGTCAGGCGCTATACTGGCTCCATGCCTTACAACCTGGTGACATTTCTTGGCTTCTCGAGTCTGCTCGCTTGGCTGCAAACGAGCGACTACCTGTGCCTTGCGCGCGATGCCGCCGTGCATAACGGCAGCGCGGCGGTTTGCGCCGTGTTCGCCATCACGTTGCTATTGCACGGGCTTCTGAACCGACTGCTGGCCGTGGAGCCCGGGCGAAAGTTCTTGCTGGGAGTCTCCCTTGTCGCGAGCGCCTGCGGGTTCGGATACGCGTTCGCCGGAAGCGAGGGCGTCCGGCTGCTGTTCTTCTGCCTGCAGATGGGCTGCGGGGCCCTGCTCGTCGTGGCGTGGGGCGAGCGGCTCACCCTGTTCAGCTATCGCGCCCTCATCCCTCTGGTGTGCGCGGCGGGGCTCTGCTCGGCCGCCCTGCTCTTCGCGTGCTCGCTTCTGAGCTCTCAAGCGGCGCCGTTGGCTGCGATAGCACTTCCCGCCTGCTCCGGCATCTGCCTTTTCCGCGCGCTGGGAAAGAACGAGTCGGAGGCTGCGGGAGACGAGGCCGATCGTGCGCTCCACACGGCCAGCAACGGATTCTTCACGTTCGAGCCGATCGACCCCGACGCGTTGCGCCGATTGCCGTGGATGCTCATCGTCGTTCTGTGCCTGTGCACGTTCGCGGCCTCGCTCTTCAGCGGCCTGACGGCGAACCCCTATCTCACGAATTCGAACATCGTCACCGCTAGCATGCTGGCCCTCACCGTCGCGGGGCTGCTGCTTATCGGCGCGGGAGGCTTGCTGTACTTCCCTTCCAAGAAGGCCGAAGCGGGACGGAAAGGGGTGCCGACCGACGAGCCTGCAGAGCCGGACGGCTCCCCGGAACCGGCCAAGCCCCGCAACCCCGCACTGCTCATGCAGCTCATGGCGGGCATCGCCCTCATCCTGCTCGTCGGCGGGCTGCTGCTGTTCTCCATGAAGCTGCCGGGAACCATGACCACGTCGCTCGGCATGGTACTGAGCGCGAAAAACTGCCTGGTCATCCTCTGCTGGATCGTGTTCCCGCGCGAGATAGCCGATGCGCGCCTGCCCTTCGTGCCCTGTTTCGCCCTGCTTATCCTGGGCAGCGGCACCCTGTACGTGCCGTATCTGGGCGCATGGATCAACAAGAGTCTGGGAATAGGGTTCGAAACCCTCACCAGCACGGCCACGGTCGTCATCGCCTTCGTGGCCGTGCTGGCCATCCTCTACATGGTGCTGCGCATCAGGCAGCTGGGAGCCGAGCAGCGCGCGGCCGAGTCCACCGCGAAACCCGAGCCGCTTTCGCTCGAGGACATCCGCGAGGCGTTGCGTGCGCACCAGCTGAAGCTGATGGAGCCCTACGGGTTGACGGAGCGCGAGCGCGAGATCGTGGCCATGATCATCGACGGGCAGACGTTGGGAGGCATAGCCGAGGAGCTGTTCATCACCGAGCGCACGGTGAAGTTCCACAGCAAGAACGCCTACGACAAGCTGGGCGTGCACAACAAGAAGGAACTCATGCAAATGTTCTCGGAGCGGTAGTTTTTCGCCGAAGCAACCGCCCCGATACCTCTCGGCCCCGCCGTTTCATTGTGCGAGATGTGACGAGAATGGACGAAACGAAACGAACCGGGGGCGATTCGCCGCGGGCCCTTCCCTTCCTGGCGAAACCATCCATAATGGCAAGCGTACCAACGGGTTCGCCGAAAAGGTCGGCGGCCCTCCTCCAACCAAGAAGGAGCGCATCATGAAGATCTCCGCACGCAACCAGCTCAAGGGCACCGTCTCGTCCGTCACCGACGGCGCCGTCAACGGCGTTGTCGCCATCGACCTGGGCAACGCCACCATCAAGGCCGACATCACCATGGAGGCCATCAAGGACCTGGGCCTGAAAGAGGGCGTGGACGCCGTGGCCGTCATCAAGGCCAGCAACGTCATGTTCGCCGCCGGCACCGAGCGCATCAAGGGCCTGTCCGCCCGCAACCAGCTGGCCGGCAAGGTCGTGTCCGTGAAGAAGGGCGCCGTGAACGGCCACGTGGCCCTCGAGCTGGCCGATGGCAACCGCATCATGGGCTCCATCACCAACGAGGCCATCGAAGACCTGGGCCTGACCGAGGGCGCCGAGGCGCTGGCCGTGGTCAAGTCCACCGACGTCATCGTGGGCGTGGAATAACCGAGCACGAGCAATACGAAATCATCGCCCGGCTTTTGTCGAGCATTGGAAAGAGGCCGCATCGCGCGGCCTCTTTTTTTGAAGGTTCGCCTAGCTCTCTACGACGAACTCCTCGGCGGTGATGGCGGCTTTCACGGCGTCCAGCGTGGACGGCTGGCCGTCGTAGGTCAGATCGACCTTGTCGGCCTCGAAGTCGGCCGAGACGCCCATGACGCCCTCCAGCACGCCCACGGCCTTCTCGACGCGGGCCGTGCACTTCGGGCAGTGCATGCCCGTCACCTTCAACGTTGCAACAGTCATGATGTTCGCTCCTTCTTTCGTTTTGTTTGTCGTGCACATGGTTCGTGTGAAACGCGCCGACGAGGGTCCTGCGCCGACGCCCTCGTCGGCGCGCTTCGCTGGCGCCGCGGGGAGATCCTTCGACTGCGGCCGCTGCGCGGCCTCCGCGCAGGATGACAGAGGGGAACGCGCCGTCGCTGCGCGGCTTCCGCCCAGGATGACAGAGGCGGTGCATCGTCGATGCGCCTCCGCCCTTCCCTACAGTGCGTGCATGCGCACGCTCATGTCCAGGGGCTTGGCGGCGAAGGGGGCGGTGGTGGCCAGGCCGTCGACGCCGGTGGCGGCGTAGGCTGCGGCGTTGCCGGGGTTGATGCCCCCCGCGGCGATGAGCGTGACGTGCGGGTCGACGGCGCGCAGCTCGCGTACCAGCGAGGCCAGCTCGTCTGCGGGCACCTTGTCGAATTGGATGCCGTCCACTCCGGCGGCCGCGAGCACGCGGGCGCGCTCGGCATCGGCCTCCACGAACAGCTTTTTCTCGATGCAGCGGCCCTTGATGGCCGGCAGCTGCTCCACGAACTTGTCGAAGCCTCCGAAGAACGTGAGGTGATGGTCGAACACAAGCACCGTCTCCGACAACCCCAACCGGTGCGGGAACGCGCCGCCCGCCATAACGGCCTCGGTGAGCAGGTCCTTCGCACCGGGCTGGCTCTTGCGCGTGGTGAGCACCTCGCAGCGAGGGTTCGCGCCGTGCGCCGCATCCACCATGGCGCGCGTCTTGGTGGCCACGGCCGACCCGTGGTCGAACACGTTCAAGCACACCTTCCACGCCGCGTGCAGGTCGGCCGAAGCGCCGCGCACGCTCATGAACGTGTCGCCGGCCGCCACGCGTGTGCCGCTCGGCACCGCCGATACAACCTCGCAGCCCAGCTTGCCCATGATGCGCCGGACGATCTCCGTGCCGGCCAGCACGCAGTCCTCGCGCGTGAAGTAGTCCATCTGTCCGGGCTCGTCGCCAATGCCCAGCACCGCGCACGTCAGATCGACGTAGGGCACGTCCTCGGCTATGAAGCCGTCGATGCGCGCGTCGGATATTCGCAGCATGCTTCCCCTTCCACCTCTCGTTGTCGCAAAGCGCCCGCGCAACGCGGGCCGAACCGCGCCCGCACATGGCGCGATCCAAAAAACCGCACATGCAAACGCGGCACGGACGAAAAACACGCGGGGCGACGCCGGCGAACCAGGGAGAAGCCGCCGCCGTCCCGCGCACGATATTCTCAATTGGGAATATCGCTGTTATAGAATAACCAATTCAAGCTCCGAGGGGAAGCTGTACTTTGGGTACAGCTTCCCTGTGCGGCCGAAGAATTTCCAGGCGCTCGCCGCACGGTCGCCGACGCGGCGGGCGCATGCACCGGGCGGCCAGCAGCCCGCCCCTACGGAGATCAGAGGACTCGCGGCAAAGGAAGGAAAGCCCATCGGCGAAGAGCACGCTTGCCGCAAATGTCGGCCATGAAAGGCAAACCGCCAATCGCAAGGAGGGAATGTCGGCCATAGCCGACATTCCCTCCTGCGCAAGCCGCCGACACGCAGGAGCCGCGTCCGAAAAGCTACACCTCCGCGATGATGCGCTTCGTGCGCTCGCCCACCTCGGCCTTGGCGCGCTCCACGTCGATGGTCGGGAAGGCGCCGTCGCGGTACACCACCGCGCCGTCGCTCATGGTCAGGCACACGTCGGAGCCGTGGCCGGCGTACACCACGTTCACCAGCGGGTTCGTCATGGGAGCCCACGAGGGACCCGTCACGTCCAGCACGCAGAGGTCGGCCTTCATGCCCTCTTTCACCTGGCCGCAGTCCTCGCGACCCTGCGAGAGCGCACCCATGCGCGTGGCGGCCGCGAGCGCCTGCTTCGGCGTGACCACGGACGGGTCGTTCGTGGAGCCCTTGTACAGCAGGGCCAGCAGGTACAGGTCCTGCATCATGTCGTGGTTGTTGTTCGATGCCATGCCGTCGGTGCCCAGGCACACGTTCACGCCGCGATCGAGCATGGCCGGAACGGGGGCGTAACCGCTGCCCAGCTTCATGTTCGACGCCGGGTTCGCCGCCACGAACACCCCGTGCTCCACCATGATGTCGAAGTCGGCGGGCTCGCACCACGTGCAGTGCGCGGCGGTGGTGGGCGAATCGAGCACGCCGATGCTCTCGAAGTACTGGATGGGCGTCATGCCGTCGTGGCGCTGCTTGCATTCCTCGTGCTCGCTTCTCGTCTCCGAGGCGTGCAGGTGCATGCGCAGGCCCTTCTCCTTCGTCACGGCCGCGATGTCGGCGCAGGTCTGCGGGTTCGACGTGTATTCGGCGTGGATGTTGTAGTCGATGAGGATGCGCCCGTCCGCCGCACCGTGGTACTTGTCCACGTACTCCTCGCACAGCGCGCAGGCGTTGTACTGGGAGAACGGCTTGGGCTCGAAGTACAGCTCGCTCTCGCAGATGTTCGCCTTCAAGCCCGACTCCACCACCGCGCGCACGCGCTCGTCGGTGTGGTAGTACATGTCGGAGAAGCTCACCACGCCGTAGCGCGCCATTTCGGCGCACGACAGCAGCGTTCCCCAGTAGTTGTCCTCGGGCGTCATCTTGGCCTCGAACGGCCACACCATGTCGTTGAGCCATGCCTGCAAAGGCAGGTTCTCGGCGTAGCCGCGCAGCAGCGTCATGGGCGCATGGGCGTGGGCGTTGTAGAAGGCGGGCATGAGCAGCTTGCCGCAGCCGTCGTACACCTCGCCGTACGCGTCCGCCTCGGCCCCAGCGGGAGCCGCATCTCCGATATAGGCGATGCGGCCGTCCTTCACGCCCACCCAGCGATGCGACCGGTGGTCCAAGTTCTCGTCCAAGATGTCGATGTCTGCGAACAGCATGGGCTCTCCTTCCTCGAAGGCGCCCTCGTTGGCGGGCGCACCGTTTTCTTCCGCACATTATAAGACTGCATCTAGTAATTGCCGACGGCAATCTTCCCTATCTGCCGCTCCGCCGGCAATCTTCCTTGACCGTACCTTATATATGCTATCATGCCGGGGAGACGAGACGACGGGCCGCCGCATGACGCGGCGGCCTTTCGAGGAAAGAAGGAGATATGGCAGAAGAAGAATGCACGCACGAATGCGGCAGCTGCGGCGTCGCCGGCTGCGGCGACCGTGAGGACGCGGGCCCGTCCACGTTCCCGACGAACGTCAATACGAACATCAAGCACGTCATCGGCGTGGTGTCCGGCAAAGGCGGCGTGGGCAAGTCGCTCGTGACCAGCCTGCTGGCCAGCCAGATGCAGAAGAAGGGCTTCAAGGTGGGCATCCTGGACGCCGACGTCACCGGCCCGTCCATCCCCAAGACGTTCGGCATCACGAACCCCCTCACGGCCGACAAAGACGGCATCGTGCCCGCCCAAACGGCCAGCGGCATCAAAGTGGTGTCCGTGAACCTCATGCTGCCGAAAGACGACATCCCGGTCGCATGGCGCGGCCCGGTGGTGTCCGGCATCATCAAGCAGTTCTGGGGCGAGGTGAGCTGGGGCGAGATCGACTACCTGTTCGTCGACATGCCTCCGGGAACCTCCGACGTGTTCCTGACCGTGTTCCAGTCGCTGCCCGTGGACGGCATCGTCACCGTGTCGGCCCCGCAGGAGCTCGTGGCCATGATCGTGGGCAAGGCCGTGAACCTGGCGCACGACCTGAACGTGCCCGTGGTGGGCCTGGTGGAGAACATGGCCTACTTCAAGTGCGACGAGTGCGGCAAGGAGCACTTCATCTTCGGCGAGCCCCAGGGCGAGGCCGTGGCGAAGCGCTACGAGATCCCGTCGTTCGCCACGCTGCCCATCGACCCGTCGTTCGCGCGCCTGTGCGACGAGGGCAAGGTGGAGGAGTACGATGTGGCCGGCGCGCTCGACCCCATCATCGAGCAGGTGGAAGCCTGCGGCAAGGCGGACGCCGAATAGGCCGGCAGTTCGCGAACGCGAAGAACGAAGGGCCTCGGGAGACGATCCCGAGGCCCTTTTTGGTGCGATGGTCGAATGCCGGGGTTTAACTGGCGGGACACCCCGTAGGGGCGCTCTCCAGAGCGCCCGTTCCGGCGAAGCCGGAAAAACGATCGAGGCTCGCGTTCTCGCGCTCCGCGCGAGCGGGCGCTCTGGAGAGCGCCCCTACGAAGTCGACCCGGCCCGTTCGCTCGCGCCTATGCTCCTACGGGTGCTCGTCGAAGTAGCCCGTTTGGCCGCGCACTTGCCAGGTGCATACGGCCAAGGCGATGATGAACAGGCCGCTCACGATGCCCGTGACGTCGATGATGCCCGACGAGATGTTGCTGGCCATGGCCCAAGCGGTGAGCACGGCATCGGCCAGCGTGATCCAGAAGAACAGCGATATCTTGTAGGGGTTCCTCGCCCCGCGAATGCCCAGCAAGCCGATGACCAGGTTGAACGCCGCGCTCACCAGCGCGGTGGACCCCACCGACGCCGCGATGGAGCGCAGCTCCACACCGGCTATCCGCGCGCCTTCGACCAAGGACCCCACGGTCCAGAACACCACGCCGAACGCCAACTCCAGCACCGCCCACACGATCATGACGATGCACAGCCGCCTCAGCCACACCTGCCACACCGACATGGGCAGGCCGTCCGCGCCGATAAAAGCCGCACCGCCCACCGTCTGAAGCGCTCCCGCCTTGCCCACGCCGACCGCGCTCGTTCCCTGTCCAACCGCCATGTTTCCTCCGCCTGCGCGCAAACGCGCTCATGCCCGGCAGACCGCCTCGGTAAATTTCCGACGGCCCGCCTTCGCTCAACGATTCGTTCGCTTGCCATTATAGAGCACGGCGCGGCCGCGCCCGAAAACCGTAACATGTCGGGCGACGAGCAGCGCGAGCCGGAGAAATAGCCTGCGAGCGAAAGCCATATGCCGTATACTAAGGAAAGTTGAATAAACGCCGTCGCGTATGGGATGGGGATGTTCCAAGCGCAAGCCGGCCGCACGCTCTCTCTAAGGAGGCTATTATGGAGCGCGCTCGTCACCGGCAAAGCGACTTGAAGCGGATGGTCCTCGGCGTGCGCACCATTCCATCCCTGTTCATCGCTTTGACCTCGTACAAGCTGCTTGCGGTACTTCTGTTCATGGAAACGTTCCTGCTGCCGGGCACCTTCGACCTGGGCGGCTTGGCGCTGCCCGCCTGCACGTTGCTGTTCTTCGCCTGCACGCTGGTATGCCTTTTGTTCGCCGTGCTGTTCAGGCGCCTCACGTTCTTCGACAGCGGCTGGTATCTTGGCCTGCTCACAGCGTGCATCGTGTTCGGGGTGTTCCTGTTGCTGCTCAGGGAGCTGGGAGGCGTGGGCAACGAGACGCTGGCGGCGGTATGCCGCGGGCTGGGCATAGCGCTGACCGCAGCGGGGCTCATCGGCGTGCACATCGAGATCGCCCGCATCATGGGAGCATTGGGCATGACGCAAACGCTCACGTTCGGCGTGGCCGCCGCGTTCGCCGCCGCCGTGCTGTATCTGGGCCTGGCCGCCGCGCCCGTGCCGCAGGGTCGCTGGGCCGCGGTGCTCGTGCTTCCCTTCGTGCTCGCCGCTGCGTTCCAGCGAGCTCGGCAAACCGTGCGCCGGTCCCGCAAGACGAGCTACGGTGAGCCGGAGGCCGAGGTGCTCGTGCCGTACCGGTTCATCGCCACCTCCGTGGCGCAGGGAGCCGCGGCGGGGTTGCTCATGGCCCTGTTGAGCTCGAGCGGAACGTTCAGGCCCTCGTGGGCCGCAGCGGGCTACTTGCTCGCCGCAGGGCTCACCCTGGCCACGGTGCTGGTGTGCAAGCTCGACTTCAACCGCTCGGTGTACCAGATCGGGTTTCCGCTCGTGGGCCTGGGGCTGCTGCTGGCCGGCGTGGCGGGCGCGTCGCTTGAAACCGCAAGTTCCGTGCTGCAGATTGCGGGTTTCCTGTACTTGGACTTGGTGCTGTGGGGGCTGGGGTCGTACCTCATAAAGAACTGCGGGCAACCGGCCACCTGGGTTGCCTCGTGCCCCACCGCCTCGCTCATGGCGGGCAGGACGCTGGGGGTGGTACTGGGATGCGCGGCTCTGAGCCTACTGCCCGACGAAACGGGGCGAACCGCGATCCCGTGCGTCGCGGCGTTCTGCATCGTCGTGGTGGCGCTTCTGCTGTCCAACGGCGAAAACCTGCGCACGGGATGGGGCTTCGTGCATCCCGGCGATCCCGACGAGGACGAGAACGAGCTTCGCGCCTGCCAGATCGTCGCCGAGGATTTCGGCCTCACCCAACGCGAGTTCGACGTCCTGAGACGCATCATGGCGGGCGATTCGCGCGCGGACGTGGCCAGGGAGCTCTTCATCGCGCCGAACACGGTGAAGACCCACCTGCACGCCGTTTACGCGAAACTGGACGTGCACAACGTGCACGATCTTCGCGCCTGCGTGAACGACCGGGGACGCACGTTCTCGTCGTCTTCCGAAAACGATGAAATTCTCGAAAATGGCGCTTGACCCCCCGCTCTCTTCCGCTATACTAGGTTTCGCACTTTTTCGGGGCCTTAGCTCAGCTGGGAGAGCGCATGGCTGGCAGCCATGAGGTCAGGGGTTCGATCCCCCTAGGCTCCACCACTTACTACGCGAGCCGGACGATCAACGTCCGGCTCGCTTTCTTTTCTCGGAGGGCCTGTTATGCGAGGGTTATGGGCCGGAGCGCGTCGCATGCGGAACTCCCGGCGCAAGAGGAGCCCGCCTTCGCGTACCCTGAGCGGCAAATGTGGTATCGTTTAACACGCCGCGGCGCCGCGGCGCTGGGGGAAGCTGATCGGAGCAACCGTAACGCGACGGGAGACATACGTGCGAAAACGGCATTTGGGAAGAGCGTTTCAAGGGCTCTGCCTTCTTGCGCTCGCCGTGTTCCTGTACGCGACATCCGAAACCGGCGGATCCGCCGCATACGCGGACGACACCGTCTCAAGCGACAAGCGCGTCGTGCGCGTGGGCTGCTACGAAGATGGCGACTACATGTCGATCGACGACGCCGGCGAGCACATCGGCTACAACATCGACTACCTCGAGGAGATACGGCGCTATGCCGGCTGGACGTACGAGTACGTCGACTTCGCCGGCTGGGCCGACGCCTACGACGCGCTCGAAACGGGCGACATCGACCTGCTGCCCGCCGTCTACTACACCGACGATCGCGCCGACCGAATGCTGTTCTCGGCCGTGCCCATGTGCAGCATCTACACCACGCTCAACGTGCGCACGGACGACCGGCGCTACGCTTACGAGGACTTCGAAGCGTTCTCGGGCATGCGCGTGGGCGTGATTCAGGACAGCCAGGATGCGCAGGCGTTCGTCCGGTACAGCCAAGAAAACGATTTCGACGTGGACGTGGTCGAATACCTGGAAACCGACGATCTGCTGACCGCGCTCGACCGGGGCGAGCTGGACGCCATCGCCATCACCTATTTGGGCAGCAATTCCCGCTTCCGCACGATAGCGCAGTTCGCGCCGGAGCCCATCCACTTCGCCTTGCCCGTCGACCACGTCGAGCTCGAGCAGGATCTGAACGCCGCCATGAACCGGCTGCAGCTGCGCGACCCGAGCTTCTCGACGCTGCTGTACAACCGCTACTTCGGTATCAACACCGACCAAGACCCCGTGTTCACCGAAGAGGAGTACGCCTATCTGGAATCCGCGCCGGTGCTGAAGGTGGCCTACGATTCGTTCCGCACGCCGCTTTCCTACACCGATCCGGAAACCGGCGCGTTCGGCGGCGTTGCGGCGCGGCTGTTCGACGATATATCGAGCATCACGGGGCTCACGTTCGAGTTCGTACCCGTCGATCTGCACGGCAACGCCTTCGACCTCGTCGAGAGCGGCGAGGTCGACCTGGTGGCCGGCGTGGACCGCGACGCGGACGAGGCCATGGGAGGGATCGTGTCGACCACGGGGCCGTACCTGCGCGACCCCATGGCGCTTATCGTGGGGGCGAACCCCACGGGCACGCGCATCGCGCTGCCGCGGGGCTTCGCGTTGGCCGCCGAGATGGAACGCGTGCACGCAGGCGACGAGGTCATCTACTTCGACACGCCTAAGCAGTGCGTGGACGCCGTGCTGACGGGGGCGGCCGACTCCGCCTACGCCGACACGCACGTGGCGAACTACCTGTTGTCGGAATCGCAGTACGAGTCGCTCACCGTGATCACCGTCACCGACCACACCAACGACATGAGCATCGGCGTGGCGGCGAGCGCCGATCCGCGCCTGCTGAGCATTTTGGATCGCTGCGTGCAGTACACGGCCGAGGGCAAGATCACCACCTGGCTGTCGCAAAGCTCGCTGGCCGTGCACCCCACGAGCCCCCTCGACTTCCTGAGGCAGTACCCGCTGCAGATCATCGTCGGCATCGTGGCGCTGTTCGCGATGGCCCTCGCAGGCGCCCTTTACCTGGGGCGCACGAAGCTGCGAACGGCACGGCGCATCGAGGAGCTGTCCTTCACCGACCCGCTCACGGGCGGCTGGACCCTCGCCCGGTTCCGCTCGGCGGCCGAAGAGGTGCTGGAGGATCCCAAGCGGGAAGGGCACGTCATCGTGTACCTGGACATCGCGCGGTTCAAGAGCTTCAACGCCGCGTTCGGCTACGCGGCCGGAGACCAGCTGCTCATCGAGCTCGACCGCCTTATCGGCAATATGGCGCGAGAGGGCGAGCACCATGCCCACATCACGGCGGACGAGTTCGTGGTGCTCATGAAGTGGGACGGCTGGGACGCGTTCCTCGACCGGTTCGCCGAGCTCGACCGCCGCTTCAACGAGCTGGACGTGCTGCGCTCCCATTCGCATCGCTTGCTCCTGCACGCCGGCGCCTGCGTCGTGGAGCGCGCGAAGGGATCTCGGCGCTTGGACGCGCAGGCTCTGGCTGAGCTCATGGATTGCGCCCGGTACGCGCGCGACAGCGTGGGCGAGACGTCGTCGAGCGAGGCGGCGCTCTACACGTCGGACATGAAAGAGCGCGACGTGGCCGAGCGAGCGCTCGTCGCGTTGGCGCGCGACGCCTTGGAGCGGGGCGAGTTCGCCGCGTACTATCAGCCGAAGGTCGAGCTTGCCACGAACCGCATCGTCAGCTTCGAGGCGCTCGTGCGCTGGGAGTCCCCCGATCGGGGCCTGGTTCAACCGAACGACTTCATCCCGCTGTTCGAGAAGAACGGCTTCGTGACCGAGATCGACCTGCACGTGCTGCGCTTGGCTTGCACGCGCCTGGAAGAGCGTTTGGCGCAGGGCTTGCCCGTGGTGCCCATCGCGTGCAACTTCTCGCGCCTGCACCTGCAGGGCGACGGGTTCCCCGAGAAGGTGAAGGCCATCGTCGACGAGTACGAGGTGCCGGTGGACCTCATCGAGCTGGAGCTCACGGAGAACATCGTCATGGAGGACCTCGAGCGCGCCAAGCGCATATGCCGCCGGCTGAAAGAGCTGGGTTTCCGCATATCCATCGACGATTTCGGCAGCGGCTACTCGTCGCTCGGAACGCTGCAGGACCTACCCATCGACGTGCTCAAGCTGGACCGCACGTTCCTTATGAGCAGCGAGAGCGGAGAACGCAGCCGGGCCATACTGGAAGGCGTGGTGGACATCGCGGAGAAGCTGCACGTGACCATCGTGGTGGAGGGCGTGGAAACGTGCGACCAGGCCTCGCTGCTGCTGCAGCTCGACGACAGCATCATAGCGCAGGGGTACCTTTACTCGCGGCCCGTGCCGCGCGGCGAATCCGACCGCCAGCTGGACGACGGCTCCTTGGAGCAGCACGAGGAGTGAGCTGCGACGCGGCGGAAGGTACCGCTGCTCGAGCTTCTTCCGACCAAACTGCACGGACAGGAAACGACTCGACGTCGCCGACCTGTTCGTCGCGCGATCCGCTTCCAGCCGAGCTACACGAACCTGATCTCCAGCTTCTTCCCAAACCCTTTGGCCAGCCTGCCGATCGTGCGAAGCGTCGGATTGGCATTGCCCGTCTGAATGCGGCTGATCACCCGTTGATTCAATCCCGACGCCCTCGCCAGCTGCTCCTGCGTCATTCCCGTCTCGTTGCGCGCATCGATGATGGCGAGCCTCAACTGGAACTCCGCCTCGTCTTCCTCCCAGTACTTCCGAAACTCGGGGTCTTTCAGTTGCTCTGCAAGATACCGGGTAAAGTCATCTTCGTGTTGTTCGCCCATCTGCATCACTCTTTCGCGTTTCGAGCCAAGTAGTCCTTGCGGTAGCGTTTCGCTCGTTCGATCTCTCGCCGCGGCGTTCGCTGCGTCTTCTTCCTGAAGCCATGAGTCAGAACCGCTTTGTCCCCAATGCAGAAGAAATATAGAACCCGGCTGGCATTGTCGCCCATCGTCGTACGCAGCTCGAAGATGCCGTCTTCAAGATGCTTCGAATCGGGCTCTCCAATCAGATGTCCCCTTTCTTCCAGAAAGGCAATCGTGCGAAGCGTTTTGCTCCTCAGCTTTTTATCCAGAGCGTCGAGATATGATCGAGCCGGCATTTCGCCGTTAGGAAGCTCGTACCATTCAACATTCATACGATCCTCCTGCCTTGTTTCCCAGTTTACTACATATATATAGTAAACTGCAAGGATCAGGAGCGCACAAACAAGAAAAAGCAGCCATACATCCATCCCTTCTCTCAGCTGCCTGCCATTAAGGAAGGCGACTGTCCCACAGGCGAGCCTGCGGTTAGGATGGATGTCCAGCCGCTATGGTTGCATTATAGCGAACTTATGTTCGTCTTTCAAGAACAAACGTTTGTGGTTTTCGCGCGACGGCCCAGCGCTGAGCCCAATGGGCCTATGCCGCATGCGCTTTGCGCAGCGCCGCGATCTCCTCGCCGTAGCCGTCGAGCGTGGGGTTGGGCGTTTCCAGATAGAACGGCAGGTCGCGCAGCTTCGGATGGTTCGTCACGGCGGCCAGGGCCTCGAAGCCGATCTCCCCCTCGCCGATGCGGGCATGGCGGTCTTTGTGCGAGCCGCGCGCGTTCATGCTGTCGTTCAAGTGGACGGCGCGCAGGCGATCCAGGCCGATCACGTGGTCGAACTCGTCAAGGACGCCGTCGAGGTCGCCCACGATGTCGTAGCCGGCATCCCACACGTGGCACGTGTCCAAGCACACGCCCACGTGGTCGTCGAGGTCGACCTGTGCGATGATGGCGGCCAGCTCCTCGAACGTGCCGCCGATCTCGCTGCCCTTGCCGGACATGGTCTCCAGCAGCAGCGTGGTGGTTTGCACCGGAAGCAGGCTCTGGTTGAGCGCGTCGGCGATCTTGGCGATGGCCACCTCGTGCGGCTGGCCCACGGCGCTGCCCGGATGCATGTTGTACAGCTGGTGCGGCGTCTCCTCCATGCGGCCCAGGTCCTCGGCCAGCACCATGAGCGCGAAGTCGCGCGTCTGCTGCTTGTCTGAGGCAGGGTTCAGCGTGTAGGGCGCGTGCGCCAGGATGCGCGCGATACCGTGCTCGGAGGCGTAAGCCGTGTAGGCGGCCACGTCCTTCGGGTCGATCTCCTTGGCCTTGCCGCCGCGCGGGTTGCGTGTGAAGAACTGGAACGTGTTGGCGTCGATGGACACGGCGTCCTTCGCCATGTGGAGATAGCCCTTCGCGCTCGACAGGTGGCATCCGATGGTGAACATATATGCATCCTTTCAAGTCACAATTTTCTGGATGCTATGGTAGCAAACTGCGGGATGGCGCAAGGCGCTCGAACGCGATCGTTGCCGCGTTAGCACGAAAGGTTCATCGACATGGAACCGTGCGCCTTTTTTCGGGTTGCGGCACGGCGCTTCGACGGGAGCTCCACGTCACTGCCGGAAACCGCTTTCAGCCCTCAGCCCGGTCGTAAGCATCCAGCGCAGCCTCGAGCGACTCGATGGCGGTCATGCCCACGGCGGGAAGGCCCACCAGCACGGCGCTGCGCACCTCGTCGCGCGTGGCGCCCATCTTCTTGAGAGAGGCCACGTGAAAGTCCAGGCCGCCCTGCATGCCGAGCGCCGAGAGCACCGCCAGATAGGCGAGCTCCTGCGTTTTCTGGTCGAGCGCGCTCGACTTCGCCACCTGCATGACCAAGCCGCCGTACGCCTTTCCCAATTCCGGCTCCTCGCTCATGAACAACTCAAACCCCTTCGCCATGGCGACGCCTCCTTTCGCTCGTTGCCGCGCAGACCCTTTCGTCCGCAAAGCGCTGCCGCTCCATCATAATCCCTCGCGCCGCGCAGGCAGAACAGGAAGCGAAAAGGCCACCGAACCGTCTACCTCGATCGCACCGAGGCGCAAAATGCTCCGAGGTTCTTCAAAGGCGCGGGCGAATTCACGAAAACGTACTTGAAGAAGATACGCGCGAAGCGGTTTCCCGATTGACGAGAGCGCGCTACAGCACCACCGCCAGCACTATAAGCGCGGCGACGAGCGCGAAGGCACCCGCGTCGAGAGCGCGGAACGGATAGTCGCGTACCCCAGACGTGCGGTCGCGCAGGTAGAAGCCGCGCACCTCGGCGGCCATGGCGGCCTGCTCGGTCTTGCCCACCGACGTGATGAGCAGAGGAGCGCACAGCGGCAGCATGAGACGCAGCTTCCGCACCGGGTTCCTCGTGTCGAACTCCACGCCGCGCGCTGTTTGGGCCTCCATGATGGCGCCCATCTCGTCGGTGAACACGGGCACGAACTTCAGCGCCGTGGTCACGGTGAACGCGTACTTGTAGGGCAGGCGAGCGCGCTTCACCAGGGCTCCGGCCAAGTCGTTCAGCGGCGTGAGCGCGAGCATGAGCGCGAGCGGCATGGTGGCGTCTATCAGGCGCAACACCACGAGGCCGGCCGTGCGCAAGCCCTCGTCGGTGGCGAACAGGAACACCGGGGTGCCCGAGCGTATGAACAGCACCTGCAACACGAACAGAAACGCGCAGATGCCCGCCAGCCCCGCCAGGAGTTTGAGCGTTTTCTTGCGGATGCCGCCGACGAAGCCCAGCGCCACGTCCAGCACGAGCAGCGCCAGCAGGAACCCGAAGTTGTCCGACAAAAACGCCGCCACGCAGATGCCCAGCGCCAGCGCCACCTTGGTAAGCGGGTTCAAACGGTGCAGCACCGTGTTCCCCGCCGTGTAATCGAGCATGCCGGCCATGTTAGGACACCTTCCTCTTGCGGAACCCGGCCGCGCCGAGCACCTGGACCATCTCGTACGCCGTCGCCACGTGGGCGAACGCGCGGCCGTTC
The DNA here is from genome assembly GCF_019731765.1 of Gordonibacter massiliensis (ex Traore et al. 2017). Taxonomy (NCBI): domain Bacteria; kingdom Bacillati; phylum Actinomycetota; class Coriobacteriia; order Eggerthellales; family Eggerthellaceae; genus Gordonibacter; species Gordonibacter massiliensis (ex Traore et al. 2017). The sequence continues at coordinate 110,407 of NZ_JAASIO010000007.1, read as the reverse complement.
TCCGGCTCGCGTGCCAGCCGCAGGGACAGCTCTATCATCTGCGGCGGAACGAGCGAGGCCGCCTCCATAGCCGCGGCGTTGCGGAACACCGTCTCGGGCGCCCCGTCGGCCACCACGCGCCCGTCGGCCATGGCGATGACGCGACGGGCGAAATCGAAGGCCACCTCCATGTCGTGCGTGATCATGACAACCGTGGTGCCGCGCTTGTTCAGCTCCTTCACCCGGGCCATGACGTCCATGCACTCGCGGTAGTCCAGCCCGCACGTGGGCTCGTCCAAAATGAGCACCTCGGGTTCGGCCGCGATGACCGACGCCAGCGCGAGCATCTGGCGCTCGCCGCGCGAGAGCAGGTAGGGAGCGGCTTGCGCGTCGAACCCAAACTCGTCCACGAGCGCGTTCACGCGACGGGCCGCCTCGTCGGGGTCGACGCCGGTTACGCGCAGGCTGAACGCCAGCTCGTCCGCCACGGTGTTCTGGCATATCTGCCGATCGGGATTCTGGAACAGCATGCCCACGCGGCGGGCCAGCTCGCTCGTGCGCAGCTGGACGGTGGGCACGCCGTCGACCAGCACCTCCCCCGCCGAGGGCTTCAGCAGCCCGTTCAGCAGCTTCGACGTGGTGGTCTTGCCGGCACCGTTGCTCCCCACGATGGCCACGAACTCGCCTTTGCGAACGGCGAACGAGAGGTCGCGCACCACCTGCGCGCCGTCTGCCGCGCCGTCGTAGGCGAACGACGCGCCCCGGCACTCCAGCACGGCGGGCACACCGACGCGCGCGGCCACCGGATCGGGCGCGTCCTCGCGCGGCACGGCCGTCACGTCGACGATCGAGTCGCCGCCACGCTTGCGCGCGGCGCGTTCCCGGGCGGTTCTGCTCGACGCCGAGTTAGGTTCGCCTGCAACCGCCTTCTGGTTCTTTTTGCCGAACAACATCATGCCACGATCCCTTCGATCAGCTCCTGCGCCTCGTCCACATTGCACGCCAACCGCCCCACCGGAAAGCCCTCGTCGCGCAGCATGCACGACAGCGTGGTGGCGCGCGGCACGTTCACGCCGATGCGCAGCAGGTCGTCGGCGTGCGCCAGCACCTCGCGGCGCTCCCCGCAGTACGCGAGCCTTCCTTCGTCCAGAACGGCAAGCCGCCGTGCGTACTCGGCCAGCAGGCCTATCTTCTGCTCCACCACCACCACGGTGATGCCGCTGCGCTCGTTCAGATCGGCCAACAGCGAGAACACCTGCCGCGAGCTGGCCGGGTCGAGCGCGCCGGTGGGCTCGTCCAGCACGAGCACGCGCGGGCGCAGGGCCAGCACCGCCGCCAACGCCACCTTCTGCTTCTGCCCGCCCGAGAGCGACGCGATGGCGCGCTCGCGCAGGTCGGAGATGCCCACCAGCGCCAACGCCTTGTCCACGCGCGCCGGGATCTCGTCGTGCGGCACGCCGAAGTTCTCCAGCCCGAACAGCACCTCGTCCTCCACCTCCGCAGCCACCATCTGGGCGTCCACGTCTTGAAACACCGTGGCCACCGTGTGCGAGAGGTCGGTGAGGCTCGTCTCGTGCGTGTCCGCGCCCGCCAGGCGCACCTCGCCGTAGAACTCGCCCTGATGGTAGTGCGGCACCACGCCGTTCATGGCGTACATGAGCGTGGACTTGCCGGCTCCCGAGGGCCCGATGATGCCGAGGAAATCGCCTTCGGCCACGGCGAGCGACACGCCGTCGAGCGCCGGGCGGGCGGCCCCGGCGTAGGAGAACGTCACGTCCTTCACGTCGATGATAGGTGCGGAGGTGGTCATGGGAGGTTTCCTTTCGCGGTCGCGGCTACGCGGCGGCAACTTGCTTCGCAGGCTCCTTCTTCAAAACCTTCGCCAGCGGGATGTAGAGCGCCTGCACGATCACGCAGTTGATGAGGGCGGTGCACAGCACGATGGGCACGTAGGCCACGAGGCTCGAGGCGCTCGCGCCCAAGAACACGAACAGGCAGACGGTGAACATGCCGCCCGACACGACGGTGGACAGGAACGTGGCCACGATGGTTTGCAGGTTCGCACGGCCCACCTTCATGGGCACGCGGATGAGGGCGGCCATGCACAGCGCGCCCAAGAACTCGGAGACGAAGTTGATGTAGGGGCTGCCGGGCAAAAGCTGGCACACCGCGCCGGCAAGAAGGCCGATGATGCCCGCCTGCACCATGTTCGGTCGCACCAGCAGGATGGCCAGGCAGTACATGGCGATGATGAAGTTCGGCTTCATGCCGAAGAAGTTCACGAAGCTGCCCACCGTCATCTTGAGCACGGCGCCGGCAGCCAGGAGCACCGCCACCAGGATGAGCGCCGACACGTCGAAGCCCTTCTTGCGCGCGTCGGCCCCCTGCACCGTGCGCTGGCGCGCCCTGCCCTGCGCCGCCGGGGCCTTGCCGCCCGCCGCTGCCTTCACGTTGACCTCGCGCTTGCTCTGCTCTGCCATGATGCTCATCCTCTCTTGGCGGGGTTCCCGCCGGTCATTGCCCCTCCCGAGGCGTCTGGTTTGCCGGCACGAACTTCGCGGATGAGGATCGGCTCTGCACAATCGACTGCGCGGCTCTGGCAGTTTGCCTCCACAATGAAAAAGACCTGTCCTTCTCATCGAAGGACAGGTCTTTTGACCTGCGGTGCCACCTTCACAGTTGATTCTGCATTGCAGAACCCTCTCACGAACATGCCAACACATGTTCTGCCCTTAACGCAGGCTCACGGTCCAGATACTCGGTTGTCGTCCGCTGCGCCGAGCGCCGCGACCGCCAACCTTTCCCCTTTCCCTCGGCGATCCATTTACCATCCGGCTTCCTGCGGGAATCTCAGCTGCGCCCGCTCTCTGTGAGTGCCCTTGATGGCTTGACTTTCGCCTCATCGGTTTCAAGGTATTAAGTTGTGGCCCGTACTTTAGCACACGAGAGCGGGATGCTGTCAAGAACTTTTTTCGACGCAACTCCCAACGCGACCCTCGGACGCGACGCGCCAACCGCGGCGCAACGCCCTATCGCGGCACGTCGGCTGCAAAACGAATCAGCCACCAAAACGCAGCCGTCGTCGCAGGTCGTCACAAGACGCGGTCGTCGCCCGCCGAGAGGTACGCCATGATGAGCCGACGGGTTTCGGCGGCCGTCGGGGCAGCCTCGCCGCACACGTGCAGCATGGAGCGCGTGCGCGCCAAGCCGATGGCGGTGGACGACGCCACGAGCGCCTCCTCCTCCACCGAGGCACCTGCCAGCATGCGGCGCTCGGGGCGTTCGTCCAGATACGAGCGCAGGGCGGCGGCGATGGAGCGCTGCACGGCCAGCAGGTCGCGCTGCCCGTGGAAGAACAGCTGCGGCATGGAACGCAACGCCTCGCGGCGCAGGTTCTCGATCTCCTCGTCCACGCCCGAGGTGACGGTCGTGCTCACCACCCCGACCAGCACGTCGAGATAGCACACTTCGTCGTGCTCCTCGAGTATCTCCACCAAGCGCTCGTCGTCGGGAAACGCGTCGAGCCGGCCCACGATGACCGCGGCTTTCGACGGGAAGTAGTTGAAGAACGTCTTCTTGGATATCTCGGCGCGCGCGCAGATGTCCTCCACGGTGACGCCGTCGTAGCCACGCTCGATGACCAGCTCCAGCGCGGCGCGCTCCACCGCAAGGCGCGCCTTGAGCTTCTTGCGGTACCGCAAGCCTTCCTGCGACGGGTTTTCCTCCGTTGACGTTTGCCCTTGCTCCAATTCCACGATGCGCGCGACCTTTCAGATCAATGATGTGCGATTTCCGTGCAGCGTACCACAACTTTTGTTACGATCCCTTTTCATTTACCGAATGAATATTTATACTGGGTGTAAATCAAGTCAATCGGATGCGAACCGAGCGTCTTCGTGGACGGGCTGCGAGCGGCCTTTCTCGAAGGCGCTTTTGTTCGCGGCATCGAAGCATCAGGAGGAAGCACCTACATGGGTCTTACGCGCAAACAAATCATCATGCTGGCCGTGCTCGTGTTCGGCACGTTCGTCACCGTGCTCAATCAGACCGTCGTGGCTCCGGCCCTGCCGTCGGTCATGACGGAAATGAGCGTGGACGCCTCCACCGCCCAGTGGCTCACCACCGGATTCACCCTGGTGAACGCCATCATGATCCCCATCACGGCGTTCCTCACCGACCGCTTCACCACCAAGCGCCTGTTCCTGGTGTCCATGGTCGTGTTCACCCTGGGCAGCTTCCTGGCGGGCTGGGGGCCGAACTTCGCCGTGCTGCTGCTCGGCCGCCTCGTGCAGGCCGCCGGCGCCGGCATCCTCATGCCGCTCGTGATGACCGTGCTCATGTGGACGTTCCCCGTAAGCAAGCGCGGCACCGCCATGGGCCTGTTCGGCATCGTCATCGCGTTCGGCCCGGCCATCGGCCCCACGGTTGCCGGCGTCATCATCGACCGCTACACCTGGCATGACATGTTCTACATCATCACGGCGCTGTCGGCCCTCGTGGTTGTCATCGGCGCGTTCGTGCTGCAAAAGGGCGGCGAAACGAAGAAGGACGTCACGCTCGACGTGCCCTCCGTCGTCCTGTCGTCGTTCGGCTTCGGCGGCCTGCTGTACGGCCTGTCCACCATCGGCTCGTTCGGCCTGCGCGTCGACGCCATCGTCGGCACGCTCGTGGGCGTGGTGGCGCTCGTGTTCTTCTTCCGCCGCCAGCTGAAGATGGAGAAGCCCATGCTGCAGGTGCGCGTGCTGCAGAACCGCAAGTTCCTGGTGGCCACCATCATCGGCATGCTCGTGCAGGGCGCGCTCCTCGCCGCCGGCATCTTGGTGCCCATCTACCTGCAGTCGCTCATGGGTTACTCGGCCACCATCTCGGGCCTGGTGCTCCTGCCCGGCGCCATCGTCATGGGCGCCATGGGTCCCATCGCCGGGCGCCTGTTCGACAAGCACGGCCCGCGCGTGCTCAGCCTCATAGGCATGGGCGTGCTCACCGTGACCACGTTCTGCTTCGCGTTCCTGGGCACCGGAACGGGCATTCTCACGCTCACCGTGCTCTACACCGTGCGCCTGTTCTCGCTGTCGCTGGTCAACATGCCCATCACCACCTGGGGCATGAACGCGCTCGACAACGAGCTGGTGAACCACGGAACGTCGGTCAACAACACGTTCCGTCAGGTGGCGGGTTCGCTCGGCACCGCCATCATCGTGTCGGCGTCCACCATCGCCACGAATATGAGCACCGAGAGCATGGGGTCGCTGCAAGCCAGCATCTTCGGCATCGACGTGGCGTTCGCGCTGGCCGGCGTGCTGTGCCTCATCGGGTTCGTGATGGTGGTGGCGCTGGTGAAGAACAAGCCGGGCGAGGCCGCCGAGAAGGACAAGGACAACACGCGCCGCACGGTGCTGGAGTCCATCATGAAGCGCGACGTGTTCACGCTGCCGTCGAACGCGACCGTGGCCGAGGCCATGCATCTTCTGGTGGACAAGCACATCAGCGCCGCGCCCCTCGTGAACGATCAAGGCCAGGCCGTGGGCTTCATATCGGACGGCGACATCATGCGCTACCTGTCGAAGCGCTCGCAGATGATCATGGACCCGGTGGTCATGATCATGCAGACCGTGGACGCCGACGTGGACAACAAGGACTTCGCCCGCAAGCTCGATGCGCTCATGGGTATGCCGGCCACCAGCATCGGTTCGAAGGGCATCATCGGCGTGGACGTGCACGCCGACTTGCCCGAAGTGTGCCGCGTGCTGGGCGAGAACCACTTGAAGAAGGTGCCCGTGCTGGACGAGGGCCAGGTGGTGGGCGTGATCAACCGTTCCGACATCACCCACTTCTCCATGGAGAAGTATCTGGAGGAGCGCGAGGCCGAGGGCGTGTCGAAGCTCGAGCGCGCCGAGGAAGCCGCCGCGCTCCCCGACGACGAGGCCGTGGCATCGTCCATCTAGCGAACTGAGTTGGAGCCCCCTACATGCAAGGCGGCGGCCGGTTTCGGCCGCCGCCTTTTTCGTTCCCCGCACGCCCGGTTTCGCAAGGGCGATCGGTCGATCCCGACTCCATGCTCGCATTCGAGGGTCAACGCACTCGAAGGGGGTTCTTCATGAGGGAACACCGGCTATACGCTGCCTAGTTCGGTGAGCGTGCGCCTGGGAAGTGCAGACGGCCGAGAACTGGTCGCCGGCACGGACTACACCTACAACGCTGCCGCCGGCGTCGTAGGGTGCATATCGCCGCTTACGATGCCAGCGACCACCCGGCGGTTTCGGTTTGCAGCTCCACCATGCGGCGGTACAAGCCACCTTCGCGCGCCATGAGCTCATCCGGCGAGCCTTCCTCCGCCACACGGCCTTCCTTCAGCACCACGACCTTGTCGGCGTTCGCCACGGTGCGCATGCGGTGCGCGATCACGAGCACGGTCTTGCCCGCAAGAAGCCGCGAGAGCGCCGTCTGCACCTGTGTCTCGTTCTCAACGTCGAGCGAGGCCGTGGCCTCATCCAACAGCACGATGGGCGCGTCCTTCAAGATGGCGCGGGCGATGGAGATGCGCTGGCGCTCGCCACCCGAAAGACGGCTTCCGTTCTCGCCGATGGGCGTGTCGTAGCCCTGCGGCATGCGCAGCACGAACTCGTCGCAGTTCGCGGCGTGGGCAGCGGCGAGAACCTCCTCGTCGGAAGCGCCGGCCCGACCGAGCCGGATATTGCCCATCACCGTATCGTCGAACAACACCACGTCCTGGAACACCTCGGCGTAGTCTGCCAAGAGCGCCTCCGGTTCCACGCCCGCAACGTCCACGCCTCCCACGCGCACCTGCCCCGCATCGGCATCCCAGAAGCGAGCAGCCAGCTTGGCCACGGTGGACTTGCCTCCGCCGCTGGGCCCCACCAATGCCGTCACTTCGCCTTCGCGGGCAGTGAACGTCACGTCGCTCAGCACGCGCTCGCCGTCGCCGTAAGAGAACGACACGCCTTCGAAAGCCAGGTCGTGACCCGCCGGCTTGAATTCGGTCGCACCTGCTTGCACAGGCTCGTCCTCAATAGCCTGCAGCCGAGCGATGTTCAGGCGCAAGTCCAGCAACTCGATGATAGTCTGCAGGATGACGTTCACCGGATCGTACACGCGCGTGACCGCCAGCAGGAAGCAGAAGAACACCATGAAGTCCACCTGCCCGTCCGCAATGAGCACCGCACCGACCAGCACCGTGGTGCCGATGCCGAGCCGCAGAAGCGCCTGGGCCGACGACGCGCTCACGCCGGCAGTCAGCTCCGCCTTGATCTTCGCATGCTCGAAGGCGTCTACCCGCTCGCCCACGCGCCCGAGAAACGCCGGAACCTGGTTCGTGGCGCGGATCTCGCGGGCGCATTCCAGGTACTCCTGGATGCCGTCGGCAAGCTCGAGGTTCGCCTCGTTGCGGGCGCGTCCCGCCGCTTGCTGAAGTCGCGTGGTGGACAGCAGCACCGCTATCGCCACCGGGATAGGCCACAGCGCCGCCAGCGCCAGACGCCAGTCGAATGCGAGCAGGCAAACAGCCACCACCGCCGTCGAGATGGCCGCACCGAACAGCTGCGGCATGACATGAGAGAACATGCGCTCGTGGTCGGCGCAGTCCTTCATGACCGCGCTCGTGAGATCGGACAGGTCGCGCTGTCCGAAGAACGACAACGGCAACTGCCGCAGCTTCTCGGCCAGGCCGATGCGCTTGCGAGCGCTTTCGTTGTATACCACGTTGTAGGTTCTGTCGTACTCGAGATTCTGCGTGAGCAGCATGATGGCGAGCACCACAACGATGGCCAGGAGGTACGCTCCGATCTCCGGCAACGGTTGCGACGGGTCGGTCAAGTGGGACACGAACGCGCCCGTAACCGCGAACAGCACGCCGATGGGCGCCATGAGCACGACGTTGGCCAACGCCGCGGCCCCCACGCCGCGCTTGAAATCGCGCGCGCCCTGTTCAGTCAGTGCGAACTTATCACGCAGCATGGGTGTCGCTCCTTTCGATCCTCCACGTTACCGACGTGCGGTAATCGTCCCACATCTTCGCATACGGGCCGCCGGCCGCAACCAGCTCGTCGTGTCGCCCGCGCTCTACCACCCGGCCCCCGTTCAACACGCATATGACGTCGGCGCCTGTGACGGTGGATAGCCGGTGCGCGATCATGAGCACCGTCTTGCCCTCGCAAAGCCTCGCCAAGGCGCGCTGGATGAGCGCCTCGTTCTCCGGGTCGGCGAATGCCGTGGCCTCGTCGAGCACCACGATAGGAGCGTCCTTCAGGATGGCGCGGGCGAGCGCGATGCGCTGGCACTCGCCACCCGAGAGGTACACGCCCTTCGCACCTACCTGCGTGTCCAAACCTTCGGGGAACTTCACCATGATGTCATCGCACTGCGCGGCGTGGGCTGCGGCTTCCACCTGTGCGCGCGTGGCGCCCGGACGCGCGGCGCGGATGTTCTCCAAAAGCGACGCCTTGAACAGGCGGTCGTTTTGGAACACGAAGGCCACCTGCGCCATGAGCTCGGAGGCGGGGATGTCGCGCACGTCCACCCCGCCCACGCTCACGCTTCCCGAACCCACGTCCCAGAAGCGGGGGACCAGGCTGGCGGCCGTCGTCTTGCCTCCGCCCGAGGGTCCCACGAGCGCTACCGTGGAGCCGGCGGGCACCTCCAAGCTCATATCCACCAGCGCGTCTCCCGAAGCGCCAGGGTACGCGAAGCCCACATGCTCGAAGGAGATCGAGGCATCGCGCGGATGCTTGGCCTGCGCCGCCGACGGCTCCGCCAGCGGCCTTGTCGCGAGTATCTCGTCGATGCGGCGCACAGAGTCCTGCGCCATCATCACGGCCTCGCTCGCGTACATCACCTTCGTCATCATGGTGGTAGTGATGGCCGAGAACACCGCGTAGAACAGGAAGTCCGTCAGAAACGCTGCGAAATCGCCCGCCGCATGCGCCAGGAGGATGCCCGCGGGCACGAGCACGGCGAACGTGCCGTTGATGGCAACGAGCTGAACAACCTGAGGGCGCTGGCACGACTTCGAGTACTGGCAGGCCATGTCACGGTAGCTCATGATAGCCTCGGAGAACGCGCGGAACGAATGCACCGTCTGCTGGAACACCTTCACCAAGGGGATGCCGCGCACGTATTCCACAGCCGCCTTGTTCATGCGGTTGAGCGCGTCTTGGTAGAGCATCATGAACGGCATGCCGTCGTTTTTCGTCCGGCGCCCCATCATCCACCACATCATGAGCGCCGAGATGGCAATGGGAACGAGGCACACGAGTCCCATGACCCAGTCGAACGCGAACATGACCGCCACGAACGCCACCGGGGTGACGAGCGATCCCACGAAGTCGGGCAGCTTGTGCGCAAGCACGTCCTCGGTCTGGCCGGCGCAGCCGTCCACCACGCGCCGCAGATGTCCCGAGGCGTGGGAGTCGAAGTAGCCGAGCGGCACGCGGCTCAGGTGGCCGAGCGCCTGCTTGCGCATGTTCGCCGCCGTGCGGAACGCCGCCAGGTGGGTGCACATGAGCGCCGCGAAGTACACGAACAGGCCCGTTGCCGAGAACGCGAACGCAAGCCAACCCCAGAAGGCAAGCCCCTCCGCAGAGCTCCAGTTGGGAGCTGCGGCCACGAGGTCGCGCAGCACGAACCACACGCACACCAAGGGCATGACCACGAAGATGCCGTTTACGCCCGCGAGCACGCACCCCAGGACCGCGAGCTTCTTGCGCGAGCCCGCGAACCCGAGCAGTCGCCCGACGGCCTCTTTGGGGCTAGGCGGCGCCACGGGCATCGCCCCGTCAACCGCCGGCGCGCACCCGCTCTCCGCCCCCGCCGCGGCGGGGGCGCCCGCCAGCGGAGTCGTCCCATCGGAGCCGGCGGTTCCATACGGCGCGCCGGCTGCCGTTGTTGCTTCTGCCATCATACTTCCTTTCTTTCTTCGAACGCAGACTGCCGAGACCGCGTCGGCTCACCTCGATGCGCCTAGGCGCCCATACGCGCGAAATGCTTCTTGAACACGCGCTCTCCTAAAAGACCGCCGACGATGGGACCCGCCACGGCAGCTGCAAGCGCCACCAGGGCGAGCGGACCGTACATGAAATCCACGAGCTGCTGGCCGTACTCGGCCGTCATACCCGAGGCCACAACCATGTCCACGTACGCCTGGCCCGTGAGGTAGATAAGCGAGACGTGCCCCGCCCAGAAGCACACGACGAAGGCGACGAACGCCGCCACACGGCGAAAGGCGGTACGCTTGCCCGGCGCGCCCAACACGAGCTCGGCCGCCACACCGCCAAGGGCGATGCCCAGAGGACCTGTCCAGAACATACCCATCACCAGGCCGAGAAGCGCCACCAGCAGGCACATGAGCGCCATCGCGCCGCGTTTGGGAACACGGGCCAGCACATACGTCCACACGATGCCGGCCGGAACAGCGCCCACCCCATGGGTGAACCATGACGTGGTGGCACTGAGGGAGCACACTATCGAGAAGACCATGAACACCGCGAACAGAAGCACGCCGAATACGGCGAGCACCACGTAGTCGCGACCGGTAAGCCGGGTGCCGCGGGCGAGCGTGCGCCCTTTCGTTGCTGTCGATTCCATACAAGAACTCCTTTCGTCGGAAGTAATGCCGAAACGCGCGAGCTCATCACCCGTCGAAGCCGAGCATGCGGCGCACGGCGGGCAGGTTCGCTCGCGCAAGCGGCTCCTGGACGCTCACACGGCCATCGGCCACCACGGCCACCTCGTCACATGCGGCGACGATGAACTCGTAGTCGTGCGTGATCACCGTCACGCACGTGCCGCCATCGCGCACGCGCGCAAGCTCCCTGGCCACGGCCTGCATGTTGGCGAAATCGAGCCCGCTCGTGGGCTCGTCCAGCACCAAAACGCGGGCCCCCTGCAGCACCCCGGCCGCAATGGCCAATCGCTGGCGCTCGCCGCCCGAGAGCGACAGCGGATGCCGATCGGCCAAATGCGCCAGGCCGAAACGGTCGAGCGCCTCGCTGGCCGCCGCCCGCGCCGCCTTGCCGCGGCCGAGGCAGCGGGCCGCGGCCGCTTCCAGCTCGCATGCGGCCGTATGGGCGAACAGCTGGTAGCCCGGCTCCTGCATCACCAGGAACGCCCGGCCAGCCCGTCTGCGATACGGCACCGATCGGCCCCCGAACGCCACCTGTCCCGCGCGCTCGCGATGCAACCCGGCCAGGCAGCACGCAAGCGTCGACTTCCCCGCGCCGTTGCCTCCCACCAAAGCCGCGACACGCCGAGGCGCGAACACGCCGGCGGCCCCGCGCAGCACATCGCCGCCGCGACGATAGCCCGCACGAAGGCCGCTGAACGAGAGCGCTGCAGCGGAGGCGGCGTTCGGAGCGAGCAAGGGAGCGGCGGGGTCCTGTCCGGCCGTCGACGCGTCTTCGGCGCAGGCATCCTCGATGCGCCAGGCCCGCAGGCCCATCCGATGAAGCTCGCGCGCGGGCAGGCGCTCGAATTCCGCAGCCGCCCAGTCGTGGGCGATGCGCCCGTTCTCCATATGCACCACCCGATCGGCTATCCCCCGCAGCCACCACAGCCGATGCTCGGAGACGATCACCGTGCGCCCCAGTTCTTTCAGACGCCGAACGAGGCGCGCGAGGGCGCGCATGGAAGCCACATCGAGTGCGGCCGTGGGCTCGTCGAGAGCGAACACCTCCGGGCCCAGCGCATGCACCGACGCAAGGGCCACCATCTGGCGCTGACCTCCAGAAAGCTTCCTGATGTCACGGTCGAGCAGATGGGAGATGCCCAGGTCGGCCGCGGCGCTGCGAACGCGAAGGTGGATCTCATCGTGCGGCAGGCCCGCGTTCTCGCACCCGAAGGCGATCTCGGAGGTGGTGTCCAGGTTGAAGAACTGGCTGCGCGGATTCTGGAACACGGAGCCCACGCGCAGCGAGAGCCCCTCGATGCCCAAGTCGGCTGCATCCTGCCCCAGCACGCGCACCGTACCGGAAAGCTCACCGTCGTAGGCTTGGGGCGCCAGCCCGTTCACGAGGCGCATGAGCGTGGTCTTCCCGCAACCGGAACAACCCGTCACCGCCACGCACTGCCCTCGCGCGACGGACAGGTTCACACCCTTCAACACCGGCTCGAACAGGTTTCCTTCCGCATCGGCATAGGAGAACGCCGCTCCATGGAATTCCACGGCCACGCCATCGCGCAGCCTTTGCGACGCCGTCATGCCAGCACTCCCGCGCCCAGCGCCACGGACACGCCCGCAAGCGCGACGAAGTACGCAAGCAGCAACGCGTCAGCCGCGCCGATGCGCAGCTCGTAGTAGCTCGTGCGCCGATTCGGCGCGTCGATGCCGCGCACGGCCGCCGCGTTCGCCAGCTCGTCGGCCACGATACCCACGCGTCCCACCACCGGCACCAGCAGGTTCTCGACCACCTGCACGGGATGTCGCAAAACGCGTGCCGGCGAGAGCGCGATGCCGCGCACCTTCATGGCATCAAGCACCGCACCGAACTCCTGGCCGAGCGTGGGGGCGAAGCGCAGCATCACGCACAGCGCCGCCGACACCCGCTTCGGCAGACCGAGGCGCTGCAAGCTGTAGGCGAGCTCCCCGGTGCGCGTGGTGCCCACCATGTTCGCAGCCATCATGAAGGCGCACAGCATGCGGCGCAGCATCGCGAACGAGGCGCCCATGGCCATGAGCACCACGCCGGAGTGCGCGCACAGCCAGCAGAGGACGAACAGCGCCGCCCAGGCCGCTGCCCAGCGCAGAGCCGAGGAGGGCCGCTCGCACCAGATGCCGGCGAGCACGCACCCGCCCACCGCCGCCAACTCAACCGCCACCGAAGCGGAAGCGAACGTGGACAGGCCGATCAACAGAATGCAAACCAACGAGACCCGGGGATCGATGCGGTGCGCGGGCGGTACTGCCGCAGCCCCGTCGCCGGTCCGCTCCGACGCTTTCGCGGCGTAGACGTCCCCGCCGCCCGCATGCAACGACCCCGTCACGCCCGCGGCTTTCAAAGCGGCGGTGCAGGCGAATGGCGACGCTGCGTTCGCGCCATGGGCAGACGGTTCCCCCGAGGCCCTGTTTGTAGTAGTATTGTTATCCATGGTTAACTATGCTAGCGTCCATCGGGGTAACGGGAAGGAGGAAGGCGCCTATGCGCAATCCCGCCGAAAACTTCAAGAATCGCGCCGAAACGGCCCCCGGGACCGGCGGGGCCATCGACGCGCTGTTCGAGCCACAGGTACGGCAGCTCGGCGGCGTGCTGGTCGATGCGGCCGCACACGGGCGGCAAGGACTCCTGTGGCTGATCGATCCGGCAGTCGGCAAGGGCTCCTTCTGGTACTTCCCCATCGGCGACCGCCTAGCGGTAGGCGCGTTCGACTTTGCGCTTCGCGAGGAGGGAGGATTCTTCTGCGACGCGGCCGATTGCTTTTACTTCGGTTCCTACAACCAGGGAATGCTTCCCTACTTGGGCATCGAACCGGCACTACCCGACCGCACCGTGGTGGGGCACGCTTGGAAGCGTGTCCCCTACCATCAGCGGGTGCAGGGCGGGGTGAGGCTGGAAGAGACGTTCGTCATGCTCTTGCCCGAGGCGCTGCGGGACGTCAGTCTGCGGCTGCACTGCGACCCCGTGGTGCTGAGCGCGGCGATCGCCGCGCTCGACGGCACGTCCTGCCCCGCCAGGCTGCCTTCCCTGCTCGACGACATGCGGCGGGCCCGACCGAGCGCCGTCGTGGCGGAGGCGTTCTACGAGAGCAAGGTGGTGGAAGCGTGCGCGCTCATCGTGGACTGGCGGCTCGCATGCGGTCGCGCGCCCAGCGCGCTCTCGGCAGACGATGTCGCCGCGGTGGCGGTTGCCCAGCACCTCATCCAGCAAGACCTCGCGCGCCCCGTCACCACCGAGGAGCTCTGCCGCGCGACTTGCGTGGGAACGAGCAAGCTCATCGAGTTGTTCAGGCTATCCTGCGGCATGACGCCGCAGGAGTACGCGCGCGATGTGCGCATGCATCACGCCTGCGAGCTGCTTGAGACCACCGACCTGTCTCTGGCCGAAATCGCCGCACGCGTGGGTTATTCCCGTCAGGGCAGCTTCTCCGAAGCGTTTCGCGCCCGGTGCGGCCTCCCGCCCCGAGAGTGGCGTGCGAGCGCTCGCACCCTCCGTCGGTGAGGTCTCTGCGGGCTCCTCTTGCGTTTTATACTATCAGTGATAGTATATCTCTTGCCAGCGAGAACCGAAAGGGACCGGAAAATGGCCAGCCATTCGATCGAGATCATGATTTTGGGCGCGCTCATCGAGCGGCCCATGAGCGCGTACGAGATGGACAAGACGATGGAGCAGCGCAACGTCCGGCGCTGGATACGCATCAGCTCGCCCTCGGTGTACCGCAACCTCCTTCGCCTGTGCGACGAGGGCTGCGCCGACGGCACGGTCGTCAAGGAAGGCGAGATGCCCGAGAAGACGGTGTACACCATCACCGACAAGGGCCGCGAGCGGTTCGCCGAGCTCATGAACGAGGCGGCGGCGCTGCCCGCGCGAGTGGACTTCGGCTTCCTCCCCATCTTGGCGAACATCACCCTAGTGAGCGAGGACACGGGGCGCGCCCTGATCGACGAGCTGATCGAGACGCACCTGGGCACGGCTCAGCGCGTCGACGGCATGGTCCCCTCTTACGACCGTATCGAGGCGCGGGCGACCATGGAGCTGTGCTCCTCCACGTATCGCCTGGTGGCAGAACATCTGGAACGGTTCAAGGAAGGCCTTTACGGCAAGCCTTGAGGTAGACCTTGCCCCTTGCGCTGTGCGACGGAAAGGGACACGACGATGGAAACCGGTTCGCCCGGTTTCTTTTTTCGGTAGTAACTATCACTGATAGTAGTATTTTAGATAGGAGATAACATGGACACGTACGAGAAACCCTTTCCCACGGGCGCCGTGCTGGCAGGCCTCGCTTTGAGCCTGTTCATGGCGGCCCTCGACGCCACCATCGTGAGCACGGCCATGCCGCGCATCGCGGGAAGCCTGAACAGCTTCGACCACTACACGTGGCCCTTCACCACCTACCTGCTCACCTGCACGCTGGCCACCCTGCTGTGCGGGGCATGCTCGGCCCGGTTCGGGCACAAGAGGGTGTTCGCCTGCGGCATCACCGTGTTCGCCGTCGCCTCGGCCTGCTGCGCGCTGTCGAGCAGCTTGGACGTGCTCTCGGCGTGGCGCGCCGTGCAGGGCATAGGCGGCGGCTTGGTGGAGGCGGGCGTGTTCATTGCCATGGCCGAGCTGTTCGAGCCGCGCGTGCGCGGGAAGTACATGGGCATCCTCTCGTCCATGTACGGCTTGGCCAGCGTCGCGGGGCCCCTTGCGGGCGGTCTCATCGCCGATTTGGCCGGCTGGCATTGGATATTCCTTATCAACCTGCCCCTGAGCGTGGTCGCGCTCGTGCTGGTGGTGCGATTCCTTCCGGGAAAGCAGGCGCACGCGTCGCGCTCGTTCGATGTTTCGGGCGCCGTGTGCGCAACGGGCGTCGTCGTTCCGCTGACGCTCGCGTTCAGCCTGACGGGAAGCGCCTTCTCCTGGTGGTCCGCGCCGTTCTTCGGCCTGCTCGGGCTGGCCGGCGTCATGGTGCTCGTGCTCGCGCTGGTTGAGCGCAACCGCGAGCACGCCATCGTCCCCGTGTCGTTTTTCAGACGGGCGCAGATGAACGGGGCGATAGCGCTGGGGTTCTGCGCCCAGTTCGTCCTGCTCGTGGGCGTGATGTTCGTACCCCGGTTCGTACAGGAGGGGCTCGGCCTGTCGTCGACCGCCTCGGCGCTGGCCACCATTCCCCTGACGCTCGCGCTGGTGGTGGGGAGCACGCTGGCGGGGCGGGTATTCGGCGCGAACGGGAGGATGCGCTCCATCAGCCGCATCGGGTTCGTGGTGCTGGGCGCCGGAGCGCTGTTGCTGTGCCTGGTCACCCGTACCACCGGCACGGTGCAGCTCGCGTGCTCGTCAGCCGTGCTCGGATTCGGCATCGGGGCGAACATGCCCATGACGAACATCGCGGCGCAGACCGCCGTGGAACCGCGCGACATGGGGAAAGCCACTTCTTTGTCGCTGTTCTTCCGCGGGCTGGGCGGCACCGTGGGGTCGGCCGCCTGCGGCGCGGTGGCCGGCGCATCGTTCGTGGACAACGCCCTGCCCGTGTTCGCCCTGTGCATCGCCGCGGCCGCCGTGGGCGTCGCGATGTCGTGGACGCTTCCCCGTCATATCGAGCGGAGGGGCGCGCCGCAAGGGACGCCGAACCGGGCAGACGGACCGACGCGAGCATGCGAAGCCGTGCAACCGGCGGAAGGCGCAAACTAGTCGCGTTTCGCGGCTTCCAGCATCTCGCGGGCGTGGGCCAGGGAGGTTTCGGTGGCGTCGCCGGAGAGCATGCGGGCGATCTCGGCGGGGCGCTCGTCTGCGCAAAGGCGGCTCAGGTCGGTTTCGGGCATGCCGCCCTCGCCTTCGACCTTGCGCACGACGTAGTGGGCCTCGCCGCGCACGGCAACCTGCGCCAGATGCGTGACCACGATCACCTGGTGCGTGCGCGCGAGATCGGCCAGCACCTCGGCCAAGGCCACGGCGGTCGAACCGCCCACGCCGGCGTCCACCTCGTCGAACACGAGCGTGTCCACGTCGTCGGTGGAGCCCAGCACCACCTTGATGGCCAGCATGACGCGGCTCACCTCGCCGCCCGACGCGATGCGCGCCAACGGGCGCGCCTGCATGCCGGCGCCGGGCCGGAACAGGAACTCCACGGCCGAGGGGCCCGTCTTCGTCCACTGCGCGCGCTCGAGGGGAGCGAGCTCGCACACGAGCTGGGCCCCTCCCATCTCCAAGCGGTCCATCTGCGCCCCCACCGCGTCGGCGAAGCGGGGAGCGGCCTCGGCGCGGGCGGCGTCGAGCGCGCGGGCGGCGTCGGCGAGCGCGTCCTCCGCCGCGCGGGCGGCCTCTTGTGCCGCTCGTTCGCGCTCGGCGGCGTCGTCCACGAGCGACACGAGGTCGGCAGCCTCGGCGCGACGTTCCAGCACGTCGTCCATGCGGGGGCCGTACGCGCGCATGAGCCCCTGCAGCGCGGCCATGCGCTCCTGCTGCTGCGCGAGCGTTTCGGGGTCGAACTCCACCTTGTCGCGGTAATCGCGCGTTTCGCGCGCCACGTCCTCCAGCACGTAGCCCACCTCGCGCAGAGAGTCCGCGTAGGCGCCGAGCGACGAGTCGAAGCGCGCGCCTCCGTCGAGGGCCGACACGGCGCCGTTGAGGGCGTCGATGGCGCCGTCCTCCCCCGCGAGCGCCTCATGGGCCGCGTTCGCGGCCGTTGCCAGCGCTTCGGCGTGCTCGACCTTCGCCAGATCGGCCGCGAGCTCGTCGTACTCGCCTTCGCGCGGGTCGACCGCGTCGATGCGGGAGAGCGTGAACCGGGCTTCGTCCAGCTTCGCCGAAGACGCCTCGCCGGCCTCGCGCACGCGCGCAAGCTCCGCAGCGGCGGCAGCGGCTGCGGCGAACGCCTCCTCGTATGCGGCGCGCACCTCGGCCACGGCGTCGCCGGCCCAGGCGTCGAGCATGCGCACGTGCACGGCGGGCTTCATGAGCTGCTGGTGCTCGTGCTGGCCGCACAGGTCGATGGTGGGGGCGACGGCGCGCGCGAGCTCCCCCACGCTCGCCATGCGCCCGTCGAGCGTGACGCGCGAGCGGCCGTCGACCGTGACCCGGCGCGCGACCACGAGCTCGACGTCGACCGCGCCCGAGTCGGCTTCCGACCACCCGGCATCGTCCGCCTCGACCCCCTCGGCGACCGCAGCGGGGGACGCGCCGTAGAACCGACCCGACACCGAGAGCGCCTCTTCGCCGTCGCGCACGGCCTCCTTGTCGGCGCGCGCGCCCATGAGCAGCTTCAACGCCGAGAGCAGCGCCGTTTTGCCCGCGCCGGTCTCGCCCGTGAGCACGGTCAGGCCCCGTGCCGGCTCGAGCGCCGCCTCGCGGATCAGCGCAAGGTTCTCAACCTGGATCTCATCGATCATCGCGCACCTCTCTTGCCTGCAAAACAGCTTCGAGCTATCAAGTATACCAGCGCCGCCGAACGCGTGAAAGGCGATTCGGGCAACCGTGCGAACCTTGCGCAAACCCAACGCCCCTCGAGCGATCCTCCGACGCTCGACGCTTTTCCGCGCCGGCACAGGGTGCGTCGAGTCCGTATTGCACAGCGGATTTTCCTTGTTTCGGCCCCCCGCAACCAATAATTGCGGCGTTTGCCTATTGGAATCGGTGGAGGAAACCGCGCCGCAACCTCATTGTGGTTTATATCGAAAGAGAACCGAGAACCGCAAGGAGCGCCAACATGAGCATGAACCTTGAAAGCAACGATTGCGCCCCGGCCGTCGCCGTGGGCGGACGCCCGCTGCCGCGCCGGTGGCTGGCCGTGGTGGCGGCCGTGTGGGTGGGCTTCGCCTTCACCAGCTTCGCCAGCATGGCCGCGAACTACGCCGCCGTTTGGTACGTCACGGAGTCGACGGGCAGCCCGCTCGCTCTCGCCTTCGTGTACGTGTGCGCCTTCCTGCCCGTGGGCCTGCTGTCGCCTTTGGGCGGCGTGGTGGCCGACCGCTTCAACCGCAAGCGCGTCATCATCGTATGCGACCTGTTCATAGCCGCCGTGGCGCTCAGTATGGGCACGTGCATCGCGCTCGGGCACGTGTCGCTCGAGCTCATCTTGGTTCTGGTGTGCGCATGCGGGGTGGGCCAGGCGTTCCGCACTCCCTCGTTCAATTCCGCCATGCCGCTCATGGTGCCCGAGAAGCACCTGCTGCGCATCAACATGCTGGACAACCTGCTGGGCAGCTTCTCCATGATAGCCGCTCCGGCGCTCGGCATCTTCCTGTACACGACCATCGGCTTTCAAGCCGTGCTGTTCCTGAACGCCTTCGGCGCGCTGGCCTCGGTGGCCGCCATGCTGTTCGCCCGCATCCCCACCGTCGTGTCCGAGGAGACCGCCAGCCAGAGCGCTCGGCAAAACGTCGTGGAAGGATGGCGCGCGCTCGTTACCAACAAAGGGCTGCTCGCGCTCGTGCTCGCCGTGGTGCTGGGCATGATGGCCTACGGGCCCATCGACTCCCTGCTGCCGCTCATGGTGGCGTCGCATTTCGGCGGCGACGGCTATCTGGCCTCGCTGGTCACCGCCGTGTTCGGCATCGGCATGCTGGCGGGCTCGCTCGCGCTCATGGCACGCGGCGACGCCAGCCGGCTGACGCGCGTCATCGTGGTGGCGGCGCTCGTCGTGGGCGCGGCCACCACCGTGGGCGGCCTGCTGCCGTCCGGGTTGTTCCCGGCGTTCGTGGCGGCCATGGGCATCATGGCCGTGGCGTGCGCCTGGTTCAACGGGCCGCTCATGACGCTTCTGCAGAAGAACGTGGCCGAGGACAAGCTCGGGCGCGTGATGGGATTGCTGTCCGCACTCATGGGGCTGGGCATACCGCTGGGAACCGCGCTGGGCGGCGCCTTGGCGGAGGGCATCGGCGTGACGAGCTTTTTCGTGGTCGACGGCTTGTTCATCTTGGGAATCGGCATCGTGGCGGGCCTGCTTCCCAGCGTGAGGGCGCTCGACGCCGCAGGGACTGGCGACGGCGAGCAGAAGACGGCACTCCCCGTTGCGGAATAGTTGGGGACGCGGCGCGCGAACGGTGTTACAGCGCGAACCGTTCGCGAGCGGACGGGGCGCCGCCTTCTCGGCTGGAAGAGGCGGTTCGCTTGCGATGCTCCTCCATGAGGTAGATCACGCAGTCGGTGCGGTTGGCGGCCCGCAAGAGCTCTATCTGCCGGTCGAACGTGCGCTCGTCGATGAAGCCGGCGTCCACGAGCGTCTCCACCAGGGCGCGATCGCCCTCGCGCGCCACGCGCTCCTGCGCCTCGCGCTCGTGCTCGCGCAGATAGCCCACGAGCGCCGCCTGCGTTTCCGAAGTCAAACGATACGGTACGGCCAGGCGGTGCAGCACGGCGCCCAGCCGGTCGGGCAGGTTCTTGCCCGACCGCAACAGCTCGTCGTAATGCTCGAAGTCGAACGGAACAAGCAGGCTCGCATCTTCCCATACCGACGCCTTTTCCTCCGGCGTCGCTCCCTCTTCACCCCCGAAAGCAGGGTGCGCGGCTGCCGCGTCCGGGCGATTGTTCGCCACGGCCCCTTCCCCACCGCCCGAGGACGCCGCGTCCAACGGCTCGCCCACGAAGCAGCTGAGCAGCTGGTCGGCCGACACGTGCACGACGGATCCCGTATGTTCCAAGCGGCACACGGCGTACTCGAAACCGCCCTCGCCAACGGCGCGCACGCTCGCGGGGATGGGCACCGGGCCCTCCAGCGTGCGCGACCAGAAGCAGTGCGCTCCGATGGAGCGCAGGCCCTCGGGAAGCACGAGGCGTTTCGTACCCCGGCAGGCGTTATCGCGCTCGATGACGCGTACCGTGTCGGGCACGACGAGCGTTTCCGGTGCGAACGGCAGCGCGCGGACGCCAATGCGCACGAGCGGCCGTCCCTCCACCTCGCGCGGCAGCACGAGCGCGTCCTTCGGCGCGGAAGCGGGCTGGGAAGCCGTGCCCGCCGACGAAGCTCCGTCTGCATGCGCCGGCGACCCATCGTCCTCCGCGCCCTGTCCGCGCACCGCCGCCGCGCGGACGGCCGCCTCCACCGCGAACCGCTTCGACACCGAAGTGGGCGCCGGCGGGCCCGCCACGAGCACGGCCCCCTCGTCGTCGAAATCGTACCAGCAGCCGTCGTGCTCCACAGCGCGCGGCCCGGCCAGGCGCACGTCGCGCTTGGCCAGCGCGCGGTGCGCCGCCGTGCGCTGCGGGCAGCGCCATACGGCGTCGTCCCAAGCCTTCGAGTCCACGCGCGCGAGCATTGTCGGAACGTCCACGACCGACGGCGGCTCGCACCCTGCGGCGAATGCGGCCGCGCCCACCCGCTCCACGCCGTCGGGAAGCGCCGCATGAGCCGCATAGGGCGACGCCAGGAACAGCAGCTCGGCTCCCCCGTCGGCGAACAGGCTGCCCGCGCGCGCCGAGAAGCGGGGGTTGCGCACGTCGACGGAGTACGTGCGCCGCGCCAACCGAGGCGACACGCCCGCCAAGTCGCACGGTTGCTCGCCCAGCACCCGCACGCCGCGACCCAGATGGATGCGTTGGGCCGACAACGCCAGGAACGCACCGGCGCCGACGCTCTCCACGGTGTCGGGCACCGCGAGCACGCGCACGCCGACGCCCTGCACGAGCCGTCGGGCGAACGCTTCGGCCGTCACGCGCACGACGGGCACGCCGTCCACGAACGCGGGAAGGCGGACCACAAGGCCGTCGTCCCGCCCCGCCGCCTGAGCGAGCCGATGCAGGTCGACCCCCACGAGCGCGTACCCGTCCTCGTCCTGCCGCACGCGCAGCGCCCCGCGCAAACCGCCGTCCATGCGCCCGGGCGACGCCGCGGCCGCGTCGCCGCGTCGCTGCTCGGCCGCGCGCGCGAGCAGCCGCTCGCGCTCGTCGTCCGCAAGGCCCATGCCCAGCGCGCCGACGACCAGCAGGTCGCCGTCGACCCCGCCCCTGTCGGCCCCTTCTCCGCAGCCGTCCACTTCGACCCGCGTCGACCAGTCCTGATACGGCAGCAGCCGGGGCGACCACACCTCCCCCTCGGCGGCCTTCGCCGCGCGGACCACCTCGACGTCGCGCGCGTCCAAACGGGGAGGATTTTTGCTCACTTGATCAACCGGTATGTCGATATCGGTTGTCGAATCGTAAAACACCAGCATGTTTCCGGTCATAATATTGTGCGACCTCCCAAAACATATCGACAACGTATCTGTTTACCACCCGCTGCCCCCATGCTACACTGCGGACGGAGGCAAAGGCAAGCGTCAACGTTTCGAAGGAGCGACCATGACCGCCGAAGCCGTCGAACCGCTTGCCCGGCAAGCGCTCGACCTTGCGAAGAACGCGCTGCTCGTGAACCTGCGGTTCATGAACGCCGCCTTCGCGCGCCTCGCCCCCTTGCCCGTGCCCGGCTCCACCCTGGCCACCGACGGCGCGCACCTGCGCTACGACCCTGCGTCCCTCGCGCGCTCCTACGCCGCCGAGCCCGCCTCGCTTTCGCGAGCCTATCTGCACGTCGTGCTGCACAACGTGTTCCTGCATCCCTTCGCCGGCGACGGCGTCGACGCCGCCCGCTGGGACGCGGCCTGCGACATCGCGGTGGAACGGACCATCGCCGAGCTCGACCTGCCCGCCACCCGCACCGTCCGAGGAGCGCGCCAGCAAGCCGCCCTCGCGCGCATCGATGCCGCGCTGCCCGTGGTGACGGCCGAGACCGTCTACCGCCACCTGGCCGACGAGGGCCTCTCCGCCGAGGAGCTCGAAGACCTCCGCGCGCCGTTCCTCGTCGACGATCACGAGCCCTGGCACCGCCCCCGCGTCGCCGAAGGCGGTGCCGCCGCGAACGAGGACGGCGGCCGCGCCGAAGAGCAGGAAGGCGACGCGGCCGCGCCTTCTGCCGGCCCGGCCGAGAACGGAACCGAAGCCGACCTACCGCCCGACGCGGCCGCCGCCAAGCGCAGCCACGCATCGCAGCGCGGCATGGACCCCTCCGACATCGTGCAGAAGCAGGCGCCCGAGAACGCGGCGCGCGCCGCAGGCGAGCGCTTCGCCGACACCGTGAACCTCGACCGTTCCCGCGAGCAGTGGAAGAACGCCGCGCTGGAGATGGGCGTGCAGTTGGACGCGTACGCGAAGCTCTGGGGCGTGAACGGCGCGAACCTGGCCATGAACCTGCGCGCCGTGACGCGCGAGAAGCAGGACTACCGGGAGTTCCTGCGCAAGTTCGCCCGCATGGGAGAGCAGATACGCGTGAACGACGACGAGTTCGACTACGTGTACTACTGCTACGGCCTGAGCACGTACGGCAACCTGCCGCTCGTCGAGCCGCTGGAGTACGTGGAGGAGAAGCGCATCCGGGACTTCGTCATCGCCATCGACACCTCGGCCTCCACGAAGGACGGCCTCGTGCGCCGCTTCATCGAGAAAACCTACGCCATCCTCGAAGCCGAGACGAGTTTCTTCGCCGACATGAACGTGCTCGTGGTGCAGTGCGACGCCGCCATCGCGGACGTCGCGCGCATCGGATCGCCGGCCGACCTCGAAGCCTACCTCGACGATCTGGAGATCAAGGGGCTGGGCGGCACCGACTTCCGCCCCGTGTTCGCCTACGTGGACGCCGCGATGGAACGCGGCGACCTGACGAACCTGGGCGGCCTCATCTACTTCACCGACGGGCAGGGCACTTACCCCGCCCGCAAGCCCGACTACGACGCGGCGTTCGTGTTCGTGGACGATGCCACCGCCGCCGCGAGCCCGCCCGTCCCCACCTGGGCCATGAAAGTGGTCCTGGACGAAACCGTCATTCTGGAAGAATAGCCGATGCGGGAGACCCCGTAGGGCAAGGGCTCTGCCCTTGCCGGTCAACCCGCGAAGGTTTTTCCGAGCGGGCGGCAAGGGCTATGCCCTTGCCCTACGAAACCGCACGTCGAGCAACCGATCGCCCGCGAGAAGAGGAACCATGGACATCCAGCAAGCGAAGCAGCAAATCAAGAACGCCATGCTCGCGTACTTCGCGAAGGACGAGTTCGGCAACTACCGCCTGCCCACCGAGCGGCAGCGCCCGGTGTTCCTGCTGGGCGCGCCCGGCATCGGCAAGACGGCCATCATGGAGCAGATCGCGCAGGAGCTGGACGTGGGATTCGTGTCGTACTCCATGACGCACCACACGCGGCAGAGCGCGCTCGGCCTGCCGTTCATCGCGAAGAAGACCTACGGCGACGTGGAGTACGACGTGTCCGAGTACACCATGAGCGAGATCATCGCCGCCGTGTACGACGCGATGGAGGCCACGGGGCATCCCGAGGGTATCCTGTTCCTCGACGAGATCAACTGCGTGTCGGAAACGCTCACGCCGGCCATGCTCCAGTTCCTGCAGTACAAGGTGTTCGGGCGCCACCGCGTGCCGGACGGCTGGATCGTGGTCACGGCCGGCAACCCGCCCGAGTACAACCGCACGGCGCACGACTTCGACATCGCCACCTGGGACCGCCTCAAGCGCATCGACGTCGAGCCCGACTTCGCGGCCTGGCGCGCCTTTGCCGTGGAAACCGGCGTGCACCCGGCCGTGCTCACGTACCTGGACATCGAGCGCGACCACTTCTACCGCGTGGAGACCACGGTGGACGGCAAGTCGTTCGTCACCGCGCGCGGCTGGGACGATCTCTCGGCCATGGTGAAGTTGTACGAGGAGCAGGGCATCCCCGTCGACGAGCTGCTGGTGGGCCAGTACGTGCAGAACGCGGAGATCGCGAAGCGCTTCAGCGTGTACTACGACCTGTTCTCGAAGTACCGCGCCGACTACCAGATCGACCGCATCCTGGCAGGCGAGGCCGACGAGGGCATCGTCGAACGCGCCCGCGCGGCCGCGTTCGACGAACGGGTGTCGCTCATGGGGCTCGTCACCGACGCGTTGGGCGGGCGCGTGCGCGACGCGGTGCTGGAGGAGAGGGCCGTCGCGTTCGCCCACGCCAGGCTCGCGACGATGAGGGATGTCATCCTGAGCGGAGCGAACGGAGTGAGCGCAGTCGAAGGATCCCCTGCGGCGACAGCCATCGACGCCGCCGACGCGCTGCCGCTCGTGCGCAAGGAAACGGCCGCCCTGCAGCGCCGTTTGGACGCCGAGCGCGCAAGCGGCCTGCTCTCGGACGAGAAGTACCTAGCCTACGAGCGCACGCTCGCGCTGCTCGACCGCGCGCAGCGGGTCGATGCGACAGGAAGCGTTTCGTTCTCGCAGGTCAAAAACCTGTTCGGCGAGATGGTCGACGCGCTCGACGCGCGCATCGCGGACGCGTCGGCGGCGCTCGACCACGCTTTCCGCTTCGTGGAGGACGCGTTCGGCGAGGGCCAAGAGATGCTGCTGCTGGTGACCGACCTGTCGGCCAACGGCTACGGCATGGCCTTCATCAACGACCACGGCTGCGAGCGTTACTTCGCCCACAACGAGGCCCTCCTGTTCAACGAGCGAGGCTCCGACCTGGCCGATCGCATCAACCAACTGGACCTGAGCGAGGAATAGGCTTGAAAAACGAACTTTTGTTCTGTATAATGAAGGGCACTGTATCCGCTGGTTGGGTGCTACCCTAACTTTCTCGCAAAGGACAGCCGCCTTCTCGAAAGGAGGCTGTTCATGGAACAGCTCTACGACCCTTCTCCGGACGAAGCCGTTTACCTATCGGTTCGCACAACGCTCGAAACCGCGCGCGCAAAGGCGGCTGCGGCGGTGAACGACGCCATGGTTGCCGCGTACTGGGAGATCGGCCGACAGATAACCGAGGCGCAAGGCGACCGCGCCGAGTACGGCAAGCACCTGATGGAGTACCTGTCCGAGCGGCTGACGGCCGAGTTCGGCAAGGGGTTCGACAAGAGGAACCTTCATTATATGAAGCAGTTTTACCAAGCCTTTCCAATTGTGAACACGCTGTGTTCACAATTGAGCTGGTCGCATTATCGCCTGCTCATGCGTGTAGAAGGCCGGGAGCGCCGCGACTTCTACGTCCGCTCTGCCGTCGAAGAACGTTGGACGGTGCGACAGCTCGATAGGCAGATCCACTCGTTCTATTACGAGCGGCTTTTGGCCACCCGGGCAAAGGGGAAAGACAAGGTTCGGCAAGAAGTTCAGCAGCTCGAACCGCCAACAAAGGCAGACGGCATCCTCAAAGACCCTTACGTGCTGGACTTCCTCGATCTGAACGGCAACGCGGACTACCTGGAAACGGACTTGGAACAAGCCCTCATGGACAAGCTCCAGCAATTCCTGTTGGAGCTTGGCAAAGGGTTTTCGTTCGTCGCGCGCCAGCAGCGAATCGACGCCGACGGCGACCATTATTACATCGATCTCGTGTTCTACCACTACATCCTCAAATGCTTCGTGCTCATCGACTTGAAAACCGGAAAGCTCGCGCCGCAAGATATCGGGCAAATGGACTTCTGCGTCCGCCTGTTCGATGCACAATGCACCCGGCCCGACGACAACCCCACTATCGGCATCGTCCTCTGCGCGAACCGCAACGAAGCAGTGGCCAAATATTCCGTGCTTGCCGACAAGAAGGGGATATTCGCCTCGCAATACGTGCTCTGCCTGCCAACCGAGGAGGAACTGTCGCAAGCCCTCGAAACAACCTGCCTGCTTGCAAGCGAAGAAGCAGATTGGTCGAAAACCAGCGAGAATGGATAAGCGAGCTATCGGCAAGGACGCATCGCAGCGGCATCATCGCCGGGCCGCACCCTTGATTCGGCACACGTCGTGTGCCGAATCGAGCTGCTCGACCAAAACCGGACGCACTCGCTGTCCATCCGACGTCGTTTCCAATTGCGCACACAGTGTGTGCGCAATTGGACTGGCCGCGCACGCCTGGTCGCAAGCGAATTCGCAACGCCAGCCTCCCGCAGTTCGCCCCGTCGCTCGTGAAGCGACGAGGCAACAGCTCCCTACGCGCAGTACGCTTTGACGGCGTCGCGGAGAAACTCAGCGGCGCCGGGCGCCCAGGCTTCGTAGTAAGCCTTGAAGCGCTCGTCGGCCACGTACATCTCGGCCATGCCTGCATGCGCCTGCTTCGAGTACGTGCCGTCCTTCCAGAACGCGCACAGCCACTGGCGATGCAGGTCGGCAGCGCGCTGGGCGTCCACGCCCGCCGGGTCGCCGACGGCCATGCCGGCCAGCAAAGCCTCTTTGATCTGCGACTCCAGCTCCTGGGTGCGCCGGTACTCCTTCTCGCTCATGCCCATCATCTTCGCGTTGCTGGCGTCGACGGCCTCGTCGCCCCAGCGCTCGCGCACCTCCTTCCCATAGCGTTGCTCGTTCTCATCCACGAGGCCCTGCTTGAACGCCTCGAACTTCTCTTCATCTTTCATCGGTTCGCTTCCTTCCATGCTGGCGAGCGTCTTCTCCACGCTCGCGATCAATCCATCCAAACGCTCCCGGCGGGAGCGCAGTTCGCGCAGGTGGCCGGCCAGCGCGTCACGCGCGTCGAACGACGGGTCGTCGAGCAGCCGTTTGATGTCGGCCAAAGCCAGGTCGGCCTCGCGATACAGCAGCACTTGCTGCAAGCGGTCGACCTCCTCCGGCCCGTACAGCCGGTATCCGTTCTCCGCTCGCTGCGCCCGCACCAGCCCCAGCTCATCGTAATGGTGCAGCGCGCGCACCGTGCATCCCGACAGCTCGGCCATCTCATGCACCGTGTAGGTTCTTCCATCGGTCATCCTGCGTTCCTTTCGCCTTGCGCACGGACGGAGCCGCTCCCGGGTTTCAGCGCTCGCCCCGTCGTGCAAGACACAGCATACGCCCTCACGCAGCGTGAGGGTCAAGGCCGAAACGCAACGTTTTTCACTGCTTAGCATTACTTTATTATGTATGTTATTATATACTGAATAACATACATTGAAAGGAATCGCCATGCCAGCACTCGCCGCGCCGCTTCCCATCATCAGGCCCATCACCGACCTGCGCACGCAGCTCAACGACGTGTGCACGCAAGCGAGCGAAGCGCAGGAGCCCATCGTGCTCACCAAGAACGGCGTGGCCTCGTTCGTCCTCATGGACAGCAACGCGTACGAAACGGCGGAACGGCGCAACCGCATCTATCTTGCGCTGCGCGAGGCGGAGATCGAAGAGCAGTACCGCCCCACCCCCCTTACTGCCGAGGAATCCGACGCGAACATGCGCGAGATATTCGCGCTCTGGGGGCTTGACTACGCGCCGAACGGAAACTGACCATGCTCGATCTCGCATGGAGGCCGCGCGCCCACCTCGACAGAGAGTCGATCACCATCTACCTGGGCCTCGAATGCAAGAACCCCCAGGCAGCCCTTGCGGCGATCACGCGCATCGACGCCGCCATCGACCACGTGCGCGCCTTTCCCGACGCCGGAGGCCGCTTCGCCATGGAGGGGTTCCGCCTCAAAGAGTACCGCACGGTGCTGGCGAGCCCCTATACCGTCTACTATCGCTTCGACGATTCGACGCTCACGGTGTACCGCATCCTCCACCAGCGCCGAGACATCGACACGTACGCCCTCGTCGACCTCCCCGAATAACACGCGGGGCACCGCAGCCCCATAAAGCTCCCCTTCCCCTTCTTCGTCCGGCGCTTCGCACGACGCGTCTCGGCGCCCGCCCCCATCCGTGCGGCATCGTTGACACAACTTTCCTCCCTTCGCCTCAATCGTTATGGTGCTGATACCATTACCCCGCGCGAGCGGCCGTCGCGCGCGAAAAATCAACGTCCTCCTTTCACGCCAATGTCTTCCGGGTTTCGGAGAAAACACGGCTCGCCGTCGAAACCCCCTTGCGAAACCCATCATGAGCGGAGCGCCCTACAATCACCGCTGAACACCGTTCCCATCGAAAGGAGAGTCCTCAATGAAGAACATCGAGGAACGCAGGAACCGCACCATCGCCCGAGAGGCCGACTACCACGCCAGCATGCGCGCACCGCACATCGACAAGACCGCCATCAGCCCTTATGACGATTACAGCGACGGCTACGGCATGCCCGGCGCCTACGGAAACGGCTACGTGTCGGTGCTGAAGGTTTCGGCCGGCACGGTAGAGAAGACCAGCGACGGCCTCATCGACCGCATCGTCACCTACGACAAGGCCGAGACGGCCGATGCCTACATCGGCCAGATTAACATGCTCACGGCCTCGTCGTTCTGCGGCATGGCCGGCCAGGTGTGGGGTTACGACCTGGCCCGTCACGACGACATCACGTCGGGCAAGAGCAAGCCGCTGTTCACCGAGAAGCAGTTCGACGGCAGCAAGCTCAAGGTGTTCGACGTCGCTCCTTTGCTGGACGCCGGCATCGAGCTGTTCGGCACGGCGAACAACCGCCGCTACCACCCCATCCCCGGCGCGCACACCATCTGCGCGAACAAGGGCGTCACGGCCTACCGCCCGAAGAAGGACCGCGCGCTGAAGGACGGCGAGGGTTACGGCGTGTGGTCGTTCATCGCCATCTCGCTGTCCGCCGACCGCGATTTCGCGGCCGACCTGTTCATCGAGGACGCCGGCATTTGGACGAAGAACGACAACGAGAAGGACATGGTGGCCTTCTTGGAGCAGCACCGCAAGGAGATCGTCTGGTCCGTCGTGGAGTGCGGCCGCGATTCCAACGTGCTGTTCGATCGCACCTACGTGGGCTTCGCGCATCGCATGATGAAGCCGGGCGAGATCGGCAACGCCATCACGGTGGGCCCTTACATCACGCTCGCACGCAACGCCGTGCCCGTGACCGGCTTCAACTCCCTCAACGACATGAACCTGTCCGACTGGCTGAAGGAAATGGACTTCAAGTCGCTGACGAAGCTCTCCAAGTAGCGGTGACGGGGAGCGTCCTCCCCGCATGAGCGCGTCGACCGAACGGCCGAGCGCGCGACCATCGGCAAACGCGCGTCCGCCCTTCGCGGACGCGCTCTCATTCGACAAGGACTGGAATCATGGCAGACAAAACCACATCCAGCTCCAGCGGCGCGCCGGCGAAGGCCCAGGACAGCACCAAAAAGGTTGGCCTGATAGGCCTCGTGGGCATCGTCATCAGCGCCATGATCGGCGGAGGCATCTACAGCCTTCCCCAGAACATGGCGCAGGACGCCTCCGCAGGAGCCATCATCATCGCCTGGGTGGTGACGGGCATCGGCATCTGGTTCATCGCGAACACGTTCCGCATCCTCTCGGCCGCCCGCCCGGAGCTCACGAACGGCCTGTACACCTACGCCGAGAAGGGCTTCGGCAAGCTCATCGGCTTCTTCGTGGCCTACGGCTACTGGATCTGCAACTGCTTCGCCCTCGTGGCGTACTCGGTGCTGGTCATGGCCACGCTCAACTACTTCGTGCCTGACTTCACGGGCGGAAACAACATCCCGTCCATCATCGGCGGGTCCATCATCACGTGGGTCATGTACCTGCTGGCCCTGCAGGGCGCGAAGCAGACCAGCTTCCTGAACATCATCGGCACCATCGGCAAGCTGCTGCCGGTGGCCATCTTCATCCTGGCCGTGGCCACCGTGTTCAAGCTTTCGGTGTTCATGGAGGGCTTCTGGGGCATGCACGGCACCATCGACCTCAGTTTCACCTGGGACAACGTCATGCCGCAGGTGCAGGCCACGATGCTCGTCACGCTGTGGCTGTTCCTCGGCATCGAGGGCGCCGTGGTGGTGTCGGGCAAGGCGAAGTCGCAAGCCGCCGTGCGCAAGGCCACGACCATCGGCTTCTTGGTCACGCTGGCGCTCTACATCATCGTGTCGCTGCTGCCCTTGGGCGTGTACTCCCAGGCCGACATCGGCAACATGGCCAACCCCTCCATGGCCGCCATCATGCTGGACAAGTTCGGCAAATGGGGCGAGATCATGGTGAACGCCGGCGTCATCATCTCGGTCTTGAGCTCCTGGCTCGTGTGGATGCTCATGCTGGGCGAGATGCCGCTGGCCGCCTCGAAGAGCGGCATCTTCCCCAAGGCGTTCACGAAGGAGAACAAGAAGGGCTCGCCGTCCACGTCGCTTCTGTGGACCACCATCGTGGTGCAGGTGGTGCTTATCATCTCGTTCTTCATCGGCAGCAACGCCTGGACCACCATGATCAGCATCACGAGCGTCATGGCGCTGCCGTGCTACCTGTTCTGCACGTTGTTCCTGTTCAAGATAGCCATTAAGAAAGAATATCCCCAGGGGATCTTCGCCAGCCGGAACATGGCCGTGTTCACCGGCGCGGCGGGCTCGCTCTACGGTCTGTGGCTCATCTACGCCGCCGGCTTGAACTACCTCATGGTGGCGTGCATCGTGTACGCCATCGGCCTACCGCTCTACATCGTGGGCGTGCGCCAGCACGACCCGAAGGCGAAGCTGTTCGCGAAGACCTCCGACAAGGTCATCGTGGCCGTGGTGGTGGCGCTGGGCATCGCCGGGCTCATCTACTCCATCATCACGTTCGGGCACGTGAAGATTTAGAAGCATCCCGCCTCAAGCGAGCCTGCCGGGCCGTCAAGAGCCATATCGACAATAGCATCGGGGTTTTTCGTAGGGCAAGGGCTCTGCCCTTGCCGCTCAACAGGCACGTTTCCTCGGGTCAACGGCAAGGGCAGAGCCCTTGCCCTACGGGGCGGTCAGCGAGAGCGCGCGCTCGACGGCTTTCAGCACCGCCCCTTCCCGCTAGGAAAGCTCTCGCACGGCCACTTCTCGCAGGTAGAGGTCGGGGCGGGCCGAGGCGGGCCCCGCCTGCGGCTCGCGCTCCTCCACCACGTTCACGCTTTCGCCCAGAACCACCGTCGGGCAAGCCTTCCGCAGCCCATCGACCCAGTCGCTCGGGAAGGCGATGCTCGGCACGTCCGGGTCGTAGCCGTAACCGTCCAGACCGGCCGCGTCGGCCCATGCGCGCACGAGCTCCGCATCGTGGCCGAAGGCCTTCGCGCATTTCAAGAACCGGTCGCCGTCGTCCGCGCGCATCCACGGATGCGCCTGGCGCAGGGCCGGATCGGCGAAAAACGCCATGTTCTGCTGGAATATCTGACCGGTGTTCTTGTTGTCGGAGCTGCAGTAATGGATTCCCAGCTTCAGGCCCTCGCGATGGGCGAACTCCAAAAGCTCCAAGGCCTCGGCCTCGCTCCCCGCAACGGGGACCCCTCCGCCGTACCAGTAGTTGTACAGGAACGTGAAAGGATGCTTGCGCAGCTCGAAACCGCGCTTCGCGAACTCCGCGGCGTTGTGCAAGGGGAAGCAGAACTCCAGCAGGTTGACCCCGCTGATGCCGATGGCGTCCGAACGCCGCAGCAGCTCCTTCATCTCGGCGAGCGAGCCCGGTATCACGGGCACCTCCACCACCACGTCGGGGATCACGCCCACCGCCTGCTCCATGAGCGCGTACACGCCCTCCTGCCCGTCATCGGCGTCGGGCGGCTTGATGCTGAAGCGTATCTCGGAAAGCCCGCTGTCGGCGAGCCTCCGCAGGCCCTCCCCGTCAAGCAAGTCGCCGCTCGTGTACAGGCGGGTGTGGACGCCCGGGTACAGCTGGGCGGCGCGCTCGAGGAAGGCGTTCACCTGGTCGGGGTACAGCATGGGCTCGCCGCCCGTCACGGCAAGGCAGCGGAACCGGGCCCCTGCGGCGTGCGCCTGCTCGAGCTCGGCCACGATGTCGCGCGCATGGTTGAGGAAGTACTCGTAGTGGTCTTGGTTGGGATTGAAGCAGAAGTAGCAGTTCTTCGTGCACCTGAGATCGACGAAGAACGTCGCCGTCTCCTCACCGGTGCGGCAGGCCAGGCATGCGGGCGATATCCAGTTCCGCACCAGCGAGGCGGCGCCGTTCTCGCAGCGGCACCCGCACGATTCCGCCGTGCGGGTGCGCGCTTCGCGGGGGCAGGTTTCCGCACGCTCGAACGGAACGCCGTATTCCTCGACCGCGGCCTCGAAGTCCTGCTCGGCCTCGTCGAATGCCTGCGCGTATTCCCTGAGATCCACGCTGCCCCTCCTGTTTCAACGCCCGTCTATTCCCCGGCCAGCTCCTTCTCGAGCCGGCCGACCATCTCGTCGTCCAAGCGGACGAACGCCGCCATGCCGAGCGCGAACGCGGCGTAATACCCGCGCACGTCCTGCTCGACAACCTTGTCGGCGAACAGATCGACCCAATTCAGCACATGCCGCTCGGCGAACCGACGCTGCGTTGCGAGCGTCTGGAGCACCTCGTCGTCGCAACCGTCGGCGAAAGCCTCGTACGCGCGCTGGCCCATGCAGCCGAGGTAGTCCATCATAGCAGCGATATGGTCGTCGGGGAAACGCTTCTCGGCCTGCAGCTTGAATCCGGCGGCGTGGTAGTACGCCCGCACGTCGAGCGTGCTCTCCTGGAACACCATGGACTCCTGGCCCGTGTAGGGAGACTCCCACAGATGCACATAACGGTCGCCGGGTACCTGGAACAGCTGGTCGTAGTCGGTCCGTAGGCCTTCGACGAAGCTGTCGGCCAGCGTCGGATCGGCCGCCTCGCGCCCAGCCCTCTCGATGCAGGCTATCGCCTCGTCGACGCACGCGGCCAGGCTGCGGCCGGTCGTGCCGACGGGCCGCGCCGCGAGATCGGCGTATTCGTCTTGGGAGAGCGTATCCCTCACGTACGCGAACGTGGCCAGCGTCTCTTCGCCGAACAGCGGGGAAACGACGTCGCCGCTCGGCCGACCGCCGAACACGACGTGCAGCAAGCGGTACAGGTACGCCCGACGGGCGAGCATCATCGCTATCGCGCTTTCGCGCTCGTTGTTCGACATAGCAGCTCCTGTCTTGCACATAGGTCTAGCTTTGCGGAAACATCGCGCTTCTTCTGTAGGGCAAGGGCTCTGCCCTTGCCGCTCGGCAAGAAACGTTTCCGCAGGTCGTCGGCAAGGGCAGAGCCCTTGCCCTACAAAGCCAGTGCGATCGCCAAAGGCGAGCGCGCTGGCGATTCCTATTGCAGCCTTCCGGGACGGCTACCAAAGGCGCCCGCCCCGGAAGGAAAACGCCGCGCCGCAGGAGGGAGGGGGTTTGCGGCGCGGCGGGAACGGAAGCTACCAGTTCAGCTCCCGGTATCCCTGATCGAACGCGCAATCCTTCGTCTTGATGAGGATGTTCGGATGCGTCTCGCTCGGAGAGGGCAGCACGGCGATGCTGCCGTTGTCCAAATCTCCGCCGAACTCCGCGCGCAGCTCGTCCATATCGCCGAACATGAGCGCGCGGTTGGGGCACCCTGCGACGCACGCCGGGTCGCCGCCGGCCTCGCGCAGGCCGTAGCAGCCGTCGCACTTGCCGGACACGCCCGCGTCGGGGAAGTACTTCGGCTGGCCGTACGGGCACGACATGACGCACATGCGGCACCCGATGCACTTGCTCTGATCCTGCACGACCGTTCCGTCGGGGGCCTTGTAGATGGCGCCCGTCGGACAGTTCTTCAGGCAGATGGGCTCCTCGCAATGGTTGCAGCCGAACGAATAGCTGTAACCGTCGACCTCGGGGAACGTCCCCACCGTGTAGCTATGGGCCTCGCGGTACAGCGTTCCGACCTCGAGGCGGTTCTTGTCCTTGCACGCAACCTGGCACGCACGGCAGCCGATGCAGCGCGTCACGTCAAGGTAAAATCCAACAGCCATGATTCCTCCTCCCCTAGCCAAGCTCGATGATGCGCTTGTCGGTGTCGCAGTCGTCTTCCAACGCGGCGCCCGTGTACTTCTCGAAGTTGCAGTTATTGTTGTTGTAGCTGGTCAAGCCGCCACCGGAGATGTCGTTGCCGATAAGGTAGTTGTCGGCTCCGCCGTGGTCGATACCCGTGCTCTCGTCCACGCGCACCCACGCACCGTGGGGAATGCCCACCTCTCCCGGCCGCATGTTCTCCATGCAGCAGGCCTTGCGCAGCACCTCGCCGTACTTCGTCCACACGCGCACGGTGTCGCCGTCCGTGATGCCCTTCGCCTCGGCGTCGCTCGCGTTGAGGAACACCGGGTTCGGCCACGCCTCGCGCAGCCACGGGCAGTTGTTGAACACGCTGTGGGAGCGCCTGAAGTAGTGCGGGTTGAACATCAGGTACGGGTACTCGCCCGCCTCGCCATCGATCTTCCCGTCCTTGAACGTGGTCTCGTAGCCCACGGTGGGCACGAGGTACTCGGGATAGGGCTGGTATTCCTTGTCGATCAGGCCGATGCTGTTGAACAGGTCCGCCTTGGCCTGGCAGGTTATCTCCAGCTTGCCGCTCTTGGTCTTCAGCGGGTTCGCCTCGGGGTCTTTGATGAAGTCGGCGTAGCCGATGAACGAGCTGTACGCATCGCCCAGCTTGCGCTCGACCTGGTAGCCGCCGTTGTCGACGAATTCCTTGAGCCCCACGCGGCCGGTCTGCGGCTTGCCGGTGACGTCCCATTCCTTGATGTCGGCTTCGGTGATGGTGACGAGCGGCTCGTACTTGCCGGAGCCGTCCTCCTTGATGACCGTGGCGCCGGCGATCTGGTTGAAGAACGCCTGGGTTTCGCTGATGGGGTAGACGGCGCTCGGGTCGAGCCCCAGAGCCTCCATGATCAGCGTGTTGATCTCCACGTCGGTCTTCGCCTCGTACAGCGGCTCCGTCACTTTGGAGAAGCAGTAGAGGAACTCGCGGTTCGAAGCCGCCAAGCCGCCGGGAACCTCCCATTGCGTCGTCACGGGCAGCACGATGTCGGAGTACAGGGCCTGCGTGGTGAGGAACTGCGCCTTCGCCATGACGAAGTCCATTTTGCGATGGGCCTCGATGCCGCGCTTCATGTTGGGACCGGTTTGCAGGTAGGCGTTCTCGTCGTGCACGATGCAGTGGATGTCGCACGTCTCGTCAACGCCCGCGTGCGCGCCGGACCCGCTGTACCAGTCGCCCACGTTGCGGTACTTGCCCGTGAAGCACGCCTCCCAAGCCTGGGGGCCGGGAATGACGCCTTCGATGGGGTTCTTCAGGCTCGGCAGGCCGGAGGCGCCGCCCTTCACGAGGGCCGGGCCGCCGTTGCCGGCGTTGGCGTGGTAGTTGTTGGCGGAGCAGTTGCCCGGCCTGCCGTAGTGGCCGCCCATGGCGGAGAGCGTCATGAACAGCTGGGGAACGTTCTCGGACCCGTTGCAGCGGGCGGCCGCGAAGTTGTGGAGCATCCACACGTCATGCGTCTTGCCGATCTCGCGGGCGAAGTAGGTGATCTTCTCAACCGGCACGCCGCAGATGGCGGACGCCCATTCGGCGGTTTTGGGCTCGCCGTCGTAGACGCCGTTCAGGTAGTCCAGGAAGTTGACGTCCTCGGTCAGGTCGGCCGGCTTGTGGTCGGCGTCGAAGCCCACGGTGTACTTGTCCAGGAACTCCCAGTCGACGACGTTGCCCTCGGCCTTGTCCAGGCGGATCATCTCGGAGGCAACGCCCAGCATGAACGCCGTGTCCGTGCCCGTGCGGATGGGAATCCAGTAGGCATCGAGAATCTGGGCGGACGCCGTGTAGATGGGGTCGACCGTGATGAACTTCACGCCCGCTTCCTTGGCGCGGATGTAGTGGTAGCTCGGCGTGCCGGCGGCCGACCAGGCCGGGTTCGACGCGTAGAGCACGATGGTCTCCGCGTTCAGCATGTCGGTGCGGTCGTTGCACACGCCCGCGTCGGTCCGCGGGATGCCGATGGTGTCGGCCGTGTTCAGCAAGTACGCGCCGTGCGACGTGGAGTCGGCGACGGAGGTGTGGCCGCCGTACGCCAGAAGCGGGGCGAACGCCAGGCGCGAGCCGTAGCTGCCGATGAGGAAGGCCTGGTTGCCGTACTTCTCCTTGATGGTCTTGAACTGGTCGGCGATGTAGCCGATGGCCTCGTCCCAGCTGATGCGCTCCCACTCGTCGACGCCGCGCTTCTCGCCGTTCGGATTCTCGGGCGACCAGCTCTTGCGCTTCATGGGGTACTTGAGGCGGTCGGCCCCGAAGCATTGCTGCTGCTGGGCCTTGCCGCGCACGCAGCCGCGCTGCTGCGGGTAGTCGGGCGAGTCGGCGTGCGTGTCGTCGGTCTTCTGGCGAACGACGGCGCCGTCTTTGACCATGACCTTGTTCATGCAGCGCCCGCCGCAGTTGTGCCAGCATGCGGCCGCAACCCACTCCCCGCCTTCGGCCGGGTCGGTCGGCAGCTGGTGCTTGTTGGCAACGTCGAGGCTCGACTCGGCGGAGCAGCCCGTGCTCGAAAGCAGCGCGACGCTCGCCGCAACCGCCGCAGAGGCTCCGAGAAAGCCGCGACGCGATATGTTCTTGGATTGAATGCTCACGATTAAATCCCCCTTCGCTTCCTTATGCCACCATGCAGGCCGCGTAGAACGCGTAGCGCGCGATGGCGATGCCGACAATCGATACGACGCAGACGGCAATCGCGAGCACCGTCTTGTTTTTGATCTTCGACGAAAGCGCCACGAGCACGACGGATGCGACCGGCGCGATGACGAGTCCCGCGATCTGGGTTATCGGGCTCAGCCCGACGCCGTTGAACGCGACGGCCTCCAGGCACAGGCCGATGGCCAGCGCGGCGTTCACGATGAAAGCCGACCAGCGCAGCGGCTTCTCGTCGTAGCTCGCGGAACCCAGCAGGGCGAACAAGGCCAGGCCCATCGCCAGGTCGCCGGCGAGGAACGAGATGACGGTCGCCGGGACGTTGCACCAGACGGGGCTTCCGTATATGTCGGTGTAAGCCAGGCCCATCATAACCATGCAGACCACGCCGACGACGGCCGTCACGATGCGCAGCGCGTAAGGGCTGCCTTTCTTCACCAACGTGACGATAAGGTCGACGATGGCCAGCACCAAGAAGCACCCGGCAACGGCCACTTCCTGAATCATGCCGGATCCGAAGTTGACCGTGCCGCCGAACACCGACTCGATGGCGCGCGGAATGCTGTGCACGTGCGTCGCCGCCGCGATCATTCCCACGGCGAACAGCACGACGACGACCAGGGGAACGAGCCAAGGCCGCGCGCCCTCGCGCTTGCGGCGCAAGCCGGTCTCGAACGCGTACGCGCCGGCAGCCAAGCCCCCCAGCATAGTGAACAGATACAAAGATTCAAGCCCCATGCTCAAGCCTCCACTTCCCTCACGCCCGCTTTCAGCAGGCGCCTCTCTTTGCGGCGCGCACCCGGTCGGCGCACGCCCCATCCAAGCGTTTGAAGCGAGCGCCCTCCCTTTGAGAAGAGCGCCTGCGCGAAAACCGCCCGGATGCATGTCTTGCAGGAAATCGGCCAAATCCCTCTGATGCCCATTATGAAAAATTGTCGTGCGACAATCAAGAGTGTCGCACGACAATTTTTGCTAACTTTATTCTATTTTGAGGCATATGCGACAAGAGGCGAACGCTCCCCGTAGGGCAAGGGCTCTGCCCTCGCCGTTCAACAGGCGACGTTTCCGCAGGTCGGCGGCAAGGGCAGAGCCCTTTCCCTACGGGACGATCAGCGCGGCTACTTCTTCGGAGCATCCTTGTTCGGATCCATCGTGAAGCCCTCGCTGTAGGCGCTCGGCACCACCACGGTGCCCTCGTTGTCCTGCATGCCCTCGTACACCAGGTGGATCTTGCGCAACGAGAGCGCAATCTCGTCGTGGGTGTAGGTCTCTGCGACCTCCTGCAAAATGGCGGACACGTCGCGCTCGGCCTCCATGAGCGTGATGCGCGCGTTCTTGCGGCACTCGGCCTGCGCTTCGAGCGACATGACGCCCTGCAGCTCCTTCGGGATGATGATGTCGCGAATCTCCACCGACAGCACCGTGATGCCCCAGTCGGTGACCTTCGCCTCCACCGCCTCCTGCAGCTCCTGGTCGAGCTGGTGCCGTCGCATCACCACGTTGGACACCGACGCGCGCCCGATGGCGTCGCGCAGTGCCGTCTGCGCGGTCAGCGCCACGGCGAAGCGGCAGTCCTCCACCTCCATGCAGGCTTTCTCGGGATCCCATATCATCCAGAACAGCACGGCGTCCACGTCGAGCGGCACCAAGTCGCTCGTCAGCGCCTCCTCCGCCCCGAACGGCGTGGCGGTCGTGCGCTGGTCGACGCGCAGCGTGCTGAACTCGATCAGCGGGATGCTGAAGAAGATGCCGGGGCCCGCCAGGCGGTTGAAGCGCCCCAGCCGCATGATCACCGCGCGCTCCCACTCCAAGCACACGTGCACGGACGAGAGCACCGCAAGCCCCACGCACACCGCCACGGCGATGCCGATCAGGCTGAGTCCCCCCGACACCGCGTACCACAGCGCGAGAACCGCGAGAAAGGCCGCCAGCGCCAGCACGACGGTCACCATCACGGCGCCGTTGCGCGTGGCCTTCCTGCTGGGGTCGGATCGGTAGGCGTCGGCCGCCACGCCGAACTCCATCTCGGAGCGCCGATACGAGTCCCGTTCGTCCCGTTCGGGGCGCTCTTTGCTATTTCTCTTCATGAGCCCTCTTCACCTTCCGAATGTGCTTGGACACGAGCTTGGGTATGTCGTCGTACGTCATTCCCTCTTCCAGGCAGCTTCTCACGAACTCCTCGACCAGCACGTCGACGTGGCCGTCCTCGCGATGCGACGTGCCCAGATCGTTCACGAACACGCCGCTGCCGCGCACCGTGGTCACGTAACCGTCACGTTCGAGGCCCATATACGCCTTGCTGACCGTGTTGTAGGCTATGTGCAAATCGGCGGCGTACTTGCGCACGGTGGGCAGCTTCTCTCCGGGCTTGTAGAACCCCGAGTTGATGAGGAACGCCATGCGGTCGCGCAGTTGCACCCAAAGCGGCAGATCGCTTTGATCGTTGAAAGCGAATGCCGGTATTTCCTTCGTCACCATTCTGTCTCGCCGTTTCCTCAGACTGCGGTTTGGACGCCGGCGTTCACGAGCACGAACCGCAAGCTCAGACCGCCGATTAGGATGAGCACCGCCATGGCGGCCACGACGCCGCTTCGGTGGCTGCGCCGAGCGACCAGCGCGGACGTTTCGAGGACCAGCGGCGCAAGTATACCGCAGCCTGCGAAACCGAGCCAAAACACCGCGGATTGGTCGCCGACCAGCAGCGCGTCGAACGGCCGCGCGGCACTCGCGGCGTTCACCGTCACCGCGCACGCCGCAGCCGCAACCGCTTCGAGCACGATAACGCACGCGTCCACCAGCGAAAGACCGCGGATCCACGCGAGCGCGCCCGTGTAGTTCTCGCACAGGCAGGTGCTCAGAAGAACGACCCCGCACCCGCACGAGAGCGCCGACAGCAGGAAGAGGACGGGCAGCCACGCAGACCGCCACAGGCTCACCGCAACGACGTTCTGCAACAACAGTCCCGTGTACACCATGACGACGACCGCCAACACCGCGCCAAGCGCCTTCGCGGCAAGCGAGACCTTCTCCCACACGGGTCCGAGCGTCAGCACGGACTCCGCAAGGGCCACGGCCAAGCACACCGCGAACAGCGTGAGCGCGAACGTGCCGATCGACACGAAGCTGCTCGTGGGATAGAGGAAGAGCAGGTAGAACGCCTCGGGCCGCCCCAAGTCGGCCAGCAGGCACAGCATGCCCACCACGAGCAGGGCGAAGGCGATGGCGTATCCCGTCCGCGCGATGCGTCTTTGCGTGGTCGAATGCGAGCGATTGCCTGCGTACCCGCAGGGCGTGCGGGAGATGCGCGGATTGGCCGTCGGAGAGAAGGCCGTGTAGAGGTCGACGGCAGAGAGCACCGCGAAACTCCCAGCGGCGGTGCCGCCCAGGAACAGATACCACACGATAAGCTCGCCGAACGCCACCGCTCCCCTCTCGCCGCTTCGGGTTCGCCACACAGGATAACATTTTGTCGTGCGACAATCAGCCCCATCGAAGATAACGAGCAAAATCGCCTAAGAAGCGAGAACCATCGTAGTGGTCGTTCCCACAGGGGCGGCCTGCCGGCCATCCCTCCCCTTTGTCATCCTGAGCGGAGTGCGAAGCACGGAGTCGAAGGATCTTCGGCATTGGACATCTTTCTTTGCCGAAGATCCTTCGACTCCGGCCTGCGGCCTCCGCTTCGCATGCGCTCGACGCGGCCGCCAGACTACGCGGGCTGGTTCGCGGCCATGAACGCCTTGAGCTCCTGCTTGCGTACGGGATCCAGCTCCTTCTTGGGAACGCCTTGCACGGCGCCCTCCAAGGCGTAAAGCATGTGCAGGCACACGCCGGGATCGATGGTCTGCACTTTGAGCCACGCCTGTTCGGCGCCGACGGCGAGCAGATCCTCGGCGGTCGCAATGCCCACCTCGGCGAGCTGCTCGGCGGCATGGGGACCGATATTGGGAAGGTCGATGAGTTTCGTCATGGTGTCTCCGTTCTCGTTCGGATCGTGCGGGATGGGAAACCGTCGGACGTGCGCAAGCCCGTCAGCCCAGCGGCACCGACCGCACCTTGTCGCGCAAGCGCGCAAGGTCGTCGGCGTTGGGATGGTCGGCCGCCTCGTCGAAGTTCTCAATGAGCTGCCCCATGCGCGCGGCCTGCGCCGGGTTCTGCTCGGCCGTGCGCTCGTAGCGGTCGCGCACGCTGCGCGGCATGCGGCCTTGGCACATGAACGTGCCCACCACCTCGGCCGACTCGGGCACGTGCACGGCCACGCGCGCTGCCACGCCCGCGAAGTACGTCTCGTCGGCGCCGAACCCGGCCGTGCCGAACAGGAACACCTCCCCGCCCTCGAAACCGGCCAGCACCTCCGCCATCTCGTCGGTGCAATCGCCCCGGTTCGTCCAGAAGCCCGCGTACAGGCGATCGGCCCGCGCCGCAGCGGAAGCGTCAACCTCGCCCACGCGCCCGAATGCCAGACGGCCCTCTTCCGGCAACGCCTCGGCCACCGCACGTGCAAGCTGCTCGGTGTTGCCGGTCCTGCTGTCGTATACGATGGCGTACGTCATGGACGATGCCCCTCTCGTTCTCGAATCGACGGCACCAGGGCCGTCGGCGAATCGGATGCGACGGTTATACGCCCGCCCGACAACGCTGTAAACCCCGTTATACTAAACCGAACGGCAAAACCAGCGGCACCGTAGCTCATGCGAAGGCGAGCGGTGCGGCGAGCGGCATCTCGAAGGAGGCGTCCATGCGGGCGGTCATTCAGCGCGTGAGCAGCGCACGGGTCGACATCGACGGCGAAACGGCGGGCAGCATCGGACGCGGGTTGCTCGTCTTGCTGGGCGTGGGTCACGACGACGGCGAAGAGCAGGCCGAGCGCCTGTGGAGCAAGATATCCCGGCTGCGCGTCTTCGAAGACGCCGACGGCAAGACGAACCTGTCGCTGGCCGACGTGGCGGGCGACGTGCTGGTGGTGTCCCAGTTCACGCTCTACGCCAACTGCAAGAAGGGCAACCGCCCCTCGTTCACCGAAGCCGGCGCGCCCGACGAGGCCAACCGTCTCTACGAATGGTTCGCCGACCGCGCCCGGCGCGACGTCTCCCGCGTGGAAACCGGCCGCTTCGGCGCCTACATGGACGTGTCCCTGGTGAACGACGGCCCCTTCACGCTCGTGCTCGACACCGACAACCTGTAAGCGCATCCCCCCTGTTGACCTGTAGGGGCGCTCTCCAGAGCGCCCGTTCCGGCGAAGCCGGAAAAGCAACCAAGGCTCGCGTTCTCGCGCTCCGCGCGAGCGGGCGCTCTGGAGAGCGCCCCTACGGAGCAACCAACACGATCGATGCCGCGCGTCGGTTCTAGCCCAGCAGCGCGCGCTCCCATTCCGCTTCTTTGAAGCCCACGAGCACGAAATCGTCCCCCACCACGATGGGGCGCTTCACCATCATGCCGTTCTCGGCGAGCAGCGCGTAGGCGTCCTCGTCGCTCATGCCCGCATCCAGCAGAGCCTTCACGTTGCGTTCGCGGTACAACATGCCGCTCGTGTTGAAGAAGCGCCGCAGCGGCAGCCCGCTTTTCGCGCGCCATGCCGCCAGCTCCTCCGCCGTCGGATTGTCCTCCACGATATGCCGGTCGACGTAGCCCACCCCGTGCGCGTCGAGCCACGCCTTCGCCTTCTTGCAGGTAGAGCACTTCGGATACTCCACGAACAGCACGTCAGTCATAAACCGCTCCCTTCATCTTCTCAACCGCCGCAGTGCGCAAGCAGCGGTCTCAAAACGACCCATTACCACGCTATCTCGTCATAGACTATTCCATGCTCACGCTCAAGCATCTCAAAAAACGTTACGGGAGAGCAAGACTTGACGCTTGCCTGCTCAAATCCTTTTCTATCACGCGTTATGAGCACATCGGCTTTCACTTTCTCGGCGCATCGAGCGACAAGACAATCTTCGAAATCGGGCCATTTCATTTTCGCCGACTCCACAATGTCCTCTTGTTCGACTTTGCACACATGCAGGTATTCCAAATTCTCTAAGAAAATGTCCTGGATGGAATCGCTTTCGTACTTTCCTCTATTCTTCATGAGGTAAAAGACGTCCGTAAAAGACTTTGCCGACACCCACAGCTCCGCATCCTGCGAAAGCCCCATGATCTTGAGGGCGAGCGCTTCGTGATAGAATTCTTTTCGAGCCGCGAAGATATCCAACATGACATTCGTATCGAGCAAAAGGCGCATATCTATCCTCGTTCCTCATCGTAGTATTCAGGGTATCGTTCACGCATAGCCTCTTCGCGCAACTGATCAAACGTTTTCCCCTCCCACGAATCCGGAGCTCGAAGCGTCATTTCCTCTGCGCGTTCTTTCAGCTTCCTTTTTTGTTCGGGAGTAAGCGTACGTCGTCGTGCGGCCACCTCTTCAAGCGATGGATACGCTTTAGGAAGCTCCCCCTGATCTATGACGTATTTATATGCGGCATTAATAAGTTCGGTCGGGGTAGCGCCGATTTTTTTCAAGACCTCGTTTCCTTGCTCCCTAATTTCCATGGGAACGCGCGCGGTGACAACAGAATCGGACGTAGTGACTTTTTTCCCGGTTGGCTTCTTCGAAGCCTTCTTTGAGGCTTCTCTTGAAACTCCTCTTTCCATTACAGCCTCCATTGAGTCCGTCCTTTCTCTTTTAATTAATAATAGTGTAATACAGTATTACTTTCAAGTCGCAAAATTCCCTTCCTATTCCGCTTGACACGCGCCCTTCATAGTGTTTATAGTGTGCATATAGGGTATATACACTCTGCACACTACGAAGCAGGACGCGCGGCAGAGCGAAAACCCTCGGGCGGTGGGAAAGAACGTGTTTCCAGCCGCTCAGGTGCGGCGACGAGACGTCGCCGCCGCACCGCCGGAGGCGCACGGGACGCCGGGCGCTTCCCCGCTGGAACCATAAAGGAGCACCGTGGACATCATCATCTCGAACGCAAGCGACAAGCCCATCTACGAGCAGATAACCGCTCAGATGAAGAACCTCATCATGAACGGCACGCTCGCAGAAGGGGCCCAGCTCCCCTCGATGCGCGCGCTGGCGAACGACCTGCGCATCAGCGTCATCACCACGAAGCGCGCCTACGCCGACCTCGAAGCCCAAGGGTTCATCGAGACGGTGCAGGGCAAGGGCAGTTTCGTGGCCGGCGGCAACATGGAGCTTTTGCGCGAAGAGCGCCTACGGCACATCGAGGAGCTGCTGGGCAGCGCGGTCGACGAGGCGAGAAACGCCGGCGTCGATGCGCAGGAACTCCACGACATGCTCGACCTCCTTATGGAGGACTGATCGCGGAACCCCGCCTGCACGGGCTCGGATCCGCCGACCGTTCAACCGCAAGAAGAAAGTGACGACTGATGAGCGATTTACTGCGCATACAAAACTTGGAAAAGCACTACGACGACTTCGACCTCGAAGGCGTCTCCCTCAGCGTGCCGACGGGCAGCGTCGTAGGCTTCGTCGGCTCCAACGGCGCCGGCAAGACCACCACCATCAAGGCCGTGCTCGGGCTCATCAGACCCGACGGCGGCTCCGTAACGCTGTTCGGCGAAGAGGTCTCGAACGCGCCCGAAAAGCGGCTC
Source organism: Gordonibacter massiliensis (ex Traore et al. 2017) (assembly GCF_019731765.1). Taxonomy (NCBI): domain Bacteria; kingdom Bacillati; phylum Actinomycetota; class Coriobacteriia; order Eggerthellales; family Eggerthellaceae; genus Gordonibacter; species Gordonibacter massiliensis (ex Traore et al. 2017). Next base: position 65,896 of record NZ_JAASIO010000007.1, on the reverse strand, counting down.
GCCCAGCTCAAACAGCGCATCGGCGTGGTGTTCGACACGTGCTCGTTCCCTGAAGAGCTCACGGTGGACATGGTGGGCAAGCTCATGGACCAGTGCTACAAGAACTGGAACCCGGGCGCGTTCCACACGTTCGCGCGCGCCTTCAAGCTCCCGCTGGACAAAACCGTGAAGGAGCTGTCGCGCGGCATGGGCATGAAGCTGTCGCTGGCGTGCGCCTTGGCGCACAACCCCGACCTGCTCGTGCTCGACGAAGCCACGGCCGGCCTCGACCCCATGGCCCGCGAGGAGGCACTCAACACGCTGCGCCTGTTCATGAACGACGAGCATCGCGGCATCCTCATGTCCAGCCACATCACGAGCGACCTCGAGAAGATAGCCGACTACATCGTGTGCATCGACGAGGGCCGCATCGTGTTCTCCGTGGAGAAGGACGTCATCACCGACCTAGCCGGCGTGGCCCAGTGCCGTGCGGCCGAGTTCGACGCCGTGGTGGACAGCGGCTTCTTCGCTCCGGGCGCCCTGCACTACGAGCGCAACACCTACGGCACGTCCGTCCTCGTACCCGACCGCCAGGAGTTCGCCGCGCGGTTCCCCTCCATCGCGCTCGACCGCGCCGACATCGAATCTTACATGTCGCTCATGCTGAAGGGAGACGTCCGATGAAAACCATGCTCATGTTCGACCTGCTCACCGCGAAAAAGATCGCGATGTCCCAAATGGTGCTGGGCGTGGCCGTGTCCCTTGTCATCGCGGTGTCCACCCAAACCCCCATCACCATCATGCCCATCATGGCGCTCATGCTGGCCTACTCGGTCGGGTTCACGCTCGTGGCCTACGACGAGCGCAACGATTGGGAGCGGTTCCGCCTGACGCTGCCCCTCTCGCGCGCGGACATCATCCGCGGCCGCTACGGCACGTTCGTCGTCATGACGCTGGCAGGTCTGGTTGTTGGCGCGCTGCTCACCGCCATCGTTTACGGTCTGGCCCAGATCTTGCCGGACGCACCGGTGCTCTCCTCGCTTTCCGAGCCGCTCGGCTGGCAGGTGGTGCTGGCGATGGCCGTGGCCTCTGTAGCGTTCTCGCTCGTCCTCTGGCTCATCGCACTGCCCTTGGTCGCACGCTTCGGCATGACGAAGGCGGTGCGCTTCATCCCGCTGGCCTTCATCGCCTTCCTGCCCATCGGCACCGTGCTGGCACAGCAGGCCGGCCCGCCGCCCGCGTTCGTCGTCGACCTGATCACCTGGGCCGTCACCTCTGAGGGCACCATCGTCCTGTCGCTGGCCGTTCTCGCCCTCATGGCCGTGCTCGCCGTGCTCTCATGCCTGCTGTCCGTGAAGCTGTACGAGAAACGGGAGTTCTAGGGCGAGGCGAAACGCGCGCTCTCGAGGAACCCGGAATCCGCCGAGCCTCGAGAGCGCGTAACGGAAGGAGCTCCATGAAAGCGATGTTCCTAATGGACTTCACCACCACGAAGAAGCTGATGAAGCGCTACCTGTTGCTGCTCGTTGCCATGGGCGGCGTCGCCGCGCTCATCATGGGCAGCCATCCGGGAATCATCCCCTATTTCGGCGAGATATCCGCGGTATCGGTCGCGCAAGCGCTGGCAATGCACGACGACCAGCGCGATTGGAACCGCTTTCGCCTGGTTTTGCCCCTCACCCGCGCCGACGTCGTGCTCGGGCGCTACGCGTTCCTCGCGGCCATCGCCATAGCGGGCACGCTGATAGGTACGGCCATCTACTTTCTCGCAACCCTCGCCGTGCAAAGCGTGCCCGCCTACGCGGCGGTCGTGCTTCGCCCAGACGGTTTGGATGTCGTCGGACTTTCCTGGTCCGTCGCGGTGTCGCTCGCATTGGCGCTCGTCACCGGAGGCATCATGCTGCCCGCGTTCCTGAACTTCGGTTTCGCGAACGCGACGCGCTACGCCATGGCCCTGCTCATGATGGTCTCGATCCTTGCCATCAACCCTGTCATCAACGTCTGGATCAAGCCCGAGGCGGCTCCCCCGTTTCTCCGCGGGCTCGCATCGCTCGCAGCGTCGCCCGAAAGCTTCCTCGTCGCGGCCGGCGTCCTGGCAACCGCGGCCGCGGCGTTCTACCTCGCATCCTGCGTCGTGTGCCTCAAGATCTACCGACGCCTCGATTTCTAGCGCTCGCCGCTAGCCCATCTTTACCAGGTCGGCCAGCGAGACGCCGTCCACGTAGTCCTCGATGGTGCGATCCAAACCGCGCCAGAAGTTGATGGCCACGCACTCGTCGCGGCGCGGGCACGCTTCGGCGCCCTCCTCGAGGCAAGCCACAGGCGCGCAGCTGCCCTCGGTGGCACGCAGCACGTCGCCGGCGGTGATGTCCTCGGCCGGCCGGGCCAGCAGGTAACCGCCGCTCACGCCGCGAATGCTTTTCAGCACGCCGGCCTTCACCAAGGCGCCGCCCAGTTGCTCAAGGTATTTGACGGAAAGGTCTTGCCGCTCGGCCGCTTGGCGCATGGTCACGGGCACACCGTCCTCCGCGCGGCTGGCGATGTCGATCATGAGTCGCAAGGCGTAGCGCCCCTTCGTCGAAATCATCATGTTTCCCCACCGTCCTAACCGCGTTGCCCTGGTCGCTCGCGAAGCAAACACCCTCGTAGCGAGAGCGAATCACCACTTGCCTGTGTTAAGTATAGCGCAAAGGTATCATATCCGCACCGGTCTTCCTTTCAGGAATGTAAGACCGGGGCAAGTGGTGGGTAAGGTTTCCTTAAGGAAGGCTTGGTATAACGGATAACGTAGACATGCATCAAAGGAAAGGCGGCCACCATGGCTCCGAGCACCCATCGCACCACCACGGCCGAGCGCGTCGCCCGGGTTGCCGGGCACCTGCTCGTGCTGGCGACCGTCCTCGTCGTGCTCGCAAGCGCGTTTTTCGCGGCGCGCGGGTTCAACCTGTACCGAGACGCCCTCGAAGCCCTGCCTCTGAACGACCTCGAGCAACGCATCGAAGGCCGGCAGGGGTTCACCCCCATCGACGAGCTGCCCGATTTGTACCTGCAAGCCGTGGTGGCCGTGGAAGACCATCGCTTCTACGCCCATCCGGGTTTCGACATCATAGCCACCGGCCGCGCGCTGGTGAACGATATCAAGGCAGGTGCCGTGGTGGAGGGCGGCAGCACCATCACGCAGCAGCTGGCGAAGAACGAGTACTTCACCCAAGAGCAAACGCTCGAGCGCAAGGTGGCCGAGGTGTTCATGGCGTTGACCATGGAGCAGCACTTCTCGAAGCGGCAGATATTGGAGATGTACGTGAACTCGATCTACTTCGGCGACGGCTACGAGGGAATCGGCAACGCCAGCGCCGGCTACTTCGGCAAACCGCCACGCGCGCTCGATGCGAGCGAATGCACCCTGCTGGCCGGCATCCCGAACGCCCCGAGCGCCTATGCGCTTTCGGAAAACCCCGACCTCGCCCATCAACGCCAAGGGCAGGTGCTGAAGAAGCTCGTGGCGTACAACTATCTCGACGAGGCCGATGCCGCGCGTATCGGCGCGCAAGGCGCTCGCGCCTAGTACTCGCCGCCCAGTGCAACCCGCCGGTCGCAGATACGACCGCAGCGGCCCGCCGACCAACGCAGTGCAAGCCCCGATTTCCGAGCAGAATTGACGGTAGGGTGCGCGTCAAGGCTTCACACTCGGGCGGCGCGACGACGTTTCTCCTGCTCGCGCATTTCGGTAATCATCCCGTGGGCGCGAAAGGCCCTTCGAAAGCGCTTGCGCATCTTCGGAGGGCGTACCCTACCGTCAATTCTGCTCGAAAAAAGGCCCTTCCGCTGCATCCGAGCCCCCCTGACGGCCGAAGAGGCCGCCGGACGCACCGGAGGAGTTCTGTAATCGCAACGGTGTCAGCGGCAGAACGCGCGAGAAGGCGCAGAGCTTTGCTAGGATGAACCGCATGAACACGAAAGGCTCCCTTCCACCCCGCGCGCCGCGACCAACGCGGCGCAGCTCGCACGGCTCCGCTTCGCGCGTGCCCGAAAGCCGTACACCCCTGCGCATCGTCGTGGGCCTTGTCGCGCTGGCAATCGTGGCAGGCGCCTTCGGCCTGCTGTCCGCGCGCTGCTCGCCCTCGAGCGACGTCGCCGCACCGACGGGCTATGTGAGCCCCTACGATTGGAGCGGCCTCGAGCGCTCTGGCGATCGTTTGGCCTATTACGAGGACGGCGTGTTGAGTTCCCGATTCGGCATCGACGTGTCCGACCATCAGGGCTCCATCGACTGGAATGCCGTTGCCGCCGACGGCGTCGAATTCGCCCTGGTGCGCGTGGGCAACCGCGGCTACACCGAAGGCGTCCTGTACGCCGACGATCGGTATGCCGAGAACATCGACGGCGCGACGAGCGCCGGGCTGGACGTGGGCGCGTACTTCTTCTCGCAGGCCACGAGCGTTCAGGAAGCGCGCGAGGAGGCCGAATTCGTGCTGAATCTGCTGGCCGGCCGCTATCTTGCCCTGCCCGTCGTGTACGACCACGAGCCGGTGAACGATGCCGCGGGCCGCGCGAACGCGCTCGATCGCGAGACGCTCACCGCCTGCGCCCGGGCGTTCTGCGAGCGCATCGAGCAGGGCGGCTACTCCACGATGATCTACGGCAACAGCGGCGATATGGCGCGCTACGACCGCGCCGGCCTGGGCGGCCGTCCCGTATGGTTCGCGGAATACGACGCCGCCCTGCCCCACGCGCAGTTCGACTTCGTCATGTGGCAGTACACGAACGCCGGCACCGTGGCGGGCATCAACACGAATGTGGATCTGAACCTGTTGCTCGACACCAAGTAGAAGACCCCCCTGTCATTCTGAGCGGAGCGCGCAGCGCGGAGTCGAAGAACCTTCGACAAAGGAATTCCCGCGTAGCCGAAGATCCTTCGACTACGGGCCCTAAGCGCCCTCCGCTCAGGATGACAGGGGGAGCCACGTCCCTCCTCCCATGCTTGACACGCCTCGCACGCGCCGTTAGACTGTGCAGACTTGAAACCTACCAAGGAGCTCTGTTTCGATGCACCACGCATTTCTGTAGTCGGCACGTTCGCACGCGCCGACGCTCATCGCAACTTCCCGTTGCATCCTCTTTTGCCAACCGGAATGGCTGGCGCGGCCGCGTACGCAACCCCACACTGAAATGCACACCGCTCGACCTCGCGTCGCGCGGCCGCCCATCGCATCGACCTTGAAGGAGCTCCATCCATGACTGAGTCCACCATGACCCTGAGCGCCGCGGGCCATCCGCTCCCCAAGCGCTGGCTCGCCGTCATCGCCACCATCTGGATCGGCCAAGCCGTTTCCATGATAACCAGCTACGCCGCCGGCTACGCGGTGGTCTGGTACATCACCGAGACCACCGGCAGCGCCCTCATGCTGTCCGCGGCCGCCATCTGCGCGTACCTGCCGCAGGGGCTGCTGTCGCCCTTCGGCGGCGTCATCGCCGACAAGCATAACCGCAAGACCGTCATGATCATCGCCGACCTGAGCGTGGGCGTGGTGTCGTTGGGTTTGGGCATCGCCATCCTACTGGGCCAGGTGTCGTTCGCGCTGCTCATGATCCTTGTCATCGTGCGCAGCGTGGGCCAGGCGTTCCACGGGCCCGCCATGATGGCCGCCATGCCGCTGCTCGTGCCCGAGAAGCACCTGCTGCGCATCAACACGCTCGACCAGCTGCTCATGAGCGTGGCGTCCATCGGCGCGCCCGCGTTCGGCATCTTCCTGTACACCACCATCGGCTTCCACTCCGTCATGTTCCTCGACTTCGCCGGCGCGCTCGTGGCCGTGGCGGGCCTGGCTCTGGCGAAGATCCCCACCGTTATCGACAAAGGGGCCGAGAACCAGCACGTGCTGGCGAACCTGCGCGACGGATGGCGCGCGCTTTCGGCCAACCGCGGCCTGGTCATCCTCATAGCCGGCGTGACGGTGGGCATGGTGGCGTTCGCGCCGCTGGGCGCCATCTTCCCGCTCATGACGTTCGACCACTTCGGCGGCGACGGCTACGCGGCCTCCATCGTGGAAGCGGCGTTCGGTGTGGGCATGGTGGCCGGATCGGTCGTGCTGATGGCCTGGGGCGGCGGCAAGCGCCTGGCGCTGCTCATCGGCGTGGCGGCCCTTATCGTAGGCGCCACCACCATGGCCTGCGGGTTCCTCACGCCCACGATGTTCTGGGCGTTCGTGGCGCTCTGCGCCGTCATGGCCGTGGCCTGCGCCTGGTTCAACGGCCCGCTCATCACGCTCGTCCAGCGCAACGTGCCCGAGGAGAAGACGGGCCGCGCACTGGGCCTGTGCATGGCAGCCATGGGCTTGGCCTCGCCCGTGGGCATCGCGCTGGGCGGCATGCTGGCCGAGAGCATCGGCGTGGCCCCGTTCTTCGTGGTGGACGGCGCCATCTGCCTGGCGCTGGGCGCAGTGGTGTACCTGCCCAAGAGCGTGCGCGCCCTCGACCGCGCACCGCGCGTTGCGGATGGGAACGCGATCGAGCCCGAGGCGGTTCAGCCCGAATAGGCGGAAGCGCGCCGTGAATGCCCCAAAAGGGATCAGGCATCTTATGGGGCATTCGAAAAACGGGCCGATGTTTTGAAGCCGAAGGAGCCGTATCGAAAGTCGCTGCAGCGCGTGCTCGTCGACCGCCCCTAGAAGCGGGGCAAGCCCCGCCAACTCGACCTGCGAAGACGCATCTTGCCGTGGAGGCGGGACAAGTCCCGCCTCCACGAAGAGCGTTTTACGGCCCTCGGCGCGTCACCTTTTCCGCTTTGAAGAAAGGGCCTGAGCGCCGCCCTACGGCTTCATGCCCGAGCCGCCTTGCACCATGATGGTGTCGCCCGTCACGAACGACGCGTCGGAGCTGGCCAGGAACACGCACACGCGTCCCACGTCCTTCTCCGCGTCGCCGAAGCGGCCAAGCGGGATGGCCTTCATGTTCTTCTCGTACATCTCGGGCTCGCGCTCGCGCCATTCCTCGAGCGCTTTCGTCATGACGATGGGGCACACGATGTTCACATTGATGTCGTCGGGGCCCCACTCCGACGCTGCCACGCGGCTCATGCCGCGAATGCCCTCCTTCGCCGCCGCATACGAACTCTGACCGGGATTTCCACCGATGCCCGCACCGGAGGCGAAGTTGATGACGGAGCCGGCGGACTTCTTGAGGTACGGGTACGCGTGCTTCATGTAGAAGAACGTCGCGTACAGGCCCGATCGGACCGCCAGGTCGAAGTCCTCTTCGGAGTGCTGCACCAGCGTGAGCCCCGATGCGGAGGCTTGGGCGTTGTTTATGAGCACGTCGATGCCGCCGAAATGCTCGGCGCCCGCATCGACGGCTGCGCGGACCTCGTCCTCTTTCGAGCCGTCGGCGATGACGGTGAACACCTCGGAGCCGAAATCGCGCTCCAACTCCTCCTTGGCAGCCTCCAAGCCACCCGGGAACAGGTCGGTGAGAACGAACCTCACCCCTTCGGTCGCGAACGCCCGCTCGATACCGCGCGCGATGCCGCCACCGCCGCCGGTGATGAGAACCACCTTGTCCTTCAAGCCTCTGTCCATGTCGTCTCCTTCGACTCGCCAATACCGCCTGCTCGTATGGTATCGTGGCGCATCGAGCGCGGAGTCCTGCGCTCCGCAAGCAAAAAGACGTGTTCGGCCAGCGGTTTCGTTCCCCGAAACGCACCTGTCGAACGGCGCGCCATGGCCTGCAAGCGGCTGCGGCCGGTGCCCGCCTACCCTGCGCCAGCGCGGAGACCCGCGGGCGCGGAGAAAACCTACGAGCTGCGGCTCGAGCCGTAGGCGGCGTGCTTGCGGTTGCCGAAGGCGCTGCCCTTGCGGGCGCCCTTCTTCAAATCCTTCAGCACGTCCTCCTCGCTCGCGCCTTCCACCTGGGCTCGCAGCTTCACCACCTGGTCGCGCAGGCGGGCGGCTTCCTCGTAGTCCATGCTGAGCGACGCCGACGCCATCTCGTCTTCCATGGAGGCGATGATGCGCAGCACCTCCTCGCGCGAGAGCGCGGCCAGCTCCATGTTCACCTGCTCGGCCGTGGTGTTGCCCACCTCGTCGGTCACGTAATCCATGATGTCGTTGATGGCCTTGCGGATGGTTTGCGGCTCTATGCCGTGGTCTTGGTTGTACTGCATCTGTATGGCGCGGCGGCGCTTCGTCTCCTCGATGGCCAGCGCCATGGAGTCGGTGGTCTTGTCGGCGTACATGATCACCTGGCCCGACACGTTGCGCGCGGCGCGGCCGATGGTCTGGATAAGCGAGCGGTGGTTGCGCAGGAAGCCCTCCTTGTCGGCATCCAGGATGGCCACGAGCGACACCTCCGGCAGGTCCAGGCCCTCGCGCAAGAGGTTGATGCCCACCAGCACGTCGAACTTGCCCTGGCGCAGCTCGCGCAGTATCTCCACGCGTTCGAGCGTGGCGATGTCCGAGTGCATGTAGCGCGCCTTCACGCCCTGGTCCAGCAGGTGGTCGGTCAGATCCTCGGCCATCTTCTTCGTGAGCGTGGTGATGAGCACGCGCTCGTCGCGCGCGGCGCGCTCCTTCGACTCGTCGATGATGTCGTCGATCTGCGACGCGCTGCCGCGCACGATGATCTCGGGGTCCAGCAGGCCCGTGGGACGGATGATCTGGTCCACCTTCTGCTGCGACACCTTCTCCTCGTAGTCGCCCGGCGTGGCCGACACGTACACGAACTGAGGAATGCGCTCCTCGAACTCGTCGAAGCGCAAGGGGCGGTTGTCCAGGCAGCTGGGCAGGCGGAACCCGTGCTCGGCCAGCGTGATCTTGCGCGAGCGGTCCCCCTCGTGCATGCCGCGGATCTGCGGCACCGTCACGTGGCTCTCGTCGATGATGCAGAGGAAGTCCTTCGGGAAGTAGTCGATGAGCGTGTAGGGCGGCTCGCCCGGCTGGCGCCCGTCGATGTGGCGCGAGTAGTTCTCGATGCCGGAGCAGAAGCCCATGGTCTCCATCATCTCCAGATCGTAGTTCGTGCGCATCTCCAAACGCTGCGCTTCCAGCAGCTTGCCCTCCTCCTTGAATTGCTGCAGGCGCTCGCGGAGCTCGTCGCGGATGGTGCCCAGCGCGCGGTCCATCTTCGGCCGCGTGGCCACGTAGTGCGACGCGGGCCAGATGGGAAGCGCCTCGAACTCGTTCACCACCTCGCCCGTGACGTTGTCCACCTCCGTTATGCGCTCGATCTCGTCGCCCCAGAACTCGATGCGCAGCGGGTTGTCCGCGTAAGGCGGGAACACGTCCAGGTTGTCGCCGCGCACGCGGAACGTGCCGCGCTTCAGCTCGTAGTCGTTGCGATCGTACTGGATGTCGATGAGCTCGTGGATGACGTCGTCGCGGTCCATCTCCTTCTGCTTGTCCACGAACACGGCCATGCCGGCGTAGTCCATGGGGCTGCCGATGCCGTAGATGCACGACACCGACGCCACCACGATGCAGTCGCGGCGGGAGAGCAGCGCCGACGTGGCCGCGTGGCGCAGCTTCTCCACCTCCTCGTTGATGGAGGCGTCCTTCTCGATGAACGTGTCGGACGAGGGCACGTAGGCCTCGGGTTGGTAGTAGTCGTAGTAGCTCACGAAGTACACCACCGAGTTGTTGGGGAAGAACTCCTTGAGCTCGCTGGCCAGCTGCGCGGCCAGCGTCTTGTTCGGCGCCATGACCAGCGTGGGCTTCTGCACGGCCTCGATGGTCTTGGCCATGGTGAACGTCTTGCCCGAGCCCGTCACGCCGAGCAGCGTCTGGTAGCGCAGGCCCTCCTCAACGCCATGCGCAAGCTTCTCGATAGCTTGAGGCTGGTCGCCCGACGGCTCGAAGGGCGACACCACCTGAAACGGCGTGTTGGCCAGCCGCACGTCCGGCAGCTTGCCTTCCATTTCCAAGCCCTCGAGATTAGAGAGATGCGCCATGCTGCTCCTTCCCGCGTACGTAAGGGAACTAGTGTAGCACAGCGCACCGACTATGAACAGATGTTCGTTATTGAGATGTTACAGATCTTTGCGGTAGGTATCCCACCAAGCTATCACCTGGTTGTGCAGCTCCTCGGGGGTGCCGTCGTTGTTGAACACCACGTCGGCGGCCTCGATGCGGTCGGCGTCGGTGATCTGGCGGGCGATGCGGCGACGCACGTCGGCCTCGTCGAAGCCCGATGCCACGGCGCGTTCGATGCGCACGTCGAGCGGCGCCAGCACGGCAATGACCACGTCGGCGTCGTAAGCGAGCGAGGACGTGCGGTTCTTGAACACGGAATGCTCCACGACCACGGCCTTGTTGCCCGCGGCCTCCAGCTCGGCGACTTTGTCGCGATAGGCGTCCTCGATGCGCGGCACGGTGATGCGGTTGAGCTTGCGCGTTTCGGCGGGGCTCACGAACGCCTTGTGCGCGAGCGCCTTGCGGTCGACCGCGTCGCCGTCCATGATGTCGGGGCCGAAGGTGTCGACCAGCTCCTCCTTCACCGTATCCCAGGTGAGGACGTCGTGGCCCACCTTGTCGAGGTCGATGTACGGCAAGCCCGCGTCCACAAGGGCCTTGCGGGCCGTCGACTTGCCGGCGCCCATGCCGCCGATGATGAACAGCTTCTTCATACCGATGTTACCTCCTCGATCATGCCGCCTCCGAGCACGGTGTCACCAACGGAGAACACGGCGAACTGACCCGGCGCCGTGGTCGGCTGGGGCTCGCGCAGCACCGCGCGCACGCGCCCTTCGGGCTCGGGCTCTATGATACACGGAACCGCGCGGCTGCGGTACCGCAGTTTCACGCTGGCGGCGCGCGGCTCGTCCAAACGCTCGATGGCCTGCCACCTCACCGGCCCCGCGAGCACGCCGCCGATGAGCGCCTCGTTCGCGAAGCCCACCACCAGATCGGCCGTATCGGGCCGCTTGTCCACCACGTAGTACGGCTCGGATGCCGCGATGCCGATGCCCTTGCGCTGCCCCACCGTGAAGTTGGCGAGCCCGTCGTGCCGACCGAGCACGGTGCCCGAACGATCGACGATGTCGCCCGGCCGGTCGTCCACGCCGCGTGCCTGCAGAAACGCGCGGTAGTCGCCTTCGATGAAGCACACGTCCTGGCTTTCGGGCTTCTCGGCCACCGGCAACCCGAGATCGGCCGCGAGCACGCGCACCTCCGCTTTCGTCGTGCCGCCCAGCGGCAGCACGAGGCGGGCCAGCTGGTCCTGGTCGAGCAGCGCCAGCATGTAGCTTTGGTCCTTGCGCACGTCGAGCGCGGCTTTCACCGCGTACCGGCCGCTCTCCGCAAGCTGGACGATGCGCGCGTAGTGGCCGGTGGCAACCGCGCGGCAGCCCAGCTCGTCAGCCGCGTCCAGCAGCGCGGGCAGCTTGCAGCGCGCGTTGCAACCCACGCAGGGACTGGGCGTGAGCCCGGCGGCGTAGCCGTCTACGAACGGTCGAACCACCTCGCACTCGAACAGGCCGGTGCAGTCCCGCTCCGCGTGGCGCACGCCCAGACGGGCGCACACGGCCGCCGCGTCGGCCGCCGCCCGGTCGGCCGCGGCGTCGTCGGTGAAACGGCACGTCACGCCTACCACCTCGTAGCCCGCACGCATGAGCAGTGCGGCGGACACGGCGCTGTCCACGCCTCCGCTCATACCCAGCGCCACGCGCTGCGGCCCGTTGTCGCCAACCGCCATCGGCCTTCCTTTCCTGTCGTGCGCTCGCGTCCGCCTTCCAAGGCAAGTATAGTCGATAACCTTTCAACGATTCGTGAAGAGCCTACGCAGAACGGCCGCGCAGCGCTATGATGCGCTTTTGGTGTCTATGGAGCGTTATACTGAATCATTGCGCTTTCCGCACACCAGAAACGAACCAGAGAACAGGGGAACGCACTATGTCGGGCTCGAAATCCCGTTACATACCGGCGCTTGACGGCCTGCGGGCCTTCGCCGTGCTCGCCGTTATCGCCTACCATATGCGCATGGAATGGGCACCGGGAGGCCTGCTGGGCGTCACGGTGTTCTTCGTGCTGTCCGGGTATCTCATCACCAGCTTGCTGCTCATCGAGTTCGACAACACCGGCAAAATCGACCTTCCCCAATTCTGGCTGCGGCGCGTGCGGCGGCTCGTGCCCGCCATCGTGTTCGTCATCGCGTGCACGGCCGTGCTGTGCACCGTGTTCAACCACGCCCTGCTCACGAAAATGCGCCCCGACGTGGTGCCGTCGCTGCTCTTCTTCAACAACTGGTGGCAGATATTCCACGACGTATCGTACTTCGAGGCTTTGGGATCGCCCTCGCCGCTCGCCCATTTCTGGTCGCTGGCCATCGAGGAGCAGTTCTACCTCATATGGCCCGTGGCGCTGTTCCTCTGCCTGAGGAAGGGCGTGAAGAAAACCTCGCTGCGCAACGCCACGCTCGTGCTGGCCGTGCTCTCCGCCGTGGAGATGGCGCTGCTGTTCAGCCCCACCGCCGACCCGAGCCGCGTGTACTACGGCACCGACACGCGCGCGTTCTCACTGCTCATCGGCGCATGGCTCGCGTTCGTGTGGCCCTCGCACATGCTGGGCGCGAAAAGCGGCGTGCGCCTGACGAAGCGCGAGCGCTCCGTGTTCGACGGCGTGGGTGCCGCAGCCTTGGTGGGCTTGGTGCTGCTGGTGGTGTTCTCGAACGGGTTCTCGCCGTTTCTGTACCGGGGCGGCCTGGTGCTGTGCTCGGTGCTCACGGCCGTGGTCATCGCCGTCATGGTGCATCCGGCCAGCCGCCTTGGCAGCGTGGCCGGCGCGGCGCCGCTTGTGTGGATAGGCAAGCGCAGCTACGGCATATACCTGTGGCACTACCCGCTGCTGCTGCTCATGGACGCCGGCACGGTGAGCGAGACGCCGTGGTGGCTCTATCTGCTGCAGCTGGCGGCGGTGTTCGCCTGCGCCGCGTTCTCGTACCGCTTCGTGGAGAACCCCATCCGCCACGGCGCCATCGGCCGCCTGGTGAAGAACGTGCGCGCAGGCGAGGTGTCGCTGCCGGATTGGCTGCGCAGGCACGCCGCGCCCGCTGTGGGAGCCGGGGCGCTCGTGGTCGTGGCCGTGGGCGGCCTCGTGCTCGTGCCGTCGACATCGGCGCTCGAGGGCGGCGACTTGCTGAAGCAGGCGGAGGAGCAGCAAAGCCAGGGGCCGGCGAACCTGCCCGCAGCGCCCGAGGGAGCTTCCGACGGCGAAGCTGCGGCCGAGAAGCCGAAGTTCGACGTGCTCATGATTGGCGACTCGGTATCGGTGCGCGCCGTGCCCTACTTCGAGGAGACGTTCCCCTACGGAGCCATCGACGCCGCCGTGAACCGGCAGCTCTACGTGGGCCGCGAGGTGTACGACCAGTACAAAGACCAAGACCTCGTGGGCGGCATCGTGGTGCTGGCGCTGGGCACGAACGGCCCCGCCACCGACGAGCAGCTGGACGAGATCATCGGCGACGTGGGCTCCGACAAGCAGATATGGCTCGTGAACACCCGCAGTCCGCGCGACTGGGTGCAGTCCACGAACGACGCGCTGGCGAGCGCCGCCGAGCGCTACGGCAACGTGCACCTTATCGACTGGTACGGCGCGAGCGCCGGCCGCGACGACCTCTTCGACGGCGACGGCACCCACCTCACCGAGGAGGGCGCGCAGTTCTACATCGACCTGGTCTATCAAGCCGTTGCGGACCAGCTGCCCGAGCATCACGAGGACGAAGACGTGGCGGTGGTGAAGACGCCCGCCGAGCTGGCCGTGGACGAAGTTATAGCAACCACCCGTACCGGTGTGGAAGCCGCCGCCCGAAACATGGTGGGGCCGATCTCGTAGGGGCGGCCTGACGGCTGCTCGCCGCACGCAGGCCTCTATATCGACGGCATTCGCGCGGCGAGCGCGCAGTGCGTCCGCCGCGCGAACCTCCGTTTTCGGAACGCATCGCGCCGGGCGGCCAGCAGGCCGCCCCTACGGGCCGCCGTCTCCGAAGCGAACCGCAAGCGCCCCCCTACGCAACAAGGGCCGGCGCTTGCGCGCCGGCCCTTGCGAGGTTCATGCTAATGGAAGGTTCAGGCTATTCCGCAGCGGGCTCCTCGGCAGGAGCTTCCTCGGCGGCCGGAGCCTCTTCCTTCTTCTCGGCCTTCTTCTTGGCCGGCTTCTCCTCGGCCTGGATGGACTCGTCGACCTCGATCTCGAAGCCCAGCTCCTCGGCGGCGGCCTTCATGGACAGGGAGATGCGGCGACGCTCGGGGTTGATCTCCATGACCTTGACCTTCACCTCGTCGCCGGCATGCACGACCTGCGCCGGCGTGTCGATATGGCGCTGCGACATCTCGGAGATGTGCACGAGGCCCTCGATGCTCTGGCCCAGCTCGATGAACGCGCCGAACGGCACGATCTTCGTCACCTTGCCGTCGACGATGGTGCCCACGGGGTAGCTCTCGACGAGCTTGATCCACGGATCTTCCGTCGTCTGCTTGAGGCCGAGCGAGATGCGCTCGCGCTGCAGATCGACGTCCAGAACCTCGACCTCCACCTCGTCGCCCACCTTGACGACCTCGGACGGATGGTTGACGTGGTTCCAAGACAGCTCGGAGATGTGCACCAGGCCGTCGATGCCGCCCAGGTCGACGAACGCGCCGAAGTCGACGATGGAGGAGACGGTGCCCTTCAGGCGCATGCCCTTCGACAGCTTCGCGAGGATCTCGGCACGCTCGTTCTTGCGGCCCTCCTCCAGCAGCACGCGACGGGACAGCACGACGTTGTTGCGGTTGCGGTCCATCTCGATGACGCGGGCCTCGATCTCGGTGTTGAGGTACATGTCGAGGTCCTTGACGCGACGGAGGTCGACCAGCGACGCCGGCAGGAAGCCGCGCAGGCCGATGTCGAGGATGAGGCCGCCCTTGACGACTTCGATGACCTCGCCCGTGACCACTTCGCCGGCCTTGAACTTCTCTTCGACGCGGATCCAGGCACGCTCGTACTCGGCGCGCTTCTTGGAAAGGATCAGACGGCCGTCCTTGTCTTCCTTCTGCAGAACGAGGGCTTCGATCTTCTCGCCCAGTTCCACGATGTCGGACGGATCGGCGTCCTTGCGGATGGACAGCTCGCGGGAGGGGATGACGCCCTCGCTCTTGAAGCCGATGTCCACGAGCACTTCGTCGTGCTCGATCTTGACGACGGTGCCGTCGACGAGATCGCCCTCGTCGAACTCGGTCAGCGTGCCGTCGATCATCTCGTTCATCTGCTCGTCGGAGATGTCGCTGAAGTCGATGACGGACGTGTTCTTGATGTCGGTCAAAACGGACCCCTTTCAAACTTAAGTCGGGGACCCTTCGTCATGATTGATTGCTTACACCATGTTCGCTCTGCAAAAGCTTGCTCGCTCAGCTGTGCAACAAAAACATGTCTCGGGGGCCTGCAGTTACGTGGCTTACGGGAGGTTTCCCGATAAGCCGCATTAGTATAGCACACGGGAAACGCCCGCAGAACCACTATTCGCAAGGCCCCACGATTATTTCCGCTCTCCAAAGCCCGTTGCCCGCCCGTCGCCGCCTTGGCGGCCTTGGCCGAATACGAGCCGCTCGAATGCGGCGGGAGGAATCGGGCGCGAGAACAGATAGCCCTGGATCATGTCGCACCCCGCACGCTTGAGAAACGCCGCCTGATCCTCTGTTTCCACGCCCTCGGCCACGGTGCGCATGCCCAAGCGCCGCGACAGCTCGATGACGATGTCGATGATGTCGGCGCCGCGCCCCTGGGAGAAGTCCGGCGCGTCGAAGAACACGCCGTCGAGCTTGAGCGTGTCGACGTCGATGTCCTTGAGCACGTTGAGCGAGGAGTAGCCGCTCCCGAAATCGTCCAGGGAGCAGCGGTAGCCCGCCGCGTGGAGCTCGTCGATGACGCGGGCGAGCCGCTCCGGATCCTCGAACACAAGCGTCTCGGTCAACTCGATCTCGATGAGCGGTGCCGGCACTTCGTAGCGGCGTCGTATCTCCTCGTAGCGCTCGACGAAGCTCGGGTCGGCCAAGTGGGCGCGCGACAGGTTCACCGAGAGGGGAACCGGCTGAAGACCGGCATCCGTCCAAGCGCGCAGCAAAGCGCACACCTGCTCGAACACGTTCAAATCGAGGTCGACCACGAAGCCGTTGCGCTCGAACAGCGGGATGAAGTCGTTCGGCGGCACGAGCCCCCGCACCGGGTCCGCCCATCGCACGAGCGCCTCGGCCCCCACGACGGCGTTCGTGCGCAGCTCGAGCTTCGGCTGCAGGAAGATCACGAACTCGCCGGCATCGAGCGCGACGCGCATGCGGTTCTCTAGCTCCTTCTCCTCGGCAAGGCGCAGGCGATCTTCGTCGCTGTAGAACCGGCACGCGCACAGGCGGCCGCCCGCGGCGGAGCGCCCTATCTTCTTGCGGGCCACGTTCGCCCGGTCCTGCAGCTGCATCATGGGAAGGTCGGGCTCATCGATCACGTACACGCCGGCCGTCATGGTCAGCAGGTACGTGCGCCCTCCCAAATCGAGGTCGTCGTTGACGGCGTGGGCCAGGTCCTCGAGACGCTCCTCAAGGACATCGTGCGGCCCCGCCTTGACCAAGAGGCTGAACAGGTCGGCCGACACGCGGGCCACGTACTCGCCCTCGTCGAGGCAGGATGCGAGACGGTCGTGAACGTAGGCAAGCACTCGGTTGCCGTTCTCGATGCCGAACTGGTCGTTCACCACCTTGAACTTCTGGATGTCGAGGGATACGAGCGCGTAGGCGTTCGCCGGGGCGGCCTTCACGGCGGCACCCGCGTCCAACTCGAAGCTCGTGCGGTTGCGCCCCTTCGTGACCTCGTCGACGAATGCGAGCCGCCGCAGCCGTTCGTTTGCCTCGTCGGTCAGGCGGCGCTGCTCGGTCACCTCGGTGGTGTCGAGGTACAGCACCAGGTAGACAGGGTCGCCGTCCACCCAGTCGATGCAGTCGCCCACGATGGTGAAGTACGCCTTCCGATCGTCGCGGCCGATGGCCTCGATCTCGAACGACGTGGGCCTGCCGGCGCGGAAGTCGGCGAAACGCGAGTTGATGGCGCGCTCGTTGGCCTTCACGTTGAGGTCGAACAGCCGGTTCGCCTCGTCCGCGCCCACGATGCCGAAGAACTCGGTGAAGCGCTCGTTTCCCCATGTCAGGTGAAGCCCGTCCGCACCCACGCGGTAGCGGGCCACGAATCCGGGCAGGTTGTCGTACGTGACGGAGCGCTCCTGCTCCATCTGCACGACGTCGTTCACGCCGGTGAACGTGGCGTAAATGACGGGCACGCCGTCCACCTTCTCGCTGGTGAACAGGCCCACCACGCGTATCCACAGGCGGCTGCCGCCCTTCACGGGCATCTGGAGCAGGCACTCGTAGCCGGGCTCGCCGGCGGCCACCGCGCCCATGACGGTCGCGCTCAGCTCTTCGAACACGTCGGGGAAGTCGGCGAAGTAGTCGGCGCAGTTGTTGTTGAACAGCGTAACGTACTCCTCGCGCGTGTAGCCCGTCATCTCGTAGTAGAAGTCGTTCGCCCACACGACCTCGAACTTCTCTGTCATCAAGTGCTTGCTCACGCTCACGTGCAGGGCGCTCATGAGCATGTTGTAATCGCGCAGCAGGGCGCTTTCGCCGATGGAGGGCATGAACGTCGCACTCGTCGTGGCGTCGGGTGCCGCGGGTGTCATGCCGGCCAGCGCCTTGTCCAGGTGGAACGTGCGCTTGCGCTCGTACATCTGCGCGTCGGCGGCCAGCAGCAGAGCGGGCACGTCGGAGGGGTTCTCCGCCCATTGCGCGCCCATCGACACGAACCGCTCGGCGGACCCGAGGCCGAAACGCCCCTCGACGCACGCCTCGGCGAACGCATCGTCCAAATCTGCGGCCATGCGCTCGAACCGCCCCTCGTCCACCCCGGGGGCGAGCGCCACGAACTCGTCGCCGCCGATGCGGTACAGGTTCGCCCCCTCAAGCGCGCCGCGCATCTGCGCGGCGCAGAAGCGCAGCAACTCGTCGCCGCGATCGTGGCCGTAGCGGTCGTTCACGACTTTGAGGTCGTTCACGTCGAGGAACAGGATGCCCAGCGAACCGCCGTCCCGCTTGAGCGCCTCGACGTCGCTTAAATAGCGGTTGCGGTTGTACAGGCCGGTCAGATCGTCGTGAAAGCTCAGCGACGTGAGCCGCCGCTCGTTTTCGATACGCGCGACCGTGGACATGAAGAAGTAGCAAAGCGTCTTGAGCGGCGAGCCTATGTTGCGCACGAGCGACGAGGCCGGGTTCTCGATGCACAGAAAGCCGACGACGCTGCCCTGGCGCTCAAGGGGCACGGCCGCAAGGGAGGACACCCGGCGCCGCTCGAGGAACGCCCGCTCGTCCGCGCATTCGGCGGGAAGGCTCGCCACGTCCTCGATGATGACGCATTTTCCGCGCCCGAACAGGCGACGCCAGCGCTCGACCAGCGCGCCGTCGAGGTCCCGACGAACCGCCACCTGCTGCGCGCGACCGTCGGCACGCCATTCGAACGTCGCCGAAACCCGCCCGTCCCTCAGGCGGAAGAAGCGCATGCGGTCGGCGGCGAGGTACTTTCCCAGGCTGTCCAACATGCGGCGCGTGGCCTCTTCCAAGTCGCTCGCTCCGTACAGGTCGCGCGCGCACTGCAGCACCATGCCCTCGGCGTCGAGCGCCTTGCGCAGGTCGTCTTCGCTCGTGCCGCTCGCCGTCATGTCGAGCGCGACCTCGAGGCGCGCGGGGCGCCCTTCCCAGTCGATGAGCCGATCCTTCAGCAGATAGCGATGGTTCGTAATGGAGTTCACATGCTCCCACGTGTAGATGTCGTCGTACGAGAGCCGGTCGTTCGTGCAGAAGGCGCAGGGCGCGTCGAGCCGCTGCAGCACGGCGTGGCAGGTCTGGTTGGCTATGTCCTCGACGCCCGCCAGGCGCTTGCCGGAATCGTTCAGGTAGAGCAGCTCGTGCGTCTCGAGATCGGCAACGTACACCACCTCGGAAATATCATCCATGTATTCGAACACGTGCCCGCCGCCATTTCGTCAACGCCCGTCACGGCGTAACCGTTGTCGAGCAATACTAGTCCTTTTTCAGAGTGCGCGCCATCGGAAACCGCCGTATCGAACGAAGTTGAGGCAGCGGCGCGGGCGAAAGGCCCCTGCCGTCACTCGCGATAGCGTGCGGATGCGGGATGCGAACGGTAGTAGGTGCGTTTGTCCTCGTACATGGCACCGTCGGCCCGCCGAACCGCCTCGTCCACCAAGCACGGCTCCGCCGCATAGTGCAAGCCCATGGCCATGGAGCAGCCCGTCTGCGCCAGGCGCTCCCGCACGGTATCGACCAGCGCGCCGAAGCCCTCCGCGGACGCATCGAGCACGACGGCGAGAAACTCGTCGCCGCCCATGCGGTAGACACGGGTGCCCGCAAGCGCCTCCTCCAGCGCGCGCCCTGCCGCGACGAGCGCCTGGTCGCCTTTCGCATGCCCCTCCAGATCGTTGAAATCCTTCAAGCCGTTCATGTCCACGTAGATCACCCCGAAGCCGCGCCGAGGGCCGTCGGAGTCGAGCCGCTCGACGTCCTCGATGAAGCGGTTGCGGTTCGCCAAACCGGTAAGCGCATCGGTGTAGCTCAGCTCGCGAAAGCGCTCCTTCGCGCGGTGGCGCTCCAGCTCCATGGAAAGGAAGTAAGACAGGCTGGTGAAGAACTCGGCGCAGTGGTCGAGGTGGACGGCGGCCGGGTTGTCCACGCCAATGGAGCCGATGAGCTCGCCCTCCACGAGCAAAGGGGCGTCGACCAGGGAGGTGATGCCCTGCGGGGCGAGCATTTCGTACTCGCTCGGCGATGTCTCGCGCAGGTCCTCCAGATCCTTGACGATAACGGTCTCGCGCTTCAGGAACAGCGGCATCCATTCCGTCACCCACGACATGTCCATATCCTGCAGCTCGTCGATCTGGGGCGTGACGCCTTCGGCGCACCATTCGTGGGAATTGCTGAACGAGGTGCCGTCGGACGACACTTGGAACAGGTACACGCGGTCGGCCTCCAGAAACTCGCCGATCATTTTCAGAACCGACGTCATGTCCCCCGCGAAGCCGTCGATATTCTGCAGCTTCATAGCGCAGCGCACGAGTAGCGTCTCCAGGCCCAGCCTCGTTTCCAACGCCTGGCGCCGCTCCTCTTCGGCGGTCATGTCGAAGGCCATTTCCAAACGCGCCGAACGGCCGTGCCACTCGATGAGCTTGTCCTTGAGCAGGTAGTGGCGACCGTACTTCTCGTTGTAATGCGTCCACGACAGGAACGAATCGGTGGAAAGCCGATCGATGTTGCAGAAATCGCAGGGAGCATCGCGACCCAGCACCACATCGTAGCAGGTGCGTCCTTGCCAATCGCCGACGATGCGTCTCGCGGATTCGTTGACATAGAGCATTTCGTGGGTATCCGGATCGCTCACGTAGATGATCTCTGCCAGCTCGTCGAATATTTCGTAGGGGTCAGACATGCGGCCCTCTTTCGCGTCGTCTCCTCGCCTCTCCCGCCGAACGGGGCGAAAAGCGCCCTCGTCCGTTCGACCGCCGCGCGCGAACGCTTTGACGATCAGCTTTACATCTTACTCCACGGCGAGCGACTTCGGGCCGAACAAGCGATGCCGAACGAAAAACGAAGCCGACCCGAAGGCCGGCAACGCCGTCAGGCACCGGCCTTCTGACAGGCGGGGCACACGCCGTCGAAGATGATCTCGTGCCCCTCGATGGCGAACCCGTGCGCGTCGGACACCTTCGAGGCGATGTCGGACTCGTAGGGCATGTCGACGTCCACGATGCGCCCGCACACGCGGCACTTCGCGTGGTAGTGGGGCTCGTTGAAGAAGTCGTAGCGATCGGCGCCGTTGGGCACCTCCACGCGCAGCACGTCGCCGCGGTTGGCCAACACGCCCAGATTGCGGTAGACCGTGGCCCGCGAGATGTTCGGGTACGTGCGGCGAACCGCCTCGTACACGTCGGCCGACGTGGGGTGGTCGTGCAGCGATCGCACCGCTTCCAGCACCAGCGCCCTTTGAATGGTGTTGCGCGTTGCCGCGCTTCCCTGCTTGTCGGAAACCGTACCGGCCATGGGGAGGCTCCTTTCGCGCCGAAGATGATGAGATAGTAATCCGTATCGTAATTCAAATAGGATTATATCTCATTAGCGTCAAATGGGAAGGGGCGCTCGGGAAACGACGCCGATCCGTGAAGGATGGATGGAGGCGGGCGCGCTCCCGCAGCAAAGGACGCGGGAACGGCACCTAGCACGAGGGTGCGAAGGGGGCGGGAACGGCGAAGGGGCGCCCATCGGCGGCGGCCGCGCCCGCAAGGCGGCCCGCCCGGCTTTCGCCGAGCGGGCCATCACGGTCGTTCGCCCTGCGCGCCCTCCCCTACACGGCGGCGTCGCCTGTCTCGCCCGTGCGGATGCGCACGACCTCGTCCACGGGGAAGATGAATATCTTGCCGTCGCCCACCTCGCCCGTGCGCGCCGTGGAGCGGATGAGCTCCACCAGGGGGTCGACCTGCTCGTCATCGACGACGAGTTCGAACTTCACCTTCGGTATCATGTTCAACATGACCTCGGTGCCGCGGTAGTACTCCTTCCAACCGTGCTGGTTCCCGCAGCCCTGCACCTGCGAGATGGTCATGCCGTTCACCTTCGCGGCGAACAGCGCGTCTTTGAGCGGCTCGAGCTTCTCGGGCCGCACGATCGCGGCTATCTTCTTCATAGGTACGCTCCTTCCCTAGTCCAGGCCCACGTAAGCCGGATACGCGCTCTCGCCGTGGGCCGCCACGTCCAGGCCCTGCGCCTCCTCCTGCTCGCTCACGCGCAGGCTGCCCCTGAACACGAGCTTGACGGCGAAGCCGAGACCCAAATCGAGCACGCCCACGAACACGACGGTCACGAGGATGCCGAGCACCTGCGCGCCCAGCAGCGTGGGATCGCCCGTGTAGAACAGGCCGCCGAAGTCGGTCCAGGAGAGCTCCGGCACGCAGAACAGGCCGGTGAGGATGCCGCCGGTGACGCCGCCGACGGCGTGGCAGCCGAACGCGTCGAGCGCGTCGTCGTAGCCGATCTTCTTCTTCAGGAACGAGATGGCGAAGTAGCATACGGGCGACACGATCAGGCCCATGACGACCGCAGCCCACGGCTCCACGAAACCGGCCGCCGGCGTGATGACCACGAGGCCGGCCACCAGGCCCGTGGCGGCGCCGACGAGCGTGGGCTTGCCCACGCGCACGCGCTCGATGACCATCCACGACACGAGCGCCGCGCCGGAGGCCACCACGGTGTTCACCAAGGCCAACGCCGCCACGCCGTCGGGGGCGAACTCGGAGCCCGCGTTGAAGCCGAACCAGCCGAACCACAGCAGCGTGGCGCCCAACGCGACGAACGGCACGTTGTGGGGCCGGTAGCTTATCATGCCGAACCCGCGGCGCTTGCCTGCGATCAGGCAGAGAACGAGGCCCGTGAGGCCGGACGAGATGTGCACCACGTCGCCGCCGGCGAAGTCGAGCGCGCCGATGGTGTCGCCCACGAGGCTCCCTTCGCCGCCCCACACCATGTGGGCGAGCGGCGGGTACACCACGATGGTCCACACGGCCACGAACGCGCACACCGCGCCGAACTTCACGCGTCCGGCCACCGCGCCCGTGATGATGGCCGTGGTTATCATGCAGAACGCCAGCTGGAACACGACGTCGGCCAACGCGGGATACGCGTCGTGACTCAGCGCTTCGGGAGCCTCGCTCGTGACGCTGGCCACGAGCCCCTGAAGCCCGATCTGATCGAAGCCCCCGAAGAACGGAATCGAGCCGTCGCCGCCGTAGGCGAACGACCAGCCGCAGAGCGTCCACGTGATGCCGACGATGCCCAGCACCGCAAACGACATGATCATGGTGTTCACGACGTTCTTGCGGCGGCTGAGGCCCCCGTAGAAGAACGCCAAGCCCGGCGTCATCAACAAGACGAGCATCGCGCACACGATCATGAAGCCCGTCGAACCGGAGTCAAACATATGCATCTACCTCCTTCATTTGCTTTTCCCTGTCAGGTGACGTATTCGATGATCGCATCGTTCCATCAGGTAAAACGTAAAGCTGCCCACTGTTAACGAGCTTGGAAACGCCTTTTAACAAACGGGAAGCACCCGTGTTACCGAACGGAAACACGCTCCCGCGAGCAACCGCGCGAATCGTCCCGAGAGGCGGATGCGCACCGTGCCGGTTGCGGTATAGTGGGAAGGGAACGCCACAAGAAAGGAGCATTGCATGACGATCGAGTTCGTTGCGGTCGAGACGCCCGAGGACCGGCAGCGCTTGGCGGCGCTTGCCGACGAGATATGGCACGAGTACTGGCCCGCCCTCATCGGCGAGTCGCAGACCGACTACATGGTGGAGCAGTTCCAAAGCCTGGAGGCCATCGAGCGCGACATGGCCGAACACGGCTACGAGTACTGGTTCCTGCGCGCCGACGACGGGCGCATCGCCGGCTACACGGGCGGACGCCCCGAGCCCGAGACGAACCGCTTCTTCATCTCGAAGATATACCTGCTGGCCGAGGAACGCGGGCACGGTTTCGCCAGCCAAACCATCCGCTTCTACGAGAACCTGTGCCGCGAGCGCGGGTTCGAGGCGATGTACTTGACGGTGAACAAGCACAACGACCTGGGCGTGCGCGCCTACCGCGGCAAAGGGTTCGAGACCATCGATTCGGTGGAAACGGACATCGGGCAGGGCTTCATCATGGACGACTTCGTCATGGAAAAGCGCGTGGACTAGCCGAACGCCTGCGGCACGTCCGGACGCGAGCGACCCTCAAACCTTGGTTCAATCTCGTACCTGATCCGACCTGCGGCTTCGTGCGGTGTATCATCTTCGCTATCGTTCGCGAAGAGAAGGAGAGGGCCATGGGCAAGTTCGTTATCAAGACGTCCGACTCGGGATGCCATTTCGTGCTGAAGGCCGACAACGGCGAGGTCATCGCCACGTCGCAGCACTACAAGTCCAAGGAATCTTGCAAGAAGGGCATCGAGAGCGTGAAGAAGAACGCGCCCGACGCCGAAGTGGTGGAGGAAGAGGCGTAAGGCCTTTCCGCCAACCGTTTGCGAAAGCGCCCCGGATCGCGTCGATCCGGGGCGCTTTTCATGAAGAGAACTGCTAGGCCGCCCCTACGGAATCGCCCGGCAAGCCGTCAGAAGAACGCCAGGAACAGATGCGTGAAGCCGAACGCGAGCAGGCCGCAGCCGGGAAACGTGAGCACCCAGGTGCCCACCATGCGGCCGGCAAGGCCCCACTTCACGTTGCGCAGGCTCTTCTCCGCGCCCACGCCCATGATGGCGGTGGTCTTCGTGTGCGTGGTGGACACCGGCAGGCCCGTGAACGTGGCCAGGCCGATGCAGAAGCAGGCCGACAGGCACGCGGCGAACCCCTGGTACTGCTCCATCTTCACCATGTTCATGCCCACCGATTTGATGATCTTCTTGCCGCCCACCGCCGTGCCGAGCGCCATGGTGGCGGACACGAGGATGATGAGCCAGAAGGGGAACGACACGTCGCCGCCGGATTGGCCGGTCATGGCCAGCATGATGCCCAGCATGCACAGCGACAGGAACTTCTGGCCGTCCTGCGCGCCGTGCAGCACGGCCACGCCGGCGCCGGAGACGATCTGCGCCCACTTGAAGAACGAGTTGGCCTTGGCGCGCTCGGCGCCTCGACAGAGCCGTTTGATCATGCGCGTGAACAGCCACCCGGTGCCGAACCCGAGCACCGTGGAGATAACCAGGCCGTACACCACCTTCATCCACTCGCCGCCGTTGACGCCGCCCAAGCCGCCCTGCAACGCGATGGCCGCGCCGGTGATGCCGGCGATGAGCGAGTGGCTCTGCGACGTGGGTATGCCGAAGTACCACGCCGCCACGCCCCACACGATGATGGCCACCATGGCCGCCGCCAGCGCGACGAGCGCGGCGTGGTTGTCGCCTCCGAAGTCGACCATCTTGAAGATAGTGGCCGCCACGGCCGACGAGATCATGGTGATGGCCGCCAGCCCGATGAAGTTGCACACCGCCGCCATGGCGATAGCGGGCGTGGGCTTCATGGCCTTCGTTCCCACGACGGTGGCGATGGCGTTGGGGGCATCGGTCGCCCCGTTCACCACCGTGGCACCCAGCGTCAGGATGACGATGAGCGCAAGTATGGGATCGCTCACGAACGCCGCGGCGAACGCGCCGAAATCGTAGCTCATGCAAACTCCTCCCCGTGCGGGAGCGCGCATCGGCGAACGCGCCTGACGCCCCTCCACGGCTTCGGTAACCAAGCACACGGAGTTTAATGATAGGAAAGGATTGTCAATTCCACGCAACGGGAAGATCAAGTTTAGGTAAAGTCGCTGACAGCATGGTGCGCGCAGGCGGGCAAATCGGGCCTTGCATGCAAGGGCGTTCCCGAAGGGGCTCTCTCCAGAGCGCCCGTTCCGGCGAAGCCGGAAAAGCAGCCGAGGGCCGCGTTTTCGCGCTTTGCGCGAACGGGCGCTCTGGAGAGCGCCCCTACGAATCGGGTACGTGGATTGCCGGGCGCAACCCGGACAAGCAAGCGCAAGCAGACGCCCGAACCGACGTTCGGGCTATTTCCCCAAGCGCGCTTCGACCGAGGCAGCGATGCCCTGCGGGTCGAGCCCGAGGTCGCGCAGCAGCAGGTCCGCCTTGCCCTGGGGCACGAACACGTCGGGAACGCCCAGCGTGAGCGCGGGCACCGCGAGGCCCTGGCGAGCGAGCTCGCCGAGCACGCCCTCCCCCGCACCTCCGGACACCACGCCGCCCTCCACGGTGACGACGAGCCTCGTTCGCGCGGCGCGGGCGACGGCGTCGGCGTCGAGCGGCTTCGCCCAGCGCATGTCCACGACGCGCGCCTCTATGCCGCGCTCGGCCAGCAGCTCCGCAGCTCCCAGCGCGCGGCTCACCATGCGCCCGAACGCGAGGATGGCAACGTCGTCGCCTTCGCGCACGGTCCGCGCACGCCCCACCTCCAGCACCTCCGGCTTCTCGGGCAGGGGCACGCCCTCGGCCGCCCCGCGCGGGTAGCGGATGGCGAACGGCCCTCCCAGCGCGAGCGCCGTGTGCAGCGCATGCACGAGCTCCGCCTCGTTCGAGGGCGCGAGCACGCGCATGTTCGGCACCATGCGCGTGTAGGCCAGATCGAATATGCCGTGGTGCGTGGGACCGTCCTCGCCCACGACGCCGGCGCGATCGATGGCGAACACCACGTCGAGGTTCGGCAGTGCGTTGTTGATGATGAGCTGGTCGATGGCGCGCTGCAGGAACGTGGAGTAGATGGCTACGACGGGCTTCTTGCCGCCCACCGCCAGGCCCGAGGCCAAGCCCACCGCGTGCTCTTCGGCAATGCCCGCGTCCACGAAGCGATTCGGGAACTCCTCGGCGAAACCGGCAAGCCCCGTGCCGTCCTTCATGGCGGCCGTGATGGCCACGATGCGGTCGTCGGCACGCGCCTCCTCGGCGAGCGCCTTGCCGAACACGCTTGTGTAAGACGGGGCGGCGGCAGGCTTCTTCCTCACCTCGCCCGTGGCGATATCGTACGGCGCGATGCCGTGGAACTTCTCGGGGTTGCGAACGGCGGGCTCGTAGCCGGCGCCCTTCTTCGTCACCACGTGCATGAGCACGGGAGCGTCGGCGGCCAGCACCAAACCCAGCGTCTCCTTGAGCGCGCCGATGTCGTGGCCGTCGATGGGAGCCGTGCACAGGATGCCCAACTGCTCGAATATCATGGTGCGCGGGAGCACGAACTGCTTCATCGACTCTTTCATGTTGCGGCCGAAGTTCGCGAGCGCGGTGCCGAGGGCGCCGCTGCTCTCCAGCTTCTCCTGCACGGAGTCGCGCGTTTGGCGGTACTGGGTGGAGGCGCGCATGTTGCCGAGGTGCTTCATGAGCGCGCCCACGTTGCGCGATATGGACATCTCGTTGTCGTTGAGGATAATCACCATGGGCGTCTGCGCCTGGCCGATATGGTTGAGCGCCTCGAACGCCATGCCGCCCGAAAGCGCCGCGTCGCCGATGAGGGCCACGACCTTGTTGGTGCCGCCGGAGAGGTCGCGCGCCTTCGCCAGGCCCAACGCCACCGACAGCGAGTCGGACGCGTGGCCCGAAGGATGCACGTCGCAGGGACTTTCGTCGGACTTCGGGAAGCCGGACAGGCCACCGTACGTGCGCAGCGTTTTGAACTCGTCGAGCCTTCCCGTCACGAGCTTGTGCGCGTACGCCTGGTGGCCCACGTCGAACACGAACCGGTCGGTGGGGCAATCGATCATGCTGTGCACGGAAAGGATGATCTCCACGGCACCCAGCGACGAGGCCACGTGCCCGCCCGTCTCCGACGTCACGGTCACGATCTCCTCGCGGATCTCGCGAGCGAGGATGGAAAGCTCGTCGTTGCTGAGCAGCTTGAGGTCGGCCGGCGACGAAATCATATCGAGAATGCGATGGTCCATGGTCACGCCCCCGTTTCGCTACGCCGTGGCGGTTTCGGGCGCTCCCGCGTCCGAAACGGCACCCTCGGCCGAGGTCGCGGCCTCAGCCTCGGCCCCGCCGTCCTGCACGTCGTCCAACTCGTTGCGGGCCTCGATGTCCTCCTCGAGCAGCTCGCTGGCACGCAGGCCCAGGCCCACGGCTTCTTCGTACAGGGAGAGCGCCTCGTCGAGGGGCATCTCCTCCGATCCCACCGCGTCGACGATCTCGTCGAGGCGGGTTTTCACCTGATCGAACGTCACGTACGATTCGTGCGCCACGTCACGCCTCCTTCGGCGTTCCGGCCGCCAAGGGCTCGGCAGGCGTCGGGGCGGCCGCGGATGCCGGCTCGCCGGGTGCCGGGACGGCTTCTGTTTCCGACGCGGCAGGCACGGCCGCGCTGTGAGCCTCGGGCGCTTCGGCGGGCGCAGCGGCCGCTTCGGGCGTTTCGGGGAGGGTTGCGTCGGCGGGCGCCCCGGCAGGAGCAGCGGAACCTTCGATCGCTTCGGCGGAAGCGGCCTTGCCGCCCGGAACGGAGACGCCGGGCATCCCTTCCCCGCCGGCCGCCTCGGCCTCCAGTATCTTCGCGATGCGGCCCAGCACGCCGTTCACGAAGCGCGGCGACTCGTCCTCGCCGCCGAAGTCCTTCGCCAGTTCCACGGCCTCGTTGATGGTGACGGACGTGGGCACGTCGGCCACGTACATCATCTCGTAGGCTGCCAGGCGCAGGATGGAGCGGTCCACGATGGGCATGCGGGCGAGCGCCCAGTTCTCCGACGTGGCCGCCAGATGCTTGTCGATGGCGGCGCGATGCGCCTCGATGCCGCGAACCAGCGCCTCGGCGTATTCGGGCAACGGGCCGTCTTCGGCCAGGTAGCGGCCTTCTTCGGCGATTTTGGTGGCACCCTCGTCGGTTATCTCGCTCGTGTAGAGCAGCGCGAGCGCCGATCGGCGCGCACGCGTTCGTTCATGTCGTTTAGCAGCCATAGAAGTTCAGCAAACCTCCGGCTAACCGGCGAACTGGATGCCGTCGATGTACACGTCCACCGAGGACACCTGCGCGCCCACTTGGCTGGCGACCGCGTCGGCCACGGCCTGGCGCACGTTCGCGGCCAGGTCGGGCAGCACGTAGCCGTAGTACACGTCGACGCGCACCGAGATGGCCAGCTTGTCGTCCTCGTCCACGGCGATGTCGATGCCCTGCGTGGACGGCTTGGAGCCGAACACGGAGCGCAAGCCCCCCGCAGCCGCCGAGCCGACCGAGGCCACGCCTTCGACCTCGTTGGTGGCAATGGACACGATAGTCTCGACGACGCCCGGCGCAAGCGCCATGCCGTCAAGATTCAGTTCGTTCATAACACGTCTCCCATCTGGGTTTCGATGAAGTCGGTCGTCGCGTCGCCCGCGCAGAACACCGCATTGTCCAGCACGCGGCGATGGAACGAGATGGTGGTTTCGATGCCTTCGATGACGAACTCGTCGAGGGCGCGGCGCCCGCGCTGGAGCGCCTCTTCGCGATCCTGGCCGTACACCACGAGCTTCGCCACGAGCGAGTCGTAGTACGGCGAGATGCGCGAGCCGGTGCGCACGTAGCTCTCCACGCGCACGCC
This sequence comes from Gordonibacter massiliensis (ex Traore et al. 2017), assembly GCF_019731765.1. Lineage (NCBI taxonomy): Bacteria > Bacillati > Actinomycetota > Coriobacteriia > Eggerthellales > Eggerthellaceae > Gordonibacter > Gordonibacter massiliensis (ex Traore et al. 2017). The sequence goes on along the minus strand of NZ_JAASIO010000007.1, from coordinate 36,774 downwards.
GGGGCCCGCCGGAGGCTCGAACCTCGTGATGGTGCCGGGGCACGGGCGGAAGCCGTGCGCCGGGTCCTCCGCGTTGATACGGAACTCGATGGCGTGGCCGAACGGGGCGAACGGGGCGCGGGAGGCGCAGCTGATGGGCTCGCCGGAGGCGATGCGCAGCTGCTCCTTGATGATGTCGGTGCCGGTGATCTGCTCCGTGACCGGATGCTCCACCTGCACGCGCGTGTTCATCTCCATGAAGTAGAAGTTGCCGTCCGTGTCGAGCAAGAACTCGATGGTGCCGGCGTTCTTGTAGTTCACGGCGCGTACGGCCTTGATGGCCGCCACGCCCATGGCGCGGCGCAGGTCCTCGGTGAGCGCCGGCGAGGGCGCCTCCTCGATGAGCTTCTGATGACGGCGCTGCACGGAGCAGTCGCGCTCGCAGAGCGCCAGGTTGTTGCCGAAGTCGTCGGCCAGCACCTGTATCTCCACGTGGCGCGGGCGCAGCACGAGCTTCTCCAGGTACACGCCGTCGTTGCCGAACGCGGCGCCCGCCTCGGTGCGGGCCGCTTGGTACTGGGCCTCGAGGTCGGCCGGGTCGTGCACCTCGCGCATGCCCTTGCCGCCGCCGCCCGCCGTGGCCTTGATGAGCACGGGGTAGCCCACGGAATCGGCGAACGCCTTGGCCTCGGCCGCCGTGTCGATGCAGCCGTCGGAGCCGGGAACGGTGGGCACGCCGCAGCCCTTCATGGTCTCGCGCGCCATGCTCTTGTCGCCCATGCGCTCGATGCAATCGGCGGAGGGGCCGATGAACACCAGGTCGTTGTCCACGCAGGCGCGGGCGAAGTCGGCGTTCTCGGCCAAGAAGCCGTAGCCGGGGTGGATGGCCTCGGCACCGGCGTTCTTCGCGGCGGAGATGATGCTGGGTATGACCAGGTAGCTCTTGTTCGCCTGGGCGGGGCCGATGCACACGGCCTCGTCGGCGTACTGCACGGGATAGGTGTCGGCGTCCTCCGTCGAGTACACCGCGACCGTCTTCACGCCCAGCTCGCGGCAGGCGCGCATGATGCGCAGCGCCACCTCGCCGCGGTTGGCCACCAGTATCTTGCTAAACATTACGCCGTCTCCGGGGCGGGAGCCGGGGCGCCGTGCGGCTCGATGTAGAACAGGGGCGTGCCGAACTCCACGGGCGAGGCATCCTCGAGGCACACCTCGCGCACCGTGCCCATCTCCTCGGCCGTGATCTCGTTCATAAGCTTCATGGCCTCGACGATGCAGAGCGTCTGGTTGGCGGCGACCTCGTCGCCCACCTTCACGAACGGCGGCTCGCCGGGAGCGGGCGCCTCGTAGAACGTGCCCACCATGGGGGCCGTGACGGCGTACCAGTTCGAGGGACGCTCCACGCCGTCGCCGGCATCGGCGGGCGCTTCGGCCACAGGAGCCGGAGCGACGGCGGCCACCGGCGCGGCGGCAGCGGCGGCGGCCACGGCGTCGGAGGACAGCGTGCCCGGCATGCGCACGGCGATGCGCGTGCCCTCTTCCTCGACTACGATCTCGCCGACGCCGCTCTCCTCGGCAACGCGAACCAGCTCGCGAATCTGATTGATGTCCACGTAATCGTCCTCCTTGGTATGGCTCGACTCCTGCTCCATGAGGAAGTCGACCTTCTCGGATGTGCGGTGCTTGCTCAGGTAGGTGCGGGCCTCGTTCGGGAAGAGGGCGTACATGAGCACGTCCTCCTCGCTTTTCGCGAGGTCGCCGATCTCGTCTTCCACCTGCGAGTACGTGGTGGTGACGAGCGAGCCGGGCGCCACGTCGGGCGGCAGCATCTCGGAGTTGCCCACGACCTTCGCCACGATGTCCTTGTCCATGCGGCCCGGCGCCTTGCCGTAGTAGCCGCAGATGTAGTCCTTCATCTCCTTGGACACGACGCTCCAGCGCTTGCCGGTGAGCACGTTGAACACGGCCTGCGTGCCCACGATCTGGGACATGGGCGTGACGAGCGGCGGATAGCCCACCTCGGCGCGCACCTTGGGGATCTCCTGCATGACCTCGCCCAGGCGATCGCCCGCGTTCTGGATCTCCAGCTGGGACACCAGGTTCGACATCATGCCGCCGGGCACCTGGTGCGAGTACACCTTCATGTGCGTGAGGGAGGACACGCCGCGCTTGTAGTGGCCGCGCTTGCGCACCTCTTCCCAATACTCGGCGATCTCGAACAGCAGGTCCAGGTCGAGACCCGTGTCGTAGCGGCTCTCCTGGAGGGCGGCCACGATCATCTCGACGGCCGGGTGCGAGTTGCCGAACGCGAGCGGCGCATGGGCCGTGTCGGCGATGGCGGCGCCGGCCTCGGCGGCCTTGATGATGTTGGCGGGGGCCATGCCGCCCACGTAGTGGCAGTGGATGTGCAGCGGCAGGCCGATCTCGGCGTTGAACGCCTTGACCATGCGCTCCGTGCGGTACGGGGTGAGCATGCCGGCCATGTCCTTGATGGCGATGGAGTCGGCGCCCAGGTCCTTCATCTTCTGGCCGTAGTCCAGGTAGCTGTCGAGCGTGTGCACCGGCGACATGGTGTAGGAGATGGCGCCTTCGAAGTGGCCGCCGCATTCCTTGATGGCCTCGGCGTTGTCCACCACGTTGCGGATATCGTTGAGGGCGTCGAACACGCGGAACACGTGCACGCCGTTGCGCTTGGCCGCCTTTATGAAGCGGTTGCAGATCTCGCTCGAGTAATGCTTGTACCCCACCAGGTTCTGGCCGCGGGACAGCATGGCGAGCGGCGTGTTCGGCGTGTTCGCCTTGATAGATCGCAGACGCTCCCACGGGTTCTCGTCGAGGAAGCGCAGGCACGTGTCGAACGTCGCGCCGCCCCACGCCTCGATGGCCCAGTACCCGACCCGGTCCATTTTCGGCAGGATCGGCAGCATGTCCCCGATCTGCATGCGCGTGGCCCACAGGCTCTGCTGGCCGTCGCGGATCGTGGTATCCATGATTTGAAGTCTCGGCATGAACTCACACCCCCTTCGATTTGCAGTTAGTCAAAGATCGAATATCCGATTATAGATGAAGGGTGGCACAAGGGGGAGTTTGGGCGGGAAATTCACCGGCAAGCAACAGAATCGCGGGGTAGGAGGCTGCGAGGCACCGCGCCCGCGGGGAGGGGTTGGGCGCTTGCGAAGCGCAGCGAGTGGGTGCCGGAGTCGGTTAAACGTATTTTGTCGAATACGGCAATGCGTATCTGTCAGGTTACGCTTTGAGCATGCCCGAAAAGACGCGACAGATCAAGATGCGAGCCAAGGAACCCCTGGTGCAAGAGCTTGCGCGCACGTTCGGCGAGAACGTGCGGGTTCTGCGCGAAGGCGGGAACCTCACGAAGACGAAGCTCGCCGGCATGGTGGGCCACAGCCGCAGCCACGTGACCGACATCGAGGACGGCCTCATCGACGCCAACTTCTCGAAGCTGGCCAAATTCGCCCAAGCATTCGAGTGCCCTGTGGAGGCGCTGATAACCCCCGGCGGCGGACTGAGGGTGCTGAGCGATAAGCATGCGAGGCTGTAGGAGTTTACTGCAAAACGGATATACTCCACGCCCCTTAGATCCGACGCTTTCCGGCCCTGGAAAGAACCGAGGAACACGAAGCAGACCACTTCAGCTTTTGATTTGAAACCCCATTGATATGGTATTCATAATATATTTTTATATATAACTATAATTTAATTCTTCAATATTATGTATTAGAAAATCCGTCCCCCTTATCCTCCCTCGGACGTAGGTCCGAGCTCTTGCCAAAATGAGACGCTTTTACAGTTAGCGAAGAACGAACAAAAAATGAAGAATACGAAAACAAATGGATCCTCCATTTAAGCCAAAGAACAACCTTGTTCAGATGCGACGATGCCGGGCGGAAGAAATATTATCAGCTATAATGACCTTGATCATCATTCTTAAATGCGCCAGGTGCCGCCGGCGCCCCTCGCGAAAGGGTCCCCCATGAGCGAGCTGTTAAGCACGTACGACCAACTTGGCATCTCCTTCGAGAAGTCGACGTTGCAGCTTCTGCGAAGTCAGTGGTCGCAAGCATACCTCGCCCTGCTCATTACCGCCTTTCCCGATCGATCAAAAGGTATTCGCGCCGAGCTGCTCCACGCCCGCATCGAATCGTATCTCGAAGAGCTCGATCAAGCCGGCGTCGAACTACCCCGGCAGGGAGACGCAGAACGGCCCCTAAACGGAAGAGACCTTTGCGTTCAACAATGGATGAGGAAGAACCGCTGGCTCGCGTTGCATCCCCTTGAGACCGGGGAGACCGAATATCGCCTCACCTCGGACGCCATCGAGGCTATGGAGGTCGTGGAAAGACTCGGCAGCACCGAGGCTTTGCTGAGCAGCCCGCGCGTCGAGATGATCATCAAGGCCATCGAGTCGACCGCCCTCATGGTCAACCCCGATTATGAAGAGGGCCTTGCGCAACGCAAGGCCCAGCTCGCTCGAGCCCAGAAGGAGCTGGACGAATATATCGAGAACGGCGGAGCGGGAGAAGCCTCCGCGACAACTGTGCGGGCAAGCGTCGCCAACGTCATGGATCTGCTTCGACAAGTGCCAAGCGACATGCGACGCATCGAGGAACTTCTTATAGATCAAGGGAACCGGCTGCTTGAAGACTTTCGCGATGACGAGCGACCTCCTGGGGAGATCGTCGGCGACTACCTCGAACAGAGCAAGAATATCTTCGAGGCCACAGAAAGCGGACGCGTTTATAGCGGCGCTTTGGAGGCGTTGAGCAGCGTTGAGTTGAACGGTGCCCTTTCCGACAATCTGAAAATAATAGCCAACGCCCCGGCCCTCGAAGACCTGTCGCCGGAGGAGAAGCTCGAAATTCGTCGCGCTTGGAATCCCGTGAGATCGGGCGTGGAGAGCGTGCTCAAGCAGCGACGAAAATCATCCCACACCATCAGAAGCTCCCTCACGCAGCACGATATCGTCAAAGATCGAGAATTGGCACGCGAACTGCGCTCGCTCGAAAAGCTCGCATGGGAATGGGCTCGCGCCTACAAGCGCGGACAGCGAAGCCCTTTCTCGCTCGAAATCGGCAAAGCTGAAACGGAAAGCGTCACGAGGGCGCTTTACGACCCGGAAGGCCATCGTCCTCCCCCTCCCCTTGTTGAGAACGATACCGGGGAGACGGCCAACCTGCACGAGCTCATACGAAAGGGAGGACCCAAGACAAGGGCCGTTGCCAAGGCCATCGCCGATTCCCTACCGACAACAGGAGAGGCGAACGTGACCGAACTTTTCAACGAGCTCGATTCGGAGCTCCGTCGCGAAGTGGAGATCTGCGGACTCATGCAGCTAGCCACCGACCTTGGCATAAACGTTGAGACGGGAGAGAAAGCCGTGTATCGAACCGTCGCACTCGATGGCCGCGGGAGCACTTGGACAGCACCGAGGATCGTCCTCGACGACCATTTGAAGAGCGCTTTTCAAGCTTGGAGGGAGCTCCATGGATAATGTCCTCACCGCAAACGATCAAACCGCCGCGTCCGAAGCACCGGAGCACAAACCTTTTCTCGAAGGGCTTTTCGAGGGCGATACGGGGACGCTCGATTACGAGCAAAGACGAGCCGTGACCACCTTGGTGCGAAAAAGATACGTGAGCGAGGTGACCGACGCGGAGATCTGGAACGACATCCTCGAACACGAGGACGTGATCAGAAGCTCTCTCAACAACCTGTTCCTCACCTTGACGGTGGACAAGCGCTACGATGTAGCCTACGCGCAGCAAGCTCCCTCAGGGTCGGCGAACCCTTTTCCCAATGCATTGAAGCAATCTGCGAGCCTCAAACGCGAGGAAACGCTTCTCATTATCTATCTGCGTATCTACTATCATCAGCAATTCGCCAGCGGGGAAACCAACGTTTTCGTGGACCGCGAGGACCTTGAGAATTACCTCGACCCCCTCTTCAACAAAGACGCCGTCGACCATGTTGCCGCCAAAGACCGAGTGGCGAAAGCCATCGACGAGATGACCTCGAAGCAGGGATACCTGATCAAGGTTGCCGGCCAAAGCGGACGATACCGCATCTCGCCCGTCGTCGCCTCCCTCTTCCCTCTTGAGCGGGTAAAAGAATTGAAAGAGAAGTTCGAGGCCGAAGCCCCTGAAAGCCCTCGAGCAACCGACGGGGAGGCTCAAGATGAGTGAGGGAACACCCAACGGAGCATCTTCTCCGGCCGCCGCCCATCCAACCCAATGGCAACTCGAGTCTTTACAGCTCGTGAACTGGGGCGGCTTCGATGGGTACCACCGCGCCGACTTTGAGTTGATCGGCGAAGCGAGCGCCGGGGCGACCATGATAACCGGCAAGTCGGGATCGGGCAAGAGTACCTTGCTCGACTCGTACCAAGACATCATCATGCCCAACGGCACGCGCTTCAACTCGGCGTCGAACAGCGTGGGGCAGGGTAAGGCGCGCGGGGACCAAGAGCGCACCGTTCTCACCTACTTACAAGGCAAGACCGATCTTGTGTACGACAGCAAGCTCGGCGAAGAGCGCAATCAGCTGCTGCGCGACAACCACTGTGCCCGATGGAGCGCGGTGGTGACTATCTTTATCAATGACGAGGGCGAGCGCTTTTCGGCGGCCAAGCTCTATTACATAAAAAGCGGCTGCATGGGCGACAGCGACTACAAAACGCATTCGCTCACCGCGAACTTTGCGATCGATCCGCGAAAATTCGAGGCGATAGCGCACGAGCCCTTCGACAAGCGCAGCATCAAGAGCGTATATGACGGCATCCGAATCCACGACACAGTGGGCTCCTTCAGACAAAGCCTGTACTCCTCGCTCAACATAGGAGAGCACGGCGATGGTGCCAAGGCCGTCGAGCTCCTGGCGCGCATTCAAGCCGGCTACCAGATAACCACCGTTGACGCCCTATTCAAAGAGTTGGTGCTCGACGAGCCCCGAACCTTCGAAGCGGCCCAGCGGGCGGTCGAGCATTTTGACGATATCGAGAAAACGTTCGACGAGATCGAAGCCGCCCAAAGGAAGATGGCGATCGTCGCGTCGATCCCCGCGGATAAGAAGCGCTACGACGAGGCTCTGGAGGCGCAGGGCCTTGTATCGTCAATAGGGCATCCCTCCGCGAGCGACAGCCCCTTCCATCTTTGGAAAACCAAATGCGAACTCGGCTTGATTCAACGCGAGATCGAAAGGGAGGCCATCGAGAAACGCGAGCTCGAGGAGGCTGTGGAGGCCCTCGATGCGGAGATCTGCGGGCTCGAAGACGAAATCGAGGAGACCCGCCAAGCGCTCTACCGAAACGGCAAGGGCGCGCTCGACACCATCGCCGAGAAGCTCGACAAAGCGCAAGCCGACGCGGTGCGCCGAGGCGAAAACCGTGCGATCTTCCGCGCGAAAACAGCTTCCGTCGGCCACGTTCCCTCGAGTGCGGCGGAATACCGGGAACTCGAAGAGGCCGCGGCTCGGTTCACCGCGTCGTTCGAAAGCGAGAAAGCGTCCCTCAATCTTCAGCGCGACGACTCGGTTTACCGCTGCCGCCAGCTCTCGCACGAAATCGAGGACCTCAAGCAGAAGGGCGCCTATTACAGAAGCCACAAAGGGAACATCCCGCCTCGCTTGAACGAGGCCCGGGAGCAGATCGCCGACATCACCGACCTGAACCTCGACGACCTCCCCTTCGTCGGCGAGCTCATAGACCTCGAACCGGAAGAAGAGCGTTGGCGGCTTGCGGCCGAAACGACGCTTCATAGCCTCGCCCGCACGATGCTGATCGAAAAAGGGGAGTTCGAGCGGGTGAGCAGGCTCATCGACAAGCTGCATTTGAGGGCGCGGATCAATTTCCAAGCGGCGAAGATCATCGAAGGCCCTCCGCCGCCCGCAACACCCAACAGCGTAGCGAGCAAACTGCAATTCGACGAGACCTCGCGCTTCACCCCATGGGTTAGAAAGCGCTTGACCGATCCGCAAATAGATGCGATCTGCGTGGAAAGAGCCGAGGACCTCAAAGGAGACGGCCTGCGCGTCACCATCAACGGGCAGACGCGCCGAAGGAACCGCGGCGCTCACGGACGCAATAGAAACGACGAGAACGTCATAGGCTTCAGCAATCAGGGCAAGCTCGACAGAATTCGAGACGAGCTGATCACCTTGGCAACCGAACAAGCGCAAATCGATAGCGAGGCAAAGCGCATCGAGGGGGAAGTTAAAGAGCTCGAAAAGTTGAAGGGCGCCTATGATCACATCATGGAGCACGCCTTTGAGGAAATCGACCAAGCCAGCTGCCAAGCAGCGATCGAAGACCTGAAGCGGGAACGAGAGCGCATTCTCGCCTCCAACGACCTCCTGAAAACGCTGGAAGATAAGCATGAAGAGCTCAAAGAGGGACTCAAGGGACTCGTCGGGAAGCGCGCCATCGCCTCAGATCGCCACGACCGCCTCCTAAAAGACGCGGAGAAAAGGATTGCGCGGCGCGATGCCCTCGCCGAAGAGAAGCGGCGCGTTCCAACATCCACCCGGACCATGGTCAGCGATGCGCAAGCCTCGCTACTGGAAGAGACCCGACGCGACATCGCCGCCGGATATGATAGCGACCGCACCATCTTGGACAAATTCGACGAGTTCGTCAGACGCATGATGGCGAGCCTCGAAAAGCAACGCAAGGCCTCCGAGGGAAGCGCGCTCTCGGCACGAAGCTCCCTCGAAAAGGCGTTCCACGCCTATCGGGCGATCTGGCCGGACAACGACCTGGGCGAGGCAATAGACTCCTACGACGATTACCTCGAGATCCTCGAGGAGGTGCGGAGCCAAGGTCTCTTCGATCGAAAGGACATCTGGCTCGAGAATATGCGCCAATGGGTGGCCGAAGACCTCGTCCCCGTGTCAGATGCTTACGAAGCCGCCATCCGCGAGATAGAAGACCGCCTCGAACCGATCAACGAGATCTTGAGAAAATACCCCTTCGGCACCGCGAAGGGACGGCTTCAAATAGCCATACGCCAGAAAGGCAGCGACAAGGCGATGCGGTTCAGAAAAGAGCTGCAAAAGCACGCCTCGCTGGCAACAACGCCCAACATCGACGACATCGACCGCCACCATGAGGAGATAAGGTCCTTCATGAGGCGGTTGCGCAAGGGCGGCGACGGCACGGGCGAACGCGACGCGCTGCTCGATCGCCGACGGCAGGTAACGCTCTCGGCGCGCGCGACGTGGCCAGAGGCAACCGGAAAAGACGATAGCGTGTACACCAAGCTCGGAGAGAAAAGCGGAGGCGAGGTTCAGGAGCTGGTCGCCTTCATTCTCGGGTCGGCCCTGCTCTTCCGCTTGGGAAACGAGACCATGAGACGACCGGGCTTCGCGCCCGTCATATTGGACGAAGGATTCGTCAAGGCGGACGAGGATTTCACCGAACGGGCCGTTCGGGCTTGGCGCGGATTCGGTTTCCAGCTGATCGTCGCCACCCCCGATGGCAAAGTGGGCTCTTTCGCGCCGCACATGGACCGCTATATAACCATCACGAAAGACGCCCAGGAGCGCTCGTACATCGCCCCCGGGCGGCATATCGGAGAAGAAGATGTTGAAATCGCCCCGAGAAATTGAAAAAAGGCTCGTCAGGATTTTCGATTCCGACTGGCATGCAGAAGCCTGCGGGCTGCACAAAAGAGACTGGCCGCACCGAATCGCCCTTGGCTCGCCCACCAAGGGCGAGCTTGAAGCCGATTTCGGAAAAGCGAACCTTCGCATTTCGGAATTGGCAGATTGGGCGCGCGACAGGCAATGCGCTATCGAATCGACCAAACGGCGCGTAAGCGGCACGGTGCAAACCCTACCGACGCACATCGTCATCGACGACTTCGAAGCGCTCGCGCGTGTTGTTGGAGGCGAGAGGCAACGCAAGTATTGGGCAGGGCGCCGCCGCGCCGCCGCCTTGCTCGACCTCTTCCCCATCGACAGGGAAACCTGCAGCGCAGTGATCAGGCAACTTGCCGACAAAGAATGCGACGAGGTGGATTTCGAGCTGCTTTGCCGCGCAACTTCCTGGTTCGCACGCAACGACGCCGGCGAGCTCACGGCCCGGCAAGTACCTCTCGATGGATTCCACGCCAAATGGCTCGACGCCAAAGGGCACTTGGCGATGATCCGGCTTCTCTGCGGCAACCCGGATTTGCAGCTGAAGGACCGGCCCCGCTCGGCCGCTTTCACGTACCTCGACCCCGCCTACCTGGAAAAAGGAGGACGCTGGCGAGATTCGATAACCGAAGGCGATGCGTCGCAACCCGCTTACCAACCTCGGATCGTCGTGATATCGGAGAACAAGGACACCGCGCTTTGGTTCCCGCCGCTCCCCGAGGGTGTTTCCTTCGAGGGAGGAGGTTGGAACGGGATCGAATTCATCGGTGCGCAAGACTGGGTTCGGGCGGCTGATTTGCTGGTCTATTGGGGCGACATCGACGCGGCGGGGCTCGAGATCCTCAACGGCTACCGCTCAAAAGGCCTCGAGATCTCAAGCATTTTCATGGATGGGACCGCGTACCATCGCTACGAGCGATACGGCACCTTCGTCAACAAGCGGGGGGAGGAGATCAAGCCGAAAAAACCAGCCAAGCTCGAGTATCTCACCGAAGCCGAGAGGGAGCTCTACCTCCGCCTCGTCGATCCCGCATGGACCCGCCCGCGCCGCATCGAGCAAGAGCGCATCCCCTTGGAGCGGGCGGCAGAAGCGGTGATGGCGATTTGGAATGGGAGGATGGCTTCGAAGCTCGACGATCCAAGCGAGGGGGAGGGGAGCCGCTAGGCGCGATTACGGCGGCGCGCGCCCCACCGCCGGCTCGCGGCCCGACCGCGGACCTCAGGTAGACAAGGAAACGGTATATCGGGACGTGGGCCTGAAAAATAGAACCTCCAAATCTTTGACATGGAGAATGTTAAGTCATCGCATGCTTCCATTCGTTTGTACGAACAAGATACCGGTCAAACAGCATAGTATTAATCTTCGCTAGCGAGCACCGAAGCGATACGCTCACTTGCGTGTCCATCACCATAGGGATTGCTAGCATGGGACATCTTTGCATAAACCCTTTCGTCCGAGATCAATCGAGAGAATTCACGGTAGATCACTTCCTCCTCAGTTCCCACAAGCTTGAGAGTTCCGGCCGCAACCCCCTCGGGGCGTTCCGTGGTGTCGCGCATGACAAGTACGGGTTTTCCAAGACTCGGCGCCTCCTCCTGAATGCCGCCAGAATCGGTGAGAATGAGATAGCTTGCAGCCATGAAATTGTGAAAAGCCAGAACATCAAGCGGATCGATGATATGCAGCCTTTCAAACCCATCAAGCTCGGAATGGGCAGCCTCTCGTACCTGAGGGTTCATATGAATTGGATAAATCGCCTTAGTGTCCTCATGCTCCTCCATAACACGCCTAATAGCACGAAACATACGATGCATGGGCTCGCCAAAATTCTCACGGCGATGTGCCGTGATGAGAATAAGGCGACTCCCCCTTGCCCAATCGAGTTGGGAATGAGAAAAATCGCCTCGTACGGTAGTCCGCAAAGCATCGATGCCGGTATTACCCGTCACCCAAATTCGTTCAGGATCTTTTCCCTCGGCGAGAAGGTTTTCGCACGATACCGATGTAGGCGCAAAATACCATCTTGATATTGCATCAACAGCCTGACGGTTGAACTCTTCTGGCCAAGGACTATAGATATCGTGAGTGCGCAGGCCCGCTTCAACATGCCCGATAGGTACATGTAGATAAAAACAGGCGAGCGCGGCCGCAAATGAGGTAGTGGTATCGCCGTGCACGAGAACCGCATCAGGCATCTCTCTCTCAATCACAGCCTTTATGTGAAGCAACACACCGCAAGTCACATCAAATAGCGTTTGCCTTGGTTTCATAATAGCTAAATCGTAGTCGGGTATCACATCGAACGTATGCAGAACTTGATTCAACATCTCGCGATGCTGCCCCGTCACGCACACAACCGTTTTAAAGTCATCTGAACGTGCTTTAAGTTCATTCACCAATGGGCACATCTTGATAGCCTCTGGGCGCGTGCCGAACACAAGCATTATTTTTTTCTTCAACACTTCAAGCAAGCCTTTCTTTTAGTTCTCGCATACTCAAAATCAAACCCCGAGTAACAGCCGTAAGACGACGATAAAACCAAGGCGATCGAGTTAGGAACAGCCTCCCACTAACCGCCGCACATCGTGGACGAAAATCTTTAATTGCTTAGCGTTAACGGCGTAGTAAACAAGAACGGCGACGCATGTCGGCAGCGGAGACGAAAAGGCAAGGGCAGACGCGACGAAGAAAACAGCAAGTGCTATTTCACTTGCAAGATAGCGAATGCAAGAGCCTCCGATGAACTTGCTGAGATAAGCCTCCGCCACACAACTTCGAATCGCTATCGAAAGAACCATAAGTCCAGCGGCCCAATAAATATTTCCGATTACAAACACCCCTATTGCCGTCAGAGCGGCAGAAAAAATAAGGCAACTAGCGTTGATCCAGAGCATGGCATTTTCTTTGCGAAGCGCCTTGAGATAAGTGTTCACTAAAAGCTGGATCTTGAAATCGAACACGCAGATGGGAAGAATGATGGCGAGATATCTCAAGCTGTCGGAATACTGGGGAAGCCATATTTCGAGCAAAATACAAGCAGGATAGTACAATACATAAACGAGCGGCATCAGCACAAAAAGAATCCTGCGCATTACCAAAAAAACCTCTTTGCTCTTCTCGCCGTCCATACGCTTCACTACCGGGAATGCGACCATTGCCACCTGAGCGGCAAATGCAAGAAGGAAATTGACCAGCGAAATAGAGAAGGAGAATTTGCCAAAGGCCTCAATTCCCCAATGAGCATCAATCATCATGCGGCCGATACCTACGACAAGCGTCCCAGCATAGTAAGCAAGTGTAACTTTCATGCCAGCTTTTACATCCTCAGCAACGTCCCGCATAGCAAGCCCCATCTTGCCCGTCGACACTTTGAGAATCGGACGGGCATAAAGGTAGCAGATCACGATAGCCACCGATTGCGCACAGATATAGGCGACCAAATACGCGCGATACTCAGCGAGTTGAAAAGAAACCGCTACAAGCAAAAAAACAGTATATGCGCTCTGCGAGGCGAGAGTTGCCCTTGAATAAAGATTAGGAATGTTGACGGCTCTAAAGATATAGAAGAGAAACTGTGCTGGGTTGACGAGCATAGCGCATAGACAAACGAGAGCAAAAATTTCAACTCTATCGTTATCCAATCCCGAGAACAAAGCGAAGAGGGTAATAAACACCGCAACTATTACTTGAAAGACCAGAACCAAAAGATATTCGGCCTTCACTCGCGAACGATCTAGATGATCGATGCGCTCACCGCCTAAACGCAAAAAAACGCCATCATGAATACCGAACAGTAAAATGCCCATGTATCCCACATACATGACGAAAAGCTGCCAATACCCGAAACTTTCAACACCTAATATCTTCGGGACAACAAGCGACGTAAGAACACTGGAGCCAAGAGAAACTACCTGTGCCGCGATTGCGTAGCCGACGTTCCCTTTGAACGTTCCTGTCTCTTTCGGTTCAAACAAGATGCCTCGCGTCCATACTACTACTTGCGGGGTTTTCACCAACGGTTCCATCTTGCTCTATAGTGGAGATTTCGAGATCAAGTTCTCGCAAAACGGGCGAAACAGCCATAGAAAGCAGGATCAAAAACGCACTTGTAAGAACCTGCTCGAACAGGGAGGTTAAAAGAAAGGCCGCAAATGCCGAAACGAACAGACAACGCAAACTTTTGCTACGCAAAGCATCTACGAATTTACTTGACTGTAGATACGCCATAAGAAAAAGCGCGAAACCGACAAAGCCGCCTACAAATACAATCTGAAGTAAAAGGTTGTGGGCGCTGTTAAAGTCTTGCTGTCCGTAAAAATGGGCAATACCCATTGCCACGTATTCCTGCCACCCGTATCCTATAAGCGGCGATTCCCGTATGCTCGCGATAACCGCATCCCAGATATACGTTCTTCCGGTAAATGTTGATCCGGAATGATACGTCAGATCTTTCCCCAGAAAAACCGCAATGTCGTTATACGGAAGATAGTCAGCCACGCGCAACAAGACGATACCCACGAATAAAAAAACCGTAATCACGTTAATAGCACGACAATTCAGCATTTTACCGATAATCCTTTTTCCGCCAAGAGCAAGAATCGCAACGTCCAAGATCAGCGCCACCATCGAAGTAGCGCTCCCCAACATCCATACCGTCCAAAAAGAAAGAATGGCGGCAAAAAGCGTCAATATGCTCAATCGTCGTTTTGCAAGAATGTCCCAAAAAGCCGCGAAAAATAGCAGCAAAAAGCACCATCTGCTTTGGAGACTTCCGTTTTCGAGGAGCCATCGACTTCTTCCGTTGTAGTAATAGATGCCATCGGGAAGCAAAATGGTTAAAAGCTGATTGCACAGAACAATGAAACCGATGATTAGCGCTGCACTTCTGACAAACGCGAGAACCTCGTCTTTCCGCAATGAGGGAATGAAAAGACAGGGGCTTATTAAAATCAATGTATTAACAAGCATTAAATATTGAGAACCAGAGTTAATTAATGTTGAGATTGCCGCAAGCGCCAGAAAGCCCATTAATCCGGCAAGGAATAGCCCGATGCGTCCGTTCCTCGAAACGAATCTCACGATTGCGTATATACAGGCCGCTGCCAGCCATAGCGAAAAAAGCTGTTTGATCGGCTCGGCAGCAGCCCAATCGTTGATAATGGAAGGTCGAAAAAAAGGAACAAGGAAAAGAACCATATTTGCATACGTCCGGGCACCAGCCGGTTTACGAGAAACAGCGGAAACTCCACTAATTGCACTCATGCTAACTCACGCGAAAAGCTACTGAATCGACGCATGAACATCTCGGCCAGCTTTCTGATGTGGAAAGAACGAGAATAGTAACTATCGAATAATCGGCCGTATTCCTCTTTTAGGGCGCTTTGATCAGGCGGAGTTGAAACGAAATCGACAACTTTGTCAACATCTTCGAAAGAGCTGACCGGACATACGTACCTCATCGCCTTCGAGGCTTCGTAAAAACCTTTGACGCAGCTGCTAAAAATCGGAATAACCCCGCAGGACAGATAAGATGAAAGCTTCGTTGGCGTCGACACCATGTTAACTACATTTTCTCTTCTCAGCAAAAAACCATAGCCTACCTCTGAAAGGGCATCGGGCACCTTCTCGGAGGGAACGCATCCCAACGTCCAATTGTTGATACCAGAACAACTTAACTTTTCACGTGCTTCACTTTGCTGGAATGTCAGCACCTTAAGCGACGCTCCAGGAATCCGCTCTTCAATTTGTTTAAAAAAGAACATTGTCTCATCGAAGCATTGCCAAGCGGCAAGAGAGCCAACATAAGCGAACACTGGGTCAACATAACGCTTTTGCGAACCGAATAGATCAGGCCGCATCATGGTGTTGCAACAGGGCATCACGTACGATTTGTCAGAAAAATCTAAGCCGTACTTATTTTCATAATGCTTTTGCATTGCATTTGACACAAACAACAGAAAGCACGCCTGCTTGAGAGCTCGCTTCTCGATTGCTTCAAGCACGGCTTTTCTCGCACGACAATGGTTCCTTAAATAGCTTTCTTCGGGAACAACACCCTGAAGCCATAGAACAATATTTTTAAAGCCCTTGCGTCGCAAAGAAGCGAACGAGATAACAGAGGGCACGACGATATAATCGCCATGTGCAGCTCGTTTCGCTAACTCCTCGATACCCTGCTCTGCTGAAATGTTTGAAACAGAAAACCCAATCTGCTTGAACGCCTCGCCTACTGTACCAAGATAAAAATCGGTTACTTCGGAATTCAAGCAATGCAAAATCCACGCATTCCCAATATCCAAACGCCGCTCCACTCGCTGGCTCCTATAATTTATACACATTATCGTCATTTCCAAGAACATTTCTCGCATCCAACAACACCCGATCACCGAACATTTCAGATTTTCCCTTGATTTGAGAATGGCCAACCATGACGATCACCATTTCAAGGCCATCAAGGAACTCTTCCATCGAATGGACTTGGTTAAGGACAATGTCATCCTCAATCCACGGGTCATAAACCTTGCACGCGTCTACAGCTAAATGGCGCTCCATGCTTTCGAGCATCTGCAGCGTTGGACTCTCACGCACGTCATCCACGTTTTCCTTATAGGTAAGACCGTAGATACCAATTTTGGATGAATCGACTATGCCGCGCTCTTTCATGATTGAGCTTGCCCGCTCCAATACAAAGTCCGGCATAGAATCGTTGATCTTTCGCGCCGCTAGAATGATATTGGCCAGTCCGGGATAATCTCCAACGAGGAACCACGGATCAACCGAAATGCAATGACCACCGACGCCCGGCCCGGGGGAGAGGATATTCACGCGTGGATGCTTGTTAGCTATGCGGATGATCTCATGTACGTCCATACCATCCGAACGGCAGATTTTCGCAAGCTCATTAGCATAAGCGATATTTATATCGCGAAAAGTATTCTCAACGACTTTCGTCATCTCGGCGGTACGGATGTCGGTAACCGCAATCTCGCCCTGGCAAAAAGACGCGTAGAGCCCTTTTACACGTTCTCCCACCGACAGATCGTCCGCCCCGACGGTCCGATTGTTGTGAAGCAGCTCATAAACCATATTTCCCGGGATGATGCGCTCCGGAGCATGGACCAGATGGACATCCTCGCCCACAACCATGTTGCGCCTTTCAATTGCCGGGCGAACGAATTTCTCGATTGTGCCAGGAGATACGGTCGATTCAATGATAACGGTGGCACCCTTGGGACACACGCTCACAACATCCCCAACCGCAGCCGTCACATAGGAAGGGTCAATCTTTTTCGAGGCCTTATCATAGGGAGTAGGCACCGAGATAACGTAAGTGTCACAAGACTGATAGTCGGTTGTGAACTGGATGCCGGCGTCAACCGCTCGGCCAAACAGCTCGTCGAGTCCCGCCTCTTTAAAAGTGGTGCGTCCTGCTTTGAGCGTCGTTACGAGATATTCGTTGCAATCGGTTCCCACCACCTCTACCCCGTGCGATGCAAACATGAGCGCTGTAGGTAGTCCAATATAGCCGAGACCTATCACGTTGATCATTTGTTCCTGCTCCGTCCCTTAATCGGTCGCCAAAATAGAACCCTGTTGAATAAAATCGAAGATGGGCTTCATGGCGTTTTCGGGTTGATACGCCTCTGCCGCTATAAGACAGTTTTTTCGCATATACTCGTACTTAGAAGGGCTCGATGCGAAATCAACGATCACATTCGCCAAGGCATCGATATCGCAAGATGGGACGATTACGCCAGTCAGCCCTTCGTCGATGACGTAATGGGCATAATCCCACTCATAAGCAATAATAGGCACACCTGCCGCAAGCCCATCTATAACGGTTCCGGGAAAGCCGTCGTGATAGGTAGGAAAGAGTAGGGCAGCACAACAGGAAATAGCGGTCACGCTTTCATCGGCAGGAACGCTGCCTTTGTACGAAGCGCAATGGGCGTTCTCTTCAACGAGTTTGTAGAATTCGTCGGAGAAGCTCTTATCTACCGTGCCATAGATATCTAGTCTGCAGATATCGGAGCCCAGAATTGAATTAGCCATTGACACGGCTTCGATTGCGTCAGTTATCCCTTTGTCCTTGCAAACGCGAGAAAAAGTGCAGAAACGCACTTCTCCGTTCGGCTTAGAAACGTCCCAAGGGCAATCCAATACCGGCAAATGTTTTGCATTGGGAACATAGGAAACGCAACTCAATCCTAGCTTCCTCAAATCATCCCGCTGCTTGGTCGTTTCTGCAAATATCTCATCGATTTTCTGAAGAGAGCTCAGAAGCTTCCGATCCTCCTTGCACGCTTCAACCAACCAAGCGCCGACAACGACATATCCAATAGCAAAGAAATAGCGCTTACGCAGGGTGACAAGCAGCGGAAGAAGCGCAGATAGGCCGTTCCTGCTAAGCACGAGAAGAACGACATCTCCTCTTCGAGCCGCACGGACACAGTGCGATACGACGTCAAATAGCCTTCGCTTCCATTGGTACGTATCAACGTAGTCGAGAGAGGCAGACCCGAATTTGCCGCTTAGGTAACCAGCCAAGGTTCGGCATTTCGCCGTCTGGCCTCCAAATACTTTTTTATCGCCTTCGTCTCCCCTTGCGTAGGCGAAATGTCCTACCACCGTAATTGCGCGCGCCCCTTTCACAAAGCGATCCTCTCAGTGCCTTCCTTGATCATTACCTTGTTCTCGAATATGCCGAAGCGAGCGCTATCGGTAGCAACGATCGACTTCGATTTGCCGTCGTAAATCGCAAACGTCTCAAACCCCGCTTTTTCAAAGCTTGCCTGGGAGGCGAAGTTTGCACCGTTGATGGAGGTGAACAGCCGTCTTGCGCCCCTCGAAGCCGCCATAGCCGAAGCCGTCCGAATCAACTCACCATTTAACCCTCTGCCCCGATGCTCTTTGGCCACATAGCATGGGCCGATCCATGCCTCATCGGACGCGAGTTCAAATTGGCCCGTGCCATGGATCCTTTTCACTTTATTCATTTCAAAGCACGCATAGGCACATATAGTTTTTTCGAATATGCAGATAACCGCTCCGTCGTCGGCACGGCCAACGTAGTCGCAGCCCTTGATATGCTGAAAGAAGTTGAACTCGTCAAAAGCATCGAGATCATCCTCTGCGAGCCGCGCGAACGCATAACCCGGGAATTGATCGCGGCGTGATTCCTTGAAGTCACTGCAAACAAGAAAGAGCGTTTTACGGGAGTCCGCTCCAGGCTTTAAAGTGATTTTCTCACCTATCTTCTTCACGGTGGCCTTAACGCCCTCGCGCTTGAGGTACTCGATCACCTTCATAGGCTTATCGCTTTCTTGATCGCCGTTAGCCCTAAGCCAAAGAAGGGGCGCATATCCTTTGCATCCCAGATATCAAGGCATGTCTTTTCTGACGAATGCACATCCCGGGCATTCATATTATTTTTGTTAGCCAAAAGGTCTCTCGGCAGTGTCCGCCAAGCGACTTTTTCCGGAATCGATTCGGGCTCCTCGCCTAGAAAAACACGATGAAATTGGGGGTATTTTGCGTTCAACACGCTAATCCAGCCCCAAGGCCTCGGATTGACGTCGAGGATAAAAAGCTCGCCGGTATTCGAATCGAATTTGAACTCGACCTCGAGAAAACCAGAAAAATCAAGAGAGCATGCGAGATTCACGGCGGCATCCTTGACCGCCTCACCTCGTTCATTCGATGATTCCACCACATACGCAGAAATGCCCTGCGGATACTGTCTCACCTGATCAACGGCAATACCCGCTAAAAGTTTTCCGTCTTGGTAATAACCTCCGTAGCTGCACTGAAATGAGTTGTCGCCAAGAATTAGCCTTTGAACAATCAAGTCATCTACGCTAAACCCCTCTCGCGCAAGACAACCAGCAAGCTTTTTTAATTCGGAGAAAGACCGGATCTCCCGAACTTTGGGAAGCGCTTCGCATTTGACATCCAAATGCTTTTGCCTCCATTTAACTATGCAAGGAAACGCGTTCGGATCGATACTGTCTACGGAATACGACTCGGGCACCGATGCTATCTTAGATAACCGGCCGCCCAAGCGAGATTTGTCGTTTATAAGCTCGAAGTTCTCTATATCTACGGCGGAAAGACCGTATGCGAGGAGTCGATTTCCCGGCAAAGAAAGCAACGCGGTAAGGTATTGGTCGCTGCTGACAAGGATGGTGATCTTGCGCTCCCGCGCTTCCCCGCTCAGGGCCTCAAGTGACGAAACGACCTCATCTTGATCGGTCGCTATTCTCAACAAACGCGGCGTAATCTTATTAGAATGCAGTCCGACATCGGCAGGTCGAGCAATTGCTGCTACAGGACAACCAAGCTTCGAAAGCTGACGTGCAAGAAAGAGGCCGGATGGACCAAGACCCATAACAACAGGAAGGGTTCTTTCGAAATCCAAGATCACAACTTACCGCTTCCGATTTCAACCAACCGTCCATCGCATTTCCTCAGTGAACGGGCGAATGCCACAACCTGTCCTTCGGGAGCGGTCCCCATAGGAATTTGCAGCGATCCATATTGGAAAAGCTTCATGGGCAGCGCATCGCCTTCGAAACGAGATATCTCGACAAGCCCTGCGTCTGACTTTGCAAGCAACACCTGCGATTCTCGAGTTTTCACACCTGGACCAAGCCTACGCGACAGGAGAGATCGAATGCCAGAAAGCGACTCGTCAGGCTCAACGGTAGTAGTGAACAGGTACCCGCTTGAGCACTCGCCACCGTAGATGCACGGCCCATTGATTGCGCCTATATCAACAGGACTGCACGAGGCATCCTCATCAAGCAGAAAAACGTGATTCTCCGTTGTCGCCGAGTCTGTTGCATAGATAAGTCCCGCAGACGTATCGAAACCCCGCACAGCTCGAAAACGTTGATCGCCTGTGGCGATCGGTTCAACCGTGGCAAAATCTTCACGCGCAAGATAGATGCCCGAAGCGGTTTCCATGTCACCTGTAAAGATGTAGTAACCGCCCCTTTGACGCCGAACCACGTTGTGAACATGGCGTACGGTTCCTGCGGGGAATGTGTGCAAGATGACGACTTCGCGCATCGAGTTCAACCCGTATATATTTACTGATTCCGCATCATTGTTAGCGCCGTAGTCGCCCCAAACGGCCAAAACATAGCCGTTACCGTTTGATATAGCCAGCGGATCGGAAAAACCCGCACGCGCCTCCTGCACCTTAATAATGCTGTTAGCCGAAAGATCGATCGCGAAAACCGCCCTTTGCCAAGCTAACAAAATGCAGTCAGGCGAAATCTCCAGAGCTACCCGGGGCTCAACGCGAAGAATTCGCGAGGCCAGACGAACATGCCCGAGAAACCGTTTTATCCCGGGCAAAGGCAAACGAGCAGTTCTGGTAAAGCCGCCCGCCTTACCGCACCTCACGATAAAGTCGCCCTGATAGCCCAGCAGGTCACCGTTCCCCATCCAACAGAGGGGTTTCATGTCACGGGGCCACGTTGCAGGAATCGGACTCAATCCCCTGCTTCTTCCGCAAAATGCAACGAGTAGCAAGTACAACTGTTTCCCGAGATCACATGCTTAGGAATCGACCCGCAAACGCCGAACTCGGAAGAATAGAAACCAGTGGTGAGCGACTTCTCCCCGACGTCTTCGAGGCTTATTCCCACCAGATTGGAATCCAAAATATGAATGACCGAAGTCAACTGGACGTTCGCACCACCAATGGCCGAATCAAGCACCTCCAACTCTCTATCTATAAGCTTGATACGGCGTTTCTGCACTTTTCCACTCGGAAGCACGATGCTCGCCTCCGCAACCCCTCGTGCGGCATCGCAACATGCTTTGTCAAGCTCATACCTTCGAGCAACCCTATGCTCGCCCCAGCACTCCATTTGCTCTTCGCCGTCCACCTGCACGGTATTGTGCGCGGCGGTACTGCGGAAATAGGAGCGCAGCTCGCTCTGGTAAGCATAAGTGCCGGAGTTCACCACCACGGGGCTTCCCCGATACGACAGCTCATACGACAGGCAATCGCAGTGCGCGTGGCCCAGCATGTAGTCCGGGCCGGGCTCGCCGGCATCGAACATCACGGCGATATCACCGTCGTAGAGCTTGAAGTATCCCGCATCAGGAAAAACTGTCTTGGAGTCGTCTGATTCAAGGCCGAACAGCCTTTCGCACGCCGCAGCGAGCTGACGGCACTCCTTGGCCACACCATCGGCCGAGTCGTTAAAAAAGGGAGTCTTGCCCATCCCCTTCTCGAGCGATGCCATCGCATTAAGCATAGACTGCATCTTGTCGAGCAGGATCAGGGGAACGCCGCCTTCCGATTGCTCTAGAACGAGCGCAGTACGCACGATCCCCTCGAGGACAAGCTTGTGGTACATGAGGCTGCGCTCGAAATGTACCCCGTCGGGAAGGATCTGCTCATCGAGCTGCCCTTCAAGGTCGCGCCAGACTCGGGCGAACGCCTCGTCCTCGTCGAACAGCTTCGAGAAGATCGCAAGCGTCTTCAGATTTTCGAAGTAGTGGTTCGCCATCAGGTGCTTCTCCTGATTGGCGAGCAGATGCCGGTACTGGAGGCGCATGCTCCGCTCGATACACTGGCGGAACCTTTCGTCTTCGTCCAGCGAATCCGCGAACAGATCCACGCACACGAGCCAGTTGACCAGCCTCAGGGAAATCGTGTAAGGATGCCAAGCGTCGCCGTCCGCGTACGGACTGGCGTCTATCCAGCTCTCAACGAACTCCTTGAATCTCGGATAGCACCGCGCGTCACCTCGACTGTGCGCCGCGCCGAGCGCGATGGCGTACTCGAAGTAGTGCAGATTGAAATTCCATAGATGCGACGCCCCGTCGGCATGCCACCGCGAGAAGTCGACCACATGGTATTCGTTCAAGAGCAAGAACTCGCTGCTCATGAGGCTCTCGAGGTCGAACCGAGCCAGATACTCCGGGGCGAGGTCCGTCTCGGGGACGAGGATCGAGACGTCCCGGTGCAAGCCGGGCCGATCCCCCGCCTCGGACGCCGTGACCTTTCTCTGGCCGCGCAGCCGAGCGATCACCATGCCCGGCCTCATCCGCCCCACTGTGCGGCAGTAAAACCCGATCCTGCTAAGCACGGGGCTCCCCGGCGAACCGCTCCGCCAGCAAGGTTTCGAAATCTTTTGCCGCCGCCTGCCGCGAATGGCGCGAGGCTATCCGGGCAGCAGCGGTATCCTTTTGCCGCTCGGTCCACTTCGTTGCCAGCAGCTTCTCGAATGCTCGCGCGAGCCCCTCGCCGTCCTCCGGGGCGGCCGAGTAGCCCAGTCCGACCTCGTCCAACAGGGATACTGAGTCGCCGCGCGCCGCGAGCAGAACAGGACATCCGCAGCCAAGGGCCTCGTAGAGCTTTGTCGGGACGCTGTCCCTGAGGTCAGAGCTTACCAAGGGGACGTAGGCGCAGTCCGCACGGCGCAGGATAGCACAAGCGTCCCGCGCGCCGACCTTCCCGCACAACCGCACATTGGCAAGATCTCGTCCATTGATCTGCTTTGCGAGCAGCGTCTCTTCGGCACCGGTTCCGAAAAGAAGGAACCGGACGTCCGGGAATCTCTCCGCGATGCAAAGCAGGGAAGTGAGTCCTTGGGCAAACCCGAGGTTACCAACATAGACGCAGGTCGGCGCATCGCCGGCCATTTGCCGCTCAATGACGTCTCCGCCTTCCTCCTGCTCGAGAAACGCCAGATCGAACCCGTTCGGAATGAGCGCCACCTTCTCCTGCTCGCCTTCTGGAAGCTTTTCGCGCAGCTTCGCCACCTTCCCAGGCGTCACGGCGGTGATCAGCGAAGCTCGAGCGTATGCCTTTCGGGCGATTCTCTCGAACGTCCGCCCGTAGAGGCTTCCCGGCCGAAAACTTCCCATCTCGTAGGCGACGTCTGGCCAGACGTCGCGGACATCAAGGACAAGCCGCGCGTCCATGCGCTCGGCGATGGACAGGGCGCTCAAAACCAATAGGAGCGGCGGCGTGGTCACCACCACGCAATCGAAGCGGTCAAGTTCATTAGCCGCCTTCCTCGAATTCGCCAGCTCGCTCAAATTGTTCCGCAGGCGTTTCATAGGGGTCTTCTCGTCCATACGGTATGCGCTGTAGTAGTCGACGTATGGCCTGCAGACGAAACCCTCGTTCTCGTCAACGAGGCTCGTTTCGGATGCAAGCACTCGAACGTGATGCCCGCACTCGACGAGTCGATCGACAATGGTGGTCATCCGTTTGGAGCAAGCGTCCGTCGACGGCTCGAAATGCTCGCATATGACGAGCACGCGCATCTAGCGGTCGACCGCCCGGTCAACCCCGCGCCGGCTGACCACGGTCGCGATCGTCCTGAAGAACACCCGCGCGTCGAAGGCGAGCGACATGTTGGACACGTACTCGCCGTCCAGGAACGCCTTCTCCGCATCGTCGACGAGGTTGCGGCCGTTGACCTGGGCCCAGCCGGTGAGGCCGGGGCGCACGGCGGTCGCGTTCAGGGGCTCGCGCAGGTCGATCAGGCGCCCCTCGCGCACGATGACGGGGCGCGGGCCCACCACCGACATGTCGCCCTTGAGGATGTTCGCCAGCTGGGGGAGCTCGTCGAGCGACCAGCGGCGCAGGAAGTCCCCCACGGGCGTCATGAAGGCGGCCTTGTCCCCGAAGGACGCCGCCGGCAGGTCGGGCGGGGTCCCCACGACCATGGTGCGGAACTTCCAGCACTCGAAGCGGGTGCGGCCCCGCCCCCACCTCTCCTGGCGGAAGAGCACGGGGCCCGGGCTCGTGGCCTTCACGGCGACGGCGCAGGCGAGCAGCACGGGCGAGAGGGCGACGAGGGCGAGCGCGGCGGAGGCGACGTCCAGGGCGCGCTTGGCGTGGGCGTAGCCCCGGTTCGGGATGCGAGAGAGCGGCGGGCGGACCTCCACGCCGGGGTGCAGGCGCGCGGCCATGGCCCCCCAGCCGCCGTCGCCGGCCGCGTCGGCCGCCCCGGCCTCACCGTCGGTTACCCCGTCGGTCAGATTTCCATAACCCGGGTTATCAGACTTTTTGGGAGACGTAGGGGTGCCAACGGCAGGTGTCGCCGGGGCCGGAGCACCGTCCGCGACAAACTCTTCGAAAGGCAATACGGCTTCCGCCGTCATGCCGGCTGATTCTTCAAATGGATGTGCCCTTACGTTTTCTGACAATCTCTAATCCAACTTTTAGGTTCAGCGTCCGACCGAACATGGTGGCCTCCAAATAAGCCAGGCGCTTATGTCGATCGATCTTCTTCACAAAGGCCGTCTGGTGCACGAGAGGCCCTTTCGTTATGCATATCTCATCGCCTTCGATCACCCCTTCCGACATCTCGACCACGCGGTGGTCTTTCGTCGTGAAGGAATCGATGAAGGCTATCTCGTCCGCGTTAAGAGGGATGAACGCGTTGTCGTTTCCCAAAAGCTTGGTGAATGCAGGAACCTTGCGGAGCTCGTCCGCAACCATGTCGACCTTGTCGGTTATAAGAAAGAGGTATCCGGGAAGCAGTATCTCGGTGCAACGCTTCCACTCCCCCTTGATCTTCTTCATGATCTCGTATTGGGGAATGAAGCACTCCTGCAACGCATCGTCGTCGACGAATTGCTCTACCAGCCGCAGGACGCGACGCTCCCTGCCGCCGATAACCTGAACGACGTACCACATGGTTGGCCTCCTGTCGAACGCCATACATGAAAACGGCTTCGCCATTCGCCGCAAGGCGATGCGAAACAACAACGGTATTCATCCTCTTACTCGCAACGAGACGCGCACCCAGCGACGATCCCTCGCTCATAAGATATGCTTCGCAGCGTTACCGCCGCAGCCGAAACGAGCCCGAAAGAAGGAGAAAGGCCCGCACGATCAAAAAGCCACCATGCAGCCCTTCATATTTTCCACAAACATCTTTCGGTCCGCCGAAAGCGCGCTCACCCGCAATGCACGCCCATCAAAATCGGCTTTTACCAGCCGCCACAGGCAACACCCTCGTCAAAATACATAGCAAAAGATTATGTATTACCTGATAAAACTGGCGGTTGTTATTATAGATCATAGGTTCTGGTTTACAGTTTAGCAACGCTAAATGTGAAGATTCTTTTCTCCGCGAACCCTTTTTTCGGTCAAGACCATCCCCTTCCGTTTTCTCCAATCAACCGGTTTAGAACAAATGTATAGGAAGATTCACTCGTTGCCGCGATGTGAAGGATTTGTAAGGCATATTCCATTATCTCGTCAATCATCTTCACTTATCGCCCGAAATAGCACTCCTCGTTTCCCCGTCGCCTATTTATTGCGCAACACGCCGAATGCCCCAATATCGAGGAATTACTACGTCTACGAGGCAAAATATCAATTTCTCATTGACAAACGCATCGAGCGGCCGGTATCATTCAATGGAGTTAAAGCTGTAAACCTGTGTTCGCGTGAAGAGAGCACCCCAAGGAAAGAAGGATTCATGAAGAAGAAGATTGTGGCAATTGCTTGCGCCGCAGCTATGATGTTGGCGCTCCCGACGCTGGCATGGGCGGCCCCGAGCCCGGTTGGTTCGAATACGTCGGGCGATGTGAACGGAACGACGGTCACCGTGCAGGCTAAGTCCGGCAGCGTTAGCGCTCCCACCATTGCGCCGCATGCCGCTAGCACGGTTCCCCAAGGCGTCACGCCGCTGGTTTCTTTCGAAATCGTAGGCACCCCGGACGCCAGCGGCGTCACCGTGTCTTTCAACGTTGGCAGCCAGTACGCCAACCATGCTTTCACGATCTATGTTGAGCATAGCGATGGCACGGCCGGCGAGAACATCACGGGTGTTGTCGGATCCGACGGCACGATCACGTTCACGGTCGACAAGCTGTCGATCTTCTCCGTGGTCATCGGCGATGTTGCTTCCTCCTCGACGACCAACGCTGGTTCCACGTCCCCGCAGACCGGTGTTGATCTCGGCACCGTTGCTGGCGCCACGGTCGTCACGGCTATCGCTGCCGGCGCCGTGTTCGTCGCCCTGCGCAAGAAGGTCACCGAATAGCATCGAGCTTTTCGTAACCTTATAGAGCTTGTATCGAAGAGACCTGTTTTACAACAGGTCTCTTCTTTTATATGCAAACGGTTTGATACCATAGGCAAAGCATTTACCCTATCGAAGAAATTGTGAAAGCGAGCGGTATCCTCTATGCCGAAAGCGCCGATGGACCTAAGAAACGACGACCTTCAACCGAAGCACGCGAAACCAGCGGGCTCGCCCGAAGCGAAAAAGAAGAAGCGTTCCATCGTGGTGCTCACGGTGGTTCTCATCATCCTCCTGTGCGGCGTGGCCGCCGGATGCGGCTATCTGATTTGGCAGCAACACGAGCTCGACCGTGCTGCTGAGGAAATCAAAAACACACCAGAGCCCATTATGGAGCAGCCCGTAGACGACGCCCCCGACAACCGCGTGGAGAACCCCATCGACTTCACCTCCCTTAAACAGGAGAACCCCGACATCTACTCGTGGATATACATTCCCCATACCGACGTCAACCTGCCCGTGCTTCAAAGCGCAACGAACGACTTCCTCTATCTCGACCACAATAAAGACGGCGAGTACGCCGTCGAGGGAGCCATCTACACCGAGATGGCCAACAACACCGACTTCAGCGACCCGGTTACCGTGTTGTACGGGCACAACCTGCAGAACGGCACCATGTTCTCCACACTGCACTACTTCGAGAACGAGGATTTCTTCAACGAGAACGACACCATGTACATCTACACGCCGGGCCACGTGCTCACCTACCGCATCGTCTCGGCGTATCTGTACGACGATCGCCACATTCTCAACTCGTACGACTTCTCGAGCCCTGCCGTTTTGCAGGAGTACTTCGACTTCGTTATGCATCCGGATTCTCTGCTGGTTAACACCAGAACTGACACGGAACTGTCAATTGATGATAAGATAGTGCAGTTGAGCACGTGCATGAGCG
This sequence comes from Gordonibacter massiliensis (ex Traore et al. 2017), assembly GCF_019731765.1. NCBI lineage: Bacteria > Bacillati > Actinomycetota > Coriobacteriia > Eggerthellales > Eggerthellaceae > Gordonibacter > Gordonibacter massiliensis (ex Traore et al. 2017). The sequence goes on along the minus strand of NZ_JAASIO010000007.1, from coordinate 9,179 downwards.
ACACCAACCACACGAGTAGCCGCTATATCGTTACTGGAGTTTTGATCGATGACCAACCGACCTACTGATAGACCGAAGCAGCCTTCTCGTTCGGCGCAGAACAGGCCGCCCTCTACGCCGGCTCCGAGTCAGCCCGGTTCGGGGCGAGCCGACTCGTCGGAGTTCTTCGCAGCCCAGCAGGCTACCTCGCAGAACCAGGAAGTGCTCATCCGCAAGCGCAAGCGGAGCCATACCAAACGCAAGAAGCGCGTTCGCGTCGCGCTCATCGTGTTGGCGGTCGTGGTGCTGGTGGGCGGCGGCGCGGCCTGGGGCGTCATGAGCACCATCAAGGCCGGCGAGGGCGCCATTCGCGAAGCCGCGCAGGCCGAGGACATCCAAACCGCCGAGAACGCCGTCACGTACGACGAAGGCAAAACCGTCAAGTACAACGGGCACACCTATGCCCTCAACGAGAACATGGTATCCGTCTGCATCATCGGCTTCGACCGCACGGCACCCGCCGAGGTTGGCGAAAGGGCAGGCCAGGCTGACGCCGTCATGGTGATGGCGCTGAACACGGACACCGGCAAGATCACCGCTATCGGCTTGCCGCGCGACAGCATGGTCGAAGTCGGCGAGTTCGTGGGCGACGCGTTCATCGGCTTGGACAAGATGCAGCTGTGCTTGGCGTACAGCTACGGCGACGGCAGGGATACCAGCTGCCAGTACACTACGACGGTTGCCTCCCGCATGCTCTACAACATGCCCATCTCCTACTATTTCGCGCTCGACCTGAGCGGCGTCGGCCCTTTGAACGACTCCATCGGCGGCGTGGCGCTCACGCCGTTGCAGAGCATTCCGAACACCGGCATCGTCGAAGGCGAGGACACCGTGCTGTTCGGCAGCAACGCGCTGAAGTACGTGCAATGGCGAGACACGTCGGTGCTTACCTCTTCGCTTGATCGTCAAGCTCGCCAGGTGCAGTACATCAAAGCGTTCGCCGGCCAGACCCTCGAGGCAGCGCAGGGCAGTGTGGGCACGCTGATCGACATCTTCAACACGGCAGGCGAGTACTCCATTACCAACCTGGGCGTCAACGAGTTCAGCTATCTCGCCACGTCGGTGCTTTCGAACGGCATCACCGGCCTCGACGTGGTCACGCTGACCGGCGAGATGAAGCAAGGCGAGAAGTACGCCGAGTACTATCTCGACAAGAACGCCACGTACGAGACGGTTTTGAGCGTGTACTACCATCAGGTCGACTGACGTCGACTATCAACGTAGCTGTTGCCAGGGCTTATAAGGAGAGATAACCCGTGACTTTGCTTGAATTGCTGCATCTGCTTCGAAAGAAGTGGTACCTCGTCGTGATATTCCCCTTGGTGTTCGCAGGAGCCACCGCCGCCTACTGCTGGGGGTTCATGTCGAACGACTACACCTCCGACGTGTCGCTCTACGTGCTCAACAAGACGGACGACCAAAGCTCGAACATCACGAGCAGCGACACCGCCGCCAGCCAGCAGCTCGCGAACGACATCGCCGTGATGGCTCAATCGAACCGCGTCATCGACGCCACGGCCCAGTCGCTCGGCATGAGCACGCTCAAAGGCTACGACATCAAGGTGACGTCCGCCACCACGAACCGCGTCATCACGCTGAGCGTGACGGGCAAGAAACCCGAGGCCGTGACCCAGATCGCGAACGAGCTGGCCAAGCAGACGGCCGACACCGCCGTGGAGGTCATGGAGCTCAAGGCCGTCAACATCGTTGACGCCGCTCAGGTGCCGAGTGCGCCGTCGGGCCCGAACCGCATCATGTACACGGCCGTCGCCTTCTTGGCGGGCCTGTTCTTCGCCGTGGCGCTCATCGTGCTGCTCGACCTGGTCGACACCACGGTGAAGAACCCCGAAGAAGCCGAAGAACTGCTGGGGCTGCCCGTTTTGGGCCGCATGCCCTCGCTGAAGGGTAAGGGGAACTAACCATGGCCAGAAAAGACAAGAAGATCCTCGCGCGTTTCGAGCATCCGCAGCTCTCCAACGCCTCCAAGACGCTGCTGGCGAACATCCGCTTCGCCTCGGTGGACGAGAAGGTGAAGACGATCGTGGTCACGTCCTCGGAGCAGAACGAGGGCAAGACCATCGTGTCCACGAACCTGGCAAACGCGATCGCCACCTCCGGCAAGAAGGTGCTCATCGTGGAAACCGACATGCGGCGCCGTTCCTTGGGTAAATTGCTGGACATTCACCCGGCCAACGGCCTGTACGCCGCCCTGTCGGGCTCCGCGTCGCTCAACGACGCCATCATGCCGACGCATATACCGAACCTGTACTTCCTGGACGCCGAGCCGAACATTCCCAGTCCGGCCGACATCCTAAGCACGAAGCGCTTCGCGTCGCTCGTGGACAAGCTGCGCGATTCGTTCGACTACGTGATTTTCGACACGCCGCCCGTGTCGCTGTTCGTCGACGCCGCCATCCTCAGCAGCTTGGTGGACGGCACGCTACTCGTCATCCGTCAGAACCAGACGAAGCGCGCCCTGGTGGCCAAATGCGCGCAGCAGCTGCGTGTGGCGGACGCCCGCATCCTGGGCACGGTCATGACGTTCTGCTCCGACGACGAGAGCAGCTACTACTACGCCTATTACACGCAGGACGGCAAGCGCGTGAACAAGGAGGACCTCGAGCCCGCCGCCATGCCGGCCGAGCTGAACAACCCGGTGGCGTGGGAGCAGGACACGCAGCCTCCCGTTCGCCGCCAGGCCTCGGCGAGGGCCTCGCAGCCTCGTACCGCCGCTCCCGGCGTCGGTGGCGCAGGTGCGGGCAACCCCTACGCGCCCAACGCGTTCAAAGCCGTAACGCCGAGCGGCAAGAAGGCCCCGCGTCACAAGAACAGGACGCGATCGTAAGCCGGCTTTAGCCGACCGATCGGGTTTGCACCGCGAAGCCGCACCAAGATGTTCGACCTTCATTGCCATATCCTGTTCGACGTCGACGACGGATCGAACGATTTCGCCGAATCGCAGGCCATGCTCAACGCCGCCCGCAATTCGGGTATCGACAACATCGTTTGCACCCCGCACTGTCGCGGGTCGCGGTTCGACTACCAGCGCATCGTCGATCATTTCGACGTGCTCAGCCGGTTCGCTCATTCCCAAGGCTTCGAGATGACCTTGGGTTTCGAGGTGTACTGGGAGAACCTGGTGAACTTCGGCATCGAAAACGCGGAGCGGTTGTGCTTCGAGGGCACGAACCTGCTGTTGCTGGAGTTCGGCGTGGCCAGCCTGCCGCCCAACTGGCAGCGTATCGTCTACAGCCTGCAGGGGCGCGGCATCCAGCCCATCATCGCCCATCCGGAGCGCTACCGTCCCGTGCAGAACGACATCGACGTGGCCGTGGAGATGAAGGATCTGGGCTGCCTCTTGCAGCTGTCGGGCAACTTCGCCGCCGGCGGGTTCCGCAGCAACAGCAAACGCGCTGCCCTGCAGCTGCTCGAGAACGACCTGGTGGACTACATCGCCTCGGACGCCCACTGCGTCGAGGATTACGCGGACTACCGCAAGGCCCTGAAAATCGCCCAGAAATACTAGCGCCGCCCCGAAGGGCGGCGCTTTTTGAACGATGTCGGTCAGCCTAGCCTAGCCGAACCTTAAACCCTCTTGATGAAACGGCCGTCGCGGGTGTCGATCTGCAGGACGTCGCCGGGCTCGATGAACATGGGAACCTGCACCACGGCACCCGTCTCGAGCGTCGCGGGCTTCGTGGTGCCCTGGACGGTGTCGCCCTTGAAGCCGGGATCGGTCTCGGTGACCTCCAGCTCAACGAACATCTGCGGCTCGACGCTGATGAGCTCGTCGCCCGCGTACAGCAGCGTGGCCTCGTCGTTCTCCTTGAGCCACTTCGCCACGTCGCCCACCATGTCGGCGGAAATGGCCATCTGCTCGAAGGTGTCGTTGTCCATGAAGTTGAAGTCGGCACCGTCGTTGTACAGATACTGCAGCTTCTTCGATTCGAGGCGCACGGACTCCACCTTCACGCCGGCGTTGAACGTGTTGTCGATGACGCGACCCGTTTTGATGTCGCGCAGCTTCGTGCGGACGAAGGCGCCGCCCTTGCCGGGCTTGACGTGCTGGAACTCCACGATGGTGCACAGCTTGCCGTTGTACTCGATGCACATGCCGTTCTTGAAGTCGGCGGTAGAAATTGCCATGTTCGATGATTCCTTTCGATTGCACGCACCGACCCGCAAACCGTTCCGTTCAAGCAGCGGCACGTAAGTTTTTTGCCGCTATATTATAACCATGTCGTGCGTCGTTTGAGTGAAAACTGCGAAACCATCATGGGTTACGACGCCGTAGTCCTCCAGACGCATGCCGAACTCGCCCGGCAGGTACACGCCGGGCTCCACCGTGACCACGTTGCCTTCCACCAGCGGATTCGGGTTGCGCGGCGAGAGGTTCGGCTCCTCGTGGATGTCCAACCCCACGCCATGCCCCAGGCTGTGCCCCATTTTGCCGGCGAAGCCGGCCTCGGCCAGCACGCTCTCGGCCAGCTCGTGCATGGCGGCACCCGTCACGCCGGGCTTGAGCGCGGCTTCCACCTGTTCGTTCGCTTGGCGAATGGCGGCATAGGCCTCGCGCAGGCGCGCGTCGGGCTCGCCGAGGAACACGGTGCGGGTCATGTCGGAGCAGTAGCCGTGCGCCCGCGCGCCGAAGTCCAGCACGACGCACTGCCCCGCTTCGAGGCGCGCGTCGCCGGGCACGGCATGCGGGCTCGCGGCGTTGGCCCCCGCGGCTACGATGGAGGGGAACGCGAGGCCTTCGGCACCGTGGCGACGCATGAAGTCCTCGAGCTCTATCTGCACCTCGCGCTCGGTCATGCCGACGCGCATGAAACCGACGATATGGGCGAACGCGGCATCCGTGACGGCCTGCGCGGCGCGCATGCGCGCGATCTCGCCGGCATCCTTCACGCCGCGCAGGTTCAAGACGAAGCGGCTGGTCTCGCGCAGACGGGGCGGTTCGACAACGTCGGCGAACGCGGCTTCGAGCGCGCGGTACTCGCCGAGCGCGATGGCGTCCTCGATGCCGAGGACGATGGGGGCGTCCTGCCCGGCATGGCGTTCGGCGAAGATTTCGGCCACGAACGCGGCGTGGCTCTTGCGCGCGTCATCGACAACGATGGGGCCGTCGGCGGCCGCCGCGCGGGCGGCTTCGACATAGCGCGAATCCGTGTGCAGGACGGCGTCGTGCGGCGTCACCAGCAACACGTGGGCGTCCTCGTCGTCGAACACCCCGTCGAAGGCGGTGAGCCAGGCGATGTTCGAGGTGCCGCGCACGAAGAACGAGCGGATGCCGTCTTCGTCGCAGGCGACGCGCAGGCGGGCAAGGCGACGCTCGGAGGCACGGGGTTGGGCGAGGGCGGCGGCATCGAGCTCGGAGGGGGCTGCTTCGTCTGCGCGCGCACCGCAATCGCAGCGCTCGTCGCGGCCGCCCACGATCACCTGACCGGCCGGGTAGCGCTGCTCGTAACCCTCGCCGAGGCGCTCGGACGCGCCCTCGAGCAGCAGGTCCACGGCGTCGCAGTACCCTTGGAAGCCGCGTCCCTTCACCTGGGCCACGCAGGCGGGCGCTATGACCGATACGCGGCGAAACGCTTCTCGGGCGTCCACATCGGAAATGTGCACCTCCACGCAAGGCACGTCGATGCCGCCCACGGCGTCGCGCAGCGCGTAGGAGTAGTGCGTATGGGCGCCGGGGTTGTACACGATGCCGTCGTACGCGTCGCGTGCGCCGTGGATGGCGTCGACGAGCTCGCCCTCGCTGTTCGACTGGAAGCAAGCCACGGATACGCCGCAGCGCTCGCCGTGCTCCTTCACCAAGCGCTCGAGGTCGGCGAGAGTCTCCCGTCCGTACACGGCAGGTTCCCGCGCCCCCAGCATGTCCAGGTTGGGGCCGTTGAGCAGTAGGATCTTCTTCATGTCACTCCTTCGATCGCGCCCAGGCGTCCAGATGCTCCAGGATGACGGCATCGTCCACATCGAGCAGCTCCCACGCGCCCACGTCGCGCGGCAGGACGAAGCGCACCTGGCCGCGACGGGCCTTCTTGTCGCGCTTCATGGCGTCGAGCAGGGCGGCGGGCTCGGCGGACCAAGCGAGCGCGAAAAGGCCCAGGGCGTCGAGCAGGTCGTCCTGCGCGGTCACGAAGTCGGCGGAGGCGCCGACGAGCTCCGCGCCCAGCCGGGCCGCGAAGCGCATGCCCTCCGCCACGGCCGCGCCGTGGGAGAACGTGCCGTAGCCCGCGAGCGTTTCCACGGCATGGCCGAGCGTGTGCCCGTAGTTCAGGCACTCGCGCACGCCGCGGCTCTCCGTCTTGTCCTGCGCCACCACGTCGGCCTTGAACACCACCGACCGGGCGATGGCCTCGGACACGGCCCCGTCCTCGCGCGCCGCGAGCGCGTCGGCCGCGTCGACCAGCCAGAAGAAGAACTCGTCCGAGTCGATGACCGCCGATTTGGCGATCTCGGCGCAACCGCACGTCCATTCGCGCTCGGGCAGCGTGGCGAGCGTGCCGGTGTCGGCGCATACGTATGCCGGCTGCTTGAACGTGCCCACGAGGTTCTTGCCGGCCGCCAGGTTCACGCCCGTCTTGCCGCCCACCGACGAATCCACCATCGACAACAGGGTGGTGGGCGCCTGCACGAGCGTCACGCCGCGCATGTAGGTGGACGCCGCGAAGCCTGCCAAGTCGCCCACCACGCCGCCTCCCAGGGCCACCACCACGCAGTCGCGGCCGAGCTTGAGCTGCGCCATGGCTTCCCAGAGCTCGCCCGCCACTTCGACGGACTTGGTGTCCTCGCCTGCCGGCACCACGATGTCCGACGTGCGGAAACCGGCCGCAGCGAGCGACTCTTTCGCCCGGTCGCGATAGAGCGGTGCCACGTTCGAATCGGTCACGACGAGCGCGCGCTCCGCTTGCTCGAGTGCGGGCACGCCGCGCATGCGGCGCCCGAGCGAATCGAGCACGCCGGCGCCGATGCGCACGTCGTAGGATTCCTCGCCGGGGATGTTCACGATCACTTTCGTTGCCACAGGATACCTTCCCTCTCCAACACGCCGCGCACCTCGCGCGCGATAGCCGAAACGCTCTTGCCGGACGTGTCCACCACGGCGTCGGCCACGCCCTCGTACAGCGGCAGGCGCCCTTCGATGGTGGCCCGGGCGGTACCGAGGTCCTGGAACAGCGGGCGCGTGGACAGATCGCTGATGCGCGACGCGGCCTCGTCGGCCGTGACCTGCAGGTACACCACGTAACCCTTCTCGGCCAAGAGGGCGCGGTTCTCGGGCCGTAGCACCACGCCGCCGCCGCACGATACGAGCAGCGGATCTTTCTCCGCCAGCTCGCGCAGCACGTCGGTCTCGATGGCGCGGAAACCCTCCTCGCCCACTTCGGCGAAGAGCTCCTTCACGCGCTTTCCCTCGCGCCGCTCCAGGTAAGTGTCGACGTCGATCGACGCGATGCCGCAGGTGCGGGCGAGTTTCCGAGCCACGGACGTTTTGCCCGCGCCCATGAAGCCCACGAAGAACACCGGCTTGGCCAGCTCGGACACGACGCGCGCAGGGCGGTTGTGCGACTGCAGGCTAGACCCGTCTACGCGCGTCATCGCGAGATCGTCCGCAAACGCTGCCGATAGGACTTCACGGCGGCTTTGATGTCGGTCATGTTGTCGTGCCCGAATTTCTCCAGATACGCGTCGGCCAGCGCGAACGCCACCTCGGCCTCGGCCACCACGGCGCAGGCGGGCACCGCGCACACGTCGCTGCGCTCGCGCGAGGCCTCTTCGGGCTCCAAAGTGTCCAGGTTCACCGTGGAAAGCGGCGTCATGAGCGTGGGGATGGGTTTCATGGCCGCCGTGACGATGAGCGGCAGGCCCGTGGTCATGCCGCCCTCCAGGCCGCCCGCGTTGTTGCGGGTGCGCGTGAAGCCGGCTTTGCGATCCACCGTGATGGGATCGTGCACCTGCGAACCGGGCCGGCGCGCGGCCTCGAACCCCAAGCCGAACTCCACGCCCTTGATGGCCGGGATGGAGAACAGCACGGCGCCGATGCGCGACGTCAAACGCTCGCCCGTCGTGGCGTAGCCGCCCACACCGGGCAAGAGGCCCGTGGCCACAATGCGGAACGTGCCGCCCAGGCTCTCCCCCGCCTCGCGGGCGGCGTCGATCTCGGCCTTCATGGCCTCGGTGGCCTCCTCGCTCGGGCAGCGCACGTCGGAAAGCTCGATGTCGAGCGGCTTGTAGTCGGGCGCGGCGAGCATCGGGTCGTCCTCGTCGAGGGACGCGCCGCCGATGGAAGCCACATAGGAGAACACCTCCACGCCCAGCTCGGCCAAAAACTCGCGCGCGATGCCGGCGGCCGCGACGCGCGCAGCCGTCTCGCGGGCGCTCGCGCGTTCGAGGATGTTGCGGCAGTCGTCGGTGTTCGTTTTGAGGGCACCCACGAGATCGGCGTGACCGGGACGCGGGCACACCTCGCGCACCAGGTCGGACGGCACATCGCCGAACGCCGCCATGCGATCCGTCCAGTTCTCCCAATCGCGGTTGGCCACGGTGAGCGCCACGGGCGACCCGATGGTGCGCCCGAAGCGCATGCCGGCGGTGACGGACACGCGGTCGCGCTCGATGGCTTGGCGCCCGCCGCGCCCGTAGCCGGACTGGCGGCGTGCCAAGTCGCTGTTGATCTGGTCTTCCGAAATCTTGAGGCCCGCCGGCACGCCGTCCACGATGGCCGTGAGGGCCGGCCCGTGGCTCTCGCCCGCTGTCATGTAGCGCATAGTGTTTCGCTTTCCCGCTGTCGCCGTTTTGCGCCTATTGTACCGCAGCCGCCGGGCGAGGCGAACGACGGTTCGCGCGTCGTACCAGATCGCCATGAAGGGGCGCTGGTCGGAGGCAAAGCTCGCAGACCAAACCGTGCAGGTTGCCTCGTAGGGGCGCTCTCCAGAGCGCCCGTTCGCGCGCAGCGCGAAAACGGTCGTGCGGGTTGACCGTAGGGGCGCTCTCCAGAGCGCCCGTTCGCGCGAAGCGCGAAAACTGCCGCCCAGGTTGGCGTAGTAAGTCAGCGAGGGCCGTCCTCGTGCCCGAGATCGTGGGGATCGCGCGGGCGACGCGTACTTCGGTACGCGAGTCCGCGGGATCGCCGCGAGATC
>NZ_JAASIO010000006.1:141415-152973 GCF_019731765.1 Gordonibacter massiliensis (ex Traore et al. 2017) | reverse complement strand
GACGAGGTGACCGCCCTCAACATGGTCCACCGCGCCTGCTGCGGCCGCGACATCCCGTGCATCGCGCTCGGGGAGCCGGACGCGCCCTGGGCGAGCCGCCTTCTGCAGGCGGTCGGCGAGGACGATCCCGGGTTCGAGTCGTTCTGATGGCCGTATGGATCGCCCGCGCCGTGCTCGCCGTCGTCGCGCTGGCCGTGCTGCTCGACTGCCTCTACCGCATCGTCCACGTGCCGACTAAGGACGAGGAGCGGGAGAAATGGCGGAGGATGTGAGGCTGGCAAGCCCAAGCGTCGCGTTGGCGGCCGCGGCAGGCTTCTCGGCGCCCAGCAGCGCGACGAGTGCGTTGCTGGGCAAGCATGGTCAGTACTCGACCGTCTCGCCGCCAAACGGATAGGAGACAACCGCCCTTCTTCGATCGACGATTCCGAACTCTTCTATAGCTGCGGAGTCGTCGCTCGCTAAGTCTACCCCCTCGTATAGGTTGTATATGCTCGGTACGAGGATGTGCAGGTCGGCCGCCTCCGTTGATACGGTTTCAACCATATCTCCTTTGGAAACCTCGAAGGACAACTTCACCTTCATGAAGCACGATCTGTCGGGAAAGAAGCATACGGGAATGCAGATGTTCCTACCCGGGTCCACGTTCTCGCTGATAGGATCTTCGTAAACGAAGCTCTCAACCGACGTGTCAACCTTTACGCCGTAGACGCGTTCTCCTGGACCTCCTATCCCGAAATGCACGAACTCGTCGCCATGCAGTTCGAAATCAAAACCGAAATCTACTACGCTGACGTCATCGTAGTTATCGTCCTTGGCCGTGGCTGCAAGCGCGAAGTCTTCGCTTCCGTGCTTGATCAGATCGGTTTTTTTCAAAAAGGGAATCCTGATGTCGGATGCTTCGTCGATATGGGGAACAAGCACCTCTATCGAGGGCTTGCCGAAGTACTCATTGAGGCTGCCGGTCTTGCTCGTCACGCTCATGATAAGGTTTTCGGCAGGTGACCAGCCGTTGTTTATCAGCCTGAGGTCAATTCCGTCGCTTGTGGGTATCGTGGAGGCGAAGATGCGAGGGGGTTCGTCGACGGATATCTCTGAGGCCTCTAGTCGAATTCTCGAGATGTGCATCTCTTTGTCGTAGTTGTTGGTAATTACGACTGTTGTTGCGCATCGGCTCGTGAGTGCATACTGCTTGCTGCCGTCGATGCGGTCTTCGAACAAGGTCAAGCAGGAGGATCCGCCAGCGTTCCTGCTTTCGATTTCGCTCATGTCGTCATCTGTTATAAAGTGGGCGTTCTGCTTCTCCGCGCCCCCGACGCCGTTGCCGTCTCCCAGCTTAATGACCGAGTCGAAATACTCGTCTGTTATGAAGCGGACGTCCGGCTTCTTGACCGACTCTATGTAGCCGAGGTCCCTGGCGGCCTGCCAGGAGAAGGCGGCGATCGTCACCGCCCCTATGAGCGACGCGCTCCCGAGAATGGCGCACGACGCGAGGGCGAGTTCTTTCGCGGGACGCCTCTTGCGGCCGCAGAACCTGCAGGTCGTCGTTTTGAAAAGGCGCTTCTCCACGGGCCTACCGCAGCCCTTGCATATCACGTGCCTCATGGCTATCCCCGTTAACATGACTCGAAAGGTATTAGATGCGGATAAAAGGATATGTCCCGCCAGCTCTTTTTTCAAGGGATGTTCCTCGCCTGCTGCGGGGAGGGTCGCTCCCCCTCGCGACTACCTAAGAGCGTATAATACCGACCTAAAGGGTAATATACAACGGCCTGAGAGGAGCGGTAATGGAAGAGGGCATCACGCGCAAGGGGTTCCTAGCGGCGGCAGCGGCAGCGGGCGCGGCGGCGCTGGTCCCGGCGAGCGCCCTCGCCGACGAGCGGGAGGGCGGGAGCGCCGTCGGCGATATCGACGTGGCGTCGGTGGAGGGCGCCGAGGCGCTCGCGGGGAGCGAGTGGGCGGCGATGGCCGCAGGCTCCCCGATAGACGTGGTGAAGTCCCACAGCGGGATGCACATCATGAATGCGCCGGGCTACTTCGTCTTCACCGGGTGGGACGAGGAACACGATTGGGTGACTGACTCGGGCTTCGGGTACGTTAACGGATCCTTCGTCGTCATGGGCAGGGAGGCGCGCTTCGACGTTTCGAGAATGTGCGTGAGCGGCGTTCCCATGTCCCGCTCGGAAGGGCCGCTCACGTTGATCGACGTGGCGGCGCGGGAGCCCTCCTATCCGCCGAGGTACTGCGTTTCCGGCGGGTGGCTGCACCTGCAGGGCAGGATAACCAACGTGGAGACGGACGGCAGGATCGCCGACCTGAGCGGCCTCGCCGATCCGTCCGCGATCCCGGTCGGCGCGAACCGGAACTTCTGCTGCGTCGGCAACGGGGCGAACGGAGCCCCCCAGTTCTACAACATCTACCTCGCTCCAGACGGGGTGCTGAGGGTAGGTGCCGGCGCCAACCTCGGTGGCAGCGCGTTCGTGGATCTGTCCGGCGTGTCGATGGCCGCGAAGTAGGCGTGCGCCTCTTGTGGGCGCGTGGGCTAGAACTCTTATCGAGCGGCGGAGGCCGCTGATAACTTCCCGCATGCGAGGCAGGCGACGCTTGTCGTAACCCGACCAACGGAAATGATGTACCACTTGATGTACCAGCCGATGTACCACCGGCCACAGAAAAGGCCGGGCGCGCGCCCGGCCTCGGTGTTCTCGCTGGTGCCCTTGACAGGATTCGAACCTGCGGCTTTCTGCTCCGGAGGCAGACGCTCTATCCCCTGAGCTACAAGGGCACGGGGGAAGATTATACGCTATGATGGTTGAAATCGGAAAAACAATGCAAGGAAATCTCACGAACATGGAACAAGCCATCACCATCGAGCGCATGGGCTACGGCTCCGAGGCGGTCGGTCGCCTCGACAACGGGAAAACGGTCTTCGTGGAGGGCGGCGCGCCGGGCGACGTCGCCGTCGTCGAGATCGTGGAGGAGAAGCAGGCGTTCGCCCGCGCGCGTCTCGCGAGGCTCGACGAGCCGTCGGACCTGCGCGTCCAGCCGGCCTGCCCGCACGCGGAAGCGTGCGGGGGATGCCCGTGGGCCCACCTGGCCTACGAAGCGCAGCTGGATGCGAAGCGCGCCAACGTCGCGGCGGCGCTCGTGCGCACGGCGCACTTCGAGCAAGAACGCGCCGACGACCTCGTGCGCCCGTGCGCGCCGAGCAAGCGGCAGTGGGGCTACCGCAACAAGCTCGAGCTGGGCGCGCGTTTCGACGAGCGCGGAGCGTTCATGCTGGGGTTCCACCGCGAGGGCACGCACGACATCGCCACGCCCGACACCTGCCCCGTGGCCGTCAAACCCATCGAGCGCGCCCCCAAAGCCCTGCGCGGCGCGCTCCGGTTCGCCCAGGGGTCTCAGGACCTGGGCATCTTCCGCGTGGGGGTGCGCGGCAGCGTGCGCACGCGCGACGTGGAGGTGGCGCTGTGGACGAAGCCGGGCTCCTTCCCGCGGGGGCACGTGGCCAACACGCTCAAGAGCGCGCTCAAGGCCACGAGCATCGTGCGCGTGCTGGCCGACCCCGGCAAGGCGCGCAAGATCAAGGGCGTCGAAACGCTCGACGGCAAGGGCTGCTGGGGCGAGGAGCTGTCCGGCGCGCGCTTCCTCACGAGCGCGCCGTCGTTTTTCCAGGTGAACACCGCGCAGGCCGAGAAGCTGGTGGCCGAGGTCGTGGCGGGTCTGGGCGGACGCATGGGGGAGGACGGCCCCGAAGGGCTCGACGAGCTGTTCGTGGCCGACCTGTACGCCGGCGGCGGCACGTTCTCCGTGCCGCTCGCGCAGGCGGGCGCCGACGTCGTCGCCATCGAGTCGGCGGGCTCTTCGGTGCGCGATCTGCGCCGCAACGCCGACATGAACGGCGTGGACGTGGAGGTCGTGGGCGGCGACGCGGCCCGCGAGTTGCCGGAGCTGGGCGAGCTGGACGCCCTCGTGGTCGACCCCCCGCGCGCCGGCTTGGCCGACGGCGTGGTGGAGAGCATCGCCCAAGCCGCCCCCGAGCGCGTGGCCTACGTGAGCTGCAACCCCGCCACCTGGGCGCGCGACGTCGAGCGCTTCGAGCGATCCGGCTACCGCCTGTCCCGCGTCCAACCGGTCGACCTGTTCCCCCAGACGTACCACGTGGAGGTCGTCAGCGTGTTCGAACGGGAATAGGAGCGCGTCGCCCACGCTCGGCAAGTCTCGATTCATGCGCCCGCAGCGCTTGGGGAAGGGGTCGCGACCGCCCTCATCCGGTCGCGGGCGCGCCCCTTTCCCGGCGCTTCAACGAGCCCGTGAATGTTATACGATTTTTCCCCTTCGCCAGAGGTTACCTGCTAGAATTCTCAATCGTATGTGGTAATTCGCCAACGCGGCGCGACCGGGCAGGCCCGGCGCGCGCGGTGACATAAACGCAGTGAGGAAAAGGAGCCATCATGGCGCAGTACACGCCCGAATACCAGCCGACCGGCGACGAGATCGCCGTCATCACCACGTCGAAGGGCACGATCCGCGTGCAGCTTCACGGCGCGGACGCCCCCATCCACGTGGGCAACTTCGTCGAGCTGGCGCAGAAGGGCTTTTACGACAACCTGAAGTTCCATCGCTACGTGCCGGGCTTCGTCATCCAGGGCGGCTGCCCGAACACGCGCGACCTGTCCACGCAGGACGTCATCGCCAAGGCCAAGAGCCCCTTCGCGGGCCTCGGCACCGGCGGCCCGGGCTACTCCATCAAAGAGGAGTACACCACGAACCCGCACAACGAGCATAACGACGGCACGCTGGCCATGGCCCGCTCGCAGGACCCGAACTCCGCCGGCTCGCAGTTCTACTTCTGCCTGGGCGACCAGCCCATGCTCGACTCGGGCTACACGGTGTTCGGCGACACGATCGAGGGCCTCGACGTCATCGGCGAATTGCGCGTGGGCGATGTGATCGAGCACATCGAGATCGAGAACGCCGCCGAATAGCGCACGGGGCGCCTGCCCGCCGGGCGCCCTCAACCAAACGTAAGGAAGCAGATGAACAACGACCTATTCCAGCAAGCCCGCGCGGCCTACGCCGCCAAGGACTACGCGAACGCCCTCCAGGCGTTCACGCAGTGCTTGCAGGATGGAAGCCATCCGCTCGCTCCGGGCGAGATGGGGCTGCTCTATCACCAGATAGGCAACTGCCTTGTCAAGCTCAAAGACTGCAACGAGGCCATCCACGCCTACACGCAGGCCACGGCCGACGCGTCCTACGACGCGTGCGGCGCGGTGAACTACAACCTCGGCATGGCCTACGCGGCGCTGCACGACTACGAGGACGCGGTCAAGCACTTCGAGATCGCCGTGTCCGACGCGAAGTACGACACGCCCTACAAGGCCTACAGCGGCATGGGCAACGCGCTGCTGAAGCTGGGCAAGTCCGCCGAGGCCGGCGTGGCGTTTCGCGAGGCGGCCCTCGACGAGGGCAATCCCGACCCCACGAAGGCGCTGCTGAACCTGGGCGTGTGCTTCATGGCGCTCGACCGCCCGGCCGACGCCGTGGCGTCCTACGAGAGCGCCCTGCAGTTCGGCATGCAGCCCGACACGAAGAACAAGCTCTACGCGAACCTCGGGCAGGCCTACGTGGCGTGCGGTCAGATGCAGAAGGCCGTGAACGCCTTCGAGCAGTCCATCGCCGACAAGACGTACTACCTGTCCGACTCCGCGAGCGTCGACTACCAGCGCGCCATCGCGGCCGTGGCCCAGGGCACGTCCGAGATCACGCAGGTCATACCGGCCGTGGCCGCCGCCGACATGTCCGGTTTGGACGTGGCGGCCGACGGCGCGCCCATGTACACCGACGAGGGCGCCTACGCCTACGGGCAGCAGGACCCCTACTATTACGCTGACGCGTACGGCGAGCAGGCGTACTCCGGCACCGAGGCGGGCGACCACTTCTTCAACGCGAGCGACGAAGAGCTGGAGAAATGGTCCAAAGGCCTGGCCAAGCAGGACCGCAAGCGCCGCAACGTGGGGCTGAAGGTGCTCGTGGCCATTGTGCTCGTCGTGCTGGTGGCGTTCGGCGCGGCCGTGTTCCTGTACACGCAGGGCTGGGGCTATCCGACGCAGGACACCGTGGTCAAGGAGCTGTTCGCCGATCCCGACGCCGCCGCTTCCACCGTGTTCGCCAAGGAGGTCGGCACCGACAAGGCCAAGACCATGGTGGAGCCGATCGTGGCCGACGCCAACCCCTCCATCAACGGCGTGGACAAGTCCATGAGCGATTCCACCGTGTACGTGACGGCCAAGACCGCCGAAGGCGGCGACGTGCAGTACAAGGTGTCGCTCGTGCGCGACATGATAGGCTGGAAGGTCTCGAACGTCGAGCTCTACTTCCCGAGCCAGAACTGACAAAAAACAGCGACGCGAACGCGCCGCTGTTTTTTGTCATCCTGAGCGCAGGGAGCGAAGCGACCGGAGTCGAAGGATCCCGTGCGGGCCGATAGGCCGTTCGCGCTCGTGCGCCGCACGGGATCCTTCGACTCCGTCGCAGGGGCGGCTTCGCTCAGGATGACAACATACCAAAGAGAGAAAGGGAACCACATGGCAGTGCAGAAGACCTACACCATGATCAAGCCCGACGGCGTGCGCAACGGCCACATCGGCGAGATCGTCAACCGCTTCGAGCGCGCGGGCCTCACCGTCGAGCGCATGGAGCTGGGCATGGTCACCGACGAGCAGGCGAAGGCCAACTACGCCGAGCACGAGGGCAAGCCGTTCTACGAGGGCCTCATCTCCTACATCACCAGCGGCCCCGTGGTGAAGATGGTCGTGTCCGGCGAGGGCGCGGTGGCGAAGTGCCGCTCGCTCATGGGCGCCACGAACCCGGCGGAAGCGGCCCCCGGCACGATCCGCGGCGATTTCGGCCTCATCATGGACGAGAACGTCATCCACGGCTCCGACAGCCCCGAGTCCGCTGAGCGAGAAATCGGCATCTTCTTCGAATAGTTCTCGCGGGCAGCCCGCCGGGCGGGTACGCTGTTGCACATTAGCAGGCCACCAGACGAGAAAAGGACGAGAGCATGCTGTATCGCGTCATCGATGCCTCCGAACTTCCCTCGCTCGTGTCGGCGTTCATGGAAACCTACGAAGTGGTAGCTCCGGTCAAGCGCGACCGGAGCTACGTGTTCGAGGCCGTGGAATCGTTCGACGACATCGAGCTGGGCTACGACACGACCGTCTCATCGCCCAAGAAGTACTTCCTTCCGCCCACCGAGACGCTGTTCCCCTTCGACGCGCGCGACAACGAGGTGGCGGCCTTCGCGGCCGAGATCACCCCGCGCGTCATCTTCGGCGCCCACGCCTGCGACATCAACGCGCTGAACCGGCTCGACCTGGTGTTCCGCGACGGGCGCTACCCCGACCCGTACTACGTGGCGCGTCGCAAGGCCACGCTCATCGTGGGCGTGAGCTGCACGCCCGACGACACGTGCTTTTGCAACCTGTGGGGCGCCGACGAGGCGCGCTTCGGCTACGATCTGTTCCTGCAGGATCTGGGCGGCAAGTACCTGGTGAGCATATCCAGCGTTGAGGCGGCGAACATCCTGGAGGCGGCGTGCAACCCGCGCGTGGCCACCGACGAGGACCGCATCGAGTTCCGCCACGCCACGCGGCGGCGCCAGGACGCCTTCAACGGCGAGATTCCGGACATCCAAGACGTCGCCATGCTCATGGACGCGTTCCACAAGGACCCGTACTGGGAGGAGCTGGGCGGGCGCTGCCTGGCCTGCACGGCCTGCTCGGCCGTGTGCCCCACCTGCTTCTGCTTCGACATCCAGGACACGCTCGACCCCGATGGGAAGACGGGGCGGCGCGAGCGCACGTGGGACTCGTGCACGTCGCCGCAGTTCGCCCAAGTGGCCGGCGGGCACAACTTCCGCGCCGACGGGCGCAACCGCGTGCGGCACCGCATGTACCACAAGCTCAACGGCTTCCTCGCCAACCACGACCGCATGCTCTGCGTGGGCTGCGGGCGCTGCGTGACGGCGTGCAAAGCGAACATCAATCCCATCGAGGTGCTGAGGTTCTTCGAGAGGAAGGGGGCCGACGATGCCGAGTAGCTGCGCGGTTTCCACCGTCCAGGTGCGGCCGTTCCACGACGAGCCCGCCCCGATGGCGGGCGACGAGATGATGGCCGCCAACCCGTATAGGCCCTGGCCGGCCCGCATCACGTCCATCGTGGACTTGACGGCCACGGAGAAGCTGTTCGAGTTCCGGCTCATCGACGACCGCATCCGCGATGCGTTCCACCACGAGCCCGGCCAGTTCGTCGAGGTGAGCATCTTCGGCGTGGGCGAGGCGCCCATCTCCATATCCAGCTCGCCCACCAAGCGCGGGTTCATCGAGCTGTGCGTGCGCCGCACGGGCGCGTTCACCAACGTGCTGCACGAGATGCAGTGCGGCGACATCGTGGGGCTGCGCGGGCCGTTCGGGCGCGGGTTCCCCATCGAGGACATGAAGGGCCACGACATCCTGCTCGTGGCGGGCGGCCTCGGCATCGCGCCTTTGCGCTCGCTCATCAACAACATCCACGACGAGCGCTCCGAGTTTGGCAAGGTCACCATCATCTACGGGTCGAAGAACCCCTCCGAGGTGATGTTCCGCCAGCAGTTCGAGATGTGGCGCCACCGCAAGGACTTCGACCTCTACCTGACCGTCGACCACCCGGACGACACGTGGGACGGCGAGGTCGGCCTGGTCACGAAACCGTTCGAGCACTTGGAGATCGACGCGTCGAACACGTACGGGGCGCTGTGCGGGCCTCCGGTCATGTACCGCTTCGCCATCGACGAGATGCGGAAGAAGGGCATCAGCTACGACCATATCTACGTGAGCTTCGAGCGGCACATGAAGTGCGGCATGGGCAAGTGCGGACACTGCCAGATCGGGCACCAGTACGTGTGCATCGACGGGCCCGTGTTCAACTACTGGGAAGCCAAGAACATTCAGGGGTCGATGTGATATGAGCGGATACTGCATAGCCTGTCAAGAGAAACCGGCGACGCCGCGCGTCGTGGTGGTGGGGCTGGCCAGCTGCTTCGGCTGCCAGCTGCAGATCACGAACGCCGAGGCGCATCTGCTGGACGTGCTCGGCCAGATCGACGTGCGCTACTGGCAGCTCACCTCGAGCGATCCCATGCCCGAGGAGTTCGACGTGGCCGTCATCGAGGGCGCCGTGACCACCGAGGAGGCCGAGGCGACCGTGCGGCAGCTGCGCGAGCGCGCCGGCGTCGTCATAACCATCGGCGCGTGCGCCACCACGGCGGGCATACCCGGCATGGCGGCGGCGGGTTTCCTCGAGCGCCCCGCGCAGGTGTACGCACACGTGCCCGAGGCTTGCGGCGAGATGATCGCGCCGCGCCCCGTGCAGGCCGTCATCGACGTGGACTTCGAGGTGCGCACGTGCCCGGTGGACTCGCTCGACTTCGTCGACGTGCTCCAGCGCGCGCTGTACGGCTCGAACAAGGCGGTGCCCACGCGCACGATGTGCGGCGACTGCAAGCGCAACGAGACGAGCTGCTTCTTCGGCAAGCAGCAGCTGTGCCTGGGTTTGGTGACGCGCGCCGGGTGCGGAGCCCGCTGCGTGAACCTGGGGCGGCCCTGCAACGGGTGCCGCGGCCTGTCGCCCGACGCGAACCTGCCCTCGGCGCGCGAGGCGTGCGAGCGCTACGGCGTGCCGGTGGCCGACTTCGACAAGGCGCTCGAGATGTTCAACCAGGTGAACCCCGCCCTGCAGACGAGCGAGTGAGGAAACGAGCATGACGAAAACCGCTATACACGTAGACCACGTCGCCCGCATCGAAGGCCACGGCAACGTGCACGTGGTCATCGAGGACGGCATCGTGAAGACCGTGGAGATGAACGTGGTGGAGCCGGCGCGCCTGTTCGAGAGCATGGTGCGCGGGCGCAGCTACCGCGAGGTGTCCTACATCTCCTCGCGCATCTGCGGCATCTGCTCGGCCAGCCACGTGGTCACCGACCTCAAGGCCATCGAGCGCGCCTTCGGGGTGCAGGTCACGCCCCGCACGAGGGCCCTGCGCGAGCTTCTGGTGTACGGCTCGTACCTGCAGAACCACGCCACGCACCTGTTCGTGCTGGCCGCGCCCGACTTCGTGGGCCAGAAGAGCGTGTTCCCGCTGGCCGAGACCGATCCGGAGCTCTTCGACAAGGCCCTGGGCCTGAAGGCGCTCGGCAACGAGCTGTGCACGAAGGTGGGCGGGCGCAGCATCCACCCCATCACGGCCGTGGTGGGCGGCTTCACCCACGAGCTGGAGGCGGGGGAGTACCGCGCGCTGGCCGAGAAGATGGACGAGGCGGCCGCGTTCGCGGCGGCGGCCGTGGACCTGTTCGCCAGCTTCCCCGTGCCGAGCATAACCACGGCGGGCGACATGCTGGCCATGGTGGAGCCCGACTACTACCCGGTGGAGTGCTCCGACACGGCGCGCTTCCTGGACGCCGGCATCGAGTTCGACGCGAACGACGTGGCCGCGCACCTGGAGGAGTACGAGATGCCGCACTCCGCGGCGCTGCTGGCCCGCGTGCGCGAGACGGGGTCGCCCTTCTTCACGGGCGCGCTCGCGCGCATCAACGCCTCGTGGCAGCACCTGGGCCAGAATGCCAAGGTGGCCGCCGCCAAGGCGGGCCTGCGCCCGCCCGAGCGCAACCCCTTCATGAACAACGTGGCCCAGGCCGTCGAGCTGGTGGACGCGCTCGACCGCTGCGCGGGCATCTGCCGCGCGCTGGCCGAGCCGGGCGGCGTGGAGGGTTCGAGCGAGCCCGTGGACTTCGAGGTCAAGGCCGGGCGCGGCGTGGGCTTCACCGAGGCCCCGCGCGGCGCGCTGTTCCACGCACTGGAGTTCGACGACGAGGGCCGCGTCGTGCACGCGTCCATCATGACGCCCACGGCCCAGAACGTGGCGAACCTCGAAGCCGACATGCGCCTGCTGGCCGAGCAGCTCGTGGCGGAAGGCGCGGGAGAGGACGATGTGCGCGGGGAGATAGAGAGGCGGGGGCGCGCCCACGCCCCGTGCTTGCCCTGCCGGGTTCACTGGGGGGTCTGGGGGGCCCACGGCCCGCATGACCTGCCGACGCTGCGAGGCCCCCTCGTGCCCGATCTTCACGCGATCCCGGAGGCTCGCGTACCGAAGTACGCTTCGCCTCCGCGATCCCGCGAATCTCGGGCACGAGGGGGCCTCTCGCTGACTTGCTACGCCAACCGGGGCGGCGGTTTTCGCGCTGCGCGCGAAGCGCAGGACGCTTCGCTCCTGCGCGGTGCAACCTGCGCGAACAACGGCGCCCGCAGATATAGCCGCATACTTCATAGCCCCCGTAGGGGCGCTCTCCTGAGCGCCCGTTCGCGCGAAGCGCGAAAACGCGAGCCTCGGCTGCTTTTCCGGCTGCGCCGGAACGGGCGCTCTGGAGAGCGCCCCTACGGTCAACCTGCCGAAAAAAAAGCGACAGGGGCGGGCGGCCCGAGCCCCGCCCCCCCCGCCGGGGGGGTGCCCCCCCCCCGGA
>NZ_JAASIO010000006.1:0-141405 GCF_019731765.1 Gordonibacter massiliensis (ex Traore et al. 2017) | reverse complement strand
CACCCCAACCCCCCCCACAACCCCCCCCCCGCGGGGGCCCCCCCCCCCCCCCCCCCCCGCCCCTGCGTGGGAGGTCCTCCCGCCGGGAAGGAAGGGGAGGTTCGGCGGGAGGGGGTCGTTTCGGTTAGATCTCGCCCTTCACCGTCTCGGCCATGAGGTAGCCGTAGTTCATGGCGGCGTCGAAGCCCATGGCGTAGGGGCGCCCGTCCTTCTCCTCGATGGAGCCGCACACGTCGCCGGCGGCGTACAGCCCGGGCACCGCCGTGCCGTCCTCCTTCTGCACGTGGCCGGCCGTGTCGATGGCGAGGCCGCCCGTGGTCAGGTAGAACGTGGGTATGCAGGACACGACCCAGATGCCGTCGTGCGTGTCGAGGTAGGGCAGGTTCTTGCGCTTGAACTCGTCGGGCTCGCCGGCCAGCGCGTGGGCGTTGTGCGTCTCGATGGTGGCCGCCAGATCGGGCAGCCCCAGCTTCTCGGCCGCCTCCTCGACGGATGCGTAGTGCACCATGTCGCCGCGATGCTCCAGGCACTTGTACGTGTCCATGGCGTAGGCTTCGTTCTTGTTCGTGGTGATGCGGCCCGACTCGTCGGTGATGTAGAAGAACTTGCCGCCGTTGGCCTCGTCCACGAGGCCGCGTCCCAGCATGCCGTGGTTGTCGGACATGAGGTTGCCGAACTGCTTGCCCGAGGCGTTCACGATGATGCCGGGCGTGGTCTGGTACAGGAAGGCTATCTCGAAGTTCGAGCCGGCCTGGTTCGTGGTGGACAAAAACGCCCCCAGCTCGCGGCCCATGCACTCCACGGCGCCGCCCGCCGCGAGCCCCAACTCGATGCCGTCGCCCGTGGAGCCGGGCGCGCAGTTGAACTTGTAGTCGGCGTACTGGGGGTAGTACTGTTTGATCATGTCCTGGTTCGCCGCGAAGCCGCCCGACGTGAGGCACACGGCCTTCGCCGTGACGGTCCAGGTCGAGCCGTCCTTGCCCTCGGCCACCAGGCCGCTCACGCGCCCGTCGGCCTCCTGCACGAGCTTCGTCACCTTCGTGCCGTAGACTATCTGGCCGCCCAGCGCGCCGATGCGGTCGACCAGGAACTCCTTGGCATAGCCGCAGCCGCCCATGTAGCAGCCGGGAGCCAGGTACGGCGTCACGCCGTAGGCCTTGTTCACGCCCAGGCTGTAGAAGCCGACGCCCATGTCGTGCATCCAGTCCACGAGCTGCCCCGAGTTCGAGTACATGGCCGTCTGGTAGGGCATGGCGCCGTCGAAGCGGTCGTTTTCCGGCACCAGGTACTTCTGCATGACGCCGAGCATGGCCTGCTTGTTGTACATGGGGTTGTCGTCCATGCGCCCGAGCGCGTAGTTCGCCTGCAGCTGCGACTCGGCGGCGGCCACGCCCGAATAGGTCATGGGCATGGAGCCGCCCGCGATGTCCTGCTTCTCGAACAGGATGACCTTCTTGCCGGCTTCCAGCAGCCGCGTGGCGGCTACGAGGCCGGCGGTTCCGGCGCCCATGAACGCCACGTCCACGTCGGCGGTCTGCGGGACGCCTCCGGAGGGAGCGACCGCGCCCTTCGAGAAGTCCTTCGCGTTGCCGCCGGCGTTCTCGATGGCGTCCTTCACGGCGTTCTGCACGGCCATCGACGTGGTCGTGGCGCCCGAGACGGCGTCCACGTCCAGGTTCTTGGACTCGAGTATCTTCGCCGCCATGAGGGGCGCGGCCACCGAGCCGATGCCTATGGTGTCGTCGCAGCGCAGCACGCGCACCCCGGCGAGGTCGCCCTGCGCCACGGTCACCTCCACGAACAGCTCGTCGTCGTGGCCCATGGACGAGCCTGTCCACTTGCCGTCGGTGAAGCTGTCCGGCACGCTCTTCTTCGCCTCGCCGCCCTGGTCCTTCTTGGCGCTGTCGGCCTGCTTGGGCGCGGCGCATCCGGCCAGCCCGAGCGCGGCCGCGCCGCCGAACGCGAGCGACCCCTTCAAAAAGCTCCTGCGATCAAGTTCCATGTCGATCTCCCTCCGTGATCCGATCCGTCGTGCTCCGGGCCCTGCGCGAGGAGTCGCGTCCTGCCCGGACCCTGCGGCCAGTATGGGCGCCCGGGGCACCCTTGTCGTGACCGATAATCGGCGAACTTCGCGCCAGCGCGCGCCCAACAGATCACCGATTATCGGTTATCTTCTGGAAAACACCTGATGAAAGGCTTGCGAGTGCAATCGTCAAAAGGTTTCGGATCGCGGTTGACGCCGCGCGGGCCCTCGCGAACGTTTACAATGGGTACCGGGAGGTTGGATGCTTATGCGCACGAAGGATGCGGCCCTGCTCTCCGTCGCGCTGGCGGCGGGCTTCGGCCTGTGCAAGACGGCGACGTCGCTCGCCTACATCACGGCCATGGGGTCGGTTTCCACCTCGGTCGGGTTCGTCTCGCAGCTCGGGTTCATGTTCGCCATGACCGCGGCCACCATCGTCACCGCCGTCGTCATCATCGCGCTCGTGCGGGCGGGGAGGATCGCTCCGTGGAGCCTGCGCCAGACACCCGCCCTCGTCGCGCTGTGCGCGGGCTTCCTGCTGGGGTCGACCGGGGCCCTGTCGGGCCTTCCCGCCTGGGCGGCCACGCTGCTGCTCGGGGGGCTCTGCGGCTATGCGCTCACCGTGCTCATGGCGGCGTGGCTCGAGGCGTTCGCCGCCGAGGGCGACACGTCGGCGGCCATCGTGCAGATCGTGTGCGCGCTCATCGTGCAGGCGGTGCTCGCGTCGCTTCTGCTGCTGGTTCCGGCGCTGCCGGTGGCGGCGGTGTCCGTGGCGTTTCTGCTCGTGTCGACCGCGGTGCTCGCCTGGGCGAAGGGCCGCCTGGGGCCGCCGCCCGAGAGCCGCGTGCTCGTGGCCGACCGCAAGGACCGCTTCACGCTGTTCCACGCGTATCTGTGCCTGGCCGTGGTGGTGGGCGTGGTGGGCATCCTGCACACCTCGGTGCTGGGATCGTCGTTCGAGCACATCGTGGGCGACGTGAACATGGGCGTGCCGCTGGCGGCGTCCACGGCCATCACGGCGCTCGTCGCCATGCTCATGGTGCAGCGGCTCGACCCCGTGTCGGTGTACAAGGTGTGCTTCCCCTGCATGCTGGTCATCCTGTCGCTGCTGCCGTTTCTGGGCGGCTTTCTGGGGCCGGTGGCCGGCACGGTCATGATCACGTGCTACGACGTGTGCGGCATGGTGTTCCTGCTGTTCATCGTCGAGCAATCGCGGCGCCTGGGCGTGTCGAGCTATCTCCTTACCAGCCTGTACATGGTGGCTTCGAGCCTGTTTCTGCTCGTGGGGCTGGCCATAGGCGTGGGGCTCGGCGCGGTGTCGGCCGACTACGGGCTGTCGCTGCTCACGCTGCTGGCGTTCGCCGCCATCTACCCGCTGGCCGTCGTGCTCATGGTGGTGCTGCGGCGGGGCCGGGGCGACGCGGAGCCTGCGCGCGAGGGGGCCGCGGCCGCCGGGCCGACGTCCCCCGAACCGGCGCCCCGCGAGGCCGAGGCCGCGTTCGAGCGCTGCCTCGGGCGCTACGCCGAGACGTACGGGCTGACGAAGCGCGAGACCGAGATACTGGGCTACCTGGCGCGCGGGCGCTCGGCCCGCTTCATCGCCGAGGAGCTCGTCATCTCCGAGAACACCGTGTGGGCGCACGTCAAGCGCGTGTACGCGAAGCTGGACGTCCATGACAAGCAGGAGCTCATGAGCCGTTTCGAGGCCGACGCGAAGCGCGCCTGAGGGGCCGCCCGCACCGGCCACCGGGCCGGGTGTGCCCCTCGTGGATTTTCCACAGCGAAGCAACGCCTGTGCTAGAATGCGTGTTTACTTGGAATCGAGACTCAAGGGGTTTGCCTCTATGTCCTTTTTAGACGCGTTCTCCGGGCTGACCGGCCAAATGTCCACGGATATGGCCATCGACCTCGGGACTGCCAATACACTGGTCGCCATCACGGGCGAGGGCATCGTCATCAACGAGCCCTCCGTCGTGGCCATCGAGAAGAGCACGCACCGCGTGCTCGCGGTGGGCCATGAGGCGAAGAACATGATCAACCACACGCCCGAGGCGTTCTCGGCCGAGCATCCGCTCAAAGACGGCGTCATCGCCGACTACGACGTGACCGAGGCCATGCTGTCGGCGTTCATCAACAAGGCCGCCGTGCGCAAGTACCCCTGGCAGGCCAAGCCCCGCATCGTCATCTGCATCCCGTGCGGCGCCACCTCGGTGGAGAAGCGCGCGGTGTTCGAGGCCGCCATCCAGGCGGGCGCGCGCCAGGCCTACCTCATCGAGGAGCCCATGGCGGCGGCCATGGGCGCCGACCTGCCCGTCACCGAGCCCACGGGCTCCATGGTGGTGGACATCGGCGGCGGCACCACGGAAGTGGCCGTCATCTCGCTCGGCGGCATCGTGACGTCCTCGTCGCTGCGCCTGGCCGGCAACCGCATGGACGAGGCCATCGCCATGCATCTGCGCGATTTGCTGGGCATCAAGATCGGCGAGCGCACGGCCGAGATCATCAAGATCAAGATCGGCTCCATCCTGCCGTTCGAGGACGGGCGCGAGCGCGACATGATCATCTCCGGCCAGGACGTCATCACCGAGCAGCCGAAGGAGGTGACCATCCAGTCCGAGGACGTGCGCGCCGCGCTCATCGGCCCGTGCGAGGAGATGGTCATCCACATCAAGGAGACGTTCAAGAAGACGAACCCGGACCTCGCGTCCGACATCATCCAGAACGGCATCCTGCTCACCGGCGGCGGCGGCCTGCTCTCGGGCTTGGACCGCTACCTCACCGACAAGCTGGAGATTCCGGTGTGGGTGAGCGAGACGGCCCTCACGAACGTCGTGACCGGGTGCCTGAAGGTGCTCGAGACGCCCACGGCGCTCAAGCAGACGCTCATGCGGTCGAAGTAAGGCAGCGCCCCTCACCGCATGGCCCTCAACTTCCAACAGAGCGGATCGGCATCGGCGAAGCGGGTGCTGCTCGTCGTGTTGCTCGCGGCCTCCCTGGCCCTCGCCACGCTGTACGCGCGCGAGGGCGAGAGCGGGCCGCTGCACACGGTGCAGGGCGCCGTGGGCGCCGTTGCCGCGCCCTTCAAGTTCGCGGGCGCCGCGGTCGACGCGGGCATGACGTCGGCCGGCGAGGGCATCGAGAACCTCACCGCCGACGAGTCGACGCTCTCCGGCCTGCGCGAGAGCAACGAGGCGCTGCGCAAGCGCCTGGCCGAGGCCGACGAGTACAAGCTGGAGGCCGAGCGCCTGCAGGAGCTGCTCGACATGAAGCAGACCTACGATATCGACGGCGTGGCCGCGCGCGTCGTGGGCAAGAACATCGAGGCGTACAACCAGACCGTGACCATCGACGTGGGCACGGACGACGGCGTGGAGAGCGGCATGACCGTCATGGGGTCGACCGGCGTCGTCGGCCAGGTGAAGAAGGCCGACGCCCGCACCTCCGAGGTGCGCCTGCTCACCGACTCGCAGTCGGGCGCGGCGGCCATCATCCAGAGAAACCGCGGCGAGGGCATCGTGCGCGGCTCGCTCGAGGGCCTGCTGTACCTGGAGGACGTGGACGAGGCCAACATGCCCCAGGTGGGCGACGTGATCGTGACGTCGGGTCTGGGCGGCAGCTACGTGCGCGGCCTCATCATCGGCACGGTGGTGCGGGTGGACGCCGACAAGGGCAACGCCACGGGCCGCATCGTGGTCACGCCGAACGACAAGGCCGCCTCGCTTTCAGAGGTGATCGTGGTCAAGGGCCTGAACTCCGAGGGCGCGCTGGGCTCGACGCCGCAGGCGAGCGGGCAGACGGCGGGTTCCGAAACGGCCGACGGCGGAGACGGGGAAGGAGGCGACGAGGCATGAACGTGACGCGCGACAGCGTGGCGGTTGCGGTGGGCGCCGTGGTGGCGGTGATCCTGCAGATCGTCGTGGCTCCCAACATCGCCCTGTTCTCGGCCATGCCGAACTTCATCGTGGCCTACACGCTGCTCGTGGCCATCGTGCGCCCGACGGCGGCCGGCCCCGTGCTCCCGTTCGTGCTGGGCCTCGTGTTCGACCTGGTGTCCGGCGGCCCCGTGGGTGCCATGGCGTTCCTGCTCGTGCTCATCTCGTTTCTGGCCTCGCGGGCCTTCGTCGTGCTCGACAACGACACGCTGTTCATGCCGCTCGTCATCTTCGTGGCGGCCACCGTGCTCGTGGAGGCGCTCTACGGCGCGTTCCTGCTCGCGCTGGGGTTCGACGCCACCGCCCTCGACGCGTTCGTGTACCGTGCGCTGCCGTGCGCGCTGTACGACTGCGTGATCGGGCTCGTGCTCTATCCGCTCGCCGCGCGCGTCCTCGCGGGCGCCGCCCCGGCCCAACCCGGCACGCCGCGCTTGCGCTAGGGGCCGCCTCGTGATCGCCGCCATCATCGCAACCGCCGTCACGCTCGTGGCGGCCATCGCCCTTATCATCGTGGTGTTCGTCGTGCGCAGCCGCACGAAGACGCCTTACGCCGGCCAGAAGAAGGACGTGCGTTCCGTGGGCAACGTGGGCGTGTCCTCGTCGCTGGGCAAGGGCGGCCACCGCGCGGGCGGCGGCGCCCCGGCTCCGCGCGTGAACTCCTCGCAGCCCGCGTCGAAGGCGGCCTCCGAGGGGCTGAAGTCCCGCTTTCTGGCCATGGGCGTGCTCGCGGCCGCCATCTTCGGGTCGCTGGGCGCGAAGCTGTGGAGCATGCAGGTGCTGTCGTCGGAGTCGTACGCGAGCGCCGCCCAGAAGAACAAGTTCACCGTGGTGCCCACGCCCGCGCCGCGCGGCTACATCTACGACGCCGACGGCGTGGCCATCGTGAAGAACCGCTCGTCGCTCACCGTGCTGGCCGACGCCGACGTGGCCGACGACCGCGACGTGGTGCAGCGCCTGTCCACCGTGCTGGGCATCCCGTACAACGTGGTGCGCCAGCGCATCCAGGACGCCACGTCGGGCGCGCAGAGCCAGCGCGTGGTGGCGAGCGACGTGCGCCTGCGCGACGTGGCCTTCATCTCCGAGCACGCCGACGCGTTCCCCGGCGTGGCCGTGCAGACGCGCACGGTGCGCGACTACCCCTACGGCGCGCTCGCGGCGCACGCCGTGGGCTACACGGGCGCCGTGACGGCCGACGACCTGGCCGCCGTCCCCGACGGCCGCGAGATCGAGCTCGGCGACACGGTGGGCAGGGCGGGCGTCGAGAGCGTCTACGACGACCTGCTCGCGGGCGACCACGGCCAGCGCACGGTCGTGGCCGACGCCGAAGGCAACGTGAAAGAGGTGGCCAGCGAGACGCAGCCCTCGCGCGGCTCCGACGTGTACCTCGCCATCAAGGCGCCCGTGCAGTACGTGTGCGACCGCGCGCTGGCCGCGCTCATCGCGCCCGAGAACGGCGTCATCGGCACGGGCAAGGGCTGCGCCGGGGCCGCGGTGGTCATGGACGTGCGCGACGGCGGCGTCGTGGCGCTGTCGAGCTACCCCACGTTCTCGCCCGAGACGTTCACGGGGTCGATCTCGCTGGACACCTGGGAGCTGTTCAACACCGACGAGTCGTACCATCCCATGCTCAACCGCGCGGTTTCGGGCACGTACCCGGCCGCGTCCACGTACAAGGCCTTCACGGGCTTGGCGGCGCTGGCCTACGGGTTCGCCGACACGAAGAAAACGTGGGACTGCGGGGGCTCGTGGGACGGCTTCGGCACCGGTCAGCCACAGCTGTGCTGGAACCACAACGGCCATGGGATCCTCGACTTCCGCGGCGGCGTGGTCAACTCGTGCGACGTCGTGTTCTACGACATCGGCAAGCAGTTCTTCGACGCCAGCAAGTCCCAAGGCGGCTCCATCAGCGACACCGCCATGCAGGACGAGATCGCGAAGTACGGCTTCGGCAAGACGACGGGCATCGATCTGGGCAACATCGAGGAGGCGGGCCGCATTCCCACGCCGGAATGGCGCGCCGAGTATTATCGGAACGTTCCCGCCGAAGCGGTGTGGAAGGGCGGCTTCAACACGAACATGGCCATCGGCCAGGGCGACGTGCTCGTGACGCCCATCCAGGTGGCCGTGGCCTACGGGGCCATCGCAACCGGCAACCTCATGAAGCCGCACCTGCTCAAAGAGGTGCGGAACTCGGCGGGCGAGGTGGTTAGGGCGTTCGATCCCGTGGTCACCGGCACGCCCGACGTGAAGCCCGAGAACCTGGCCATCATGCGCGACGCCCTCAAAGGCGTGTCCGTCGAGAACGCCGAGCTCGTCGCGCTGTTCGACAAGTTCGGCCTCGACCCCGCCACCGTGGCCTGCAAGACGGGCACGGGCGAGGTGGCCGGCAAGGAAGACTACGCGTGGTTCGCCTGCTACGCGCCCTACGACGACCCGAAGTACGTCGTGGCGTGCGTCGTGGAGCAGGGCGGCGGCGGCTCGGCCGTGGGCGCGCCCTTGGGCATCGAGGTGCTGGCCGCCGCGCTCGCGGCCGACGCGGGCGAGCTCACCGACGTGGCCGCCGTCGCCGGCTCCACCGGCAAGTCGCAGGAACTCAAGACGTCCGGCTCCACCGGGCGAACGGACTAGGGAGGAGGCACCATGGCGCAACCGCCGCAGATACATTCGGTGAAGATGCCCGACAAGGCCGTCGCCGACGCCACGCGCTCGCGCAGGTTCCCCTCGCTGAACCTGCCGCTCATCGTGGTGGTGGCGCTGCTCGCGGGCTACGGCCTGGTGGTGGTGTACTCGGCCGTTCAAGGCGACCCCGCTTACAGCTTCTCGCGCCAAGCCGCCTTGGTGGCGGTGGGCGCCGTGCTCATGATCGCGCTCTGGCGTTTCGACTACCGGCGCCTGTCGGAGTTCACCACGCTGTTCCTCATCGTGAACGTCGTGCTCATCCTCTTGCCGCACATCCCGGGCCTCGGCACCGATGCGGGCATGGGCTCTCAATCGTGGATCAAGCTGGGTCCTCTCCCGCAGGTCCAGCCCGGCGAGTTCGCGAAAATCACCGTCATCCTGCTCGATGCGAGCGTCATGGCGCGCTACGGCGGCCGGCTCGACGACGTGCGCGAGTACTGCAAGGCGCTCGGCATCATGCTCATTCCGTTTCTGTGCATCATGACGCAGCCCGACTTGGGCACGGGGCTCGTGTACCTGTTCATCGGCGCGGTGGCGCTCGTGGTGGGCGGTGCGCGGCCGAAGTTCCTGCTCGTCACGCTGGCGGCGGGCATCGTGGCCGTGGTCTGCGCGTTCGCGCTCGACGAGGTCATCAAGAACTCGACGGGCGAGTACAAGCTGCTCAAAGACTACCAGCGCGCCCGCCTGCTCGTGTTCCTGGATCCCGAGCTCGATCCCACGGGCAACGGCTACAACCTCCAGCAGGCCCAGATCGCCATCGGCTCGGGCGGCCTGTTCGGCCAAGGGTACCTGCAGGGCTCCCAGCACGCGCTGGGCATCTTGCCCGAGGCGCCCACCGACTTCATCTTCTGCGTGCTGGCCGAGGAACTCGGGTTTTTCGGTGTAGCGGTGCTGCTGGCGCTGTACGTGGCGCTCGTTTTGGTAAGCTTCCGCATAGCCGGTTCCGCCGGCGATCTGTTCGGCCTGCTCATCGTTATGTGCGTCGTTGGCATGTGGCTGTTCCAGATACTTGAGAACATAGGTATGACCTGCGGTCTCATGCCTATCACGGGCATACCCCTGCCGTTCATGAGCTACGGTTCAACGGGCACGATAATGAACTTCATCATGCTGGGCCTCGTAGGCTCGGTGTGGGCCCATAACACTGCGATCGGGAAGAAGGACGGTTATGCAACTACCCGTTGACGTCAAGGCGGTCATCGACGAGGCGACGAACATCGACGAGGCGCGCACCACGCCGCTGTCGGTGAGCGTGTACATCGACGAGAGCGCTCCGGGCGACGTGGTCGCGCGCGTGCGCGGCGCGTTCGCCAGCGCGAGCCCGCATGCGCGGGTGTCCATGACGTACCTCGACGGCCGTCCGTTCGCACCGTACTCCGGCGACGACATGGCCGTCATCGTGGCGGGGCTGCTGCTCGAGGTGGGCGCCCACGCCGCCGAGCTGCGCGCCGCCGGCGTGCCCGTCATGGTGGCCACCACCATGCCCTCGCTCGTGCGCGAGATCGCCCAGTCCGAAGGCCATCCCATCCCGTACGCCGACGTGGTGGCGCCCCCTGCGCCGCCGCGCTCCTCCCGCGCCCTGCCCGCCGCGGCGGGGGCCGATGCAAAGGGCGCGCCTGCCGACGACGCCGACGAGCCCTACGTGCTCGACGAGCGCGCCGCGGCCGCCCTCGACCGCCGCATGGGCGAGTGGATCATCGCCGCGTGCCACGACAAGCGCCTGGCGTTCGCGCTCGCGTTCCCGTTCGTGCGCCGCCCCCTGTCCGTGGACGCCGTGAACGCCACGGCCGTGCAGAACGCCGGCATCGGCCTCGTGGTGTTCATCCCCGGCGCCGACATGCCCATCATGACGCTCAACCAGGCGAAGATGCTGCTGCAGATAGCCGCCGCCTACGGCGAGCCCATGGGCATGGAGCGCGTGAAGGAGCTCGCCGCCGTAGTGGGCGGCGCGTTCGCGCTGCGCTCGGCGGCGCGCCAGGTGGTGGCGCTCGTGCCGGCGCTCGGCTGGGCCGTGAAGGCCGCCATCGGCTACACCGGCACCCAGGCCATGGGCCGTGCCGCCATCGAGTACTTCGAGGAGGGCGGCAGCATATCCGGCTTGGCGGGCGTGGTGGCCCGTGCGCGCGACAAGGCCGTGGAGCTGGCGGAAGACGCCCGCGAGGTCGTGTGCGCCGACGAGCCGGCCTCGACGCCGGCCCACGCCGTCGCGCCGACGCGGGGCGGCCGCGTGGCCGGCGTTGCCCGCTCGGCCGCGACGAAGGTCAAAGGCGCCGCAGGGCGCGCCGCCACCTCCGCCGTGCCGTTCGCCTCGTCGGTCGTGCAGGCGGGTGCCCAGGCGGCCGGCGTCAGCGCGCCGGAGGCAGCCAAGAGCGCCGCGCGCTCCGTGGCCGACGCCGCCCGTTCGCGCCTCAAGGGCGCGCGTCCCGCCGCGCGCTAGCGCGCGGATCCCAACGAAAGAAGGTCGAATCCGATGACGGATCTCTGGCCGCGCCTCGAGGCGCTGCTCGGCGATGCGGAGCGTCCCGCGCGCTACATCAACCGCGAATGGGGCTGCGTGTACAAGCCCGACGCGGACTTCCGCTTCTGCATGGTGTATCCCGACACCTA
Organism: Gordonibacter massiliensis (ex Traore et al. 2017); assembly: GCF_019731765.1. Lineage (NCBI taxonomy): Bacteria > Bacillati > Actinomycetota > Coriobacteriia > Eggerthellales > Eggerthellaceae > Gordonibacter > Gordonibacter massiliensis (ex Traore et al. 2017). The sequence continues at coordinate 130,164 of NZ_JAASIO010000006.1, read as the reverse complement.
CGAACTGGGTCAGGCGAACCAGGCCGTGCGCATCCTGGTGAACGCGGTGAACGCCGCAGACGGCATGGCCGCCGAGCGCGCGTTCCTGCCCGCGCCCGCCCTCTGCGATCGCATGCGCGCCGAGGGCCTTCCGCTGTTCTCCATCGAAAGCTGCGCCCCCGTGGCCGAGTTCGACGCGGTGGGCATCACGCTGCCGCACGAGCTGGCGGCCACGAACGTGCTGGAGACGCTCGATCTGGCCGGCATCCCGCTGCGCGCCGACGCGCGCGCCGAGGGCGACCCGCTCGTGCTGGGCGGCGGCCCGTGCGCGTACAACCCCGAGCCCTACGCGCCGTTCTTCGACGCCGTGAGCATCGGCGAGGGCGAGGAGGCCGTGCCCGAGGCGCTCGCCCTCATCCGCCGCCTGCGCGCCGAGGGCGCGCCGCGCGCCGTCATCCTGCGGGCGCTCGCGGACGAGCCGGGCTGGTACGTGCCGTCGCTCTACCGTTGGCGCGACGAGGCGGAGGCCCAGGAGGCGGGCACGTGGATCGAGCCGGTTGAGCCGGGCCTGCCCGCGCGCATCGACAAGCGCCTGTTCGAGGGCTTCGCCGAGAGCTCCGGCTGGGAGCCGTGCATCGTGCCCTTCACGGAAGTAGTGCACGACCGCCTGAACGTGGAGATCCTGCGCGGCTGCGCCCGCGGCTGCCGCTTCTGCCAGGCGGGCATGATGTACCGCCCCGTGCGCGAGCGCTCGGCCGACAACGTGGTCACGTCCGTGCTGGCGGGGCTTGCCGACACGGGCTACGACGAGGTGAGCCTGACGTCGCTCTCGTCCACCGACCACTCCCAGATCGCCGACATCCTCACGCGCCTCAACCACGCCTGCGAGGGCAAGGGCGTGCGCATCTCGGTGCCCTCGCAGCGCCTCGACGCGTTCGGCGTGGACATGGCCGGGCTCGTGGCGGGCCAGAAGAAGGGCGGCCTCACGTTCGCGCCCGAGGCCGGCACGCAGCGTTTGCGCGACGTCATCAACAAGAACGTGACCGAGGACGACCTGTTCGGCGCCCTGGACGCGGCCTTTGCCGCCGGGTGGAGGCGCGTCAAGCTGTACTTCATGATAGGCCTGCCCACCGAGACCGACGACGACATCAAGGGCATCGCGAGCCTGGCGAGCCGCGCCTACGACCGCGCGAAGGCCGCCGTGCCGCCCGAGCAGCGCGGCAACGTGCGCGTGAGCGTGTCGGTGGCCCTGTTCGTGCCGAAGGCCCAGACGCCGTTCCAGTGGGACGGCCAGATAGCGCCCGAGGAGGCGCTGCGCCGCGTGGGCATCCTGCGCCGCAGCGTGAAGTACAAGGCCGTGGACGTGCACTGGCACGACCCGTCCACGAGCTTCGTGGAGGCCGTCATGAGCCGGGGCGGGCGCGAGGCCGCCGCGTGGGTCGAGGCCGCCTGGCGGCGCGGCGCGCGCTTCGACGCGTGGACGGAGTGCTTTGACGGCGAGGCGTGGCGCGCGGCCGCCGACGAGGTGGGCATCGATCCGGAGGCCGTCGCGCAGACGAGCTATCCGCCGGATCGCGTCATGCCGTGGGCGCACATATCCACGGGCGTGTCCACGCGCTTCCTGGCGCGCGAGCGCCGTTTGGCCGAGGAGGGCCGCACCACGCCCGACTGCACGTTCGGCACGTGCTCGGCGTGCGGCGCCTGCCCCTCCCTCGGCGCCGACAACGAACTGGCCGCCCCCCGCGTCGCGCCGGCGGCCGTCGAGGAACAGGAGGCCCCCCGTGCCTGATCCCCGCAACTTCCGCCTGCGGGCGACGTTCTGCAAGCAGGGGCGCCTGGCGCTGCTGTCGCATTTGGAGGTGGCCCGCGCGCTCGAGCGCACCGTGCGCCGCGCCGGGCTTCCGTTCGCCATCAGCCAGGGGTTCTCGCCGCATATGAAGATCGCCTTCGGCGCGGCGCTTCCCGTGGGGGTGGGCGGCCTGCGCGAGGTGTTCGACCTGCAGCTCACCCGCTACGTGCCGCCCGAGGGGGCCCTGGAGGCCCTGCAGGCGGCGAGCCCGCCCGACCTCATGGTGAAGAGCTGCCGCTACATCGAGGCCGGCGAGCCGGCCGCCTCCGTGGCGTACCCGTTGAGCACCTACCGCGCGCTGCTGTCCTGCGCGCCCGCCGCGCTGCCCGTGCCCGACGAGGTGACCGTCGTGCGCAAGAAGAAGGAGAAGGTGCTGCGCGTATCCGACTTCCTGGTAGGGGAGATGCAGGTGGCCGGCGCCGTGGCCACGTTCACGCTCGAGGCGAAGCCCACGGGCTCCCTGCGTCCCGACGTGCTGCTGCGCGCCTGCGTGGACGCGTACAACAACGCAGGGGGAGGGGACGCGCCGGAGGAGACCGTGCGCGCTCGCCGCGTCGGGAACGCCCTCAAGGTGTGGGAATACGAGTTGGACGCCGACGGAGCTGCGCACGGCTGCGCCCCCTGCGCCCCCGGCGAGCTTCTGCGCATCGTGTCCGTCACGCGCATCGACCAGCGCGCCTGACTGGTTGCTCTGTCTGCGCGTGGAAGCGCCCGCAACCTGCTTAAAAGCGGGGTGCGGGCGCTGGGGTGCGGTGCTGTTTCGTCGGCATCGACCGATGCCGCAGAGGTTATCAAGCTCGGCAGTTCGAGCGGTCGGGAGCCTGCAGTTCCTTGAGCCAGGCCGCGTAGGCCTCCTTGTCGCTGCGGGCGGGGAAATTCTTGCGCGGCGGCGCGGCGGCCTTCCGATCCGCCTGCTCGGCGGCGCCTTCGGGCGCGGCGTCGTGCGTCGTCGAAGTCGATGTCTCTGCCATGCGATCACCTGCCTTGCGAATGCACTGGACGGGTCTACGGGGTCGATGACGGGCGCGCCGTCCGTCGACTCCCAGAACGGGCACGCGCCGCCCTCGCGCGCCTTCCTTTCCTCGAAGTATAGGAAATCCTGCTGACGTTGGAAAGACGGATGCGAAAACTTGAGTAGCTCTACTTTTCCATAGCGTCTTCCACCAGCATCGATGCACTGGTCGGCACCCTAGGGGCGGTAGTCGCAGCGCTGGCAGCGGGCCAGCTCGAGCGAGCTCTCCTCCTTGAAGAACGATCCCGACCATTGGCAGATGTGCTGCAGCACGGGCAAAAGCGACCGCCCCTTCTCGGTCAGCCGGTACTCCACACGCGGGGGTATTTCCTCGTACTGGATGCGCTGCACGAGCCCCTGCTCGGCCAGCTCCTTGAGCGCGCCCGCCAGGGCGGCGTCGGTCACGTTGGCCATCTCGCAGCGCACGGCGCTGTAGCGCAGCGGCCCGTCGGAGAGCACGCACACGATGCGCGACTTCCACTTGCCGCCGAACACGTCCAGCCCGTACTCCAACGGGCAGCGGATATCCTTCTCGAGCTTGCGCTTGCGTGCCATGTGACGTCCTTTCTCTCTTCGCACAGCATAGCGCGTGCATCGTTGAATTGAAGTGACTATGAAAATTTTAAGTCGCTCAATATTTCGCTAACCACTTCCGACTTTTGAGTCCGCGCCGTATCGTGGGGGCAACGTGGCGCGCACGTTCGACCGTATCGAAGGCAACGCGAAAGGACCAGCCATGGAAGCCAAAGCCTACCTAGAGATCACCATGCAGATATCCGAAGAGAACCGTCCCGCGGCCGCCCAGGTGTACGCCGCGTACCGCCAGCCGTTTCTGGACACTGTTCCCGGCGCGTTGACCAAGGCGCTGCTCGTCCGTCCCGAGGACGTGCAGGTGCTGCACGGTTTCGACAGTATGGAGAACGCCCGAGCCTACCTGGAAAGCCAGCTGTTCACCGACGACGTGGTCGCCGGCTTGAAGCCTACGTGGGACGCCGATCCCTGCGTGGTCGTATACGAGGTCGCGTAGGCAGAAGAAGGAGGAGCCATGAAAAGCAGCAGCAGCATCGAGGTTTCGAGCACGGGCGAGGGCCTGCAGGTCAAGGCCCGTTGCCGAGGGTTCGAGATCACGTTCGACGAGTCCGAGGACATGGGCGGCACGAACGCGGGCATGAACCCCGTGGAGGGCCTGCTCTGCTCGCTCGGGGCCTGCCAGTCCATCGCGGCGATGATATTCGCCCATGCGCAGCAGATCCCCCTGGAGGGCGTCGGCATGGAGGTGGAGGGCGATATCGACCCCGAGGGCTTCATGGGCAACCCGGACATCCGCAACGGGCTGCAGGAGGTGCGCTGCAAGGTGCGCCTCGCGTGCGGCGACGAGGACGCGGCGCGCAAACTGGCGGCGCTGGCCGGGGAGCGCTGCCCCGTGGGCGACAGCCTGAAGAACCCCGTGCCGCTCGTGTGCACGGAAGTGGTTGTCGAGGCGCCTGCGGGGGAGTAAGCTGAAGCCAAGGATGCGCGGGGCGGGTCCGACGCGGCCCGAGGGACGGCCGCCGGGGCTCCGGTGTCGCCCCGCACGGATACGGAAGGGGTGCTTGCCATGGCGAAGATGCCGCAAGCCTGTCAGGACATGATCAACAACGCGTACGCGGCGGCGTTCTCCACCTGTTCGGACGGCGTGCCCAACGTGGTGCCGGTGAGCATGAAGCAGGTGATCGACGACGAAACGGTCATGGTGTCCGACCAGTACTTGGGCAAGAGCCTGGCCAACCTGCGCCAGAACCCGCACGTCGCCCTGTCCGTTTGGGACGACGAAGGCGGCTTCCAGGTGAAGGGGAGCGCGACGTACGAGAACGAGGGCCCGCGCTACGAGGCCGTGGCCGCGCAGGTGAAGGAGATACTGAGCTCCATGGGCTACGACTTCACCAGCAAGGGCGTGTGCTACCTCCACGTGGAGGAGGTCTATTCGGTCACTCCCGGCGAGCACGCGGGCAAGCTGCTGGCGTAGGCTGCCGTTCGATCCTGTCGCTGGGATGACGGGAGGGCGTCTTCCGGGATGCCCGAGGGTGACAATGCAAAAAACAGCCGCCGGGCAAACCCGGCGGCCGTTTACTTTTAATGGCGGGATGTACGAGACTTGAACTCGCGACCTCCGACGTGACAGGCCGGCGCTCTAACCAACTGAGCTAACACCCCGTGCTTGAAGCAGCGACGGTTATTCTACCGGGAAGTTCAAGCGGACGCAATACCCTATTTTCAAAAAATTCGCCTTTCGATCAACGAAGGGCGAAATCGCGCGCAAGACGCGCACCTTCGCACGGCGATCCTGCAGCCGCACGGCGATCCTACGATCGCGTGGTTGTTCTGTGTAAGGCATGCGCAGGCTCTTAAAATTTCCATTGCGCAAAAATTATGAAGTGATATAGTTTAGCAGCTAAATTATAGGACGGGAAAGCGAAGGGCAGGGAAGGAGAGCCATGGACGATTCGTTCGCGGATATGAAACGCGAGCTGTACGAGATCATGCAGCGCATGCGCCACGACCGCATCATGCCGCCCACGCCGGAAGGCGTGACGCCGTCGGAGGCGCGCATCATGATGGCGGTGGGCAAGCTGGAGGCGTGCGGCGAGCCCATACGCCCGGGCCGCGTGGCCGAGATCTCGCACACCACCCCCAGTGCGCTGTCCCAAACGTTCAAGGCGCTCGAGGAGAAGGGCCTTATCGAGCGGCACCGCACGAGCGACGACTACCGGGCCGTCACGGTGGTCCTCACCGAAGAGGGTCGGCAGTTCGCCGCCGAGGGACGTCGTTTGCGCGACGAGCACATGAACCAGGTCATGGCGTACGTGGGCGAAGAGGACATGGCCCACCTCGTGCGCATCCTCAAGCGCGTTGTGGAGTTCCACGACCGCACGCACGCGGACGCCTTCACTGTGCCGTGCGGCGTCGAGGGCAACGGCGCATGCGCCTCCTCGGGCCCCGACGGGCGCTGCGCGACGCAGGGGCGCGCCGACGCCGCAACCCCCGCCCCGCACGATTCCGAAGGAGGGAATGCCCCGTGCGCATAGTCCGCTACCTCAAGAACTCCAAGATCGCGGTGGTGCTCATCGTGTGCCTGCTCATCGTGCAGGCGTTCACCGACCTGTCGCTGCCGAACTACACGTCGAAGATCGTCGACGTGGGCATCCAGCAGTCGGGCGTGGAGCACGCGGCCACCGACGAGATGACCGCGAAGACCCACGACCTCGTGGCCATGATGCTGCCCGCGGCCGACGAGCAGACGTTCCGCGACGCCTACACCGAGACCGCCGACGGCACGTACAAGCTCGACGACGAGGGCAAGAAGGAGATCGACGAGCTCGACCGCATGGTGGCCATGCCGCTCGTGGCCATCCACTACTCCCAACAGATCCCCGACCTCGATCTCGACCAGGTCATGCAGGCGTACCAAGCCGGCGTGGTGACGAAGGACCAGATCCTCGACATGCTGGATGAGGCCAAGGAGAAGATGGGCGACATGGGCGACTCCATCGTCGACCAGCAGGCCATCGCCGCCGCCAAGCAGGAGTACGAATCGCTCGGCTACAACCTGTCCGACCTGCAGATGAACTACCTCGTGCGCATCGGGCTCATCATGCTCGGCTTGGCCGCGCTCGGCATGGTCGTGGCCATCGCCGTGGGCTTCATCGCCTCGCGCACGGCCGCCAAGGTGGGCGCCACGCTGCGCGGCAGGCTGTTCCGCCGCGTGGTGTCGTTCTCCGATGCCGAGGTGCAGAGCTTCTCGGCCGCCTCGCTCATCACGCGCGGCACGAACGACATCCAGCTCGTGCAGATGGTCACCGTCATGCTGCTGCGCATGGTGCTGTACTCGCCGATCCTCGCCATCGGCGGCATCATCATGGTGTCGCGCACGAACCTTGCCATGAGCTGGATCATCGTGCTGGCCGTGGTCATCATCTTCGTGCTCATCATGGTGCTCATGAAGGTGGCCATGCCCAAGTTCAAGATCGTGCAGAAGCTCATCGACCGCGTGAACCTGGTGTCGCGCGAGATACTCACGGGCCTGCCCGTCATCCGCGCGTTCGACCGCCAGCCCTACGAGGAGGAGCGCTTCGACGCCGCCAACGAGCACCTCATGAAGACCCAGCTGTTCACGAACCGCGTCATGACGTTCATGATGCCGCTCATGATGCTGGTCATGAACGGCGTGAGCGTGCTCATCGTGTGGGTGGGCGGCTCCTACATCGACACCGGCACCATCCAGACGGGCGACCTCATCGCGTTCATCACGTACGCCATGGTCATCATCATGAGCTTCCTCATGATCGGCATGATATCCATCATGCTGCCGCGCGCCGACGTGGCGGCCCAGCGCGTGAACGAGGTGCTGGAGACCGAGCCCACCATCTGCGACCCCGAGCCCTCGAAGGCCCGCGACGCGGCGCTCGCCGACCGCGCGGGCGGCGCGACCATCGCCTTCAACGACGTGAGCTTCAAGTACGGCGACTCCAAGGAATGCGTGCTCGAGGATCTGAGCTTCACGGCCGAGCCCGGCAAAACCACCGCGCTCATCGGCTCCACCGGCTCGGGCAAGTCCACGGTCATCAAGCTCATCGAGCGCTTCTACGACGTCACGGAGGGCTCCATCACCCTCGACGGCGTGGACATCCGCGACCTGAGCCAGCGTGCGCTGCGCGCCCAGCTGGGCTACGTGCCGCAGAAGGCGTTTTTGTTCTCCGGCACCATCGAGTCGAACGTCGCCTATTCCGACGAGGACATGCCGGCCGAGCGCGTGGACCAGGCGATCGACATCGCCCAGGCGGCCGACTTCGTCGCCTCGAAGGAGGAGGGCTTGGAGGCGGACGTGTCGCAGGGCGGCACGAACGTCTCGGGCGGCCAGCGCCAGCGCTTGGCCATCGCCCGCGCGCTCGCCACGGAGGCGCGCGCGTACCTGTTCGACGACAGCTTCTCGGCGCTCGACTACAAGACCGACGCCGCGCTGCGCCAGGAGCTGCACGCGCGCCTGTCCGACAAGACGGTGGTCATCGTGGCCCAGCGCATCTCCACCATCCTGCACGCCGACAAGATCGTCGTGCTCGACGAGGGCCGCATCGTGGGCCAGGGCACGCACGAGGAGCTCATGCAAACCTGCGAGGAGTACCGGGAGATCGCGATGTCCCAGTTGTCGGAAGAAGAGCTGACGGGAGGTGATGCGGCATGAGCGAGCAGACGAATCCGCAAACGGTCGCACAGCCCCGCCGTCCGCGCCGCGGCCCCATGGGCGGCCACGGCCCCGGACACGGCATGATGCCCGGCGAGAAGCCCAAGGACTTCAAAGGCACCCTCAAGAAGATGATCGCCTTCATGGGCCGCTTCAAGGTGGCGCTCGTCGTGGTGCTCGTGTTCGCCATCGGGTCCACCATCTTCAACATCGTCGGCCCCAAGGTGCTCTCCACGGCCACGACCGAGCTGTTCAACGGCATCGTGGCGAAGATCGACGGCTCGGGCGGCATCGACTTCGACGCCATCGCGCGCATCCTGCTGTTCACGCTGGGGCTGTACCTGCTCTCCGCCGCGTGCTCGTTCGTGCAGGGCTGGATCATGAGCTCCATCTCGCAGCGCACGTGCTACCAGCTGCGCCGCGACATCGCGTCGAAGATCGACCGCATGCCCATGGGCTACTTCGAGCGCACCTCCACCGGCGACGTGCTCTCGCGCATCACCAACGACGTGGACACGCTCGGCCAGAGCTTGAACCAGGGCGTGACGCAGCTCATCACGTCCATCACCACCATCATCGGCGTGCTGGTCATGATGCTGTCCATCAACCCGCTCATGACGCTCGTAACCGTGGTCATCCTGCCCATCTCCATCGTGCTCATCATGGTGGTGGTGAAGCGCTCGCAGAAGTTCTTCATGGCGCAGCAGAACACGCTGGGCGAGATCAACGGCATCGTGGAGGAGACGTTCTCGGGCCACGCCATCGTCAAGGCGTTCAACCGCGAGGACGGCACGGTCGACAACTTCAACGAGACGAACGGGCGGCTGTACAACTCCGCTTGGAAGTCTCAGTTCATCAGCGGCCTCATGCAGCCCATCATGAACTTCGTGGGCAACCTGGGGTACGTGGCCGTGGCCATCACGGGCAGCTTCCTGGCCGTGCAGGGCGCCATCACGGTGGGCGACATCCAGGCGTTCATCCAGTACGTGAAGAACTTCACGCAGCCCATCACGCAGCTCACGCAGGTATCCAACGTGCTGCAGCAGATGGCCGCCGCCGCCGAGCGCATCTTCGAGTTCCTCGGCGAGCCCGAGGAGGAGCCCGACCAGGCGAAGGTCACGTCGGGCGAGGTGGAGTGCAACGTCGAGTTCGACCACGTGCACTTCGGCTACGATCCCGCGAAGCCCATTATCAAGGACTTCTCGGCCAAGGTGACGGAGGGCCAGACCGTGGCCCTCGTGGGCCCCACGGGCGCCGGCAAGACCACCATGGTGAAGCTGCTCATGCGCTTCTACGACGTGCAATCGGGCTCCATCCGCATCGGCGGCCACGACGTGCGCGACTTCGCGCGCGACGATCTGCGCAGCATGTTCGGCATGGTGCTGCAGGACACGTGGCTGTTCCACGGCACCATCCGCGACAACATCCGCTACGGCAAGCTCGACGCCACCGACGAGGAGGTGGAGGCGGCGGCCAAGGCGGCCTACGTCTACCACTTCATCTGCACGCTGCCGCAGGGCTTCGACACCGAGATCAACGAGGACGCCAGCAACATCAGCCAGGGCCAGCGCCAGCTGCTCACCATCGCGCGCGCCATCCTGGCCGACCGCCGCATGCTCATCCTCGACGAGGCCACGAGCTCGGTGGACACGCGCACCGAGGAGCGCATCCAGAAGGCCATGGACAACCTCATGGCCGGACGCACCTCGTTCGTCATCGCGCACCGCCTGTCCACCATCAAGAGCGCCGACCTCATCCTGGTCATCCGCGACGGCGACATCGTGGAGCAGGGGACGCACGAGGAACTGCTCGAACTTGGCGGTTTCTATGCGGAGCTGTATAATTCACAGTTCGCTGAGACAATCGACGAGATCGAGGACTAGCGCGACTGCGGGAAGGGCCCGTCGCCGCACGGGTCCTTCCCGCCCCTCCCTTCGCGTCGGGGCGCCTCGTCGCGACGACGAGGATGGCCTATGTCCCGACCGGGGGAGACGAACGCGGAAGAACAACAGGCCGGCGCCGTGCCGTTCGCCGGCCCCGCCACGGAGCGCAAGGACGGCGGGCCCGTACGGCTCGCGGTGTTCGACTTCGACGGCACGAGCATAAACGGCAACTCGCCCGTGCTGCTCGTGCAGCACCTCATGGAGCGCGGCATGCTGCGCAAGCGGGTGATCTTCCGCATCCTTCTGTGGGCGGCTGCCTACAAGCTGCGCCTGCCGCAGAACGAGAGCAAGGTGCGCGGCTTGGTGTTCACGGCGTTCGAGGGCCGCTCGGCCGAGGAGGTCGACCGCTTCCTGGCCGACTTCTACGACGAGCGCATCGCGCTGCTGTTCCGCCCCGCCGCCGACGCCGCCATGCGCGCGCACGTCGCCGCGGGCGAGGTCGTCGTGGTCATCTCGGCCACGTTCGAGCCCATCATCCTGCGCGCCATGGAGCACCACCCCTTCGAGTTCCAGATCTCCACGCGCATGCGCAAGGCGCCCGACGGCACGTACACGCGCGAGGTGGAGGGCCTGCCCGTGGAGGGCGAGGAGAAGCTCGCGGCCGTGCGGCGCTTCGGCGACGAGCGCTTCGGCGTGGGCAACTGGGTGCTGGACAGCGCCTACGGCGATCACCATTCCGACCGCGCGGTGCTGGGCGCCGCCGAGCACGCCTTCGCCGTCGACCCCGACCGGCCGCTCGCCCGCACGGCGCGGGAGCGGCGCTGGAAGGTGCTCGACTGGTAGAGGCCTCTTGTTTCAACCTGCGGGACGGGTGCGGCGCGGCGAAGGGGTTCAGTCGCTCGGGCAGTCCTGAGCTCGCACGAAGCATCCGCAGGATGCTTCGGCTCGTGCGGAACTCGCTTGGTGAACCCCTCCGCCGCGCCGCACCCTGGACGAAGCTGGGGGAGAGGTCCCTTGCGTCTCGCGGTGAGAAGGGGAGATGGTCGCGCTGGCGCGCTTGCTAGGTGGCCGGGGGTTTCCGGCGGGCGTTGGGCTTTCGTTACCTTCTACTCGTTTTGTTACCGGTCCGTGACGATTTGAGGTTTTTGCGCTTCGCCCTATGCGCGTGCGGCGCAGTCCGGTAAAATGTGACTTGACCATATACATTTGCGCAATTCACCTGCGATGTTTACATATCTGTGAAGGAGGGGGGCCCATGTTCGAGAACGTTGACGCGAACAATTCGCCAAGCCAGAACGACGAATACGACAATAGCTCCGCCGCCGACTACCTGCGCCGTGCCGCGCTCGCCTGCTCTGCGGGCGACGCCGTGCTGGGCATGCACCTGTACCTTGCCGCTTTCGAGAAGGGCGCTCGCAGCGCCTACGCCCCGGACGACGAGGCCGTGGACGGGCTGCGCCAGGCGTGGGCGCTCGCCTGCAAGTTGAAGGAGCGCTCGCTCGCGGAGTACATCTTCGAGAAGCTCGAGCCCTTCCTGGCCTCCGACGAGGTGGCCGCCTGCGCCGAGCAGCTGCAGCGCCTGGCGCTGGACAAACTGGAGGAGTTCGGGCTGACGCGCGAGGATCTGGAGGACATGACCGACATGATCTCCCAGGACTTCCTCGGCATCGACGCGCCGCGCCTCATGAAGGTGGAGCACGTCACGCTTCCGCGCTCGAAGGGCGTCATGACGCCCGCGCCGAAGGCGGAGGAGCCCGCCCGGGCCGACGCCGAGGGCGCGCCCGCCGACGGCAAGGGCGACGAACCTGCCGATGCCGCGAAAGACGCCGCTTCGTGGCGGCGCGAGGCCGGCGGCTCGAAGGGCGACCAGAAGGGCGACGAGCCGGCCGAGCGTACGTCCGCGCTCGCGCGGGTCGCGCGGTCGGACGAGGACGCCATGGGCGAGGACGCCGACGCGCACGCCATCGTCTCGGCGCTCGAGCGCATCTCCTACTCCGACATCGTCGGCTACAACGAAACCGTGGCGCTCATGCGCGACTTCGGCCTGGGTATGCAGGACGACCCCCAGTTCAAGAGCCTTGTCGAGCTGCTCAACGCCCGGCACGGCCTCGACCGCATGCCGGCCGCCGACGCCATCCTGTTCCGCTCTCCCGCCCGCGAGGACGCCAACCGCTTCATGGTGGCCACGCTCGGCGAGCTGGACATGCCGGCCATCCGCATGCGCATGGAGGAGAACCTTCAGGGCATGCCGGTGCTGTGCGTCATGGCGCAGGCCGACAACCAGCCCCGGCTCAACGCGGCGCGCAACGCCTTCGAGGGCCCGGGCGTGCTCATGCTGGAGGATCTGGACCTGTGGGCGTCGCCCATGTCCGACGCCGGCGACGAGTTCGGCGGCTTCATGTTCTCCAGCCTGTCGCGCGGCGCGCGCGAGGCCATCGGGCTCGTGCGCTCGGCGGTGGAGAACCCCGACGTGTTCGTGCTGGCCTCGGCGGCGGAGGCGGGGGAGATCGACCCGTTCTTCTACGACCTGCTGGAACCGCTGTCCATCGTGGACATCGACTACCCCACTCCGGAAGAGCGCGTGGACATTTGGATGGAAATCGCGCGCGAGCATCCGTCGCTGCGCGGCGTGAACCGGGTGGACCTCGTGCGCTACTCGGCCGGCATGCCCCGCTACGACATATACATGGCGGCGCGCGAGGCCATAGAGGAAGCGTACAAGGCAAGCCTGGTGGCGCGGCGCTACCTGCCCGTCACCGCAGACAACCTGTTCGACAAGCTGGCGGCTTACCAGCCGCTGGACTCGGAGGAGTACCGTGCTCTCGAGGACGCCGTCGTGAAGGACTTCAGGCGCGAGCTTGACCATCTTGACGACTTGCTGAAGGGAACCGAGGAGTAGAATACATGGATATCACGCGACGCTGCGATTACGCCTGCCGCATCCTGAGGGCCGCTTACAAGAGCGGCGACGCCTACGTATCCGTATCGGACATAGCCGAAGAAGAGGACATACCCTACGCGTTCGCGCGCAGCATCCAGCACGACCTGGTGAAGGGCGGGCTCATCAAGACCGTGCGCGGCGCGCACGGCGGGCTCGTGCTCAACTGCGACCCGGCCGAGGTCACGCTTTTGGAAGTGCTGGAGGCCATCCAAGGGCCGGTGAGCATCTCGCTGTGCGTCATGGACCCCGACTACTGCGAGAAGCAGCCCGAGTGCGCCTACAACAAGGTGTGGCAGGGCGCCGACCGCCTGCTCAACGGCTACTTCGCTTCCATCACGCTCAAGGACCTGTTCGAGCAGGGCGGCACGCATCCCGCCATCGAGAAGGCCATGGACGCGGGCGAGGCCCCGTCTCCGAGGGACGGAAGCCCGGTTCGCGATGGGTCGTCGGAGATCCGCGCGAGCGCCTGCGCCTGCGCGGCGCGCTCGGCCTGCGCGCAGGGCCCATGCCGCTGACGCAGGAGCCGCGGCCCGCGTGGCCGTGCGCCGAGCCCGACCGCGACGCGTTCGTTGCGCTCGTGCGCGAGCAGGGCGCCGCGCTCTACCGCGACCTTCCCTGGCGCAACCTCGACGACCCCTACGCCGTGCTCGTGTCCGAGATCATGCTCCAGCAGACCCAGGTGGCGCGCGTGGGGCGGTTCTGGGAGCGCTTCATGGCGCTGTTCCCCACGATAGACGCGCTCGCGTCGGCCGACACGGCCGACGTGCTGGCGCAATGGCAGGGCCTCGGCTACAACCGCCGCGCGATCGCCCTCAAGAGGACGGCCGACGCGTGCGCGGCCGAGCGCGGCGGCACGCTGCCCGACACGGCCGAGGAGCTGCAGCGCCTGCCCGGCATCGGCCCGGCCACGGCGGCCGGCGTCATGGCCTTCGCCTACAACCGCCCGTCCGTGTACATCGAGACGAACGTGCGCACGGTGTTCCTCCACGAGCTGTTCCCCGATCGCGAGAAGGTGGGCGACAAGGAGCTGGCGCCGCTCGTGGCCGACACGTGCCCCGAAGACGACGCGCGGGCGTGGTACTACGCGCTGCTCGACTACGGAGCGCACCTGAAAACGCAGGTGGCAAACCCCTCGCGGCGCAGCGCGCACTACGCGCGGCAGTCGGCGTTCGAAGGCTCGCGGCGCCAGAAGCGCGCCGAACTCGTGCGCATCGTGCTGGCCGCTCCCGGCATCGGCGCGGCCGAGCTGGCCGAGCGGCTCGACTCCTTCGAGCTGGCCGGCGGGCGCTCCCAGGTGGACGCGGACGTGTTCGAGGGGATCGTGGCGGATCTCGTGGCGGAAGGTTTTTTCCGACGGGAGGGCGACGTTTTCCTTCCCTGAGCGATTCGCTGTGATAGAATACCCCAATCCCGTGAGGGAGTAGTCGACGCCTTCGGGCGCGGTTCGGTCAACATGCTGCTTCGCACTAGGAAGCTGGCCGGCCTTAAACGACAAGACTCGCGGTGTGGCGCAGGCGTCGCACCGTGCTTTTTCGCAGCCGACGCGTCCGCGTCGGTATTTTTTTGCCCGCGGCCGGAAGAGCGACCGGGCGCGCGATAGGACGAGAACGAGGGGGAAGCATCGTGGGATTCGTCGAGCTGTTCCTGGTGGCGGTGGGGCTGTCTATGGACGCCTTCGCCGTGTCGGTGTGCAAAGGTCTGTGCATGAAGCGCCTGGACGTGCGCCAAGCGCTGGTCATCGCGTTGTTCTTCGGGGGCTTCCAAGCGCTCATGCCGCTGGTGGGCTGGGCGCTGGGAACGCAGTTCGAGCAGTACATCACCCCGGTGGACCATTGGATAGCGTTCGTCTTGCTGGCGTTCATCGGCGGCAAGATGCTGTGGGACGCCTTTCGCGACGGCGAGGAGGAGCTGTCCTGTCCGGCGGACGGCAAGCTCGACCTGCGCGAGCTGGTGATGCTGTCGGTGGCCACGAGCATCGACGCGCTGGCCGTGGGCATCACGTTCGCGTTCTTGCGCGTGGACATCGTGTCGTCCGTGGCCCTGATCGGCGCGACGACGTTCGTTTTGGCGCTGGCAGGCGTGGCTGTGGGCCATCGCTTCGGCGCGCGCTACGAGAAGCCCGCCACCATCGTCGGCGGCATCGTGCTCGTTCTCATCGGCACGAAGATCCTGCTAGAGCACCTGGGCCTCATCGCGTTCTAAAAGTGCGCCGCGCTATGCGCCCCCCAGTGCGCCACGGGGCCTCGCATCCCGACGTCCGCGACGCGGTCCGACGATTGCCGATGGAGTTCCCGTTGTCCCGTAGGGGCGATCTCCTGATCGCCCGTTCCGGCGAAGCCGGAACTATCGACTGCATGCGTCTTCCAGATAGTACCTGTCCTGCGCCCACCGCGCCGGGTTGTTCTCGATATACTCCCAAATCCGCAGGTAGTCCGCCTCGTCGCGCACGATGTGATCGTGAAATCCCCGTTGCCAGACATTCGCTTTCGGCGACCTCTTTCGAATGATGCGTGTTGTGCGTGTTTTGACGAACCCTACGATTCTGGACAGCAAGCTTCTTGTCGACGGTTCCGAGCCTCTGGCATCTTCAAGTAAAAGGAGCATGTGCAAGTGGTTCGGCATGATTACGAAAGCGTCAACCGACGCTTCCCGGTAGGTTTCGGATGCTGCGTCGATCGCCTGTTTGCAAGCGAGCCCTTGGTCGTTCAAGAGCATGCGAGCCGTTCGCTCGACGTTCTCGCCTTCAACCCTCACATGCCCGAACAACGGTTTGCGTTCGTGCGTGCAGACCGTGACGAAGTAACAGCCTGGGCGAGAATAGTCCCAGCTTGAAAGACGTGTGGCTTGTCTTTTGACGTTCGTCATAACATCATGATAGCACGGAGAGTGAAAGAGGTTTCGGTCGTTAGTTCCGGCTTCGCCGGAACGGGCGATCAGGAGATCGCCCCTACGAAGAGCCGACGAGCGAGAGCGATCGTAATCTTGGCGGCGTTCGTCGGCCCGCTTCGTAAGGCTGGGGATGCGGTTGCCCTCGTGGCGCGTGGGGGAGCGCGCAGCGCGGCGCCTACCTACGCCACGGGGTAGCTGCCGAGGACCTTCACTTCGCGCAGCTTGAGGCGCAGGCAGTTGAGGGCGGTTTGCACGGGCAGGGAGTTGGCGTCTTCCTTGAACTCGATGAAGAACATGTAATCGCCCAGCGCCTGCTTCGTGGGGCGCGACTGGATCATGGACAGGTTGATGCCGGCGTAGGCGAACTCCGAAAGGATCATGTTCAGCGTGCCCGCCCGGTCGACCTGCAAGAACAGCGCGAGCGACGTCTTGTAGCGCTCACCGCGGAACACGGGCGGGTGCCCCTGGCGGCCGATGAGGGCGAACGACGTCTGGTTGCCGAAGTGGTCCTCGATGTCGCGCTCGACGACCCGCGCGCCGTACAGCTCGGCGGCGAACGCGTTCGCGATGCCCGCCACGTGCGGGTTCTCCAGCGCCAGACGCGCGCTCTCCGCCGTGGAGGACGTGGTGACGGACGCGCGCCCCGGCAGGCGCTCGGCCAGAAAGCGGCGGCACTGCGCGAGGCCCTGGGCGTGCGAGGCCACGGTGGTCACGTCCTCCAGCTTGGCGTCGGGGTGCATGACCAGGCAGTGGTGGATGTCGATGACCTCCTCGCCCAAAATGGTGGCCGTGCTCTTGAACGCGAAGTTGTCGAGCGTGGCCGTGACCGACCCTTCGAGCGAGTTCTCCTTGGCCACGACGCCGAACTCGCACTTGCCGCGGTCTACGGCGTCGAACACCTCGTCGAACGACGCGCATTCCAGAAGCGCGGGCTCGTCGATGCCGAGCCGGGCGGCGAAAGCGCGCGCGGCTTCGTCGGTGTAGGTGCCGGCGGGGCCGAGGTAGGCGAATACGGGTTCGGTGGCGTGCATGGAGGCGTCCTTCGGTCGCGATGTTCAGTGGCTGGCGGCGCCGCGCACGGCGGCGCGCGGTGCTCCGCGGTCGACGCGGCCGAGGAATCCGGGTCGCGTCGAGCGTCGTCTTATGATATCCTTCCGTGCGGTGTCGCCCGAGGGGTGGGCCGCTTCTTATGCAGGAATCCTACAATTCTCCTGTTTTTCGATGAGCGGCCTTGTATCGCGCATGATTCGAGGGGGTGTGCTCCAATATGCGCGATTTTGCATAAAAGCATGATTAACCTGCATAAATTATGTTACGACAAATGGCTTCCGTAACATTTTTGAACCATTTGCGGGCCAATCGTTGCGCTCGCGCCGTCGTTGCGTAATTTGAAACATTTCTCGGGGAGAATACTAAATAGTGCAATGTCAGACGAGAGCACCTGAGGAGGTGTGCACATGGAAACAGAGGCCACGGTTTCAGAGTTTCAGAACATGCTTTCCGCCCGCGGTGTGACGCGGCGCAGCTTCATGAAACTTTGCGGCGCCGTTGCCGCGGCTGCCGGGCTGTCCCAGCTCGCCGCGCCGCAGATAGCGCAGGCCCTCGAGAAATCCGTGATCGGCGCTACGAAGGGGAAGCTGTACCCGGTAATCTGGATCGAAGGCGCGTCGTGCACGGGTTGTACCGAGTCGTTCGCCCAGGTTGAGACGCCGGATCCCGCGAGCGTCGTGCTCGAGCTTATCTCGCTCAACTATTCCGAGACGCTGTCCGCAGCCGCCGGTTGGTCGATGGAGGAAGCCAAGGAGCAGACCATCGAGGCCGGGAACTACATCCTGGTGTACGAAGGCGCCGTGCTGGAAGGCTGGGGCGGCCAAGCGCTGCGCGTGGCCGACAAGCCCGGCACGGAGCATCTGATCGAGGCTGCCGAGAAGGCCAACGCGGTCGTCGCGCTGGGCTCTTGCGCCGTCAACGGCGGCTGGATGGGCGCCCATCCGAACTCTTCGGACGCCCTGGGCGTTCAGGCGTTCCTGAAGAAGGCCGGCATCGACACGCCGGTCATCAACATCCCGGGCTGCCCCGCGAACCCCGAGTGGCTCGTGTCCGTGCTCGTCGACGTCGTGCTGCTCGAGAAGCTGCCGGCGCTCAACAGCGAGAACAAGCCCTCCGGCATCTTCGACCAGACGATCCACGACAACTGCGAGCGTCGCGGCCACTTCGAGAACGGCGAGTTCGTCTACCAGTTCGGTTCCGAGGAAGAGGCCAAGGGCTACTGCCTGTATCCCATGGGCTGCCGCGGACCGCAGACGAAGTCCAACTGCGGCGTGACGCTGTGGAACGACCGTCGCAGCTGGTGCGTGCAGGCGGGTTCCCCCTGCATCGGCTGCTGCGAGGCCAACCCGAACGATCCCGGCCACAACTGGGTCGAGGTCAACACCCCGTTCTACAAGCGCCATCGCGACCTGCGCATCGGCGACTGGATGGTCCAGCCCGGCACGATCGCCCTCGGCATCACCGGCATCCTGGCCGCCGCGCTCGTCGTGCACGGCTTCGGCATGAAGGTGTCCGGCCGCATGGACGGCGGCGCCGACTTCGAGAAAGTCCGCGCCTGGGACAAGAACCATCCCGACAAGTCCATCGGCAAGTACAACCTCTCGCGCGACGAGGCCAAGGCCGCGTGCGAGAAGAGCAGCAAGAACAGCCAGGCAAAGCCTGTCGAAACCGATGAAGAAGAAGGGAGGTAAGCCTACATGACCCGTTCAGTTATCGACCCGATCACCCGTATCGAGGGCCACCTCCGCGTCGAGATGGAAGTGACCAACGGCAAGGTGTCCGACGCCTGGGTGTCGGGCGGCTGCTTCCGCGGCATGGAGATGGTCGTGGAGAACCGCACGCCCGAAGATGCGGCGCAGATCGTGCAGCGCATCTGCGGCGTGTGCCCGGTGTCCCACGCGCACTCGTCCACCATCGCGGCCGAGCATGCCTACGGCATCAAGATCTCGAACAACGCGCGCATCATCCGCAACATCTTGGAAGGCGCCCAGTTCCTCCACAGCCATATCCTGTGGTTCTACAACCTGGCGGCCCTGGACTACGTGAACCCGCTCAACGCCCTCAAGGCCAACGCGGCGGACGCCTACGACCTGGCCCAGGCTGCCGGCACCTCTATGAACAGCGACTTCGTGGCCCTGCAGGAGCGCCTGTCGAACTTCGCCGACAACGGCCAGCTGTCCATCTTCTCGGGCAACTGGTTCGACGCGGAGGACGGCACGGGCTACAAGCTCCCGCCCGAGCTCGACCTCATTTGCACGGCCCACTACCTGGAGGCGCTGCAGATGCAGGCCAAGGCCTCCCAGATCTCGGCCATCATCGGCGGCAAGATGCCGCACGTCATGACGCTCATCCCGGGCGGCACGGCGTTCGTGCCCACCGACCAGAAGCTCGACGACCTCAAGTACCTCGTCGACGAGGTGTACAACTGGGTCGAGGCCACGATGATCCCCGACACCCTGGCCATCGCGCCGTACTACATCGACGCGCTCAACTGGGGCAAGGGCTGCGGCCGCTACGTGGCCTGGGGCGTGTTCGAGAACGAGAGCATGGAGCTGGCCGACCGTTACCTGCCCATGGGCGTCATCGACGACAAGCTCAACCTCTCGGACGTCAAGGAAGAGCTCATCACCGAGTACATGGGCCACTCCTGGTACAAGGGCGAGGAGACCTACACCTCCCCGTACTTCGTCACGGAGCCCGAGTACACCGAGTACGACGTGAACGACCGCTACACGTGGGTCAAGTGCCCCGCCTACGACGGCAAGCCCTACGAGGCCGGCGGCCTGTCCCGTATCCTCGCGGCGTACAAGCGCAACGTGCCGTTCATCGTGGAGCAGGTCGACGGCCTGCTCGAGGCCCTGGGCGCCCCCGGCCAGATCGGCGTGGCGCAGTCCACGCTCGGCCGCACCGCCGTCCGCCAGATCGAGACGCTCTACATCGCCGGCCTCATGAAGGACTGGGTCGCGGAGCTGCGCGAGGCCGTGAAGAGCGGCGACAGCGACTACTTCCGCGAGCCTGCCACCATCACCGGTTCCGGCACGGGCTTCTGGGAGGCCCCCCGCGGCGCCCTGTACCACTCGGAAGAGGTCAAGGACGGCAAGATCACGGGCTACCAGATCATCATCCCGACCACGTGGAACCTCGCGCCGAAGAACGCCAACGGCGAGAGCGGCCCGATGGAGCAGGCGCTCATCGGCAACCCGGTGGGCGACATCGAGAAGCCCATCAACGCCCTGCGCACCGTGCACAGCTTCGACCCCTGCACGGCTTGCGCGGTCCACATCACCGAGCCGGCGACGGGCAAGAGCTTCGAGACCGTCACGAGTCCTTGGGGGGTGAAGTAACATGGCGCACTTGGCACACTATCGCGAAGCGCATCCGATGCCCTTCGTCATCACGCACTGGATCAACCTGGTTTGCATGATCCTGTTGATCGTCACGGGTTTCAGCATCCACTTCCCGTTCTGGGGCGGGTTCATGGGCATCGCCCGCGGCGTGCACGTGTTCTGCGGCTTCATTATCTTCCTGAACTGCATCGTCCGTCTCATCATGGCCTTCTTCGTGAAGTCCTCGCCGGACGGCGGCACGCGCTACCAGGTCACGGACTACAAGACGTGGCTGCCGCAGGCTGACAACCGCCACCAGCTGGGCGCGTGGATCAAGTACTACCTGTTCCTGAAGAAGGACCATCCGCTGGGCGCCAAGCTGGGCGTTCCGCAGAAGATCAGCTACCTGGCCATCCCCATCCTCATCATCGTGATGTTCTACACGGGCCTGTGCCTGTGGGCTCCCACGATGAACTGGGGCTTCATGGCTGCCGGTACCGATCTGGTGGGCGGTCTCATGTCGATGCGCATCATCCACTACTTCATGATGTACGTCTTCATCTGCTTCATGTTCATCCACATCTACCTGGCGAACATCGAGGGCATCTCCCCGACGCTGCTCATGTTCTTCTGGAAAGAGCACGGCGGACTGGTTTACGATCCCGAGAACCATGTGATCGTGGGCGAGGACGACCTGCACCACAAGAAGGCTTAAGGCGCGCGACCGTCGCACGGTTTGCAGCTTTCGAAGCTTCGAAGGGGGCCCGGGAAACCGGGCCCCCTTCTTTTTATGCGTGCCTAGGGTCGCGTCGAGAAGGCCCGGTTCGTCGGTTCTGTGGAGGGGGTGCATCAAAAGTCGCGTTTCGACGCTCCCGTAGGGCAAGGGCTCTGCCCTTGCCGCTCAATCAGCAACGTTTCCGTAGGTCGAAGGCAGGGGTAGGGCCCTTGCACCACGGGACGGGCGTCCCGCGCCCTTCCGCCCGCCGATGCGCAATATCGTACAAGCGCGGGGGCGAGCGCATCGACTATACTTGGCCGATGCGAAAAGAGAGGGAGCATATGCGAGGCGAAGGCGGGCGGACCGAGCGTCCGCGGGCGGAGGAGGAGCCGAGGGGCATGGACGCGCGGGAGGTGCGGGCGTTCGCGCGCCCGGACGGTTCCCTGGTGGAGGTGTGCTCGCTCGCCGGGAACATCCGGGCGTTCCCCAACCATCTGCACGATCATTACGTGGTGGGCGCCTTGAAAGCGAGCCGTCGCGCCCTCACCATGGGCGGGCGGGAGCTGCACGTGCTGGAGCCGGGCGACGTGTTCTTGGTGAACCCCGGCGAGTCCCACGCGTGCGATCCGCTCGACGACGAGCCGTTCGCGTACCGCTGCGCGAACGTGCCCGTGAGCGCGGTCGCCGCGCTGGCCGGCGTGCCGGAGGCCGAGGCGCCGCGGTTCGCCGTGCCCGTGCTGCGCGACGCCGCGCTGTTCGACCGGGCGGACGCCCTGTTCGCGCGGGCCGCGTCGGACGAGGGAGCCGCCGTCCTCGACGCGCTCGACGCGCTCGTGGCGGACTTGCTCGAAGCCGCGGTCGCCGCGGCGGCCGACGGGTCGGGCGGGCCGCCGGCTCCCGGCGCGCTCGTGGCCTCGGCGCGGGCCTTCATCGACGAGCGCTACGCCGAGCGCATCGCGCTCGAGGACGTGGCCGCCGTGACGGGAGCGAGCCGCTACGCGCTCGTGCGCGCCTTCAAAAGGGAGCTCGGCATCACGCCGGGCCGCTACCTCGCGGCCGTGCGCGTCATGCACGCGAAGAGCCTGTTGGAGCAGGGGCGCTCGCCCGTGGAGGCGGCCGGCCTCGCGGGCTTCGCCGACCAGGCGCACCTGGGACGCGTGTTCCGCAACGTCACGGGGCTCACACCGGCGCGCTACCGCGCCGCGTGCGGAAGGAGCGCCTCGTGAGCGCCCGCGAGGCGGTTGCGGCCGCGCGCGCGGCCAAAGGCGGCGGCTCGGCGGCGCGCGGGCACCTGTTCGCGCTGTTCACCGTGGCGGTGTGGGGCACGACGTTCGTGGCCACGAAGGTGCTGCTCGTGGACTTCGCGCCCATCGAGATACTGTTCTACCGTTTCCTCATAGGGTTCTTGGTGCTGTGGGCGTGTCGTCCGCGGCACGTGAAGCTGGGCGGCTGGCGCGAGGAGGCGCTCGTGGCGGCGGCGGGCCTCACGGGCGTGGTGCTGTACTTCCTGTTCGAGAACATCGCGCTCACCTACACCACGGCCAGCAACGTGGGCGTGATCGTGGCGGTGAACCCGTTCTTTACGGCGCTGCTGTCGTCGATCCTGCTGCGCGACGAGAAGCTGCACCCCGTGTTCTTCGCCGGCTTCGCGCTGGCCATGGCGGGCATCGTGCTCATCAGCTGGGACGGGTTGGGCACGGGCGGCGTCGTGGGAGACGCGCTGGCCGTGGCGGCCGCGGCCGTGTGGGCCTTCTACGCCGTGCTCACGCGCAAGCTGGCGGCGCTGTGCGACGACACCATCCAAATGACGAAGCGCACGTTCGCCTGGGGCCTCGTGCTCATGGTGCCCGCGCTGTTCCTGCTGGACTTCCACTTCGGGGTCGAGCGGTTCGTCGATCCGGTCATGACGGCGAACATGCTGTTTCTGGGCGTGGGCGCGTCGGCGGCGTGCTTCGCCACGTGGGGCATCGCCGTGAAGCTTCTGGGCGCCGTGAAGACGAGCGCCTACATCTACCTCGTGCCCGTCATCACGGTGGCGGCGTCGGTGGTGGTGCTGGGCGAGCCCCTCACGCCGCAGATCTGCATCGGCGTGGTGCTGACCTGCGCCGGGCTGGTGCTGTCGGAGCGCGGCAAGGGGGCGCCGCCCGCCGGGTCGGACGAAGCCCCGCCTAGCTCTGCCGATCAATGAAGCGCACGAAGGCTTCGGCCTGCTTCTCCAGGTAGGGAGCCGAGGCGTCCAGCTTGAGCACGCCGTCTTCGGCCTGCGTGGCGATGTGGGGAATGGCCAGGCGCGGCTGGTTCATGATGCGCGCGTCCAGGAAGCTGAGCACGCCCACGAGCTGGTCCTGCGCATGCGCCGCGCCGCTCATGCCGATGCTCGCGCCCGCCAGAGCCACGGGCTTGCCGGCCAGCACCTGGCCCTCGGTGTCGCTCACCGGGCGCGAGAGCCAGTCGAGGAGGTTCTTCAAGGGGCCGGGGATGGCGTGGTTGTACTCGGGGCTGAACAGCCACAGGCCGTCGGCCCGCTTGACCTCGCCGCGCACGCGGGTCACGGCGGCAGGGGCGGGATGCTCGGCGTCTTGGTTCATGAAGGGGACGTCGTCCCAGGCGAGGATGCGGTAGTCGATCTCGGGGTGCAGCTTGGCGAGCACCGCTCCCGCCGCCTCGGCGAGCTGGCGGTTGTAGCTTGCCGCACGGAGCGATCCGGCGATGGCGAGAATGTTCATGAGGGGTTCCTCGATTCGCTAATGTTATCTTGTTGGTGCCATATGATAGCACGTTCGTCACGTGGGCGGACGGTTTGGCGCTGAACCGTCACAGAAAACCGCTCGGCCCTGCGCCGGCACGGTCGATGCCGGCTTCGCTATAATAGGCGACGATCACGAGAGCGAAGGAGACTGCGTTGGCGGAGTTGACGGACGAGCAGATCGCGCAAGAAGAGAAGTTCCTCGAAGGCGTGCCCCGCGTGAACCTGGGCGCGCTGTTCCTGCCGCCCATCTGGGGGCCGGCCCACGGCATGTGGGCGGCCATCCTGTTCTACCCTATATGGCTGTTCGCGGACAACACGTTCTACGCGGCGTGGACCGAGCGCACCCCGCTCGCGCTTATCGTCGCGGCCGTCGTGTTCGTCACGCTCACGGCGGGCACGGTGGCCTTCTCCCTCATCGGGCAGCCCATCGCCGCGCACCGCGCCGCGCAACGCGGTGCGGACAAGGACGTCTATCTGCGCAGGCAGCGCGTCTGGGCCGTCGTGAGCATCGTGGCAGGGTGCGCCATGATCGCGGCGGCCACGTACTACAACCTGGTCATTCGTCCCACGCTGGGGGAGTGAGCGGCATGGAGCAGACGAGCGTCGCGAACCCCGGAACCGGGGTTGCCGGAAGCGCCGCAGGCGCCGATCGGGCCGAAGCCACCGGAAGCGCCGCAGGCGCCGGCCGGGTCGAAGCCGACGAGCGGGCCGGAGCGGCCGACGCCGCACGCGTGCCGGCCGCGCCGCGCCGCATCGGGGTGTTCTGCGTGGGCAACAAGCTCATGCTCGACGACGGGCTGGGCACCGCCGTGTACGAGGAGCTGACGGAGCGCTACGAGGCGCCCGACAACGTGGAGCTGTTCGACGTGGGGTGCTTGAGCATGGACATGCTGCCCTACGTGCGCGACTTCGACGTGCTCGTCACGGTGGACGCCGTGGACGGCACGGACGCCGAGCCGGGAACCGTGTTCCGTTTCGAGCCCGACGCCATGGCGCGCCATTCGGGGGCCACGGCCTCGCTGCACGACCTGAAGCTCGTGGATTTGTTCGACGCGGCCCTGCTTTTGGGCTACGAGGCGGAGGGGCTGTGCCTGGGCATGCAGGTGGGGAACCCCTCGCCGGCCGTGGTCACGGTGGGCCTCACGCCGAAGGTGGCCGCCGCACTGCCGCTTTTGGTGGAGACGGTGGCGGGCGAGCTCGCCCGCCTGGGATCGCCGCTCGTTCCGCGCGCGGGCGCGGGCGCCTAGGCGCGCAGCACCGGCAGCCTTATTCGGCACCAAGCGCCGGCTAGGACTGCGAGCCGTCCGGGCCCAGGAAGCGCTCTTCGAACGCATCGGCCGAAAGCGGGCGCGACACGAGGAAGCCCTGGACGTTGTCGGCGCCGATGGCGCGCACCGCGTCGAGCTCCGTGCTCTCCTCCACGCCCTCCACGGTCACCTCGATGTCCACGCTGTGGCACAGGTCGATGACGGCGTCGATGAACGCGCGGTTGAACGACTCGGCATGGATGTTCTTGATGAACAGCCGGTCGATCTTCACGATGTCGGCGGGCGATTGCGACAGCAGGCCGAGCGAGGAGTACCCCGTGCCGAAATCGTCCATGGCCAGGCGGATGCCCAGGGCGCGCAGCCGGTCGAACGTCGTGCGCAGGGCGTCGAGGTCCGTCACGAAGTAGCTTTCGGTCATCTCCAGCACGATGCGCTGCGCGTCGACGTCCGCTTCGGCCAACGTGCGCTCGACGAAGGGGACGAAGTCGGCTTCGAGCATCTGCAGATACGAGATGTTCACGTTCATGATGAAGTCGGGTCGCACGCGGTTCCACGCCGCGCACTGCCTGACGGCCTGCTCGAACACCCAGCGCCCCACGGCTCCGATGAGCCCGTAGGATTCCAAAACCGGGATGAACTCCACGGGGCTCACGCTGCCGAACTCCTCCGTGCTCCAGCGCAAAAGCGCCTCGGCCCCTGCTATGCGCAGCGTGTCGGCTTCGACGAGGGGCTGGTAGTGCACGGAGAAGCCCTTCATGCCGTCCATGACGGACGCCTGCAGGCGATCGCTGAGCTCCAAGCGCCGCAGCTTCTCCTTCGACATGGCGGGCGAGAAGAACGACACCGTGTTCTTGCCGTGGTGCTTGCTTTCCTCCAGGGCGCTTTCGGCGTGCTTGACCAAGTCGAGCCCCGTGGCGCCGTCCTCGCCGATCATGGCTATGCCGCCGGACACCGTGCAGAAGTACGGCACGCCGTCGATGTCCTGCTGGCGGTTGGCGAAGGCGTGCACGGTGCGGTACAGGTCTTCCATCGCGTTGCGGTCGCCGTCGTCGAGCACGATGGCGAACTCGTCGCCGTCGAAGCGGAAGGCGGTGGCGTTGTCGGGCAGCAGGCGCAGCGTGGACTGCGCGAACTGGCGCAGCACGCCGTTTCCGAACGCATGGTCGTTGAGGGAGTTGATGCGCGAGAAGTCGTCGAGGCCCAGCAGCAGGATGCCGCCCTCCATGCGGTTGCGCGCGAGCAGGCGGTCGAGCACCTGCAGGCATTTCTCGTGCATGAACAGGCCGGTGATGGCGTCGACCTTGCCTTTGCGCTCCAGGTTCGTGATGGCCCCGGAGAACAGCACGGGCTCGCCCTGGTCGTCGCGCATCAGCAAGCCGCGGCACACGATCCAGACGTGCTCGCCCTTGCGGTTGACCACCTGGTACTCGAGGTCGTGCTCGTCGGTCTTGCCGGACAGCAGATCGTCGATGGACTCGTCGAAGCTCGGACGGTCGCGCTCCAGCACGAGGTCGCGCCAGCGGGGGATGAGCCCCTCGAACAGGCGGTCGGGCAAATCGAAGTCGCGCAGCATGTTCTCGGACACGAGCGCCATGTCGGTTCTCATGTCGATGATGTACAGGTAGTCGTCGGTGCTGTAGGCGACGGCGTCGTAGAACAAGCGCGGATCGAGATCGAACGAGCTCAGCGCTTCTTGCGTGTCCATACGGCCATACCTCGAGTCTTGTGTATCGAGCGTTTCAAATTACCGTTGAGTATTGTAATGGAAACACGCCTTGAAGTGGGCGAAAAACAGAAGCCGGCGATACCGGGCGCTTCTCGCGGCGGCGAGCGTCGCCCCGAAGCGGTGGGCGGCCGTGGTGATTGCATGACGAAACGCCAGCGGTTTTCTCACAAGGGGGCCGTGCGGCATTCGCAGCGGGGAGCCTGCGGGTAAGCTTTGGGTAAAAAGCAGCGGCCGCAAGGCTGTCGAAAAGGAGCTTCCCATCATGAGGATTAACACGATCAGTGCTTACGAGACGTCCGCCGAGCAGTTCTTCGACGCTTTGGCGTCTTGGGACGTCGACCTTCTGCTGGACACCCGCCTGAAGAACACGAACCAGCTGGCCGGCTTCACGAAGAAGAACGACCTGGCGTACTTCGTGCCGAAGCTGCTGCATGCCGACTACGCGCACGACAAGCTGTTCGCTCCGGCGCCCACCATGCTCGAGCGCTACCTGCACGGCAACATAGCCTGGGACGCCTACGCCGACGCCTACCGCGAGGATATGCGCGAGCGCGAGGCCGTGCCGCAGTTCTACGACCGCTACGGCGCGTACCAGAGCGTCTGCTTGCTGGGCACCGCCACCCGCAAGCGCCGCAGCCACGTGGAGGTGCTGAAGGAGATGCTCGAAGCCGCGCACGCGGAATGACAACCCGGCCCGCGTGTCGATGGTGGTTTAACGTAGAGAGACGCGTCGAATCTGTTTGCGGCACAACTTTTCCAACAACCTTTTCCCTTGCATAACTAGCGATTGCTAGTTATTATACTAGCAATCGCTAGTTTAGAGAGGAACGGGCATGGAGCAGAAAGAGAAGGGCGCACGCGCGAACGCGCAGGGCGCCTCGACGCGCGAGCGTATCGTGGAGGCGGCGTTCGCGCTGTTCGCGGAGCGGGGGTGCCATGCGGTGTCGGTGCGCGACATCGCGGCGGCGGTCGGCATCAAGGACGCGTCGCTCTACAACCACTTCCCCAGCAAGCAGGCCATCTTCGACGCCATCGTGAGCGGGGCGTTGGATCGGATGCGCCGATTCTTCGGCGAGCGCCGCATCATGTTCGACGTGGGCGACGACGCGGGCCCCTACGAGGACTTGGGCGCAGAGGGGCTGCGCGCGATGGTGCTGCCGTCGTTCCGCTATTTCTTCGAGGACCCGTACCTGGTGCGCCTGCGTCGTTTGCTGGTGGTCAGCCAGTTCGAGAGCGAGGAGGCGGGACGCGTCTACCGGCTCGTCTTCGTCGAGCAGCCGATGGCGCTGCAGCGCACCATCTTCGAGCATCTCATGGTCACCGGCGAGTTCGCCGCCGACGACGCGGTGCAGATGGCGGTGGAGTTCCAGGGCGTTCCGTTTCTGCTCATGCACGCCGGGCTCTCATGGGAGCAGGCCGAGCCGCGGCTCTCCGCCCACCTGGAGCGGTTCGCCCGCGCGCACACGGTGGCGGGGCGCGGCATCCGAAAGGGGGAGCGGGCATGAACGCGGTGGTCGCGTACTCGTCGCAGACGGGATTCACGAAGCGCTACGCGGAATGGATCGCGGAGGACCTAGGATGCGAGGCGGTGTCGATCGACGACGAGAAGCGCTTCGACGCGGGCGCCTTCGACGTGGTGGTGTTCGGCGGGTGGTTCCATGCGGCCTCGCTGGTGGGCGGGAAATGGCTCAGGCGCGCCCGCGAGGAGCATCCGCACGCGAAGTTCGTCGCGTTCGCCGTGGGCGCGACGCCGGCGGAGTGGGCCGACATGGTGGACGAGGCGATGGGGCGGGAGTTCCCCTCGCCGGAGTTCGACGGGATGCCGCGGTTCTACCTGCGCGGCGGGTTCGCCTACGAGCGTCTGAGCATGCCGAACAAGCTGGCCATGAAGCTGTTCTTCAAGATGCAGGAGAAGCAGGCCGCCACCGACCCGCGCGCCGCCGAGATGCTCGAGGGCATGCGCGGCGGTTTCGACGCCACCGACCGCGCGGCCGTCGCGCCGGTGGTGGCCTGCGCGCGCGAGCTCGCGGGCGGCGAGGGGACGCGGGTATGAACGCGGCCCGCCGCGTGGTGCGGGTTATCTGCGCGTTCAACGGCGTGTGCGCCGTAGCGTGCGGCGGCTTCATGATGGCCGGGGCCGCAGGCGCGTTGCCGGCGTTGTTCGAGGGAGCTTTCTCCTTCTTCAACGCTATGGTGCCGGCTATCCAGGCCCTGCCCTTGCCCGCTTTCATGACGCAGGATCTGTTCTGGCCGGGACTGGCGCTTCTGCTGGTGAACGGGGTGGCGAACCTGGTGGCCACCGCGCTGTTCGCGCGACACGACCGGCGAGCGCGCGCATGGGCGCTCGCAGCCGGCGTGCTGCTCGTGTGCTGGTGCGCGCTCGAGCTGGCTTACCTGCCGAACGCGGTGTCGGCGGCGTACTTTGCGATGGGGGTCGTGCAAACCGCTTGCTCCGCGGCGATGCGCCCGCGCGCTAGCGACCTGGAACCGGGTGCTTCGTGAGGCCGTGCTCGGTGCAGTAGGCGTACAGCGCGCCGCCGGCGAGGCGCGGGAGGCGCGCCTCGCCGCCCTGCTCGGGGTAGAGCTTCTCGACGGCCAGGCGGTCGTAGCCGACGACGGCGACGAAGCCCAGGTGGTGGCCCTTCTCCATGGGGTGGTCGAACGTGACGTACCAGTCGCCCTCCACGCTTTCCACGCGCAGGGCATGCGCCTCGTCGGCGGGGCGCGCCTCAAGGGGTTCGAGCTTCCTGCCGCAGCAGGACACCTCGGCGTCGCCCGTGGTGGTGATAACGTTTCCGCAGGCGGGGCATACGCGGAAGGCCGTGCGTTTCATGGTGCCTCCTTGGCGTTCGTCGGGAGCGAGGGCACCGGCGAGCAGCGTTTCGACCGTGGTGCCCAGCTCGTCGGCGAGCGCGGGCAGAAGCGACACGTCGGGGCATCCGCCGCCCCGCTCCCACTTCGAAACCGCCTTGTCGCTCACGCCCACGCGCGCGGCCAGCTGGAGCTGCGTGAGCCCGCGCTCTTCGCGCAAGGATCGGATGAGCGCTCCGGTGCGCTTGGTGTCCATCGGTCTTCCTCTCGTTCGGTTGGCGTGCCGTCCACGATACGCCAACCGAACGCCGCGTGCAATGAACGCTCCGTAGAGTCGGGGGGGGGCGGGTTCCCTAAGAGAGCGGCTGGCAGGCGGGGCAGTAGTACACGCTGCCGCCCAGGTAGGGCTTCTTCTCGATCTCGCCGTGGCAGACGGGGCAGCCGTTCCTCCAGGTTTGCGCCGACAGGATGCAGCGGTAGCCGCCCGGCTGGCCGTACAGGTCGCGCTCCAGGTCGCGCCCGCCTTGCTCCGCCATGGCGGCCAGCGTGTTCTTCATGGCGCGGAACAGGCGCGCGAGGTCGGCGTCGGAAAGCGCGTTCACCTTGGTTTTGGGGTTCAGGCGCGCGTTGAACAGGATGTCTTGCAGCACGCCGTTGCCGATGCCCGGGATGCGCTGCTCGGTGGCGAGCAGCGCCTTCACGCTCGCGCTCGGCGGCACGGACGCGGCGAGGGCGCGGAACGCCGCCTCGTCGTAGGCGTCCGAGAGCACGGGCGTGGCATCGCGGGCGGCCACGTAGTACTCGTCGTCGTCGGCGCCCGTGTCGGCTATGAGGAACAGGCCGTACATGGAGGCCGTGCACGCCAGGTGCGATCCGTCGTCGAACGCGAGCAGCAGCTGGTGCTTGGCGGGGACGGCCTCGCCCGGCGCGAGGTAGCGCGCCCTCACGCCTTCGCGCAGAAGCAGCGTCATGCCGTCGTTCAGGGGAAGCTCCACGTAGGGGCCGGTCGCCTTGGCGGCCTCGATGCGCCGGCCGTCCAAGCGTGCGCCGTAAGTGGCGGGGTCGCCCGTGAAGAACGCGAACTTGTGCGGGGAGGCGTTCGCCACGGCGTCCACGACGATGCGGCCGACCAGGACGTCCGATATCTGGCGGGCAAGGGTCAGGGCTTCGGGCAGCTCGATCATGGGACGCTCCTTCGCTCGGATGCCGCGGCGCTCGCGGCCGCGCTGCCGCAAGTATAGCAAAGGGGACGGGTTTCCATCGTCCTGTGAAGTGGCTCGTCGCTTGCCATAGGTGCTTCAAAAGGGCGTTTGTGAACGAATTTTCGAGGCTTTTTATATATATGTGATAAGATAATTAAATATAAGACCAGATGAGAA
Source organism: Gordonibacter massiliensis (ex Traore et al. 2017) (assembly GCF_019731765.1). Classification (NCBI taxonomy): domain Bacteria; kingdom Bacillati; phylum Actinomycetota; class Coriobacteriia; order Eggerthellales; family Eggerthellaceae; genus Gordonibacter; species Gordonibacter massiliensis (ex Traore et al. 2017). The sequence continues at coordinate 99,366 of NZ_JAASIO010000006.1, read as the reverse complement.
GTTCGCATTCAGAATTATTCTCAAGAAGAATCATTCACAAACGCCCTTTTGAAGCGAAACGGCCCGTTGCGGCGGGTTTTTCTCAGCGGCGGCGCGCCTCTGCCTTCTTCACGCGTTCCACGAGGAAGTCGCGCACGTTGTCGCGGTCGATGTCGAGTGACACGGAAAGCTCGTCGCACAGCAGGTTCTCGGCCAGGTCGAAGTACTTCTTGTCCGTGGCGGTGATCTGGCGCCCCGCGCCGGTGCGGCGCGCGGTGCGCTCGTGGACGGACTTCATGATGGGGACGAGGTCCTGGGGCGCGAACGTCTTGAGGCATTTGTCGTACTCCTCTTTGATGCGGCGTTCGAGCAGCGTGGGCGTGTTCGCGCCTGGTTTGAGCGCTTCCTCGTCGATGGGCTCGGCGTCGGCGATGGAGTCGATGAGCGCGAGCGCTTCCTTGCGCGACATAGCGGGGCGCAGCGTGGGCGGTTCGGCCTCGTCTGCGGCTACGAACAGCTTGAGGGAGTTCTCGAACAGCGCGTGCAGCTCGAAGTAGTCCTTGCCTTCGAAGTACGCCTCGCGGACGGCGGCGACCTCGCAGACGTGATGGCGGTAGACGACGATATCTCCAGGTGAAACCATGGCGACCTCCGATGCGCTCAGGTGGGGAAACGGTTGTGCGATTCCATCGCGTCGGAAGTGCGGCGCAGATCGGCACCTCGATTGTACCACCCGGAGCGGCCGCGCCGCGCAAGTCGGTTCGGCGAACGGCGCGTCAGCGTGAGGCCGGCCGTACCGTCGCGCCGTTCGCCGCCAGCGCGGCACCCGGTCGGCTCGAGGCGCGGTCTTGCCGCGAGCGTCGCGCCTTCGAGCCGACCGGGTGCGTTTCCCGGGCCGCCAGCGCGTTGTCGCAGCTCGCGTTCAGCGGATGGCGAGGGGCCGGGGCCGATGGGGCCGGGCTGGCCGGGGGCGCTTAGCGGCGCGGGAGGCCCTTGCCCGCCACGGCGTGCGCGGGGCAGACGTGGTGGCAGTTGCCGCACTCGTCGCAGCGCTCGCCGAGGATGGCGTAGGGCTCGCCGGGTGCGATGGCCTTGAACGAGCAGGTTTCCAAACACGAGCCGCACCCGATGCAGGCGTCCGTGATGGAGAGGCCGGGCTCCTCGTAGGAATCGCCGCCGAAGGCGAAGCGCTCGCGGTAAAGCTTGTGGTCGCGGTTCACCATGGCGTAGTCGTAGTCGTACAGCTCGCCGTGGAAGCGGTGCAGCACGAACACGCGCGTCTCAGGGTACTTCGCGATGTCGTACACGGCCACGTTGAAGTTGCGGTCGTGCGGGGCCTTGGCCTCCACCTCGGCCATCGAGAGCTCGCGCACCTCGCCGGAGACGCGCATCTGGTAGCCGGGCTTGAACAGGGGCAGGTTGTTCTCGTCGAACACCACCTTGGCCTCGGTGCGCTCGCCCGACACGGCCAAGCGGCCGCCCTCCTTGAGCTGGCGGTAGAACGGCTTCACGTCCATGGTGCGCAGGTAGAGCCCCTCGTCGTCGTAGGCGAAGAAGTGGGCGATGCGCGACTCGACGCCGCCGCGGCCGTCGGGGGTGGCGAAGCTGCAGCAGCCGATCTCGTCGAACCGGTCGAAGACGTCTTTGATGGTGAGCATGAGGGTGGTCCTTTCTTGCGATGACGGGCGGTGACTGTCATCCTGAGCATTCGACAGTCCAGTGGACTGTCGAACTCCCGAGCACGCGGAGCGGGCGCAGGGAGGCGCCGCGAAGCGGCGACGCGTTAGCGCGGAGTCGAAGGATCCCGTGCGGCGCCAGCTGAAAATCTTACCGTTGGCACCGCACGGGATCCTTCGACTCGCTTCGCTCGCTCAGGATGACAAAGGGGGCGATGGCCGGGGCGTTGCTGTCGGCGGTCAGGCGGGGGCGGCTATGCGGGATGAAGGCGGTGCCAGCGGCGGGCGACGGCTTCGGCGTGGGCGCGCATGAGGTCCATCCCCAGCAGCTCGGTGCAGTCCTCCGAGACGTTCGACACGGAGTTCGCGTCGATGATGCACGGGCCGCGGTCGCTCTCGATGACGTCGAAGCTGCCGAGTTCGATGGAGAGCGCGGCCGAGGCGCGCTCCGCGGCATCCGTGACCGCGCGCGGGACGTCGGGGTAGGCGGCGTAGGTGGAGCCGAAGCGGTAGGCCGACAGGCCGTTGTCCGCGACGGAGCGCTTGACGACGAGCGCGCAGGCGCCGTCCACCACCTCGACGCGCGTGAGGAAGCCGCGCGCGGGTTCCACGTACTCCTCCGCGATGAACGCGATGGCGGGCGCCTCGGCCAGGAACGCCCGGGCTTCCGCGGCGCTGCGGACGATGGCGGTGCAGGTGGTGCGGCCGCCGCAGTTCGGCTTGACGACGCAAGGGTAGGAGAGGGCCTCCGGGTCGAGTTCGGCCGGCGTGCCGCAAGCATATACGGCGGGCGTGACGAGGCCCGCGGCGGCCAGCGTCTCGGTCGCCAGGCGCTTGTCCACTTCGAAGAAGTGGGCCCGCCCGGGGTTCACGAGCGGGATGCCGCGCTCCTCGGCCGCGCGGATCACGCGGGGCATGCGCTCGAGCGACGCCTCGTGCCCGCGGAACTGGGCGCTGGCGAACACGCGGCTGACCAGCATCTCGCAGGCAAGCGCCTCCTCCTCGGCGGCTTCGCCTTTCATGTTCACCAAGCGAACGGGCGCGCCGCACGCCTCGATCTCGGCCGCCAGCTTGCGGTCGGACCACTCGTCGGACTCGTACAGCACGCCTATCATGGGGTCTCCTCCGTCTCGCGTTCGCGCACTCGACCGATCCCGCTCGCTCCGCTCGCCGAGGTCGTCGCGCCCGTGCGCGTCCATCAGATGCTCCATTCCAGAAGCTTGCTCAGGAAGCGCTGCAGCTCCGGCGTGGCCGGACGGTCGAACAGACGGGCGCTCGCGCCGTATTCCAGCAGCGTGCCGTCGTGCAGGAACGCCGCCTTGTCGCAGGCGTGCCGCGCGAAGCCCATCTCGTGCGTGACCACGATGAAGCGCGTTCCGGAATCCTTGAGGTCGCGGATGAGGTCGAGCACGTCGTTGGTGTACTCGGGGTCGAGCGCGCTCGTGGGCTCGTCGAGCAGCAGCATCTTGGGCCGCGCGGCCACGGCGCGCGCGATGGCCACGCGCTGCTGCTGGCCGCCCGAGAGCTGCACGGGCCGCTTGTCTTCCTCGGCGGCTAGCCCGAAGCGCGAAAGCAGGTCGGCGGCGCGCTCGCGCGCCTCGTCTTCGGGCACGCCGTGCACGACGCGCAGGGGCAGGGCCACGTTCTCCAGCGCGCTCAGATGGTGGAACAGGCCGCTCGACTGGAACACGAAGCCCAGCTGCGCGCGGTAAGCCGGCAGCGTGCGCTCATCGTAGGCCACCGCCTCGCCGTCCACCTCCACCGTGCCGCCCGTGGGTGCGATGAGACCGCCGACGATGCGCAGCAGCGTGGACTTCCCGCCCCCCGACGGGCCGATGACGGCGAGCGTGGTGACGTCGTCGTCGAAGTCGATGCCGCGCAGCACGGGCGCGCCGTCGAACTCCTTGGTCAGGCCCTCTATCCTAATGCGCATAGCCGAACCTCTTCTCGAAGCGCTTGCTCACGAACATGATGGGCAGCGTGAGGCATAGGTACAGCCCGCCCAGCAGCAGAAAGCCGCCGAAGAAGTTGTAGTTCGTGGCCGTGATCTCGCGGACGGTCTGCGTGAGCTCGATGACCGCGATGACGGACAAGAGCGACGAGTCCTTCACGATGGTGGCGAACTGGCCTGTGAGCGCCGGCAGCGTGCGCGCCACCAGCTGCGGCAGCACCACGTGGCGCACGGTTTGCGCGCGCGTGAAGCCCACGGCGCGGGCGGCTTCCATCTGGCCCTCGTCGATGGAGAGCAGGCTGCCGCGCACGATCTCGGCTATGTAGGCGCCGGCGAACACGGACAGGATGACGATGCCGGCCACCACCTTGTTGTCGATGCCCCAAGCCGTGCCGATGATGTAGTAGAACAGGTAGATCTGCACGAGCAGGGGCGTGCCGCGCACGAGCTTCACGTACAGATCGCACAGGTAGCGCACCGGCAGCACGCGCGAGCCCTGCCCCACGGCCACGGGCACGCCGACGAGCATGCTGATAACGAGGCTCGCCGCCGACAGCTCCACCGTGAGTAGAAATCCGTCCGCGATGCGCGTGCGGTACTGCTCCACGAAGTCGAAGTTGAGGGCGATGCCGGCCATGCCGAGCGACAGCCAGAACACCGCGATCACGACAACGCAGACCAAAAGGTAGTTCGCGAAGGCTTTGACCGGCGGCGCCGCTTGCTTCGGCGCCGCCGTGAACGGGCGGGACAACAGAGAGAGAACGTGCACGGCGGACCTTTCGTCAAACGGTTCGAACATGTTTGTGCTGCATGGTCGTCTGGGCTGCATCGTAGGGCAAGGGCTCTGCCCTTTGCCGTCTACCTGCGAAAACGCACCTTGTTGAGCGACAAGGGCAGAGCCCTTGCCCTACAAAACCAACGAAACGATGCTTTTGATGCAGCCCTTGCAAACCCGAATCAAAGCGCGGCGGCGCCTACTACTCGAAGTCGAAGAACCACTTGAAGCCCAGTTCGTCGAAGGCGGCCTTCTCGGAGGAGAGGTGCTTCTCGGTCAGACGGTCGAACTCGCCGTCGGCCTTGCTCTTGGCGATGAACTCGTTGAGCTGGCCCAGCAGCTCGTCGTTGCCTTTGGCCACGGCGATGCCCCACGACTCGGGGTCCTGGAACGGGATGAACACGGCCTTGGTGGTGTCCGGGTTCTTCTGGTTGTTGCGGTAGATGGTGAGCTGGTCGTACAGGAAGCCGTCGGCCTTGCCCTGCACCACTTCCGTCACGCAGGCGCTCTCGTCGGCCAGGCGCACGATCTCGGCTTCTCCCAGGTTCTTCGTGGCGTACACGTCGCCGGTGGAGCCGGTTTTGACGGCGACCTTCTTGCCGGGCTGGTTCAAGTCGTCGATGCTGCCGATGCCGGATTGGGCGTTCGCCAGAATAGCCAGCTGGGCACTCGCGTAGGGGTCGGAGAAGTCCACCGACTCCTTGCGCGCATCCGTGATGGTGATGGACGACATGAGGCAGTCGGCCTTGCCGGTTTGCACCATGGGGATAAGGCCGTCGAAGGCGGTGTTCTCGATGACCACGTCGTAGCCGTAGGCGTCGCCGAAGTCCCTCATGAAGTCGACGGACACGCCGCTCGGCTCGCCGGCGTCGTCCTTCGTCTCGAACGGGGGATAGGCAAGCTCCATGGCCACGGTGAGGGTTTTGTCCTTGCCGTTGCCGCTGTTCGTGGGGTTGTCGGAGCCTTCGCTTGGCGACGAGCAAGCGGCAAGCGCGAGGAGTGCGACCGTTGCGAGCGCAAACGCGGCGAGGGTCGCCGCCAGGCGGCGGGGACGGGCGGATGGGGTGTTCATGCGGGTTCTCCCTTCAGAGCGGTTTCGAAGTTTTCCTGCATCGTGCGAAGCGTGCGGTCGAAAGCTTCCAGATCTTCGGCATCGAGCCCTTGGCATTGCACGGTCGTCAGCGCGTTCGAGATGGAGTCGAAAACGGGCTGGAGCCGGCGGCCCCGATCGGTGAGCTTCACGAGCACCACGCGCTTGTCCTCGGCCTGCTTCGCGGTGGTCACGTAGCCGCCGGTCGCGAGCTTCTTCACCAGCGCGGTGACGGTGGACGGGTCCCGGCCGATGCGCTGCGCCAGCTCGCTCATGGGCAGCTCGCCGTGCGCGAAGAGCTGCACGAAGATGTCGCCGTGCGACGGCGCGATGCCGTGCAGCCCCTGTTGTTCGAGCTGCTCGACCAGATAGCGGTTCGCCAGGGCGAGGGTGCGTGCCAGTTGGTTGACGGTGCCGCGCAAGGCGGCCTCCTTTCGATGCGTCGGATGCTCAGGCATCATACTTTGACATCAAAGTATTGTCAAGGCTGCGACGCAGGGGGAGTATGGCGCGCGGCCGACCGGCCTTCGCAGTCGCCTCGCGCGAGGTCGAACGAGTGCATCGTCGCTTGAAACACGCGGTTTCGGGCGCAAAACCGCGGCTTTCAAGCGACACTACTTGTTGGAAGCCTCGCAGGTTGGTCCGTCGTCGCGGTGACGGTCGCCCCACTCGCACAGCGCGTCGAGGATGGGGATGAGCGAGGTTCCGCGCTCGGACAGGCGGTACTCCACCTTCGGCGGTATCTGCGGGTATTCGGTGCGCACGACCAAGCCGTCGGCTTCGAGCTCCTTGAGGGAGGAGCTGAGCGTTTTGTACGAGATGGTGGAAATGTAGCGCTTCAACTCGTTGAAGCGCACGACCTCGAATTCGAAAAGGCAATAGAGGATGGTCATCTTGTACTTGCCGTTGATGAGGGAGAGGGTGTAGCTGAACCCCGTCTCCGCGAACTTCGCGTCTTCGATGCTTTGGAAGCAGCCCATGCAACGCTCTCCTTTTGGTTAGTATTGCACTTCGATGTGCGTACTTGTACTTGCTTCCACTATAGCGAAAATGAGAAGTGTCAAGCAAGCGCGCCGCCGAAGCGGCGGAGCAACGCGGGGCGGGGAACCCGCTCCGCGTTGCTCGGACGAGAAAGGGAAGGCGATGGCAAGGAAGATCGTGGTATTGAACGGCAGCCCGCGGGCGAAGGGCAACACGGCGGGGCTAGTCGAGGCGTTTGCGCAGGGCGCTCGGGCGGCGGGCGCCGAGGTGGCGCGCTTCGACCTGCAGAAGCTGGACATCCATCCGTGCCTGGGTTGCTTCGGCGGCGGCAAGGACGAGGAGAGCCCCTGCGTGCAGAAGGACGGCATGGGCGATATCTACCCCGCGTACCGCGAGGCCGACGTGGTGGCGCTGGCCTCGCCCTTGTACTATTGGTCGATATCCGGCCAGCTCAAATGCGCGTTCGACCGTCTGTTCGCCGTGGCGGAGTGCAACGAGGACTACGCCAACCCCGTGAAGGAGGCCGTGCTGTTCATGGCGGCCGAGGGCGACGGCTTCGAAGAGAGCGAGCATTGGTACGACCGCCTCATGGGCCATCTTGGATGGACGGATCGCGGCAAGGTGCTCGCCGGCGGGGTTATGGACGTCGGCGACATCGCGGGCCATGCCGAGCTGGCGGAAGCGGAGGCGCTCGGCCGCGCCGTGGCTCGGGGATAGAGCAGAGCGGGGCCATGCCTTGGGATAGAAGGCGGACCGCCTCGGCTTTTACGTGATGGTTCGGGGCGCAGCACCGTTTTGTACTGGCTCGTTGGCCCAAGACCCGTCTTTGTGCTCAACAGGGTGCGTTTCGCGAGCTGTTGGCGGCGGCAGAGCTCTCTCGAATTGAAGGAGAGAGGGGTGTCGATGTCCCTCTCTCCTTCTCCCGCGGTTATTCCGCCTGCTGAGCGGCCTCGTCCACGCAGCACAGGGCGTTCAGGCTGCGCGGGTAGCCGAGGTAGGGCACGCACTGCGACACCACCTTCACGAGGAAGGCCTGGTCGTTGCCCAGCCGCATGTTGGCGGCGGCGTGGCTGGTCAGCTGCGACTCGCATCCGCCCTGCGCGGCCAGGAAGCAGAACGTGACCATCTCGCGCTCGGCCAGGTCGAGGCCGCCCCGGGTGTACCAGTCGCCGAAGCAGTTGCCGGCGAGCCAGCGGTTGATGTGGCGCCGATCCTCTGGCCCGCTCTGCCAGAAGTCGCGCATATCCTCGCCGAAGATGTCCACCTGGGCCTGGATGCCCGCTTCGAGGCGAGTTTCCGGCGTGGTGCGCGCCTGGGGCTCGAGCGGCAGCGCCACGCCGCGATCGGCGAGCACCTCGTTGGTCGCCTGCAGAAACGGCAGGACGCGCCCGATTCCCAAGTAGGCCGTGGCCTGGTACACGATCTCCTTCGCCTCGACGGGCGTCACGCCCATCTCGAGCGCCGCGTGCAGGAAGCCGCGGTACGCGTCGATTCCCTGGCAGCCCAACAGCGTGGCGAGGATGGCCATGAAGCGCGTGCGGTCGTCGAGGTCGCCGCCCGCGCCTTCGGCGTTCAGCACCTCGTCGAAGGCGAAGTTGTCGAAGCGCTCAACGAATTCGGGGTCGGTCTCGAGAAACGACGACGTGGCGTAACCGGGCGACATCCTCTCGCGGCAGGCGCGGGCGGCATCGGTGATGGCTGGTTGCATGATGTGCTCCAATCTTTCGCGTAAATGTTATGGTTACAGTTAACACCTTGGAGCCTACTCCAAGTCAAGGGACTGCTTGGAATCTCCTCAAGATCCGGTCGAAGCCGCGTCTGAACGGGGTGGCTCGGCATGTCGGAGTGAGCGTGGCGGCGCTTCTTCGACGTCGACTCGGCTTCAAGGCTACCGTTCTCGATGCTGCGAACGTGACGACCACCTTTCTCTCCGGTTCCTCTAGAAATGCAAACTAGGCATTTCTAGAGATGATTATTAAGTATTAGACATACCTGATCGAGCGTTTTATAACTGAGATGCCGCAAATCGAGGGCGGCCTCTCGATGAGGGGGCCGCTCGAGCTCGAGTAAGGAAGCGCAGCGGTAAGAAAGCGCGCCCGCAAAGCCACGGTGGATTGAAGCACCGATCGGAAGGAAGAGGAATGACGAAGGAAGAGGTGTGCGCACGCTACGGGATTCCACCCGAAGTGTTGGACGAATGCGAGCGCTGGGGCCTGTGCGACGCGGCGAAGGCGGTGATGGAGGGCTGGCGCTACGACGGCCACGACCTGGAGGTGCTGGGCATGGTGCTGACGCTGCACGACGCCGGTTTCGAGCCGGACGACGTGGAGACGTACCTGCGCCTCGCCTTGGAAGGCCCCGCCACCCGCGCGAAACGCCTGCGCATGCTCGACGGGCGCCGCGCAGCAACTTTGGCTGCGATGCACGAGCTTGAGGAGCGCCTGCAGAAGATCGACCACCTGAGGTACGGGACGCGCCGCGAAGACGGCGACGCGACGAGGAAAGGAAGGATCGCATGAAGAAGAAGGCATTGGTGGCGTACTTTTCAGCCAGCGGAACCACGCGACGGGCGGCGAAGGCGCTTGCCGCGGCAGTAGGCGCGGACGTGCACGAGATCGTTCCCGCGCAACCCTATTCGGCGGCCGACCTGGACTGGAACGACCGGGGAAGCCGCAGCTCGCGCGAGATGGACGACCCGCAGGCCCGCCCCGCGATAGCCGGCACGGTGCGCGGCATGGGCGGCTACGACGTGGTGTTCGTGGGCTTCCCCATCTGGTGGTACGTGGCCCCGCGCATCATCGAGACGTTCTTGGAGAGCTACGACTTCTCGGGCAAGACCGTGGTGCCGTTCGCCACGTCGGGCGGCAGCGGCATGGGCGGTACGGAGGCCGTTCTGAAGAAGCGCTGCTCCGCGCGAACCGATTGGCGACCGGGCAAGATGCTGAACGGTCGGCAGTCCGACAAGGCCCTGCGCGCGTGGTTAGACGGGCTCGGCCTGTAGACCACCGTCTCCCGCATCCCGCTGCGACCCCCGTTAACGATAGGAAGGACACCCCTCATGGCACATGAACCGACCATCACCCTCGATCGCCGCCGCTTCCTCGGCTTGGCGGCCACGGCTGGCGCGACGGCGCTCCTCGGAGGCGCGCTCGCCGGTTGCTCCTCGGAGGAGCCGGTCGAGCCGCGCGTCGCGCAGGACGCCCCCGACCAGCCCGAAGCTGCGCCCGAGCCGCCGGAGCCCGCCGCGCAGGAAGCGTCCCCGGAAACGCCCTCCGCTCCCGCCAAGGCGCTCGTGGCCGTGTTCTCGTGGTCCGGCCACACCGAGCAGGTGGCGGACCACGTCCGCGAGCTGACGGGCGCCGACTACTTCCGCATCGAGCCGGCCGAGCCGTACACGACCGACTACAACGAGGTGCTCGACGTGGCCCAGCGGCAGCAGGACGAGGACTACCGCCCGGCGCTGGCGTCCGCCGTGGACAACTGGGACGAGTGCGACACCATCTACCTGGGATTCCCCGTGTGGTGGTACCACGTGCCCCAGATCATCAAGACGTTCGTGACCGAGCACGACCTCACGGGCAAGACGGTGGCGGTGTTCAGCACCAGCGGCGGCAGCAGCGTGGCCAGCACGCTTCCCGACATCGAGGCGCTGTGCCCCGGCGTGAGCTTCTCCGGCAACCTCACGTTGGACGGCGACGCGGCAGCCTCGCAGCTCGACCGCGTGGACGCGTGGCTGGGCGATTTGGGGCTGCGATGAGCGGCACGCCCATGCCCCGGCGGTCGTTCTTGAAGGCCGGGGCCGTGCTGGGCGGCTCGGCTTTGCTGGGCTGCCTGGGGCTGGCGGGCTGTTCGGGATGGACGCCCCGGTCGGCGGCGACGGACGAGGATGCGAGCTTCGATACCGGAAGGGAGGAGAACGCGATGAACGCGACAACGACAGCGGCTCCGTTCGCAGACGTGCGGGACGATCTGGTGGCCATCCCCGGCGGCGCGTTTCTGATGGGGAGCCCCGAGGACGAGGGTTGGCGCGGGCAAGACGAGGCGCTCCACGAGGTGGAGGTGTCGGGCTTCTTCCTCGCCCCCTTCGAGACGACGCAGGCCGACTACGAGCGGCTCATGGGGTCGAACCCCAGCGCCAGCGTCGGCGCGAACCTGCCGGTTGAGAGCGTGACCTGGTACGACGCTGTGGCCTACTGCAACGCGCTGTCCGCCGAGGCGGGCCTTGCCCCCGCCTACCTCGTTGACGGCGACTCCGTGACCTGGGACCTCTCCGCCGACGGCTACCGGCTGCCCACGGAGGCCGAATGGGAGTGCGCGTGCCGCGCCGGCACGACGACGCCCTTCAACACGCAAACCTCCATCAGCGCCGATGACGAGGCGAACTACTACGGCACCTACCCTTACGGCATCGAGGAGAACTACTTCTCGCAGGGCAGCTTGGAGACGCGCCCCGGCGTGTACCGCCAGGCGCCCATCGAGCCGGGCGGCTTCGTGCCGAACGCCTGGGGGCTCTACGACATGCACGGCAACGTGGCCGAATGGGTGTGGGACTACTACGGGCCCTACGACGAAGAGGTCCGCGTCGACCCCACCGGCGCGCCGACGGGGACTTTGCGCGTGAACCGCGGCGGCGGATGGAACGACTTCGCCAAGAGCCTACGCAGCGCGTATCGCGCGGCCCTGCCCGCCGACGGTTCGAGCCCCAGCGTGGGCTTCCGCGTGGCCCGCAGCGCGCAGCCGCGCACGGGAACGGTGGGCGCGCAGGCGGCGCAGACGCAGGCGGCCGGTGGCGAGGTGCTGGTGGCCTTCTTCTCCTGGGGCGGCAACACGCGGGGCATCGCGCAGGAGATCGCGCGCCAGACCGGGTTCGATGTCGTGGAGTTGGAATGCGAGCAGCCGTACTCGTCCGACTACAACACGGTGCTGGAGGAGGCGCAGCGCGACCAGAACGCGCAGGCGCGCCCCGAGCTGGCGACGCGGGTGGACGACATGGGGCGCTACGGCACCGTCCTTCTGGGCTATCCCAACTGGTGGGCGTCCATCCCCATGCCCGTCGCGTCGTTTCTGGAAGGCTACGACTTCTCGGGCAAGACCATCGTGCCGTTCTGCAGCCACGGCGGCGGCGGGTTCGGGCAGAGCGTGTCGGCTATCTCGAAGCTGGCGCAGAATGCCGCGATAGGCGAAGGGCTGTCGGTGCACTACTCGGGAGGCCCGAACCTTGCCGACGACGTCGCGGCCTGGCTCGAGCGCAACGGGGTGGGACGATGAACGGCCCGTCCGCGCGGCTGGCGACGAGCGCGCGCCGGGCCTCCCCGACGAAGCGCTTTGCCATGCCGCAGGAGCGCGCAGGTCGGCGCGGCCTGCGCGCGGGGCTGCGCTGCGCGGTGGACGCGGGCTTGGCCGCCGTGTTCGTGGCGCTCATGGCCACGGCCACGGTGGAGGAGTTCGCCCACGAGTGGCTGGGCATGGCCGCCTTCGCGCTGTTCGTGGCGCATCAAGTGCTCAATCGGCGCTGGTGGGCGAGGTTGCTCAAGGGCCGCTACACTGTTCTGCGCGCGCTGGGAACGGCGGCGAACCTGGGCCTCGCGCTGTGCATGCTGGCGCAGATGGCGTCGTGCCTGGTCCTGTCCAAGTACGCGCTGGGGTGGCTCCCTGCCTTCGACGGGGCATGGTGGGCGCGCGTGGCACATCTGCTGGGCTCGTACTGGGGGTTCGTTCTGGCCTCGGTGCACGCGGGGCTGCATCTGGCCGGTCCGGCGCGCGCCCTCGCGCGGCGCGGAGGAGCGTTGCTCTGGATCGCGCGGGCAGCCGCGGTTGCCGCCGCGTGCTTCGGCGCGTGGTCGTTCGTGCAACTGGACTTTGGCGCGTATCTGGCCCTGGCCTCCCAGTTCGTCTTCGTGGACCCCACGGTGCCCCTTGCGCTGACGGCGACGGAATACGCCTCAGCAGGCGTCCTGATTGCGGTGATGGCGCATGGCGTCACGGTGCCGTTGCAAGCATCGCGTCGCCGCGCTGCCGCGCGTGGGGGCCGGAGCCGGAGTCGTGGCAGCTTGCGCGGCGAGCTCGAGTGATGCGCTTGGCGGGGTCGTGCCTACGCCTCGCCGGGGGCGTCCTGCCTGCTGGACGTGCGTTTCTTGACGAACTGGATGAACGCGGCCGTCACCGGCGAGAACGCCTGGTGCTCCTTCCAGATGAGCATGGTTCCCATGTCGAAGCTCTGCGCGAGCGGCACGAAGCGCAGTCCGTCGTAGCGCCCGTCCAGCCGCAGGCCCACGGCCACGCCCATGCCCGCGCGCACCAGGATGGCGCCGTTGTACAGGAGGTTGTACGTGCAGGCCACCTCCATGTCGGGCGCGCGGTGCCCGAACCAGCCGGCAAGGGCGTTGCGCGCCGCCTCGCTCTTCGACACGATGAGGGGGATTCCTGCGAGGTCGTCGGGGGTGACGGCGGCGTTGTCCGCGAGCGGCGAGTCCTCGCGCACGAGCACGCCCCATTCCTCCTTGCGCGCCATGCGCACGAACTCGTAGGTGCGCACGTCCACCGGCTCGCCCACCAAGCCGACGTCGAGCTCGCCGGCCTCGATGCGGCGCTTGATGCCCACTACGTTGCCGCTGTGCACGTCGAAGGACACCAGCGGGTACTTTCGCCGGAAGTCCGTCATGATCTCGGCCAGCTCGCCCACGCTCAAGAACTCGCCGCAGCCGACGGCCACCTCGCCGGCGAGCGAGTCCTCCTCGTGGGCCACCTCCTTCATGGTTTTGTCGGCCAGGGCCAAAAGCTCCTGGGCACGGCGCTTGAGCAGCACGCCCTCGCTGGTGAGCACGATGTTGTGGCTGCTGCGCGTGAACAGCTTCGCCCCCAGCTCGCGTTCGAGCTGGGCAAGCTGCCGCGAGAGCGTGGGCTGGGTGATGTGCAGCTGTTGGGCCGCCCGCGTGATGTTCTCCTCGCGGGCCACCATGAGGAAGTACTGCAGGACGCGAAGCTCCATGGGCGCCTTCTTTCGGAGAGGGGCTCTCTCCACCGCGGTTAGGGGGGGGGGAGGGTGCATCATTCGCTACAAATGCCTTTCAAGCATTATAAGCGATGTGAAATAGGGATTGTATATCGTTTGAGGACGCTTCTGGAATCGAAGGCGGGCTGGAGCCGCGGGACATCGGTTCACGCGATCTCCATTTGACTTGAAGCAAGCTCCAAGTGCGATCATCGAACAGGAGCGTTTTCGCCTTGCATGGCGACGCGTAACATGCCGGACGCGGCGCGAGAGGAACACGCATGGTCAACGGGCGATCAGCTCTTCCAGGGGGCTTTGCGGTTGCGATTGCGGATTAACGCGGGAGGCGAAAGGAGAAACGATATGGACAAGCTGGACAGGCGCACGTTCCTGATGGGGTCGGCCGGCTTAGGCATGGCCGTGCTGGCGGGAGGCTCGCTTGCGGGATGTGCTGCCGAGGAGCAGCCGGCGGAGGTTCCCGATGAGGGCGTCCCGCAGGCGGCCGGCCCCGAGCCGGTGCCGGAAGCGCCGCAGCCCGCGGTCCCCTCCGCGGGATCGCCGCAGGTGTTCTTCACGCGCGAGATCAGCGCCGCCGGCCTCGTGCGCGCCTTCGAGGCGTTGGGCGTGCGGCCCGAGGGCAACGTGGCGGTGAAGCTCTCCACCGGCGAGCCGGGCGGGCGCAACTTCCTGCAGCCCGACCTGATAGCCGACCTCGTGCACGACGTGAACGGCACCATCGTGGAGTGCAACACGGCCTACGGCGGCGCACGCTCCACCACCGAAAGCCATCTGCAAGCCGCCGCCGACCACGGCTTCACGGCCGTCGCCGACGTGGACATCATGGACGCCGACGGCTCCCTGAGCCTGCCGGTCTCGGGCGGCGCGCACCTCTCCGAGGACCTCGTGGGCGCGCATCTGGCGGACTACGACTACGTGGTGTCGCTCGCTCACTTCAAAGGACATGCCATGGGCGGCTTCGGCGGCGCGCTCAAGAACTGCTCCATCGGCATCGCCTCGCGCGAGGGCAAGATGCTCATCCACAGCGCGGGCGCGTCCACCACCAGCTGGGGGAGCCCCGCGCAGGACGACTTCCTGGAGTCCATGGCCGAGGCCGCCAAGGCGGTGGCCGACCGTATGGGCGGCGCGATGTGCTACGTGAACGTGATGAACCGCCTGTCGGTGGACTGCGACTGCGACGCGCACCCGGCCGAGCCGGACATGGCCGATATCGGCATCCTGGCCTCGACGGACCCCGTGGCGCTCGACCGCGCCTGCGTCGACCTTGTGTACGCCGCACCTGACGGCGCCTCCCTCGTGCGGCGCATGGAATCCCTCAACGGCCCGCACATCCTGGAGCACGCCGAGGCCATCGGGCTGGGCAGCCAGAGCTACGAGCTGGTGGACTTGGACGCGTGAGAGTCGTCTCACCGCTGCCTTTATCCGAACAGCCCCTGAAGCACGTCCGCGAACTCTTCTATGAGCGGGGTCGTGCGCGCCTTCGGCCAGAAGGCGTAGTACTCGCGGCGCTGGTGGTTGCCTGCGGCGTCCAGCAGCGGTATGCGACGCAGCACCGTACCCGAGCGGCCCTCGTCAGCGCGGCTTTCCAACGGCAGGAAGCCGCGGTTGCCCGCCACCATCATGTGGGCCTGCTCCACGGTGTCGGCGAACAGGAAGTCGCACGCGTAGTTCAGCACGTCGCGGTGGTAGTCGCGCTCGACGTCGCGCTGGTCGGGCGCGGCCACCAGGATGCACGCCGCGTCGCGCAGCTGCTCCACGGTCACGCCGTCGCGCCAGGCCAGCTTGCTGCCCTCCGACACCTCCACGTAGCTGTAGGCCGTGAACAGCAGGCGGTTCACGAAGGCGTCCGACAGCTCGCGGCGCCGGTCGCTCACGAGGACGTCGAACTCCCCGTTGCGGATGCCGTCGTAGAGCCCGTCGTGGCTGCGGGCGTCGGTCGTGATCGTGACGTGGGGGTGGCGCAGCGCGAACGCCGCCACCGCGCCCTGCACCTCCCAGCCCTCGTAGCGGTTCAGGTAGCCCACGCGCAGCCGGGCGGGGTCGTCGCCGAAGCCGGCCAGCTCGAAGCGCAGCTGCGCCACCTCTCCCAGTATCTCGCGGCCGCGCTCGGCCAGGTGCTCGCCGGCGGGCGTGAGGCGGAAGCTGCGCCCCTCGCGCTCGACCAGCTGCACCTCGAGGTCGGCTTCAAGGGCTTTGACCTGCTGCGATATGGCCGACTGCGAGATGAAGCACTCCTCGGCCGCCTTGGTGAAGCTGTGCAGGCGCGCCACGGCGCAGAAGTACTGCAGCTGCTTGAACAGCATGGGAAGCTCCTTCCTGCTCTCTGCAAATCATAAGCAAAACTGATTATAGCTATGAGTAATCGGAATTGTTCATTAGCGGTAGAGATTCTAGCATACGAGTCGTCAAGAAATCGAGCGAAGGAGGAGCGGGCGGCATGGCGCACAACCCGGCTATCAGCGAGGCCGCGAAGGCCTACCACGAGAAGATGTTCCCCGGCTACGTGAGCGACTTCCTACGCACCGACCCGGAGTTCATCGAGCGCTTCGACAACTTCGCCTTCGACGAGGTGGTGAACACCGAGGGCGCGGGCGGCGATTTGGACGGCCGCACGCGTTTCCTGGCCATCCTCGCGGCCCTCGCAGGCTGCCAAGGCGTCGACGAGTTCCGCGCCCTGCTGCCTGCCGCGCTGAACTTCGGCGTGACGCCCGTGGAGGCGAAGGAGATCGTGTACCAGGCGGTGGCGTACCTGGGCATCGGGCGCTCGTTCCCGTTCCTGAAAGCCGCGAACGAGGTGCTGGAGGCTCGGGGCGTGGAGCTGCCGCTGGAAGGGCAGGCCACCACCACCATGGACACGCGCCTTGCCGGCGGCATAGAGGCGCAGGTGGCCGTGATGGGCGAGGGCATGCGCGACTTCTGGAAGGCGGGCGAGGGCGATGCGGCGCACATCAACGTGTGGCTCACCGACAACTGCTTCGGCGACTGGTGCACGCGCGGCGGCCTTGCGCTGCCCGAGCGCGAGATGGTCGCGTTCTGCCTCCTGGCGGCGCAGGGCGGCTGCGAGCCGCAGCTCGCGTCGCACGCCGCCGCGAACATGCGCCTGGGCAACGACCGCGCGTTCTTGGTGAAGGTGGTGTCGCAGCTGGTGCCCTACCTGGGCTACCCGCGCTGCCTGAACGCCCTGCGCTGCGTGGACGAGGCCGCGGCCGCCCGCGGCGAGTAGGCTCGGCGTGCTGCGCGAAGGCATCGACGACCGATCGAGAGAAAGGCTTCCCATGGAAACGAGAAAGCGCACCCCCATCGACCGACGCACGTTCATCGCAGGGAGCGCGGCCGTGCTCGGCAGTGCCCTGCTTGCGGGATGCTCCGGAGCTCCATCCGAAGAGCCTGCGTTCCTGACGGCCCCCGAGTCCGAGGCGCCTATCCAAGATGCGATCGCGTCGAGCCCGGACCTTGAGCAAGAGCCGCCTTCGACCGCCGCGGGCGGCACCCTGCTCATGTACTTCTCGCGCGCGGGCATGAACTACGCGGCCTCGGGTCCCGTGCACACCGACGTGGGCAACACGGCGGTGGTGGCCGGGTACATCCAAGACCTCGTGGACTGCGACGTGTACGAGATCGAGGCGGCCGAGCCCTACCCCTACGAGTACGAGGCCGCCACCGATCAGGCGCAGCGCGAGAAGAACGCGAACGCCCGCCCCGCCATCGCGGGCGAGCTGCCGGACCTCTCCGGCTACGACACCCTTTTGGTGGGAAGCGGCGTGTGGTGGGGCGATCCGCCCATGATCATGCGCACGTTCTTCGAGGCGGTGGACGCCGCGGGCAAGACCATCGTCCCGTTCACCACCCACGCGGGCAGCGGGCTGGGCTCGGCGGTGCAGACGTACCGCGAGCTGTGCCCCGAGGCCGCCGTGGAGCCGAACGGCCTGGCGGTGAGGGGCGAGGACGTGCAGAGCGCCCGCGCCGAGGTGGAGGCGTGGGTCTCCGAGCTGGGACTGGCGTAAGCGATCGGTGCGGATGACGGGCGCAAACGACACGGAACGAGAAGGAGAGAACAACATGGAAGCGAACACCTATCTGATCACGGGCGTCTCGAGCGGATTCGGGCACGAGATGGCCAAGCAGCTGCTGGAAGCGGGCAAGACGGTGATCGGCACCGTGCGCACGAAGGACAAGGCGGCCGACCTGATCACTGCCCACCCCGACACTTTCGACTGCCGCCTGCTGGACGTCACGGACGTGCCGGCCGTGCAGGCTGCGGTGGACGACGCGTGGGCGCGCCACGGACGCATCGATGTGGTGGTGAGCAACGCGGGCTACGGCCTGTTCGGCTGCGCGGAAGAGCTCTCCGACGAGGAGATCGACCGCATCATCGCCACGAACCTCACCGGGTCCATCCAGCTGATCAAGTCGGCGCTGCCGCATCTGCGGGCGCAGGGCGGCGGGCGCATCGTCCAGATGTCCACCTACGGCGGGCAGGTGGCCTACGCGGCCAACAGCATGTACCACGCCACGAAGTTCGGCATCGAGGGCTTCTGCGAGGCCGTGGCGCAGGAGGTGGCCCAGTTCAACATCGGCATGACCATCGTGGAGCCGGGCGGCGCGCGCACGGAGTTCCGCTACGGCAGCGCGCGGGTGGCCGACCTCATGCCCGAGTACGAGAGCTGCCACGGCTTCCTGAACATGCTCGGCCTGGCACCGGGCGATCCGGTGCGCATGTGCGAGCGCATCATCGAGAGCGTGGGGCAGGAGCCGGCGCCCTTGCGCATGGTGCTGGGCAGCCGCGCGCTCTCCGAGACGCTGCGCGTGACGCGCGAGCGCCTGGCCGCCTTCGAGGGCATGGAGGAGCTGGCCGCCTCCGCCGACTTCCCGGAGGGGGAGTAGCCTGATGTCATCCTGAGCGGAGGCCGTAGGCCGGAGTCGAAGGATCTTCGATCGAGGGCGATTCCCTGCGTTGAAGATCCTTCGTCCCCGCTTCGCGGGGCCTCCCTGCGCTCGCTTCGCGTGCTCGGGAGTTCGACAGTCCACCGGACTGTCGAATGCTTCGCTCGCTCAGGATGACAGGATGTGCGGGATGACAAAGGGAAAGCTGACGATTCGAATGCAAGGAGGATCGAACGATGACGAGGCTGTTCAACCAGGCGGCTCGCGCCGCCGCGACGGGGCTCCTCCTGGGCTGCGCGCTGCTCCCCTCGACAGGGTGCTCCCAACTCCAAGACAAGGCGGCGGAAGCCGCGCCCGAAGCGTCCGAGGGCGAGAACGCGCCCGTCGCCGAGCCGGCGGAGCCCGTTTCCCCGCCGAGCTCGAACCCGGTTCCCGAAGGAGAGGAGGAGACCGCCGTGGTCGTGACCGTCGAAGGCGTGGAATACGCCGCCCGTTTGAACGGCACGCGCACGGCCGAGGACATCCTCGGCATGATGCCGCTCGCGCTTTCAATGCAGCGCTTCGCCGAGCACGAGTACTACGCGGAGCTTCCCGCCCGCCCCTCCATCGAAGGCGTGCCTGCCACGTCGCGCATCGAGGCCGGCGGCATCTACTACTGGGAGGGATGGAACGCGTTCGTGTTCAACTACATCGACTCCGACATCGCCCCTTACGGGGTGGTGCAGGTGGGCACGTTCGACGAAGGGTTGAACGACTACCTGTTGAGCTCGGCGCCGGACGTCGTGGAGCTCTCCGTGTCCGAGGACCCCGCGTAAGGCGTTCCGGCATTGCATTGGAAGCCGAGTTCGACATGCGGAAAGAGAACGAAAGGGGCTATCATGCCTAAGACCAAGACGCTCGTCGCATACTATTCGCGCGCCGGGCAGAACTACGTGTCTGGAGCCATCGAGGACCTGCCGCAGGGCAACGCGTCGGTGCTGGCCGGGTTCGCGGCCGCCGCCACGGGCGGCGACCTGTTCGAGATCGAGACCGTGAAGCGGTATCCGGCGGACTACTACGCCTGCACCGACGAGGCGCAGGCCGAGAAGCGGGCGAACGCGCGCCTCGAGCTGTCCGCGCACGTGGAGGGCATGGACGCCTACGATACGGTGGTGCTCATCTACCCCAACTGGTGGGGCACCATGCCCATGCCGGTGTACACGTTCCTGGAAGAGCACGACTTCGCCGGCAAGGCCATCCTGCCGTTGTGCACGCACGAGGGCAGCGGCCTGTCGGGCACCGAGCGCGACATCGCGCGGGCCTGCCCGGGCGCGACCGTCGGACGCGGCTTGGCCGTCACGGGATCGTGTGCCGCGCGCTCGGAGGGCGACGTGCGCGCCTGGCTGAAGGAGGCGTTGGAGTAGGGGTGTCGATCGGGGGAGGGGCGCGGACCTGCCGTATCCTTGCGTACCGTGATCCTCCTACGCCGGCTTGTCGGTGCGATCCGGCAGCATAACGACGAACGCAGTGCGCCCCTGCGGGGTGCTGGTGGCGAACACGGTGCCGCCGTGCAGCTCCACGACGCGCTTGACCAGCGGAAGGCCCAAGCCGCAGCCTTGGACGGCGTGTGAGGGATCGTCTTGGTAGAAGCGCTCGAAGACGCGGTCGAGCGCGGCCGGTCCGATGGCGGGGCCGCCGTTCTCCACGCGAAACTCGATACGGCGCACTTCGCTCTTGCGCAGCGTAACCCAAACGCGCCCGCCCGCAGGTGAGAACTTGCAGGCGTTGTCCAGCAGGTTCGCCCATACGCGCTCGAGCAGGGCGGGGCTGCCGGTGCAACAGGCGTCCTCTATCTCGCATGCGAGGTCGAGCTGCTTGTCGGCCCACTTCTCGCCCACGAGCACCACGGCGCGGCGCACCTGCTCGCCTGCGTCCACCTGCCGCTCGTCGGGCAGCCGCTCGAGCGACTCGGCCTGACGCAGCGCGAGCACGTCGCCGGCCATGGAGGCCAGCCGCTTCGACTCGGAGGCGATGATGCCGGCGTACTCGCGCCGCTCGTCGTCGGTGGCGTCGTCCTCCAAAAGCAGGTTCGCGAAGCCGTTGATGGAGCTGATGGGCGTTTTGAACTCGTGGGAGAAGTCGTCCACGAAATCGTGACGCAGCACCTCGACGCTTTTCAGCTCGCGGGCGGTGGCGTTGAAGGCGTCCACGAAGTCGTCCACCTCGTCGACCGAGACGCCGCCCTTCCGCTCCATGGCCACGTCGAAGTTGCCGCTTGCCAGTTCCTTGAGGGCGTCCACCATGGATCGCAGCGGGCGCAGCACCACGTTGTTTGCCATGACCAGCACGATAGCAGCGATTATTGCACTCACGACGAAGGCAAGCACGGTGAGCAGCAGCGGATTCGTCCAGAAATCGGACTTGAGCAGGCCGGCCCGCACCGACATCCATGCCACAGCCGTCACGACGAACAGCACGACCACCACGATCAGAAACAGGTTCGCGGCGAACAGGAACGCCATGTTGAGCGAGCGGGCGGAAAGCCACCTTCTACGCCCGGCCATCGCCCACCACCGCCTTGTACCCCACGCCCCGCACGGTGACGATCTCGAATTCGGGCCAGTCCCTGAAGCGGGTGCGCAGACGGTTGACGTGCACGTTCATGCTGGCGGAGTCGATGTCGGCATCCTCGCCCCACACGTCTTCGAGCAGCTGCAGGCGCGTGAACACGTGGTTCGGGTAGGCCAGCAGCTTGTACAGCAGGTAAAACTCCTTGGGCGGCAGCGCGACCGTCTGCCCCGGCCTGGACACCGACAGCGCGTCGTAATCGAGCACCGCGTCGCCCACTTCGATGCGGCTGTCGGCCACGATGCGCGCGCGTCGCAGCAGGGCGCGCACGCGCAGCACCATCTCCTGCGCGTCCACGGGCTTCGCCAGATAGTCGTCGGTGCCCACGATGAACCCCTCGCGGCGGTCTTCGGGCAGGTTCTTGGCCGTCACCATGAGGATGGGCAGCTCGTAGCGTGCCTCGCGCAGCTGCCGGGTGAGCTCGAAGCCATCCGTTCCGGGCATCATCACGTCGGTGATGAGCAAATCGACGCGCTCGCGGTCGATCGCGTCGAGCGCCTCCGCGCCGTCGGACGCCGCGAGGAGGTCGAAGCCGGCACGATGCAGCACCGCGCACATGAGCTTGCGGGTGCTGCCGTCGTCCTCCGCCACTAGGATTCTTGCCACGTCGCCTCCTCCGAACCGTCGAGACATTATAGCGCGGGCTCGCGGGCAGTGCCGGGCTGCGCGTCGTCGGGATCTCCGTCGGATAGGGCCGCGTGCAGAAAGTCGGGCAGGTAGAGGTTCTCGGCGCCTCCTGCGAGCACGCCCGCTCCCGCGACGGCGGCACCTGCCAGAGCAATGACAAGCGAGACGGCGATCAGGGTCTTCTTCAAGGGGCGATAGGTCGGTCGTTCCACGGGTTCTCCTTTTCCGTCGGTTCGGGTTCTTGTTCGGACTCGTATCCGGCTCGCCGTCAATCGGCGCTCGCGCCGGCGAGCATCGCGCGCGTTTTCTTCGCGAGCGTGCGCCGTGCGGCCTGCGCGCCTTGCATGACGGGGAAGAGCATGCCCAGGCAGGCGATGCCGCAGCCTCCGCAAAGGGCTGCCGATGCGAGGCCGTTGGTCAGGTTCATGAAGCCGAGCGCGATACCCAGAACGGTGCCGGCTGCGCATCCCGGCACGTAGAGATAGCCGATGCCGACGATCATCCACGCTGCGAACAGCAACAGCGCCGAAATCACCGACCCCAGCCCGAAGATCGGTCCGAGCCCCCTCGGCAGGTTGATCACGATAGTCTGAGCAGCGTTGGAACTTGGCGTCTCCCCGTTATCGCCCGTCGCCCCGTCATCCCTATTCGTTCGATGAACCTGCCGCGTCACAGCGGTTTCTTCGTTGTCCATGGTGATCCTTTCGACTGCGGTTCGCTTCGTTTCGGATTCCTGTATCCCTTCGGTGACGACCAGTCTGCGCCTCCAACCTAAACGCAACCTAAACCGCGTCGAGAGCGCAGGGTCGAAAGGCGCGGAGTACTGTCCGGCGCAGGAGGTCGGTGCCGGGCGCAGGCCCCTGCGCGTTTAGGTTGCGTTTACCTAAGCGGCGCAGACTGGGCGATGAAAGCGATCGGGCGAACAGCCGGATCGCGGGACGAAAGATAAGCCGCTCGTGAAAGGAAACTGCCATGAAATTGTTCGATACCATCGATGGATTGCTGATAGGAACCCGCTACCTCACCTGGGGTATCGCCGTCGTCGGCACGCTCGCCTCGCTGGTGCTGCTGGTGGCGAACGTGCCTTTGGGCATCGGGTCGGCCGCAGCCTGCGTCGCCCTGTTCCTCTTGGCGTGCGCCGTGGTTCTGCTGCTCCTTCCCAAAAAGCTGGCGGCCGGCGGCCTCGAAGGGGGCAGTCGCTTCGCCATCGGGGGAATCGTCCTTCTCGTCGCCTGCGCCGTCATGGGGATCGTCTACCTCGCCTGCGGCGGGTTTCCCCCGCTCAACCTCGTCTTCGCGTAGGGTGCGGTTATGAGGGCTGCCATCTACAACGGACGCGGCAACATCCTGCTCGCCGAACGGGAGACCCCGCATGCGCGCGAGGGCGGCATCGTGGTGCGGAACCGCTACGCGAGCATCTGCGGCACCGACGTCGCGGTGTACCGGCACGGGCCCGAGACGGGGCATCGCGTGCAGGTGGGCGGCGAGTTCGGGCACGAGATGGTGTCCGAGGTGGTGGAGGTGGGCCCGCGCGTCGAGGGCATCGCCGTTGGCGACATCGTGTACCCCTATCCGCTGCTGGCGAAGGGCGACCCGGCCCGCGCGGGCACGGTGGGAGGCTTCTCCGAATACGTGGAGATCCCCCATGCGCAGCTGGGGCGCGAGGTGTACCGCGTGAGCGAGAAGATACCGCTGCGCACGGCGGCCCTCATCGAGCCGTTCACGGTGGGATGCCGCGCGGCACGGCGCGCCCTGCCGCAGCAAGGCGAGACGGCCGTCGTCTTCGGCGCGGGAACCATCGGCATCGCGGCGGCCATCGCGCTCGCCGAGTTCGGCTGCGCGAAGGTGATGGTGTGCGGCCGCTCCGACTTCCGGCTGGAGAAGGCCGCGGCGCTCGGCTTCGAGACGTGCAACAGCGCCGCCGAGGACTTGAGGACGCGGGCGATGCTCACGTTCGGCGAAGCGCCCTCCCTCTCGGGCCCCACGGCGAATGTCGACGTGTTCGTCGACGCCGCCGGAGCCCCCTCCATACTCGACGACTGGCAGGCGATGGGCAAGATCGGCTGCCGCATGGTGGTGGTGGCCGTGCTCGCCGGCATGCGGCCCGTGGACGTGCTGTCCATGACGTACGCCCAGCACGCGCTCATCGGGTCGGGCGGCTACTTCCCCGAAGACGTGCTCGACGTGATGCGGTTCATGGAGAGCGGCCGCTGGGACGCCGGCTCCATCATCACGCACGAGTTCCCCTGGGAGGAGCTTCCGCGCGCCATCGAGTGTGCGGGGAACGTGGACGAGGCCCTGAACGTGGTCGTCCGGTACTGAGCGGGCAGAAGGAGTCGCGGCATGCGCATAGGAAAGATGTCGGTCGAGGAGTCCCACTTCGTGGGGCTCTCGTTCGCCACGTCGCTGCTCTCCGGGGCGGTCAAGCTGGCCGTGGGCGCGGTGACGCGCTCGCCGCTCGTGCTGATGAACGCCGTCTACAACGCGGTGCTCTGCGTGCCGAAGGCGCTCGCGCTGGCCTCGGGCCGCCTGCCGGGCGCGCGGCGGCGATGCGGCCGGGCATGCGCGCGGCCGCATCGTCCGGGTTCCGAAACGGGCATCCAGCTATTCGCGGCGGCGTCGCTCGTGGCGCTGGGCGCGGTGTTTCTGGCGTTCAGCAACCACGCCCTGGTGAACGGCGAGACGCTGCACATGGACAAGATACCCGCCATATCGTTCGCCACCTGCGCGTTCGCGAAGATCGGCGTGAGCGTCTACGGTTTGGTGCGGGAGTGGGGGAACAAGGACGGCATCGTGTTCTCGTGCAAGCTCGCGAACTTCGCCGACGGGCTTGCATCCATCGCGCTCACTCAGACGGCCCTGCGGGGGATCGAGGGCGAAGGAGGCGACGTGTGGGACGCCGCCCTCGGCATTGCCGTCGGTATCGTCATCGCCGCGCTGGGCATCTGGCAGCTCGCGCATGCGGCCAGGAGGCGCAGCGCAAGCGCGACCGCGCCGACGGGGGCGAAGCGAAACGATGCCGAGGCCGAGAGCCGCCCCGCAAGCCGGTAGGCTATGGTTCTCTACGTGAAAACCGGAGGCGCTTCGGCTGTCGCTGCGCGGGATCCTTCGACTCCGGCGGCTCGCGCCGCCTCCGCTCAGGATGACAACCTGGCCGGGCGCACGTCAATGCTGGTTTCACATAGAGCTATGGTTTGGCGGAGATCGGCGTGCGCGCGTGACGCGCGATGGGCGAGATGCGCGCACGCTTGCTCGAGGCTTTCGTTAGATCGTGCGGCGTTCCGATTTCTCACGATCTTATGTTGCGGAAGGCGCCGATAAGCTCGGTCGTCGCTCCACGGTTTCGTTTTGGAACTACGCGAACAGCTTCTCCGCCTGCTCCATGTGCTCGGCCACCGGCACGCCGAAGGGGCAGCGCGGCTCGCACGATCGGCAGCCGGTGCAGTCGGCGGCGTTCGCGTCGAGGGCCTCGTAGTGGGCGCGCACGGACGCGGGCACCTCGTCCTGCATGAGCGCCAGGTCCAGGAACTTGTTCACCGTGGCGATGTCGATGCCACAGGGGCAGGGCGCGCAGTGGCCACAGTACGTGCATTGGCCGAAGTAGGCGTGCCGCGGCGCGCCGGCGAGCGCGCTCGCATAGTCGCGCTCCTCGTCGGTGGCGGTCTCGTAGGCGCAGGCGTCGGCCACGTGCTCGACAGTGTCGAAGCCGGCCATGATGCTGGCCACGGCGGGGCGGGTGAGCGCGTAGTGGATGCACTGCGCAGGCGTGAGCGCCACGCCGAACGGCGACGCCTCGGCGCTGAACAGGCGCCCGCCCGCGTAGCCCTTCATCACCGTGAGGCCCACGCCCTCGCGCTCGCAGAGCGCGTAGAGCTCGGCGCGGGCGGGGTCCATGCCCTTGAGCGCGTCGTCGTAGGCGAACGCGAACGCCTCGTCCAGGCTGGCCGTGGCGGGCAGCAGGTCGAAGGCGGGATTCGCGCTGAACATGACGGCCTCGATCTCGCCGGAGAGCGCCGCCAGCTTCGCCACCTGGGGGCTGTGCGTGGAAAGCCCGATGTGGCGCACGGTGCCCGCCGCCTTGAGATCGCGCACGTAGGCGATGAAGTCGCCGGCCATGATGCTCTCGTACTCCTCCACGTCGTCCACGTAATGGATCATGCCCAGCTCCACGTGGTCGGTGCCCAGGCGCTCGAGCAGGTCCTCGAACGCGGGGCGCACCTTGTCCATGTCGCGCGTGCGCACGTACTGGCCGTCCTGCCAGGTGGAGCCGATATGGCCCTGGATGATCCAGCGGTCGCGTGCGCCTTCGATGGCCGCGCCGAGGTTGCTGCGCACCTCCGGCCCTGCCATCCAGCAATCGAGGATGTTGATGCCCGCCTCGGCGCAGGCGTCCGTGACGGCCTTCACCTCGGCGACCGACTTCTTCTCCATCCACTCGGCCCCGAAGCCGATCTCGCTCACTTCCAGGCCGGTTTTGCCCAGCATGCGGTACTGCATGGCGTGTTCTCCTATCTTGGTGGCGGCCTTTGACGTGTCCATTGGGCCGGGTTCGCGGTTAGATTCGTTGTATGCCCATTAAACACCATGGAGCGTGCTCCAAGTCAAGAACCAAGGGCGCTGCTCGGCCCTCCTGCCGAGAATCGTGTTGGCGAGGCCCGTTCGCCGGCTCGTGGCTCTGCTGACGTAGGCGGCGGGGGAGCTGCTTTCTGCTTTCCGGCCGCGAGCCGGAGACGGAGGGATGGGTTTGCCGCCTCGTTTCCGCCCGGTTCCTCGGAATCGTGGTGGCCGCGTGCCTTTTCTGCGGGACGCGGCCGGCGAATGTCACGAAAATGCGAGCAATGTTGCGTCTCGGCCACCTCGCTCACCTTCGTGAAAATCAACCCTATTGCAAAACTCCTGATCAGAGTTTCGTTCTGCCTTACGGCTTATTGGGCGGCTCGTCTTGGGGCGGTTCGCAAGCGGCTTCGTGGGCCCCAAACGCAACATTGCTCGCATTTTCGTGCCTTTGAGGCCGCAGACGATGGTTCGGGAAATCGAGCATGCCTTGCATTTCTCGGGTTTCGCCCGAAAACGCAAGGCGCGCCATGCGCTCTGGCGGCCTCTCGGCAGGAGCGCTACAGCGCGGCGTACTCCTCGTCGCTCACGGGCTCGCACCATTCGTTCGAGCCGTTCACGGCGGGCACCTCCACGACCAGGTGGCAGAACCAGCTGTCGGCGCCCGCGCCGTGCCAGTGCTTCACGTTGGCGGGGATGTTCACCACGTCGCCCTGCTCGAGCGCGCGGGCGGGCTTCCCCCACTCCTGGTACCAGCCGCGCCCGCCCGTGACCAGCAGGATCTGGCCGCCGCCCTCATCGGCGTGGTGGATGTGCCAGTTGTTGCGGCATCCCGGCTCGAACGTGACGTTGCCCACGCCCACCTGCTCGGTGGAGAGCATGTTCAGGTAGCTCTGGCCGACGAAGTACTGGCTGTAGGGGTTCTTCCCGCCGCGCGGGAAGACGTCGTTCAACTCGTTGTCCATGGTGGAGCCTCCTTGGGTTTTCGTTTTGCGGCTTGATCGGGCATCGTATCGGCTTGCGGGTGCCCGCTGTCCGTTTTGCGCATCCACCATATCGCTTGGAGCGCACTCCAAGTCAAGGGCGAATTCGCGCAGGATTCACCCGCTCCTGGCCGTCGAGCGCCTTGCGCAAGCAGTCGGCCGTGGCGCCCTCGCCGTGCGCCGCGAGGTCGGCCGGCGTGCCCGCGAACATCACGCGCCCGCCCGCCTCGCCGCCTTCGGGGCCGAGGTCGACGACCCAGTCGCTCGCGCACACCACCTGCTGGTTGTGTTCCACCACCACGACGGTGCTGCCGCCGTCCACCAAGCGGTCCAGCAGCGCGAGGAAGTGCTCCACGTCCTGCGGGTGCAGGCCGCTCGTGGGCTCGTCCAGCAGGTACAACGTGCGCGTGCGCCCTGCGGTCAGCAGCTCCTTCGCCAGCTTGAGGCGCTGTGCCTCGCCGCCCGAGAGCGTGGTGAGCGCCTGCCCCAGCTGCAGGTAGCCCAGCCCCACGTCCTGCAAGAGGCGCAGCGGGCGGGCGATCTTCGGACGGTCGGCGAACGCGGCCGCCGCCTCGCTCACCGAGAGCTCCAGCACGTCCACGATGGAGCGGCCGTCCAGCCGCACCGACAGCACGTCGTCGTGGAACCGCTGCCCGTGGCAGGCGGGGCAGGGAACCTCGGTGTCCAGGAAGAACAGCAGGTTGTTCGCGACGGTGCCCATGCCCTCGCAGGTCTCGCAGCGCCCGCCCGGCGTGTTGAACGAGAACGCCTTGGCCGCGAGGCCGCGCGCGCCGCGTCCGTGCCGGCGAACGCGCTTCTGATGGGGCCGTACGCGTCGATGTACGTGGCCACGTTCGAGCGCTTCATGCGCGCAAGGGGCGATTGCCCCACGGCCGCGATGCGGTCGAACCGCTCGCAGCCGGCCACGGCGTTCTCGGGCCCTGCGGCGTTGCTGTGGGCCAGCACTTCGAACACGAGGGTGGACTTGCCCGAGCCCGACGGCCCCGTCACCGTGACGAGACGCCCGGCGGGGATGTCCACGTCGAGGTGGCGCAGATTGAACCGCGTGGCGTTGCGGATGCGGATGGGCGGGTCGTCCGGCGTGCGGACCTCCCGCTTCAAGGCGGGCTTCCGCGCGAGGAAGCGTCCCGTGGCCGAGTTGGGCGCGGCGGCAAGATCGGTCAGCGACCCTTCGGCCACCACGCATCCTCCGTGAGCGCCCGCGCCGGGGCCCAGGTCCACCAGATGGTCGGCGGCGCGCATGACGTCGGGGTCGTGCTCGATGACGAGCACGCTGTTGCCCAGGTCGCGCAGGCGGCGCAGGATGTCCACGAGCCCCGCCGTGTCCCGCGGGTGCAGGCCCGCCGTGGGCTCGTCCAGGATGTAGACGACGCCGGAGAGCTCCGAATCCAGGATGGCCGAGAGGCGCAGCCGCTGCAGCTCGCCGCCCGAGAGCGTGACCGTGGCGCGGTCGAGCGTCAGGTAGTCCAGCCCCACGGCGGCGATGCGCGCGAGCTTCGTGGACAGGTCCAGCAGGTAGTCCTCCACGAGCGTCCGCCGCGTGCCGTCCAGCTGGGCGTCGAGGTTGCTCACCCAGGTCGAGAGCCCGCGCAGCGTGGCGCCGGACAGCTCCGGCAGCCGTGTGCCCGCCACCGTGACGGCGCGGCTTCGCGCGCACAGGCGCTCGCCGCCGCACTCGGGGCAGGGGGCCTGGACGAGGTAGGGGCGCACGTTCCTCGCGTCCGCGCCGTGCTCGGCTGCCCGTCTCATGAGCTGCGGGACCACGCCCTCGAAGCGCCCGTCGGCCACCTTCTTCGGAGGCTCTGCGTGCGGTAGCGCCCGTGCGAGGGCGTCGGCTTCCGCCCCTTCGTAGAGCAGGGCCTTCTGCAACTTGCCGAACGCGGCCACGGGCACGTTCGCGGGGTCGGGCAGGCCGAAGTGCCGGCACGCCGCGCGGAACACCCCTATCTGGTAGTCTTGGTACTTCGCCGCCCAGAAGGCCACGGCGCCGTCCTCGAGCGATTTGCCCTCGTCCACGGCGGTGGCGCGGTCCACCGCGAGCACGCGTCCGAGGCCCTCGCAAGCGGGGCAGGCACCCTCGCGCGTGTTGAACGAGAAATCCGTGCGCGTGATCTTGTCAATGCGCTCCCCGCACGCGCTGCAGTACAGGTACACGTGGAAGTCGTCGCCCACGCGCTCGGTCTCCTCGAGGCAGTCGGCCGCGCAGATGGTCTCGCCGCAGCACGGGCAGGGGTATTCGCCCAGCTTCTCGTAGACCATGCGCAGGGCGGTGTACACGTCGGTGAGCGTGCCCACGGTGGAGCGCGGGTTCTTGTTCGCGTCGTTTTGCAGGATGGCGATGGCGGGGGAGGCCCCCTCCACGCGCTCGACGGCGGGCTTGCGGATGCCCTGCAGCGACAGGGCCTCCAGGTAGAGCCGCTGGCATTCGTTGAACAGCACGTCCACGAGCAGGGTGGACTTGCCCGACCCCGAAACTCCCGTGAACACGACCAGCCGGTTCTTGGGGATGCGCAGCGTCACGTCGCGCAGGTTCCCCTCGCGCGCGCCGATGATGGAAAGGGTTTCCATGGGCAGTCCTCTCACCGAAGAAGGCCTAACTTGTTCGGTTATTTTTTCAGAATTTCGACGACTGTTTTAACTGCTTTAGTGGCTTTTTCGCTTTTAAAAGCGGCGATAGCAAGTCCGGCAACTGTTCCTATGCCTGCTAGGGCTTTGCCAGCGTCATCCTTGACCCTGTCTCTTTGATCATCGGTCTTTGCTTGACACGCAGCGCAGATCCTGTGTTCGGGAGCGGTGTCGCCGATCACTCCAAAGCATTTCTTGCAGACGAATACTAATTCTGCGCCGCAAGTAGAGCAGTATTTGTCATCTGCGCAATACTTGAACTTCGTCATGTTCTTTTTGCAGTTAAAATTGGGGCAACCTTTTGATCGCTTATCTTTCATTATTACCGCTTTCCGTTTCGCTTTCTGCTTCCAAGAAAAAACAGTTCGTTCCAGTAAGCTGATTTCTAATATCCTCGACTACAAGAAGCGATTTCGCTCGGTTTTCCCAAAATCCATTTGTCAGGAGGGTGTCAGAGGCATCATGCTCAGCTAGCGTTGTGACATTGGGAACAATCGTGCTCTCGAGGAAGTTTCCATACTTATCTATAGTTGCAAGCATTGCCGGAACTTCGTTTTCCTCGAAATACACTGCTGCTTTGAGAACCGTTGAATGATGAATAACTTCGAAGCATTTGTTGATGTTCCCCAAACGTTCCCGTATTGCTTTTGTCCTGTTGCCTTTCTTGTTGTATTTTCCTTCCAACAAATAGCGAATATGGCTTTCTATCTCTTCCACCATCTGGGCATTGGCGTCACTGAGGGATTTCAGGGCTTGGGCGGCAATCAACTTACGGAAGTTGCTATCACCTATTACTTTTGATTCCAGATACAGATCCAAGCCAGCATGGTAGAGTCCAATGCGATCATTTTGTTGACCTTTTGCGATCTCTGAAACGTCCTCGCCGATCATCGCCAGTGTTTGAGACATTTCTTCTAGGCCCTTTTGGATGGCTTGAAGCTGAAGAGCGTTCATCGCGTCAAGAGGTTCGATACCCTGTTTGGTAAGGTCTTCTTTTATAGGGAGTTTTTCGAGTAATGATTGTTGCTGTCTTTTAGCTGTGCATAGAGATTTCCGTTTTCCTCGACTAGCTTAATTACGCCGTCTTTTAACCCCTTATGAATTTCCGGACTCATATCAACAATGAAGGTAGCAGAGTCATTTAAGAAGTCTTTGGCAGATTGAGAGGCCAATACCGTTGTGGCTATTTTCGAAACGATCATTCCGGCATTCTGTTGTTTTTTCTTCAACGTTTTCATGAATGTTTCTATGGCGAAACGTTCATTTGAAGCTTTTAAGCTTTGCTTCGACGAAGCAGTGTGTTGTACGAGCTTGGACGTTTCGTTTGGCACGCTGATCCTCTTCTCTATCGTTCAATCTTGAAAACGGCTGGTTTTACCAAAAGCGATTTCTGGTCGACACTTACGCCTTCCCGCAGCTGGGGCAGAGGTCGCAGATGAAGCACTCGGCGCACTTCGGCTTGCGGGCGATGCACGTTTCGCGGCCGAACAGCACCCATTGGTGGTTGATGGGTCCCCAATACGCGCGCGGGTACAGCTTGAGCAGCGCGTCCTCGGTCTTGGCCGGCGTGTCGGCGGAGGGGCCCGCGAACTTCAGCCGATGCGCGATGCGGAACACGTGCGTGTCCACGGCGATTCCCTCCACGATGCCGAACGCCTCGTTCAGCACGACGTTCGCCGTCTTGCGGCCCACGCCGGGCAGCTTCTGCAGCTCGTCCATGTCCCGCGGGATCTCGCCGCCGTACTCGCTCACCACGATGCGGGCGCATTTGATGATGTTGGCGGCCTTCGTGTGGTAGAAGCCGATGGTGCGGATGATGTCCTCCACGTCGCGCACGTCGGCGGCCGCGAGGTCGGCCGGCGTGGGGTAGCGCTCCCAGAGGGCCGGCGTCACCTTGTTCACGCCCTTGTCGGTGGTTTGCGCGGAAAGCAGCACGGCGATGGTCAGGCGGAACGGGTCACCCCCATAGTGCAGCGCGCACTCGGCGGCAGGGTAGTGCTCGTTCATGCGCTCGGCCACCGCAAGCGCGCGCTCGCGCTTGGCCTTCATCGTCTCTCGCGGCATGGGGCCTCCTTAGTCAGGCGTGTGCTTTCCGTCACGTTCAGTATAGACAATGCGCCCTCGGGATTCACGGCGTGATCCTCGGTTTTCTGCACGTCCCCTTCGTTCAAAAGCCCATGCAAAGGAGAGGCCGCGGTTTATCCAAACCGCGGCCTCTTTCGCCGAAACGGAAAGAACGCGCCTCACCCCCGCATGGGCTTCGCGTGCTTCTTGCGGAAGCCGAGGGCGGCCAGCACGAAGAACAGCACGATGAAGCCCCACACCATGGCCAGGTCGAAGCCCACGTCTGCCAGCCCCGCGCCGCGCAGCATGACGGCGCGCAGGGCGTCCACGCCGTAGGTGACGGGGAAGCACTGGCCGAGCGCCTGCAGCCAGCCGGGGGCGCCCGACAGGTCGAACAGGCCCGAGAGCAGGATCTGCGGCACCACGAACAGCAGCATGAGCTGGATCACCTGGAACGCCGTGGAGGCCAGACCCGACACCAGCAGGCCCAGCGTCACCGAGGCGATGGCCATGGACACGGCGGCGAACACCACGAGCGCCAGGTTCCCCTCGTTGGGAAAGCCGATGAATCCGAGCGCCACCACGAGGATGACGGCCGTCTGCACGAGCGAGAGCGCGCCGAAGCCGATGGCGTAGCCGCCCAGTATCTCCGCCGGCTTGATGGGCGTGGCCAAAAAACGCGTCATGGTGCCGGCGCTGCGCTCGTTCACCAGCGACATGCCGCTCGTGATGAACGTGAACGCGAACAGGAAGATGGCGATGAACACCGGGCCGTAGAAGTCGAACATCTTCCAGTCCTCGTTGCCGTGGAGGTACTCCACCTCCACGTCCTGCACGGGCAGGTAGGATGCCGGGTCGATGGAGAGGTCGTCGACGGACAGGGCGCCGTCGGACGAGGCGTCCAGGGCGTCCTGCAGCGACGAGGGGAGGCTCGCCTTCGTAGCGTCGGGCAGCGCGAGCATGATCTGCTCGATGGACGCCTTCATCTCCTCCTGGGCGGCCTTCGCGTCCTCTTGCGCCTGCTCGATCTCGGCCTTCTTGTCGGCTATGTCGGCCTCCATGCGCTCGGAGGCGTCCTTTTGCAGGTCGTTCAGCGCGGCGGACACCACGGCCACGGCCGCCTGCGTCTTGGTGGAGTCGCTGCCCTCGGCCCATACCTCCAGCGTGGAATCGTCGGCCATGCGCAGCACGGCGGCCACCTCGTTGTTGCGCAGCAGATCCTCCGCCTCCTGCTCGGACACGTCGCTCACGCGCGCGTCCTGCTGCTCGAGGGCGATTTGGAAGTCGGCCGGCAGGTTCACCGTGGCCAGGCGCGGCCCGTAGGCGTCGGCGCCCAGCAGCACGGAGAGCAGCCACAGCACCACGATGGGCGCCACGAACAGAAGCGCCAGCGTGCGCTTGTCGTGCGCGAACTGGGACAGGATGCGCCTCGATACCGCGAGCGTCCTACGCATGGCGCGCCTCCTTTCCCTCCGCGTCGTCCTCCAGGGCGAGGAAGGCGTCCTCGAGGTTGTCCGTTTTCGTGCGCTCCATGATGGCGGCGGGGGAGCCGGTGGCGATGACGCGGCCGCCGTGCAGCATGGCGATGGAGTCGCAGCGGGCGGCCTCGTCCATGACGTGCGTGGTGACGAGCAGGGTGGCGCCGCCTGCGGCCAGCTGGTCGAACCTCTCCCAGATGCGGCGGCGGTGGTCGGGGTCCAGGCCCACGGTGGGCTCGTCCAGCACCAGCAGGTCGGGCTCGTGCAGCATGGCCACGGCCAGCGACAGACGCCGCTTCATGCCGCCGGAGAACGCGCCCACCAGCTTGCGGCGGTCCTGCTCCAAGCGCGAGAAGACGAGCATCTCGTCGATGCGCCGCTTGAGCGCGCCGCCCGCCAGGCCGTTCATGGTGCCGAAGAAGCGCAGGTTCTCCTCGGCGGTGACGTCGTCGTAGAGCGCCTCGTCCTGCGGCATGAAGCCGATGCGCGGGCGCGCCGCAGGGTAGGGCGCGAGCTCGCCCATGACGCGCACCTCGCCGGACACGGGCACGGTCACGCCCATGACCAGGTTCACCATGGTGGTCTTGCCGCAGCCCGACGGCCCCAGAAGGCACAGGATGCTCCCGCGCGGCACCGCGAGGTCCACGTGGTCGAGCACGACGCGCCGCTCGTCGGCGAGGGGCGTCTTGCGGCCGAAGCTCTGCACAACGTCCTTGAATTCGATCATCGGCGCGGCTGGTGCGTCCACGGCGGGCCTCCTTGTTCGCGGGTGCGCTTGCAGGGCGAGCATAAACCAAACAGCGTGTCGGAAGAAATAGACGGATATGCCAAAGATGTATAGTTTCTTGCCGGAGGAGGTTTGTTATAGGAGGAGGTTTGCCGCCGGCGAGCTTGGCACGGTGCCTGAGGCGATGCGTATCGAGCGCGCGTTCCGGCATCTGGCGCTGCGGCCATCAAGCGCAGCCCGGGTGCGCAATCAACGGGAAGGCGCGCCCGACGCTCGGGGCGCAGCCTGGCAGCGCCCTCCGCCGTTAAACCAGCATCGACATGCACCAGGCCAGGTTGCCATCCTGAGCATGCAACAGTCCAGTGGACTGTTGCACTCCCGAGCACGCGGAGCGGGTGCAGGGAGGCATCGCGAAGCGATGAGCGGCGCGAGCCGCCGGAGCCGAAGGATCCCGCGCGGCGGCAGCTGATGGCGTCCCTGTCGGCGACGCCTCTGGCCTTGCGGCCCGCGCGGGATACTTCGTCCCCGTTTCGCGAGGCCTCCCTGCGCCCGTTTTGCGTGCTCAGGATGACAACGCGCTGGCTTGCGTAATGCCAACGGCGGTTTAACAGCGGATCGGGACCGGATTGCACGAAAATCACCAATGCCCCCCTCTGAAAACTCGTACGCGCGCTTCGCGGTGCTGCTTCTGCATTCAAGTACGCGCGCTTCGCGATGCTGTTTCTGCATTCAAGCACGTGCGTTTTCCCAGCTGACGAGGAGGTGTGCCATTCAAGTCGGAGGGATGGGGCGGTCTCGAAGGGGGACATCGGTGATTTTCGTGCAGAACTCCTTGGTGAGATGATCATCGGCTCCTGAAACCCGCCGGCGGGATGCGACCGCGGCCGCATCCCGCCGGCGCGCCTGTGGTTTCTCCTCCACGGGGCGTCATCGCATGTCGTGCGAGGCGCGCTCGGGTGGTAGAATCGACGGCGCCGTTCGCGTCCGTGCGCGAACGGGGAGCAGAAACCCTGCATGAAGCCGCATTTCGCGGCTTTTCGTGCTGTTCGCGTACGGAAGAGGACACCGCCATGCTCATAGACTCGCTCACCTTCACGCTGGAGAAATCGGGCTGCCTCGACGCATTCTGGGGCAAGCTGGACGCGGGCGAGGACGGCACGCTGGGCGTGGCGTCCTCGGCGCGGCCCTTCCTGGTGGCGGCGCGGTTCGCGCGCAAGCCGCAGACGACGCTTGCGGTGGTGGCGGGCGAGGACGCGGCCGTGGCGTTCGCGCGGCAGGTGGCGGCGTATCTGGGCGACGAGCGCGTCATGCGCTTCCCCGAGCGCACCGACTACCCCTTCGCCCCCAAGCCGAGCGACCCGGCGCAGGTGGCGCGCCGCATGGAGGCCGTGCACGCGCTGGCGTCGGGGCGCGAATGCGTGGTGGTGGCCAGCGCACGGGCGCTCGTGCGCATGCTGCCGCCAGCGGGGTCGAACGTGCACCTGCCGCTCACGTTCGAGGCCGGCCGCGAGCTCGCCGACATGGAGGGGGCCAAGGCGGCGGGCGTGGCCGAGTTCGGCGACGTGGCGCGCGCCCTCGAGGAGCGAGGCTACCTCAACACCGGCGAGCTGGACGGCCCCGGCACGTTCGCCGTGCGCGGCGGCACCATCGACGTGTTCCCCGGCAACCTGGTGTATCCCGTGCGCCTGGACTTTTTCGGAGACGAGCTGGACGAGATCCGCCGCATCGTGCCCACCACGGGGCAGACCATCGCCGCGCTGCCCAGCGCCGACGTGTACCCCGTCGTGGAGTTCGCGGCCACGAAGAGCGCCCTCGCCCGCGCGCGCCAGAAGCTCGAGCGTCCCGCCGCCACGAACGCCGCCCTGCGCGACGTGCTGGAGAAGCTGGACGGCGGCCTGCGCTTCGACGGCGCGGACGTGCTCTTGCCCTACCTGTACAACACCACGTCGACGCTCGGCGACTACGTGCGCCCCGGCGCGCTCACCGCGCTCGTGGAGCCGCGCTCGCTGTTCGACGACATGGCGCACGCCCACGACGACATCGCGGGGCGGGCGAAGGGAACGGGCCTCGCGCTGCAAGGCTTGTACGCCGAGCCCGGCGACGTGAGCTTCGGCGACGGCCAGCGCGCCACCTACGTGTCCATCATGCGCGTGGGCGGGCACATCGACGACGAGCTGCCCGTGAAGCGCGTGGAGGTGGCGGGGCACCCCGACAAGCTGTACGGACGCTTGCGCTCGCTCGTGGACGGCGACTACACGGTGGTGTTCAGCGTGCCGAACTTCCGCGCCCGCCAGGACATGAAGCTGGCGTTCGTGGACCAGGGGCTGCCGATCCAAGAATCTTTGGATGTGGGGGAGGAATGTCATCCTGAGTGGAGCTCGAAGGCCGCCTCCCCTTGTCATCCTGAGCGGAGGCCGCAGGCCGGAGTCGAAGGATCCCGTGCGGCGTCAACTGACGGCGTCCCTGTCGGCGACGCCTCTGGCCTTGCGGCCCGCGCGGGATCCTTCGACTCCGGCGGCTTAGCCGCCTCCGCTCAGGATGACAGAGGGTGTGGCACTCAGGATGACAAGCCCTTCGCCAAGCGCCGCCTGCGCCGCGGCGTGGTGAACGTGGTGGACGTGGACATCCCGCTCGGCATGATCATCCCGAAGGCGAAGCTGGCGCTGGTGAGCGTGTCGGACACGCAGGGCGCCTCCACGGCTCGTCCGAGCCGCCACATCGACATCACCGAGATCACGTTCCCCTACAAGCCGGGCGACTACGTGGTGCACGCGGCCCACGGCGTGGCGCACTTCAAGGAGCTCGTGCGACGCGACGTGGACGGCACGGCGCGCGACTACCTGCTGCTGGAGTACGCTGAGGGCGACAAGCTGTACGTGCCGGTGGAGCAGCTCGACCGCGTGACGCGCTACGTGGGGCCGGAGGGCGCTTCCCCGCGCCTCACGCGCCTGAACACGGCCGACTGGTCGCGCGCCATGAAGAAGGCACGTGCGGCCACGAAGAAGCTCGCGTTCGACCTCGTGGACGTGTACACGCGCCGCGCCACGGTGCAGGGCTACCGCTTCGGGCCCGACACGGCGGCCCAGCGCGAGATGGAGGAGGCGTTCCCCTACCAGGAGACGCCCGACCAGCTCTCCGCCATCGCCGACGTGAAGGCCGACATGCAGTCCGCCAAGCCCATGGACCGGCTCGTGTGCGGCGACGTGGGCTTCGGCAAGACCGAGGTGGCCATCCGCGCCGCGTTCAAGGCCACGCAGGACTCCAAGCAGGTCATGGTGCTGTGCCCCACCACCATCCTCGCGCAGCAGCACTACACCAACTTCAAGGAGCGCTGCGAGCCCTTCGGCGTGCGCGTGGAGGTGCTCTCGCGTTTCCGCACGCCCGCGCAGCAGGCCGAGGCGCTCAAAGGCTTCCAAGAAGGCGACGTGGACATCCTCGTGGGCACGCACCGGCTGCTGTCGCGCGACGTGAACCCGCACGATCTGGGGCTCGTCATCATCGACGAGGAGCAGCGTTTCGGCGTGGGCCACAAGGAGCAGCTGAAGAACCTGCGCGAGTCCATTGACGTGCTCACGCTGTCGGCCACGCCCATCCCGCGCACCATGCAGATGTCGCTGTCGGGCGTGCGCGACATGAGCCTCATCCTCACGCCGCCCGACGAGCGCCGCCCCGTGGAGGTGCACGTGGGCGAGTGGGACCCCGACCTGGTGAGCGCCGCCATCCGGCGCGAGCTCGCGCGCGGCGGGCAGGTGTACTACGTGTCCAACCGCGTGCGCACCATGGAGGAGGCCGTGGGCCGCGTGGCGGCGGCCGCCGGCGAGGCGCGCGTGGGCGTGGCGCACGGCCAGATGTCGAAGGAGGAGCTCGAGCGCGTGATGGAGGACTTCTCCGCCGGCGAGCTGGACGTGCTGGTGGCAACCACCATCATCGAGAGCGGCATCGACAACCCGCACACGAACACGCTCATCATCGAGGACTCCCAGCGCTACGGCCTGGCGCAGATGTACCAGCTGAAGGGCCGCGTGGGCCGCTCGTCCACGCAGGCCTACGCCTACTTCATGTTCCCCGAACACGTGAGCCTGACCGAGGAGGCGCAGGCGCGCCTCACCGCGCTCGACGAGCACACCGATCTGGGCAGCGGCATGCGCATCGCCATGCGCGACCTGGAGATTCGCGGCGCGGGCAGCCTCATGGGCGCCGAGCAGTCGGGCAACATGTCGGCCGTGGGTTTCGACCTGTTCGCGCAGATGCTCTCCCAGGCGGTCAGCGCCACGCGCGAGGGCGACCTCAAGGCCATGGACCAGCTGCCTCCCGCGCTCTCGGACATCACGGTGAACGTGCCGGGCCACACCTACCTGCCCGAGGATTACGTGCCCGACGCCGACGAGCGCGTGCTGTGGTACCGCAAGATCGCGTCGGCCGCGACGGAACAGGCTGTGGAGGACGTGGCGGCCGATCTGGCGGGCAAGCGCCCCGACATGCCGCAGGCCGCGAAGAACCTGCTGGAGCGGGCGCGTATCAAGGCGTTCGCGAACGAGCACCACATCAAGACGGTGTCGGTGACGGGCGGGCGTTTGGTGGTGGAGCCCATCGACGTGCCGCGTGACAAGATGACGGGCCTGCGCCGCTCGGGCGGCCGCTACCTGGCCGACAAGCGCAAGCTGCAGCTGCCGCTGCGCCACTTCAAGCTGGACGAGGGCGACAACCTGCTCGCGCCCGTGTTCGCGTTCCTGAAGGAGCTGGCATGAGCGTGCGTTCGGTTCAAGGCGACGGGTCGCCCGGCGCGGGCGTGCGCGCCGGCGCGCGCTTCTTCAAGCAGCGGTTCTGGCGGGGGATCGTGTGCGCGCTCGTGGGCGCGGGGCTGTGGGGGTTCTCGGGGGCGTGCGCGCAGTTCCTACTGTCGAATTACGACATCACGCCGCCGTTCGTCACGGCCGTGCGCATGCTGGGCGCGGGCCTGCTGTTCCTCGTCGTGCTCGCGGTGCGGCAGCGCGAGCGGCTCGCCGCCATGCTGCGCGATAGGCGCACGGCGGGGCGGCTCGCGGTGTTCGGCGCGGTGGGCCTGTACCTGTGCCAGATCACCTACGCCATCGTCATCGACTACACGAACGCGGGCACGGCCACGGTGCTGCAATGCACGGGCATCGCGTTCGTCATGCTGTTCACCTGCGTCATCGGGCGCACGCTGCCGCGGGCGAAGGAGTTCGTCGGACTGGTGGCGGCCATGTTCGCCACGTGGCTCATCGCCACGCAGGGCGACCCGTCGGCGCTGTCGTTGCCGCTGCCGGGGCTGGTGTGGGGCATTGCGAACGGGCTGTCGGTGGCGTTTTACATCATGTACCCCAAGAGGCTCTTCGCCGAGTGGGGCAGCTTCGCGGTCACGGGCGTCGGCATGTTCGTGGGCGGCGTGGCGGCCGCGCTAGTGTGGCTGGCGGGCGGGCTCGTGGGCGGCCAGTCGCTCGCGCTGCCGACGCTCGACGCGGCGGGGTTCCTCGTGTTCGGCCTCATCATCGTCGTGGGCACGTTCGCGGCGTTCGCGCTGTACCTGCACGGCGTGTCCATCGTGGGCTCGGTGAAGGGGAGCCTCTTGGGAGCCATCGAGCCGGTGAGCGCCACGCTGTTCTCCGCGCTGTGGCTGGGCACGGCGTTCTCGGGCGCCGACTGGGCGGGCTTCGTGCTCATGATAGCCATGATATTCCTGGTCACCGGCGAGAAGCCGCCCAAGGAGGAGAGCGGTGCCGCCGCGGTGGACGGCGCTGCGGCTTCGACGAAGATACAAGACGGACGAGGAGGGGCGGCATGATCAAGTACGTGCACACGAACGTCATCGCACGCGACCCGCAGCGGCTGGTCGCCTTTTACAAGAAGGCGCTCGGCTGCAAGAGCATCGGGGAGGAGCGCGACCTGCGCGGAGAGTGGCTCGACCACATGACGGGCATTCCCGGAGCGCATCTCGTGGGCGAGCACCTGCTGCTCCCCGGTTACGGCGCCGACCATCCCACGTTCGAGGTTTTCTCTTACGACGAGATGGAGGCGGCCGGCGACCCGCGGGCGAACCGCTGCGGCTTCGGACACCTGGCGTTCGAAGTGGACGATGTGGAGCAGACGCTCGCGCTCATGAAGAGCGAGGGCGGCGGGCAGCTGGGAGAGGTCGTGCGTGCGGAGTACGAGGACGGCCGGCGCGCCGTGTTCGTGTACGCGACCGACTGCGAAGGCAACGTCGTCGAGCTGCAGAGCTGGCAGTAGGGGCGCGACGGCGGCGACGAGGGACGTTCGAGGGAAGGCGGTTTGGATATGGAAACGACGTTCAGGTACGCGGAGCGCGGCGACGAAGCGCTCATCTTGGGGTTCATCAAGGGGCTCGCGGAGTACGAGCACCTGTCCGACGAGGTCACGGCGACCGAGGAGCTGTTGGAAGAGTGGATCTTCGACAAGGGCAAGGCGGAGGTGCTGTTCGTCCTGGCCGATGGGGTCGCGGCGGGGTTCGCCCTGTTCTTCCACAACTTCTCGACGTTTTTGGGCAAGGCGGGCATCTACTTGGAGGACCTGTTCGTGAAGCCGGAGTTCCGCAGCCGCGGCTTGGGCAAGGCGCTGCTGAAGGAACTGGCCCGCATTGCGAACGAGCGCGGTTGCGGCAGGTTGGAGTGGTCGTGCCTCGATTGGAACCAGCCGAGCATCGACTTCTACCTGGCCATGGGCGCCGAGCCCATGGACGGCTGGACCGTGTACCGCGTGGCCGGCGAGGGTCTGCGCCAGCTGTCCCAGCGGTAGAGGGATCCGCGCGCGACGCTTCGGCCCAAGGTGGACTCCTGGCTGTCGCGCCTGCTTCCTTACGCGCGGAGGGGCTTCTGCGCGATCTCGGTCGCAGCTTTCGGTTTCCTCCGGCGTTTTCGGTGATCGCGGCATCTTAAGGAGCCTGGCTTGCGGGCGGAAAACGTCGCCACGTTCGCGCCGGTTCTGCGACGCAGCTTTTTGCCCGCGGCCGTCCGCGCGCTGACGGAGGGGACTTGCGGGTATACTGAGCTGTCGCGAAAGCTCGCGGCCGCCGGGTTCGACGCCTGCGTCGGCGCCGGTTGCCACCCGATCGTAAGAGGAAGGTGCGAACATGGGTTTCGACGCGCTGATCGTCATCGACATGCAGACCGCGCTGGTCGGTCGTCATCCCTGCAACGAGGGGGAAGTGGTCGACTCCATCGGCAAGCTTGTCCACGCCTGCCGGGCGGCCGGCGTGCCCGTGCTGTACGTGCGCCACGACGGCGGGGCCGGCGACGAGCTGGAGGCGGGAACGCCCGGTTGGGAGATCTGCGCCGAACTGGCTCCCCTCGAGGGCGAGCGCGTGTTCGAAAAGCGCTTCAACAGCGCGTTTCGCCAAACGCAGCTGCACGACTACCTGCAGCGCATCGGGGCGCGTTCCCTCGTCATGTGCGGCATGCAGACGGAGTTCTGCTTCGACGTGTCGGTGAAGGTGGCCTTCGAGCTAGGCTACGAGGTTACGGTGCCGAAGGGATCCGTGACGACGTTCGACTCCGACTTCGCCGAAGGCGGCGCGCTGACGGCCTACTTCGAGGACCGCATCTGGAACGGCCGTTACGCGCGGGTGCTTCTCCTCGACGAGGTGCTGGCGGAATTGGAGCGCGGGCCGCGCGCGGACGGCTAGGGCGGGCTCAAAGGCGGGGCGCGCGTTCGGCGCCGGCCTCTTCACGTCCGCGCGGGAAACAGCTCGTCGGGTCGAAGCCCTTGCAGCGCGC
Organism: Gordonibacter massiliensis (ex Traore et al. 2017); assembly: GCF_019731765.1. NCBI lineage: Bacteria > Bacillati > Actinomycetota > Coriobacteriia > Eggerthellales > Eggerthellaceae > Gordonibacter > Gordonibacter massiliensis (ex Traore et al. 2017). The sequence goes on along the minus strand of NZ_JAASIO010000006.1, from coordinate 57,587 downwards.
GCAGAACGTGCAGGTCGCGGTCGACCCAGAAGCGGTACCCGCTTTCGAGCACGCGCTCGTTGCGGCGTACCGCCTGGTCGATGGACACGGTCGCCACATCGATCCCGTGAGCCGCCTCGCGAGCGTCCAGGTGCTGGCCTGCCGCCTTGCGGGCCTCGCACACGAAGAAGCTGTTCATCTGGTGCAGGTTGACCGCTCCGAACCTCTCGTGCTGCCGCACGACCTCGACTGTGCACAGCCTTTCGATCGATTCCTCGGCTATGAGGAAGCCGGTTTCCTCCAGAACCTCGCGCACGAGCGTCTCGACGTCGCTTTCGCCGGGGTTCTTGCGCCCGCCGGGAAAGCCGAACTCGCCGTACTGGGGCGTGGTGATCATCGTGAGCGTTCCGTCGGCGTTGACGATCACGGCGCGCGACGCGTCTTGGTAGCGGTCGGCGAACCCCTGGTCCGCCGCGCCGATGACGATGTCCGGTACGGGCATGCGGGTCAAAGCCTTCTCCTATCCTAGCTTTCCGGTGCGTCCTCTTTGCCGCTTCGAAGATACGAGTTTACCACGCGCGCCTGCCGAGGCCGAGCGTTTGGATATACTGGGGAATGCCGGATTCGAGAAAGGACGCTGCCATGGGGCTGTTCGTGACGTTGGAGGACGCGGCTGCCGAGGAGACGGCCCGCCTACGGGACGCGGGCGCGCTCGCGCAGGATACGGGCGTTGCGGCGAGCGGCGGGTCGCCTACGCGCTTGCGGGTGTTCGACCTGCACTGCGACACGCTCGACCGGCTGGCGTTCCACGGGGACGCGTCGGTGCCCGGCGGGTTCGCGGAGCACGACGCGAACCCGCCGGCCGGCCGCTTGGACACGCTTGCGGACAACGACGCGCATATCTCGCTCGCGCGCACGGCGGCGTACGATTGGTGCCAGTGCTTCGCGGCGTTCGTTCCCGACGAAGTGCGCGGCGATGCGGCTTGGGGGCTGTTCGAGCGCGTGCGCGCGGTATGGGAGCGCGAGCTCGAGCAGTGTGTCGACCGCCTCGCGTCGGTGCGGCGCATGGCCGACGTCGATGCGGCTCATGCCGCGGGCAGGACGTCGGGGCTGCTCACGGTGGAGGGCGCGTCGTTCCTCGAAGACGACGGTGCGGCCGAAGCCCGCCTCGACGCGCTCGCCGAGGCGGGCGTGCGCATGGTCACGCTCACGTGGAACGGCCCGAACGCGCTCGGCAGCGGCAACGACACGGAGGAGGGCCTGACGGCGTTCGGCCGCGCTTGCGTGCGCGAGCTGGAGCGCCGCGGCATCGTGGTGGACGTGTCGCATCTCAACGTCGCGGGTTTCAAGGACGCGTGCGACGCCGCCGCGCGGCCGTTCGCAGCCTCCCACTCCAACGCGCGCGCCGTGTGCGAGCACCCGCGCAATTTGGCCGACTGGCAGCTGCGCGAGCTGGCCGATCGGGGCGGCATCGTCGGCCTGAACTTCTGCCGGGACTTCTTGAGCGACGCGCACGCCGATCCCACGCCCGACGACGTGCTGCGGCACGTGGACCACGTGCTGGAGACGGCGGACGAGGACGTGCTCGCGCTCGGCAGCGACTACGACGGCTGCGATGTGCCCAGCTGGCTCGATCCCTGCGACCAGGTGGGAGGCCTGCACGCGCTGCTCGCGCGCCAGTTCGGGCGCACGGTCGCCGACAAGGCGTTCTTCGACAACGCGGCCGCGTTCTTCGCCCGCGCGGAGGCCCGTCAGGCATAAGGCATTGCGACGGCCCCGAGCTCGTCTTCGCCGACTCGGTTCCGCCGCGCGCCGAACACGCCGTTTCGCGCCGAGCGGAAGACGTGTGCGTGCTGGTCGGTCGGTCTCGGCTCGATATGATGGCGTTCACATGCCGCCTCTCACGGCTTCGATTTGGTGTTCGATGCAGGCGGATGGCCCCGCGTGCTCCTTCATGCAGCGAGAGAAGGCTTGAAGTCACGAAATTCACCGCTGTGAAGCTTGCGCGCGCCGATTCGGTAAAGCAGGCTGATTTGCCGATCGCATAATCCCAGGTCGTGAAAGTCCTTCGAAGAGACAGGCCGATTTCGACGTGCGGATTGCGATCTTGGGAACCGGATAACGCTTCACACCGGTGATTTCCGTGCTTTTCGCCGGCTGCGTGGCGCATCGAAAGCGCTTGCCGCGGGTCGCGCGCCTCGGAAGGGGCGGTCACCGCCATGGACGTATCCGCAGCAATGCAAATGCGTTCGTGGATGCTTCATGGACGCGCTTGACGTGTGTCCGGTTTCGGACTTAAATACCACAGGTACGAAATCGGACTTAAGAATCGAGCAACGGAGGACGCGCCGCCATGGACGCACGTATCGTTCGCGCCAACCGCGAGTACGGCAGCCTGTATAGGAGCAGCAACGAGCTGTACCACCATATCGCCATGAAGATGGGCCTGTCCGACAGCGCCTTCGACATCCTGTACGCCTTGGACGGCTTGGGCGACGGCTGCCTGCAGAAAGACGTGTGCGCGGCCTCGGGCATGACGAAGCAGACGGTGAACACGTCGGTGCACAAGCTGGAGCGCGTGGGTGCCGTGGAACTGCGCGTCGAGCGCGGGCGCGGCACTCACCTCCACCTCACCGAAACGGGTCGCAAGCTGGTGGAGGCGTGCATCCGCCCGGTGGTGGATGCCGAGGAGGCCGCGTTCGCCGCGCTGTCGCCCGAGGAATGCGAGGAGCTCTTGCGGCTCACCCGCGCCTATCTGGAGCACCTGCGCGCGAAGGCGGAAGCGCTTCCGTATCCGGAAGGGTGGTGATCGACGTGGCCATCAAGCTTTCGGACCACTTCTCCTACGGAAGGCTCGTGCGCTTCGCGCTGCCCTCCATCGCCATGATGATATTCACGTCCATCTACAGCGTGGTGGACGGCCTGTTCGTGTCGAACTTCGCGGGCAAGGAGGCGCTCGCGGCCGTGAACCTGGTGTTCCCGCTGGCCATGGGCCTGGGCTCGGTGGGCTTCATGCTGGGCACGGGCGGCGCGGCCCTCGTGGCCAAGACGATGGGCGAGGGCGACGCCGTGCGGGCGAACCGCCTGTTCAGCTTCATCTCGCTCGCGGCCGTGGCGGCGGGCGTGCTTCTGGCCGTGGTGGGCGTGGCCGTGCTGGAGCCGCTGCTCGCCGTGCTGGGCGCGCAGGGCTCGCTCATGGATCAGGGCCTTCTGTACGGGCGCATCCTCGTGGTGGCCCTGCCGCTGTTCATCGTGCAGAACGTGTTCCTGAGCTTCTTCATCGCGGCCGAGAAGCCGCAGATGGGCCTCGTGGTGACGGTGGCGGCGGGCGTGACGAACATCGTGCTGGACTACCTGTTCATCGCGGTGATGGGCTGGGGCATCGCCGGTGCCGCAGTGGCCACCGCGGCGGGTCAGGCGCTCGCGGCCGTGGCGGCCGCCGCGTTCTTCGCGCGCAGCAAGACGAGCCGCCTGCGCTTCACGCGCCCCCTCGCGGACTTCCGCGCGCTGGGGGCCGCCTGCGTGAACGGCTCCTCCGAGCTCATGACCGAGGTGGCGGCTTCGGTGGTGAGCATGCTGTACAACTACCAGCTCATGATGCTGGCCGGTGCGGACGGCGTGGCGGCGTATGGCGTGATCATGTACGTGAACTTCATCTTCACGGCCGTGTTCTTCGGCTTCTCCATGGGAACGGGGCCGGTGGTGAGCTTCCATTACGGCGCGAAGAACCAGCCCGAGCTCAAAGGCCTGTTCAAGAAGAGCATGCTGTTGGTGGGCGGCACGGGCGCGGCCATGCTCGCGGCCTCCCAGCTGCTTGCCGGGCCGCTCGTGGGCGTGTTCGTGGGCTACGACCCCGAGCTCGCCGCCATGACGCTGCACGGGTTCCGCATCTACGCGGTGTCGTTTCTGGTGTGCGGGTTCAACATCTACGGCTCGGCGTTCTTCACCGCGCTCAACAACGGCAAGGTGTCGGCGCTCATCTCGTTCATGCGCACGCTCGTGTTCGAGACGTCCACCGTCATGCTGCTGCCCTTGGCCTGGGGCATCGACGGCGTGTGGAGCGCCATCATCGTGGCGGAGGTCTGCGCCCTCGCGCTGACGACGGCTTTCCTGGTGGGCCTGCGGAAGCCGTACGGCTACGCGTAGGGGGGCGGCCTGCGCGCGGGAAAGGCGATGTTCTTATCGGATGCGCCAGCTGCGGCGGGCTCGCTTTGCCTATAATGGCTGTCGTGCGTTGCCGGGGCACCCGGCGGACGCGGCGGCAAGGAGCGAAAGGGGCGGCGCGATGGCGAGGGCGTTCGGCGGGTTTCCGCTGCGATGTTGCATCGCGTTGGCGGCGCTCGTGCTGGGCGCGCTTGCGCTCAACCTGTTCGTGGTCCCCTCGACGGGATCGTACCCCTCGTACGCGGGCTTCGCCGCCGCGCTGGCCGCCGTGGCGGCGTATGCCGTCCTGTTCGCGCTCGCGAGGAGGAGCCCCGCCGTCTTGGACCGCCCTTTGGCGTCGTGGATCGGCCTGGGCTCGTTCGCCGCAGGCTCCTGCCTGGTCGGCTTGGGGTATGCGGCCGAGTCGACGCCGGCCTCGCTCGCGGGGTGGCTGCTGGCGTCGCTGGGCACGGCGTGGGCCGTCGTCCTCGCAGGTTCGGCGCTCGCGCGCCTCGAGCCCTCCAAGGGCTTAACGCCGGTGTTGGCGGCGTTCGCCGCCGTCTACATCGCGTCCTCCGTCTTGGTTCCGTTGCTGGGATCCGTCCGCCCGGCCCGCTTGGCGCTGCTCGCGCTCTACGTCGTCGCGTACCTCGTGGCGCTCGCGTGCGTATGGAAGCCCGGCCGCGCGGCGTTCTCGTTCTTCGCGCGGCAGCGCGCAGCCGATGACGAGCGCGGCGACGATCGCCCGCGCGTTTCCCGGCCGCGCGCCTCGGTGCTGATCGCGGTCATGTTCGCCATGGGGCTGGTGTGCGGCTACACCGCCTTCGTCGTGTACGGCTCGCGCGAGAGCGCCGGGGTGAGCTACGTGGCGGTGGCCGCCGCGATGTTGGGCGTGATCGCGGCGTCGCGGTTCGCGAAAAGCCGCACGGACGTCGTGTTCCACTTCGGCTTGCTGCTCGTGCTGGCCGGCCTTCTGGTGGTGCCGTTCGTGGCCCAGACGGCCAGCGGCGAGCGGGTGGCCCTCGTGCACGTGTCGAACACGCTTCTGGCGGCGGGCTCGGAGTGCTTCGCCATGCTGGTGTGGATCGTGCTGGCCTCGTGCGGCGCGCGACGGCCTTCGCAGGCCCTCTCGCTTTTGCTGGGAGGACGGCTCTCTGTGGCGGGCGGCATGCTGGGCGGGCTGGTGGTGGGCGCGTGCGCGAGCTCGCTTTCCGCGGTGAACCCACTCGTGCCCGACGTGGTGGCCGTGGGGTTCGCGTTCGCCCTCGTGGCCTACGCTCTCGTGGGGTTGCGGCGCTTCAGCTTCGAGGACGCCGTGGCCGGTGCGGGCGACGTGCCGGCCACGGCTGCGGCGGCCGCAATCGAGGCGGCGGCCGCGCCGGAGGCGCCGGAGGGCCGGGAGGGGCCGACCGCGGCCATCGAGCGCAACTGCGACGCGCTGGCGTGCAAGGGCGGGCTCACCGGCCGCGAGACCGAGATACTGAAGATGCTCGCCCGCGGCCGCAGCGCGCCTTTCATAGCCCAGGAGCTCGTCATCTCGCCGAACACGGTGAAGACGCACGTGAAGCACATCTACGCGAAGTTGGACGCGCATTCCCAACAGGAGATCATCAACCTGGTGGACGGGGGGCGCGCCGCCGAGTAGGGCGCGAGCGCCCCGAGCGCCTAACGGTAGCAGGTGGCCGTCATCTTCGCGATGCCGCGGCCCAGGTCGTCCACGACGGTGACGGTGTAGAAACCCAGATGGCGGCCCGGCTTGTCGCACACGGCCGTGGCGGTGAGCTTCGTGCCCTTCGTGGTGCGGAAGAAGCTGATGTTCGAGTCGACCGACACCGTGGGCTCCTCGCCGATGTTGCAGCATATGGCCAGCGCGAAGTCGGCCAGCGTGAAGATGGCCCCGCCCATGACGTTCTCCATGGCGTTGCGGTGGACGTCGGCGAGCTCCATCTCGCACACGGCGCGCCCGCGCTCGCCCGACACGATGCGGCAGCCGGCCGCCTGGGTGGCGAACCGGTCGTTGGCGAACACGGCTTCGATCTGCTCGAGGGTGGGGTTGTCGGGGAGCATGTCCGTTCCTTTCCGGAGTGCGGCGCCTGCGGCCGGGCGCGGGCGCGAGGTGGTTTCACGAGGCGAGCGCCCCCGACGGACGGCGGCGCTCGAGAGTCGGTTGGGCTCGCGCTACGAGGCGCTCTCCTCCGCTGCGGGAGCGGCCGTCGTGCCGTACAGCTCCAGATAGTCGCCGTCCTTCACCGTGACGGTTTGCGATCCGCCGTGCGCCACGTACTTCGTGTCGGTGATGGAGTCGTCGTCGAAGTCGAGGTCCTTCATGACGAATGCCGCGCAATCCTGCGCCGCTGCGTCGGCTGCGGCGGCGTTGACCGTCACGGCGTACGTGCCGGCGGGGATGTCCGTGCCCACGCGGTACAAGCCGCTGGCGTACGGGGGGCCGGCCGGCTTGAAGTCGGCTTGGGACAGCGGGTAGAAGCGCAGGTCGTCGGCTGCGTCGAACGCGACGACATCGCCTTCTTCCAAATCGGCGAAGTAGTTGCCGAAGTACACGACCGCCTCGCCGAGGCTGTACGAGCCGTCGCCTTCGCCGTCGAACACGTAGAAGTTCGCTTCCTGGTCTTGGCTGCCTTCGAAGTAATAGCGGCCCGGTTCGATGTCCTTGCCGACTTCGAACACGCCCGGCGTGCAGCGTCCGTCCTCGACCTTGCCCGGGTCGCCATCGAACGCCTCCTCGATGTCGGAGAGCGTGAACAGGCCGATCGTTCCGCTGTCGGAGGAATCGCCGTAGTCGTAGCCGTACGGGTAGTCGTACCGGTTGCCGTATCCGTACCGGTCGTTCGCGACGTCGGATATGACGGTGCAGGCGGTGCAGCTCACGCAACCGCCGATGCCCAGCAAAAGGATGAGGAGCAGGCATCCGGAAAGAACCCAGGGCCACGCCTTCTTCTTTTCCGGTTGCTGGGGGGTCGCGGGGTACGGCTGCGCCGGGTAGGGCGGAACGGGCGGTTGCGGTCCTGCGCCGTAGGGCGGATACGGCGGCTGTTGGCCCGTCGGGGCTTGGCCCGTTTGCGCGTAGGGGTTTTGCTGCTGGTAGGGTTGCGGGGGCTGCTGGGCCGGGTAGACCGGCTGCCCGTAGGGCGGCTGCGCGGGCTGGGGCGGACAGGCTTGCCCGTAGGGCGGCTGATGAGGCGGGTAGGGCGCGCCGTAGGGCGCAGGGGGCTCGGAGCCGGGCAGCGGAGGCTGCTCGTAAGGGGAGGGCGGGGGTGGCGGCACGGCGGGTTCGGACGATCCGTCGGGCTGGGGCGCGGGCGCGTCGCCGGGGTTCTGATGCTCGGAATCGGTCATGGAAGGCTCCTTGCCTGTAGCGGTCGACCCCATCTTACCACAGCCGCTCGCCGCCGCTTTTCGACCGCACAGAGACTACAGGCGCGCATGCGCGGCGGGCGTTCTTCGCCGAAGAGCGCGACTTGCCGGCGCTGGCCGGCTCGTAGCGCGGCGGCCTCGCGCTACGCCTCCGCTTCGCCGCCCCCTGTTCCCAGCAGCGCTTCCGCCGTGACTTCCACCAGGTCGACGGCACCTTCCGGGCACGCGTTCGCGCACAGGCCGCAGCCGATGCAGTAGCGCGCGTCGTAGGCGAGCGTCCCGTCGGCCGGGTCGGGGCGGCGCGCGCCCGTGGGACAGACCGCAGCGCAGGCCAGCGCGTTCGTGCAGCGTTCGCAGTCGGTTTCGGACACCACGAGCGGCACGCGCTCGGCGATGCCCGGATCGCGGTCGAGCGCCTCCAGCAGCATCTGCCGCTTCGGCCACATGGTCTTCTTCGTGCGTCCCTCGGGCACGAAGTCGTTGAACTCGGTGCCGTTGCCCAGGTTCAGGCGCGCCAGCGCCCGGGAGCGCTCGCGCCGCTCGTAGAACTCCTGCAGCACCTCGGAGTTGCGCAGGCGGCGCTTGCCGGAGGCGATGTCGCCCACGTCGCCCACCAGGTTCGCGAACGCGCTGCGCCGATCGACGCCTACCGGGTTCGCCAAGTCCTTGACCAGGTTCTCCTTCTCGGGAATGACGTCGGTGAAGCCCACGGGGCGCCCGCTCCACGCCTCGGCGGTCTCCACGGCGTGGGAGTACAGAAGCTCGCCCATGTCGCCGGCGCGCTCGCAGTCGGCGCAATAGGTCAGGTCGGCTGCGATCTCCACGTCGATGTTCTCGGCCAGCACGAGCGTCCAGAACTCGGGCGACAGGCATGCCAGGCACGGCAGCACCACGACGTTCGCCGCCGGCTCCAAGCCGGGGAACACGTTCTCCTTGCAGGTGAGCACCACGGTCTCGCCGCGCAGGGCGATGCGGCGGATGCGGGCGTGCAAGTCGGCCATCGTGACGCGCGTCGACGAGAACGCGTCGCATACGCCCAGGCAGATATCGCAGCGCGAGCAGGCGTCGGGGTCGATGACCGGGACGCCGTCATCGGAGAACGAGATGGCCCCATGGGGGCAGGCCAGCGCGCACCGCTCGCAGTCGGCGCCGTGCGCGCGCATGCAGAAGTCTCGCAGCACCACGATGCGCTGCGGGCGCTCCGGGGCGTCCGCAGCCGCGTCGGCGGCAGCGGACGAGGGCGCCCCGGACGCGTCGGCGGCAATCGCGGCGGCGCCCGCGGTCACCGCGTCGGAAGGCGAAGCGCCCTCGTTGTCATCCTGAGCGGAGCGAAGCGGAGTCGAAGGATCTTCGGCCGCCGCCGGCGCGGCGTCGGGCGAGCAGCAGCCCGCCCCTGCGGGGTCGCCGGGAGCCCTGGTGTCTTCGGCCTTGTCAGCCACCGAACACCTCGCTCGTCACCTGGTCGATGCGCGCGAGCACGTCCTCGCGGGGCAGCAGCTCGATGCTCTCGAACAGCGGCGGCGACACCATGTTGCCGCACACGGCCACGCGCAAGGGCTGGAACAGCAGCTTCGGCTTGATCTCCAGGCGCTCGCCCTCGGCGCGGCACGCCTCCTGCAAAGCCTCCGCCTCCCAGGCCACGCCCTCGTCGGCCAACACGCCGCGGCAGGCGGCCAGCGCCTCGTCGGCGCGCGCGCCCTCCTTCTTCAGCACCTTGTTCACGCTCTTCTCGTCCAGCTGCACGTTCTTGCCCCAGAACATGAAGGCCAGCTTGTCCGCGATCTCGTCCAGGCGCGTCAGGCGCTCGGACACGAGCGGGTACAGGTCGCAGTACCACACCGCGCGCTCCTGCACGTCGGCCAACGCGGACTCGATGGCCGCGCCGTCGAAAGCGGCCTCGCGCGCCTCGGGGTCGATGGGCGTGCCGGCGGCCACGGCGCTGCCCAGGATGTTCGCCTGCGCGAGCCACAGAAGCGACGAGCGAACCCATGCGTTCGGCCCCATGTCCTTGATGTACTGCCCGTTCATCCAGTCGAGCTTCGTCTCGTCGAACACGGCGTCCTTCTTCGTCACGCGCTCGAGGCTGAAGTTCTCGCACAGCGTCTCGCGGTCGATGATGGTGGTCTCGCCGTCGAGCGACCAGCCCAGAAGCGCCAGGAAGTTCACCATGGCGTCGGGCAGGTAGCCGCGCTCGCAGAACTCCTCCACCGAGGCTGCGCCGTGGCGTTTCGACAGCTTCTTGCCGTCCGGGCCCAGGATCATGGACAGGTGCGCGAAGGTGGGCACGTCGAAGCCGAGCGCCTCGTAGATGAGGATCTGGCGCGGCGTGTTGGACAGGTGGTCGTCGCCGCGGATGACGTGCGTGACGCCCATGTTCGCGTCGTCGCACACCACGGCGAAGTTGTAAGTGGGCGATCCGTCGGTGCGCACGACGATCATGTCGTCCATCACCTCGGCCGGGAAGCTCACGTGGCCGTACACGGCGTCGTCGAACTCGATGGCGCCGCGGTTCTCGGGCACGCGCAGGCGCCACACGTGCGGCTCGCCGGCCTCGATGCGCGCGGCGGCCTCGGCCGGGTCGAGGTCGCGGCACGTGCGGTCGTAGCCCGCGTAGCCGCCCTCTTCCGCCTCGGCCTTGGCGCGCTTGGCGTCCAGCTCGTCCTTCGTGCAGAAGCAGGGGTACACGCTGCCGCGCTCCTTCATGAGCTCGAGCGCCTGGGCGTAGGTGTCCGTGCGCTGCGTCTGGAAGTAGGGGCCGGCAGCTCCCCCCACCTCGGGGCCCTCGTCCCAGTCCAGCCCCAGCCACTTCATGGCGTTGAGGATGACAGCCACGTTCTCCTCGGTGGAGCGCTCGGGGTCGGTGTCCTCGATGCGCAGGATGAAGTCGCCGCCCATCGCGCGGGCGAACGCCCAGTTGTAGATGGCCGTGCGGGCCCCGCCCACATGCAGGCGCCCGGTGGGCGAGGGGGCGAAGCGGACGCGTACTTTCTTCTTCACATCATTCTCTTCAGTCATAGCTGCGATGATCCTCCAGGTTGAATATCGACAACGACGTTCGCGCAAGCGGTCTGGGCGGGAACATTCCGCGCGCAGATTCCGCACGAGCCAAACAGCCCAGAGGGCTGTTTGCGCGAGCTCAAGACCGTTTGGGCACGGAATGTTCCCGCCCAGACCGCCTCAGAAACCCGCCAACAATGAATGCCAGTATAGACAACACGCCCGTCACCGCAAGCCACACGGCGCCCATTCCCATCCAAAATGCGGGCGGGTACATGGTGATGAGCAGCGAGTCGTACGAGAACGTCCACGAGCCGTCCGCGAAGAACAAAGAGTGGAAGGCGGCGAAGAAGCCGTTGAAGTCCACGACCACCCAGGCGGCCAGCAGCGCGAACACGACGATGACCGCGGCTCCCGCCAGCGCGAGCACCCCGCCCAGCGCACGGCGCCCGCAACGGGCGCCCAGGAACACGCAGCCCGCCAGCGCCACAAGCGCGATGACCCCCAGCGCGACGAACGAGGTGGACACCACGCCGTACACGTCGTCCAAGTGGGAGAGCGCCTCGGCGTCGAGCGTGTACACGTCGGGCGCCGTCTCGAGCGCCGCCTCGTCCGCGTCCGCGAAAGCCGTGTCCGCGTCGCGGTTGACGGCGGCCACCACGTCCATGACGGCCGCGCGGTCGTGCGAGCCCACGGTGTAGTCGCGCGTGGCCACGGCGGCGCGCACGAGCTGCGCGTGCGAGAACGGCGTGGCCGTGTCCTCGGTGCCCGAGAAGGCCTCGGCCAGCACCTGCGTCGTCTGCGGCAGGCAGCACGCGGCCAGGCCCGCCGCCACAAGCGTCACCGCCAGCGCGGCCGCAGCCACTGCGGCCGCGACGCGATCCATGAGTTTCATCTGTTCCCCCATCGTGAAAGTCCCGGAAGGCGATGCGGTCGCCTTCCGGGCGCGTGCCCCGTGCCGTGCCGTGCGTCACGCGTTCGTCAGTCCCTATCCACCCAGATGGTCGCGGCGGTCATGCCCTGCATGTCCTTGGAGATGGTGGGCAAGGGCCCCAGGCGGCTGAACACGCCCATGATCTCGCCGTCGTACAGGTAAAGGCCGTTCAGGTTGTTGTACAGCTTGGGCTCGCGCGGCACCTCGCCGTCCGGCAGCTGGTCGATGCCCGCGTCGGGCGGCAGCGTCTCGGTTTTGAAGGGGCGGATGTAGCGCTGCACGATGAACGGGTAGCCGGCGCGCCCGTTCGCGAAGCGGTCGATGAGGCGCTCCCATTCCTCCTGCGTCACCGCCTCGCCGGCGTACACCTCGTCGGCGCCGTAGTGGTCGGTGGGCTTGATGATCCACTCGCAGCGGTTCTCGCGGATCTGCGGCAGGTTCACGTGCTCGTCGTCCAAGAAGGCGGTTAGGGGCACGGTCTCTTCGATGAACGATATCTCGTCCGCATCCAAAAACGCGGTCGTGCGCTCGTCGAACAGCACGTTGAACAGCTGCTTGTCGTGCACGATATGCCCGGCGAAGCTGCCGATGAGCGCCACCTTCTCGGCGCGCACGGCGTCGATGAGCTGCTGGGACTCGTCCCAGTGGTCGATGACGTCGTTGGTCACGCAGCGCCTCCAAATCGCGTCGACGCGGCCGCCCTCCGCGTCGCGCAGGACCTCGCCGTCGAAGCGCAGGTCGCGCACGTCGGCCACGACGCAGTCGGCGCCGGCGCGCTTGAACAGGTCGGCGTAGATGCGGAACTCGTCCACCACGCCGTTTTCCAGGTAGTCGCAGATGGCGATGCGCGGGTTCTCCACCCGGCGCTCGTACGTGGCGTAGATGTCCATGAACGTGCGCACCCACGACTCGAACAGCTCGCAGCCCTGCACGCGGTGGCGGCTTGCGAACTCCTTGAACGTGGCCGTGTTCTCGATGGAGTGGGTGATCTCGCGGTTCTCGTTCATGCCCGACGACCCGTCGCCGTTGAACTCGCAGAACTTCATGCGGTAGTCGTCCTCGTCCAAGAACGTGTCCACGCGCGCGAAGGGCAGCAGCGAGTCGTAGCCGCGCGGCAGCAGGATGAGCTCCTCGAGGCGCGGGTCGAAGTCGAACGCGCGGCGGTAGGAGGGGTCTTCCAGATAGCGCGCGATGACCTTGACGAGGATGCGGTGCGCGGTTTCGGCCGTCTCCTTCATGGTGCGGTAGGTTTCGGCGTTGAACAGGCGCGGGACGAACGAGCAGGCCACCACCTTGTGATGCACGATGGCGGTGGAGTCCTGCATGTAGTCGTAGGCGGCGCGGCGGCCTTCGACGTCCCCTCCGAGGGACTCCATGATGTCGAAGTACTCGCGCGTGTAGTCGGCGTTGGTTGGCATGGCGATCCTTTCGGGACGCCCCGCTTTTCGGCGCTCTGCGCAGGTCGAAGCGGGGATGCTTTTCGACCAGAAAGTGTACCACGCCCGCCGCGCGCCCGCCGTCGAGGTTGCCGTATCGCCACACGAACGGCGACGGCGGGCAACCTTGCTCCCGCGCTGCGGTGCCGAGCGGGAGGAGTGTCGCCCGAAAGCCGCGTTTTTTCCCGGAAAACCGCGGCTTTCGGGCGACACTCCTCATCGGGAGGGGCCCTGCCGTGGCTCTCCGTCGCCGTTTCCGCGTGCGCGCGGCGCCGTTCCCGTAGGTTGCGCGCGCATGGCAATCTCCCTATTGCGCGCGCCGTGCTTTCAAGGTACCATCGGCAAGGTTACGCGGGGATTCCGGACGTTTGCGCGGTTCTCTGCTTTATCAAGAGTCGGGGGAGAGAGTTGGCTCTGTGATCCCGACACCAACCTGGCGGATACGCCAAGGTGGTCCGGCCTACAACGATGAAGGAGGAGCTCATGGCCGAAGATCGTTCTACCTACCTGTTCACATCCGAGTCCGTCACCGAAGGTCACCCCGACAAGGTGTGCGACCAGATATCCGACGCGGTGCTCGACGCCATCCTGGCCAAGGAGATCGAGCTCGCCGCGGCGGGCTACGTGGCGCCCAACGGCTGCCCGGCCGATCCCGCCCAGGTGCGCTGCGCCTGCGAGACGGTGGCCACCACGGGCATGGTCATGGTCACGGGCGAGATACGCACGCAGGCCTACGTCGACGTGCCCGGCATCGTGCGCGAGGTGCTCGCGGACATCGGCTACAACCGCGCCAAGTTCGGCTTCGACTGCGACACGTGCGGCGTGCTGAACGCCATCCACGAGCAGAGCCCGGACATCGCGCAGGGCGTCGACGAGAGCTGGGAGGCCCAGCACGGCCTGGCCGGCGACGACCCCTACGAGCGCATCGGCGCGGGCGACCAGGGCATGATGTTCGGCTACGCCTGCGACGAGACGCCCACGCTCATGCCCCTGCCCATCTACCTGGCGCACCGCATGGCCGAGCGCCTGGCCGCCGTGCGCAAGGACGGCACGCTGCCGTATTTGCGCCCCGACGGCAAGACGCAGGTGTCCGTGCGCTACGTGGACGGCCGCCCGACTTGCGTGGAGAAGGTGGTCGTGTCCACGCAGCACGCCGAGAGCGCGGGGCACGACGAGCTGCACGCCGACATCGTGGAGCAGGTGGTGAAGCCCGTGCTGGAGGCCGAGGGCGTGGCGCTATCCGACGACGCCGAGATCCACGTGAACCCCACCGGGCGCTTCGTCATCGGCGGGCCCATGGGCGACGCGGGCCTCACCGGTCGCAAGATCATCGTGGACTCCTACGGCGGCATGGGCCGCCACGGCGGCGGCGCGTTCTCCGGCAAGGACTGCACGAAGGTGGACCGCTCGGGCGCCTACGCCGCGCGCTGGGTGGCGAAGAACGTGGTGGCCGCCGGCCTGGCCGAGCGCTGCGAGATCCAGCTGGCCTACGCCATCGGCATGGCGCGCCCCGTGTCGGTGATGATCGACACGTTCGGCACGGCCAAGGTCGACGAGGCCGTCATCGAGCGCGCGGTGGGCGAGGTGTTCGACCTGCGCCCCGGCGCCATCATCGACCAGCTCGACCTGCGCCGCCCCATCTACCGCAAGACGGCCGCCTACGGCCACTTCGGCCGCGAGCTGCCCGAGTTCACCTGGGAGCGCACCGACAAGGCCGACGAGCTGCGCCGCGCGTGCGGGCTGGCGTAGGGGAATAGAAGAGGAACGAACCGAGCCGCCCGCTGCGATCATGCAGCGGGCGGTTTTTTTGTCGTCCTTCCGGCTGGGGGAGGTTCGCTCTGCTCGTCGTGGGTAGAGCGCCGAAGCGCCCCTATTGTCATCTTAGCCAGAGTAGCAAGGCGTTTTCTGTTGTCGTTCTGAGCGGAGCGCTGGAGGTGCGGAGTCGAAGGATCTTCGGCAACGGCAAGCCTCCTACCGCCGAAGATCCTTCGACTCCGGCCTCGCGGTCTCCGCTCGGGATGACAGGGGACGGCCTGCGGCCTTCGCCCGCAGGATGGCAATGCAGCGTATCGATTCGAATATTTTCTATTATATATGGAACATACGTTCGTTTTATGGTATAGTGAGTTCTAACGAAAAGAGCCAGTGCGGATGCGTTCCGTCTGCCGCCCGCTAGGCGGCGTCTCGGGATGCCCATAGATGGCGGCGGTCTCCGCGTTGCCCATACCATGTCCGCAAGATCCTCTGAGAAAACGGAGCATGCCCCGCACGTCGCGATCGCGCGACCGTGGTCGCGTGCGCGCAAGGGGCGGATGGGAGGACTCGCATGGAGCGGTTCGACATCGAGGAGCGCAAGATGACGCTGGACGATCTGGCCCACGTCGACGAGGGGAGCGGCGTGGAGTATTGGTACGCGCGCGATATCATGGGGTTTCTGGGGTATGCGCAATGGCGCAACTTCGAGGCCGCGGTGAAAAAGGCGATGATATCGGCAGAAAGCAGCAAAACTGCAGGTGAACATCATTTTGCTAGCGTCAGCAAAATGATCGACGCAGGCAAAGGGGCCAAGCGCGAAGTCAGGGATTACCAGCTCACGCGCTACGCCTGCTACCTCATCGCGCAGAACGGCGATCCACGGAAGGAGGAGATCGCCTTCGCCCAAAGCTACTTCGCCTTGCAGACGCGCAAGCAAGAGCTTATCGAAGAGCGCATGGCGGAACTGAACCGCCTCGCGCTTCGGGATCGTCTGAGCGAGACCGAAAAGGAATTCTCGCGTATTGCCTACGAGCGCGGCGTGGACGGCGCAGGGTTTGCCCGCATCCGTTCCAAAGGAGACGCTGCGCTGTTCGGCGGTCATTCGACAGCCGACATGAAGAAACGATTGGGGGTGAGGAAGTCGAAGCCGCTGGCCGACCACTTGCCGTCCGTCACCCTTGCGGCCAAGAAGCTTGCCACCGAGATAACGAGCCACAACGTGGTGAGGAAGGACCTGCAGGGCGAGCCGCCCATCGCCGACGAGCACGTGCAGAACAACCTCGGCGTGAGGAGCATCCTCGGCCAGCGCGGCATCAAGCCGGAGGAGCTGCCGCCCGAAGAGGATGTGAAGAAACTCGAGCGCCGCGTGGTGGGCGATACGCGCGAGCTCGAGCGCGGCGCGAAAGGCTTTACCGCATCGGAAGATCGGAGGGCGTCTTCGGCTAATGTTGATGGGCCGAGGGCTTGATGAGCGCTCATATTGCAACTATAATACAGTTGCAAAGCGAGGACCATCATGACGAGGGTTGAAAAGCTTGCTCGCCAATTGATGGCCTGTCCTCGAACGTTTCGGTTCGATGATGCCGTGCGTGTTATGGCGTGGTACGGGTTTGACCTTGACGAAAAAGGCAAAACATCGGGTTCTCGCGTGCGATTTTACCGGGAGGACGATGGCCGCATGATGTTAATGCATATACCCCATCCAGGAGACGAATTGCGAGCGGCAGTCGTGCGGGAATTGACATCGTTTCTCAGAGAAGCAGGAAGGGGATGAACGTGGGACGCGCTCTGACGTACAAAGGCTATACCGCACCAGTATCCTTCGAGGCTGAGGGCGGTTATCTGTACGGAACGGTTTTGGGCATTCGCGACAAAATTTACTTCGAAGGCGAAAACGCTCAAGAGATCGTGTCTTCGTTTCACGAGGCGGTCGACGACTATATCGCTTTTTGTGTCGAGAAGGGAAAGGATCCGGAAAAGCCGTTTAAGGGTACGTTCAATGTTCGTATCGGTGCGAACCTGCACGAACGCGCCGCCCTTAAAGCAGCGGAGAAAGACGAGTCCCTCAACCGATTCGTGGCGGAAGCGATAGCGGCGGCAGTGTAGCGTCGTCCTTCTTTTGGGGCGTTGTTGTTCGGTTTGGGTTCGGCGATTCCGTATTCGCGGTTGGAAGCTGGTGGCGATCAAGATGAAACACGTATACTGTTCTTTATGAAATTCGCATCCGTCATTCTGGACATACCGACGCAGGCGCTCGACGCGCCCTACACCTATGCCGTGCCAGACGCGCCCGTCGAAGCGGAGGGCTTCGACGTGGAGGTGGGTTGCGCCGTGCTCGTGCCGTTCGGGCATCGGCAGGCCGTGGGTTTCGTCGTGGCCGTAGAGGACTGCGACGAGGGCTCGGCCCCCGCCGGGCTCGACCCCTCCAAGGTCAAGCCGATCGTGCGCGCCGTGAGCCACGCCTACTTCGACGAGGAGGGAGCGGCCTGCGCGCAGTGGCTCTCCGAACGCTACCTGGCGCCGCTCTCGTCATGCGTGCGGCTGTTCACGCCGCCCGGCGGCGTGCCGCGCATGGTGCGCGCGCGCGAGGGCTATTGGCGCTTGGAGGAGCCGACGGTGGGCGAGGTGGATGATCGCTGGGTGCTGCCCGGCCCCGCGTTCGCCGGCTTCGAGCCGCGCAAGAACGCCGTCAAACAAGCTTCCATCGTGGAGGCCTTGCGCGGCGGTGAGCTACGCGTCGCCGAGCTGACGGCCGAGTTCGGCGCGGTGTCGTCTCCGCTCAAGACGCTCGAGAAGCAGGGGGTCGTGCGCACCGAGCATCGTCGCCGCATGCGGGGCTTTCAGGTTCCGGCGGCCTGCAGGCCGCCGGAACCGGCCGACGCTGCGGCCGTCTGTGGCACCCGATCTCGCGGCGATGCCGGAGGCTCGCGTACCGAGGTACGCTTCGCCTGTGGTTCCGCCGTTCTGCTGAGCGGCGGATCGGCCGACGCTGCGGCTTCCCCCGGCGCCCGATCTTGCGGCGATGCCGGGGACTTGCGTACCGAAGTACGCTTCGCCCCCGCCATCCCCACGATATCGGGCGCCGGGGAAACCCTCGCTGACTCACTGGGCGAACCTGCGGTGTCCGTTCAACCTGCGGGTGATCAACCTGTGGGCGACCAGCCTGCGGGCGGCTTCACCCCCTCGCCGAAGCCGCCGCTCACGCAAGGGCAGGCCTCGGCGCTCGCGGCCATCGACGCGGCGCGGGAGCGCGGGGTAGGCGAGGTGGTGCTCGTGGACGGCGTCACCGGGTCGGGCAAGACCGAGGTGTACCTGCAGGCCATTGAGGCCGCGCTCGCCGCAGGGCGCACGGCGTGCGTGCTCGTGCCCGAGATATCGCTCACGCCGCAGACGGTGGGGCGCTTCCGCGGGCGCTTCGGCGACACGGTGGCCGTCATGCACTCGCGCATGAGCGCGGGCGAGCGCTACGACCAGTGGGACTTCATCCGCTCGGGCACCGCGCGCGTGGTGGTGGGGGCCCGCAGCGCGCTGTTCACGCCGCTGGCGAACGTGGGCCTCATCGTCATCGACGAGGAGCACGAGGGTTCCTACAAGCAGGACAGCGCGCCGCGCTACCATGCGCGCGACGTGGCCGTGTGGATGGCGCGCCGCGCCGGCGCCGCCGTGGTGCTGGGCTCGGCCACGCCTTCGATCGAGGCGCTGTACGCCTGCGCGAAAGACCCGCTCTGGCACCATGTGGAGCTTCCCGAGCGCGCCAACGGCCGCCCGCTGCCCGCCGTGCAGGTGGTGGACATGGCCGTGGAGTTCGGCGGCGGATCGCGCTCCATGTTCTCGGGCGCGCTCTCCCGCGCGCTCGCCGAGGAGCTCTCGGCCGGGCGCAAGGCGGTGCTGTTGCTGAACCAGCGCGGGTTCGCGAAGTTCCTGCTGTGCCGCGAGTGCGGGTTCGTGCCGGAATGCCCGTCGTGCTCCACGTCGCTCACGTTCCACGAGCGGGGGAACTTCCTCGTCTGCCACCATTGCGGCCACCGCATCGCGGCTCCGCCCGTGTGCCCCGAATGCGGCAGCCCCTACTTGAAGAAGTTCGGCGCCGGCACGCAGCGCGTGGAGGCCGACCTGCGCGTGCTGCTGGACGCGACGCCGGGCGTGGGGCCGGAGGTCCCCATCGTGCGCATGGACGCGGACACCACGAGCGGCAAGGGCGCCCACCAGCGCCTGCTGGAGGAGTTCGCCGCCGCCGACGCCGCCGTGCTGTTGGGCACGCAAATGATCGCCAAGGGGCTGGACTTCGAGGACGTGACCCTCGTGGGCGTCATCAACGCCGACACCATGCTGCGGCTGCCCGACTACCGTGCCTCCGAGCGCACGTTCGCGCTCGTGGAGCAGGTGGCCGGCCGCGCGGGGCGGGCCGCGCTGCCCGGGCGCGTGCTCGTGCAGACCTACGAGGCCGACGCCGCCCCCATCCGCGCCGCGGCCGCCTACGACCGCGCGCTCTTCCTGCGCGACGAGCTGCCCAAGCGCAAGATGCTGCGGTACCCGCCCTACGTGCGCATGGCCAACGTGCTGGTGTGGGGCAAAGAGGAAGAGGCGGTGCGCCGCTCGGCGGCGGCGCTCTACGAGGGCGTGGCGGCCCATGTTCGCGACTTTGCGGGCGAGGGGTGGGACGTGCTGCCGGCCACGCCGTGCGTGCTGGCGAAGCTGCGCGGCACGTACCGCTGGCACCTGGTGGTGAAGTGCCCGCTCGAGGGCGACCTGTCGGGCGTGCTGCTGCCCTTCTTCCGCGCCCGCAAGCCGGAGCGCGACGTCAACGTCGCCGTAGACGTGGATCCGGACGACCTGCTGTGACCGGTCGGGATCGGGCGCCGCGCTAGGACACCTCGCGGGCCCCGAGGTTCGAAAGCTCGCTCTCGGCGGCGGCCGGCATGCCGAACAGGCCGCCGAAGAACCGCTGCGCGCCGATGCCGAGCGCCTCCCACCAAGCCGGCGCCGGCACGCTTTCGGCGGCCACGAGATCGGCCTCCCACACGACGGCTCCGTCGCGGCGAAACGCCAGGCGCCCCACCACGTCCCCGGGCGCCACGTCGCCCGTCACGTCGAGGAACGACGCCTCCTGCTCGAGGCGCCCGCCCTCCTTCGGCAGCGTCACCATCGGCTCGCGCCCCGCAACCGTTGCGGCCACGGTGCGGTTCGTCCAGTCGGCGTGCGCCACCTCGGCCACCACGGGCCATGCCGCCTCCGTGCCGCCTATCGTCGCGCGCACGGAGCGGGGGGCGTTCAGCAGCTGGAAGGTCGCGGTCTCGGGCTCGGGCGGGCTTGCGGGTTCGGGGTTCGCGACGGCCCGCACCTCGTCGCGGCAGGCGTAGATCCAGTCGTAGAGCGCCTCGGAGTCGGCGAAGCGCTGCGGCTTGGACGACGATGCCAGCACGACGGCGTAGTACTCGTGCCCGTCGCCCCGGTTCACGGCCGTGGCCACGCAGGGCCCGGCGGCCAGCGTGTAGCCGGTCTTGGCGGCGCACGTCCCGGCAT
The DNA here is from genome assembly GCF_019731765.1 of Gordonibacter massiliensis (ex Traore et al. 2017). Lineage (NCBI taxonomy): Bacteria > Bacillati > Actinomycetota > Coriobacteriia > Eggerthellales > Eggerthellaceae > Gordonibacter > Gordonibacter massiliensis (ex Traore et al. 2017). The sequence goes on along the minus strand of NZ_JAASIO010000006.1, from coordinate 37,448 downwards.
AGCCCTCGATCATCGTGTCCGTGTTCGCCAGCTCAACGGTCACGGGCGCGCCGCCCCGAAGGACTGCGATGCCCACGCGCTCGTACCCGATGTTCGCGCGCACGAGGTCGATCCCCATGGCGTGCCTCAGCATGACGGCAACGTCTCGGGCGCAGCTGTACTGCCCTTGGTCGTACGCGTCGAAGTCCAAGCCGTGGGGGTTCGCGAAATGCGTGCCGGCCATGCCGAGCTCGGCGGCCTTGGCGTTCATGGCCTCGACGAACGCCGCCTCGCAGGCGTAGGCGTCGCCGGCTCGCCCCTGCTGCCCCAGCATGACGGCGCCCGCCGCCTGGGCGACGGCGCTGGCGGCGTCGTTGCCGGAGGCGGTGAGCACGGCCTTGAGCGCGTCGTCGAACGTCATCTCGTCGCCGGCCAGAAGCCCGGCGCTCGACTCGCCCACGCCCGCCGCCTCCGGCGTGACGGTCACGGGCGCCTCGGCGTCCAGGTGCTCGGAGGCCACGATGGCCGTCATGATCTTCGTGAGCGAGGCTATCTGGGCGCGCTCGCCGGCCGCCCGCCCGAACCACAGGGTTCCGTCCTCGTCCATGAGCGCCGCATGGTAAGCCTCGATGCTCGGGTGCAGATCGTCGGGAAGTCCCAGCTCGGCCGCGCCGCGCTCGAGCACGGAGTCGCCGTCGTCGGTCCACGCGAGCGCCGAGGCGGGAAGGCAGCAGATCGCGAGCGCGGTCGAAAGGGCGCATGCGAGCGCGCGGGGGAAACGGAAACGGCGGTCGCTCATGACGGGGCTCCTCTCCGGCGCCGAAGACGCGACGCTGGCGATTGTTCGGCTATATAATACCATCGGCTCAGGGGCCGTTGCGTCAACCCATGGTATCCTGAACGCTTCTTGGATGCACGTTGGAAGGTCGAAAGGGGAGGGTACGAGGTGAAGCGGTTTGCTCGTCTCGCATGCGTCGCGCTCGCCGTGGCGCTATCCGTCTGCACCGTGTCCGCCGCGTTCGCCCTCGAAGAAGCGGCCCCGCATTCCGGCGACGGCTCGGCCGCCGCGCCGAGTTCGGACGGAGGCGACGGTCCGGCCGCCGCGGCGGGCGATGTCGAGGGCGGCCGCCTCGTGCGCGTCGCCTTTCCGCAGGCGGAGGGTTTCAGCACGGTCGACGAGAAGGGCGTGCGCAGCGGCGTGTTCTACGACTGGCTCGTGGAGATAGCCAAGTACACGGGGTGGCGCTACGAGTTCGTGGAAGGCGACGTCGACTCGGTGGTCGAGTGGGTGGTGGCGGGCGACGCCGACCTCGCCGGCGGCATGTTCCGCCGCGAGCAGCTCGAGGATCGGCTGGACTACTCCACGTTCAGCATGGGCTCGAACCGGTCGATCCTCGTATGCCCGATGGACGACGAGTCCCTGTCCTCGTTCGACCTGCGCACCTTGAACGGGAAGTCCATCGGGGTGAACGGCAACGCCACGGAGAAGATCCGCCGCCTGGAGAACTTCCTCGCGTTCAACGACCTGGATTGCACCGTGCTGCGCCTCGACCCCTCCTCGTACGCGACCTGCCTGGAGGACGGCACGGCCGATCTGATGCTCGGAAGCGACCTGGACATGCAGGACGGGTGCAAGGTGGTTGCGGAGTTCGACGGCGAGCCGCACTACATGGCCGTGTCGACGGGGAGCGACCTGCTTCCCGAACTCGACGAGGCCATGAAGCAGATATACGCCGCCGATCCCGGCTTCGCCCGCGAGCTCTACAGCCGGCACTTTCCCGACAGGTACGACGGCCCTATCGAGTTCTCGGAAGCCGACCGCGCCTTCGTCGAGCAGGCCGGCGAGGTGCGGGTCGCGGTGGTCGCCGGCCAGTACCCCCTGTACTACGAACGCGAGGGTTCGTACCAGGGCATAACGAAGGACCTGCTCGACCGCCTGGCGGAGCGCACGGGGCTGTCGTTTCGGCTCGTGCACGCCGACAGCTACCAAGCCGCGCTCGACCTCGTGGCTTCGGGAGAGGCGGACATCGTCGGGTGCTACATGGACGACGAGCGCACGGCGTCCTCGCAGGGCTTCGCCTTGACGAAGGGCTACGCGACCCTCGACGAGGTGGTGTTCCGCAACAAGCTGTCCATCCAGGCGGGCGACGGTCCGGTGGTCGCCCTGTTGGAGGGCCGCGCGCCGAGCGAGGACGAAGAGGACGCGACCGTGGTCCGCTACCCCTCGTACGCCGAGTGCCTCGCCGCGGTGAACTCCGGGCGCGCCGACGTCACCAGCATGCCCGCCTCGTACGCCGAGTGCCTGTTCACCGAGCATTCCTACGGAAACGTGGCCCCGGCCACGTCCGACCATGCCGAAACCACGCTTTCCCTGGCGCTCCCGCTTCCGGTGGACTCGTCGCTGTACTCGGTGCTGAGCAAAGCCGTGAACAGCCTGACCGAGGAGGAGCTCGACACCATGGTGTCCCGCAACGCCGTCGCTTTGGGCGGGCGCGGCGTGACGGTGGAATCGTTCGTTTCGGAGAACCCGCTGCTCGTGGTGGCGCTGTCGCTGGTGTTCTTCCTGCTGGTCGGCGCTATCGCCGTCATCGTGGCGGGCTCCAAGGTGCGCAATCGCATGATGGAGCTCAAACTGGAGAAAGCCGAGGAGACGGGAAGGGCCAAGGCCGACTTCCTCTCGCGCATGTCCCATGAGATCCGCACGCCCATGAACGCCATCATCGGGCTGTCCAATGTGGCGTCGCTGTCGGGCGAGGCGACGCCCGCCATCCGCTCCAACCTCGAGAAGATCAACACCTCCGCGCAGTTCCTCCTGTCGCTGGTGAACGACATCCTCGACATGTCCAAGATACAGAACGACAAGATGAGCATCGAGGTGGCGCCCCTGCGGCTGGGCTCGCTCGCCTCGCGCCTCGAGAGCATGTTCTGCATCCAGGCCCAGGAGAAGGGCATCTCGTTCAAGGTGGAATGCACGACCGACGACGTGGTGGTGGGCGACGACGTGCGCCTTCAGCAGGTGCTCGCGAACCTGTTGTCCAACGCCTTCAAGTTCACCGATGCGGGTGGCACGGTCGCCCTGCGCATCGAGGAGGTGGCGCGCGTCGACGGTCGCGTGCTGCTGCGCTTCGGCGTGGCCGACGACGGCGCCGGCATCCGGCCCGAGGACTACCAGCGCATCTTCGACTCGTTCGAGCAGGCCGCCGAGAACCACCGCAACGCCCAGGGAACGGGTCTGGGCCTGGCCATCAGCAGCAACCTCGTGCGCCTCATGGGCGGCGAGCTGAGGGTGAGCAGCCAGGTGGGCCTGGGCTCCGAATTCCACTTCACCTTGGACCTTCCCCTCGGCGACGCGTCCGACGTCGACGCGCCGCTCCCGTCGGGCGCCGCCGAGCCGCGCTCGCTTGCCGGGACGCGCGCCCTTCTGGCCGAGGACAACGACCTGAACGCCGAGATCGCCGCGACGCTTTTGGAGATGGAGGGGGTTTCGGTCGATCGCGCCGCGAACGGCCGCGAGGCCGTGGATTTGTTCGCGGACGCCGAGCCAGGTTTCTACGACTTCGTGCTCATGGACGTGAAGATGCCCGTGCTCGACGGTTTGGAGGCCGCCGTCGCGATCCGCTCCCTCGAGCGAGCGGACGCGCGCACGGTGCCCATCGTGGCGCTGACGGCGAACACGTTCCAGGAAGACCGCGACGATGCGGCCGCCGCCGGCATGGACGGCTTCATCCCGAAGCCCTTCGACGCCCGGCAGCTCTACGACGTCCTGCGCGGCTTCCTGCCGCCCGAAGGGTAGGGGCGCTTCGATTCCGAGCGGTCGAGCACGCCTCGCCGCTGGTCGTTCCGGCGCGGCGCGCGCGATCGCTCCGTTGCGGCCCTCGTCCGGTTGAAAGTCGAATTCTTCCCTGCGGAGGGGATTTTACCGGATAATGAATAATTCGTTTATCTTGCGGGCGCGGGGGCCGCAAGTCCGATGCGAAGGGGAATTTCATGGAACGCACCGTCCGAAACCGCAGCCATCTGGCGCTGTTCGGCGTCGCCTTGGCTCTTTTGGCGTTGGTCACCGGCATCGTTTGCGCCGTCACGATGCAGCGCGGCGAGGCTGTTTCGAACGACGAGACCGAGCGCTACCTCTCCGAGCTGACGCTGCAAACGTCGCTCAAGGTGAACCAGCGCGTATCGTACAACTTGGAGTTGCTGGAGCTGTTGGGCGACGAGCTGGCCGTCGTCGGCGACGGGGGAGACGGCGACCGCGCGGCGACCATCGCGCCGTTCGTGGAGAACGGCCCCTTCGCGTGGGTCGGGACGATCGACGCGGCCGGCGTGCTCACGGTGGAGGGCCGCGAGCCCAGGTGCCTGACGGGCGTTGCCGTGGTGGACCATGCGCTGGCCGGCGAGAAGGGCGTGAGCGAAACGCTCGTGCCCGTGTTCGACGACGAGAAAGGCGCGCTCTATGCGGTGCCCGCCGCCTCCGGCGACCCCGCGGCAGCGGCGGTCGTGGGATGGGTGCCGCCCGACCGGATGCGGATGCTGCTGAACACCGACACGTCCGGCGGCCTCGGTTTCTCGCACGTGGTCTCCTCGGGCGGCGACTTCATCCTGCATGCCTCCAACGAGAACGCTTTCTTGAAGGGCGACAACGTGATTCAGAGCCTGGCCGCGCAAGGGCGGTTCGAGGAAGGCGACCTAGCGAACTTCCAGCAGGGCATGGCCGCCGGCGAGAGCGGGCACGTGCGCTTCGTCGTGAACGGCGAGGCGCGCGAGATGAACTACACGCCGCTTGCGGAGGGCGGCTGGTACCTGCTGTCCATCGTTCCTCCCCACGCGTACACCAGCTCCTTGGCGGACTACACCGCGTTCTCGGCCGCCACCACGGCGGCGATCGCCCTGCTCGCGTTCGCCGCGTTCGGGGGCGTGCTTTTGTGGGTGACGGGCAAAAAGAACCGCGAGATTCTGCGAATAGCCTACGAGGATCCGGTGACCGGCGGCTACACGGCCGCCCGCTTCGACCGGGAGGTTACGGCCAAGATCGCCAAGGGCAGGCCGTTCTCGTTCGTTTCCGTGGACGTGAGGAACTTCAAGCTCATCAACGACTTCTTCGGCAAGGAGCAGGGCGACCGCATACTCAGGCACATCCACGACGCCATCTCGTCGCTGCTCGCGGACGGCGAGTGCGTGGCGCGCATCTCCTCCGACGTGTTCGACATCGCGCTCGACGAGACGGACCCCGACCGCGTGGCCGCATGGCTCGAGCGCCTTGCCGACAAGGCGAACGGGTTCAATCGCGAGGGCAAGTCGGCCTACCTGCTCATGCTCAACTGCGGCTCGTACGCGGTGAAGGAGGTCGAGGACGTCGTCACCGTGCGCGACCGCGCCAACACGGCGCGCAAGGGGGCCGGCGACGTGTCCGGGCGGCTGTTCCGCTGCACGTTCTACAGCGATCCGGAGCACGAGCGGCTTTTGCGCGAGAAGGAGATGGAAAACGCCATGGAGGGCGCCCTCGAGAGCGGCGAGTTCGTGGTGTACCTGCAGCCGAAGGTGAGCCTCGAGACGGGCGAGACCGTGGGCGCCGAGGCGCTCGTGCGTTGGGACAGCGAGGATCGCGGCCTCATCCCGCCCGACGAGTTCATACCGTTCTTCGAGCGCAACGGCTTCGTGATCAAGCTGGATCTGAACGTGTTCGAGCAGGTGTGCCGACTCATGCGCGCATGGATGGACGCGGGTCTCGAGCCGTTGCCGGTGTCGGTGAACCTTTCGCCGCTGCACCTGCAGATACCCGATTTCCTGGACGCGTTCGAAGAGGTGCGCGAGCGCTACGCCGTCCCGCCCCGGCTGTTGGAGCTGGAGCTGACCGAGCGCGTGGCGTTCGAGAACCTGGAGCTTCTGCGCCGCGTGGTCGACGACATCCACGCGCGCGGCTTCCTCTGCTCCATGGACGACTTCGGCAGCGGATACTCGTCGCTCAACGTGCTCAAGGACATCCCGGTCGACATCCTGAAGATCGACCGCATGTTCTTCAGCAGCGACGACGAGCGCGCCCGCAGCGTGGTGTCGTCGGTGGTGGAGCTGGCCAAAAAGCTCGACATGGGCACGGTGGCCGAGGGCGTCGAGACCATCCCGCAGGTCGACATCCTGCGCTCGATACACTGCGACGCGGTGCAGGGCTACGTGTTCTCCGCGCCGGTTCCCATCGACGCGTTCGAGAAGATGGTGTTCGGCGGGGACGGCGGAGAAATCCACCCGTGACAAAGGGCTTGATTCTGTGGTATAGTGCTCTGCTGTATCTTTGCGCCCGGCGCGCATGCTTCCGCACGCCCGAGCGCATCTTGTTTGAAAGGAAGATCACGTGGCCCAAGCCTCTAAGAACCAAGCTGTGGAACTTGATACCGAGCAAGCTGCGAAAGCCCCGATCGATACCGAAGAGATACTGGATGACGATGACGCGTTGGACGTCGAACCCGACGTCGGCGCCGCCGATACGCTCGATGACGACAAGCTGGATCCCGGCCTGGTCGACGAAGACGCCGATCTGCTCGAGGGCATTCCCGAAGAGGAGCTGAAAGCGACCGTCGACGTGCAGCTGCCGAGGGTGACCAAGAGCAAGGCCCGCACGACGCGCAAGCGCAACGCCGACGCTGGCGTGACCATGCTCACGGGCGACCCCGTGCGCATGTACCTGAAGGAGATCGGCAAGGTCCCGCTGCTCACCGCGGCGGAGGAGATCGACCTGGCCATGAAGATAGAGGCCGGCATGGCCGCCATGGAGGAGCTGGACCGCGCGGAGGACGAGGGCGTCGAGCTCGACCGCCGCGAGAAGCGCCGCCTCGGCCGCATCGAGCAGGTGGGCCTGGACGCCAAGCAGCAGCTCATCGAGGCGAACCTGCGCCTCGTCGTGTCCATCGCCAAGCGCTACGTGGGCCGCGGCATGCTGTTCCTCGACCTTATCCAAGAAGGCAACCTGGGCCTCATCCGCGCGGTGGAGAAGTTCGACTACACGAAGGGCTTCAAGTTCTCCACGTACGCCACGTGGTGGATCCGCCAGGCCATCACGCGCGCCATCGCCGACCAGGCCCGCACCATCCGTATTCCCGTGCACATGGTGGAGACCATCAACAAGCTCGTGCGCATCCAGCGCCAGCTTCTGCAGGAGCTCGGCCGCGAGCCCACGCCCGAGGAGATCGGCAAGGAGATGGGCCTGCCCGCCGAGCGCGTCCGCGAGATCCAGAAGATATCGCAGGAGCCCGTGAGCCTGGAAACGCCCATCGGCGAGGAGGAGGACTCCCAGCTGGGAGACTTCATCGAGGACGACGCCGCCGTGGTGCCGCCCGACGCCGCCTCGTTCAGCATGCTGCAGGAGCAGCTGTCGAAGGTGCTCGACGGCCTGGCCGAGCGCGAGCGCAAGGTCATCAGCCTGCGCTTCGGCTTGGAGGACGGCCACCCGCGCACGCTCGAGGAGGTCGGACGCGAGTTCGGCGTCACGCGCGAGCGCATCCGCCAGATCGAGAGCAAGACGCTGGCGAAGCTGCGCCACCCGAGCCGCTCCAGCAAGCTCAAAGATTATTTGGAAGACTAAACACGTTGTCCGGGGCTGGGGCGGCGAGGCTTCGCTGCTCGGGCAGTCCTGGGCTCGCACGGAGGCCCCGCAGCCTGGGATCGGCGAAGCCGCTCTCAGGCGCGCCCGCTCGGGCGCAAAAGAAAGTGTGTTGACAGTCCACTGGACTGTCAACCATGCGGAACTCGCCTCGAAGCCTCGCCGCTCCAGCCCCTACGTTTGTCATCAAACGGAACAGAGGGTGCGGTTCGGTTGGACGAAGGAATGTGAAGTGGAAAACCTCGAACTGTTCGCCAGCTGTTTGGCGGGGCTTGAGCGGCCGTTGGCCGACGAGCTGAAGCAGATGGGAATCAAGCGCGTGCGCCCCCTTGGCGGGGGCGTCGCCTTTTTCTGCGGTGCGCGCGGCGCGCTCAAGGCGAGCCTGTGGTCGCGGCTGGCCTCGCGCATCATGCTGGTGGTGGGACGCGCGGACGCGCGCTTGGCCGACCTGCTCTACGACGACGTGCTCGACCTCCCTTGGGAGGACGTCGTGGCGCCCGGCGCGAGCATCGCGGTGTCGGCCCACGGCATGAACGAGGAGCTGCGCAACACCCGCTTCACCGCGCTCAAGGTGAAGGACGCGGTGTGCGACCGCCTGCGCGACAAACGCGGCGCGCGCCCCGACGTGGACGCGAAGGATCCCGACGCCGTCATCGACGTGCGCGTGCGCGAGAAGCGCGCCACCGTGTCGCTCGACCTGTCGGGCGCGTCGCTGTACCACCGCACCTACCTGGCCCCCGACGACGGCGCCGAGGCGCCGCTCGAGTGCGCGCTCGCCGCCGGCCTGCTGGCGCTGGCGAACTGGCGTGCGCGGGCGCGGGACGGGGCCGCTTTCGTCGACCCGGCCTGCGGCGACGGGGCCGCGGTGGTGGAGGCGGCCGCGGTTGCGTGCGACTTGGCCCCGGGCTTGGCGCGCGATTGCTGGGGCTTCCACGGCTGGGCCGGCTTCGACGAGGACGCGTGGGCCGACCTGCTGGACGACGCGGACGAGCGCTTCGAGCGCGGTTTGGCCGCCGTGGCGGCCCAGGGGGCCGTGGACGGCCCGGCTTCGGCGCGCCCCGACCTCGACGTCGTGCGCTTCGCCGGCCTATCGGCTTCCTCGCCGGCCATATCGCGGGCGCGCGGGCGCGCCAAGCGCGCGGGGTTGCGCCAAGCCGTGAGCATCGAGGCGGGCGGCGCCGTGGAGGCTCCCGCTCTGGTGGAGCGCGTGAGCGCGGCCGCGACGGCTCAAGGGGCCGGGGCCGAAGCCGCTTCCTGCCTCGTGGCAAGCGTACTGGGGGCCCGCGAGCGCTCCTCGGAGGCGAGCGCGCAGGCCGACGCCGCCTCGTTCGTGGCGGCCGCCACGGCGGCTCCGGCAGGCTCCGCGTTCGCCGTGGCGGGCAGCGAGGCTGTGGAGGACCGCTTCGGCACGGAGCCCGCCGTGCGCACGGAGCTCGGGCGCGACCGCGTGGCCGTGGAGGCCCTCGTGTTCGACGCGCCGCCCGCCGCCTCCGCCGTGGTCATGGTGCCCGACCCCTCCGGCGGCGCGGAGCATCGCGTGGAGGTGCTGGAGCCGGCCTCCGAGCAGTTCTCGTCCCGCCTGTTCAAGGTGGCCAAGGAGCGCCGCAAGTGGGCGCGCCGCGAGGGCGTCACGTGCTACCGCGTGTACGACGCCGATCTGCCCGACTACGCCGTGGCCATCGACGTGTACGCGGGCGCGGGCGACGCCGAGGGCAACACGTACCTGCACATCGCCGAGTACGCGCCGCCCTCGTCGGTGGATGCCGCGAAGGCCCGCCGCCGCTTCGACGACGTGCTGGCGCTCGCCCCCGTGGCGCTGGGCGTGCGCCCCGACCACGTGTTCGCCAAGACGCGCCGCCGCGACAAGGGCGGCGCGCAGTACCGCGACGCCGGGCGGCGCAGCTACGTGACGCAGGTGCTGGAGGACGGCTACCTTCTGGAAGTGGACCTGTCGGGCTACCTGGACACCGGCATCTTCCTGGACCACCGCACCACGCGCGAGCTCGTGGGCGCGAAGGCCGCCGGCAAGCGCTTCCTCAACCTGTTCGCCTACACGGGCACCGCCACCGTGCACGCCGCCGGCGGGGGAGCGGTGGAGACCACGACGGTGGACCTCTCGCAGACCTATCTCGATTGGGCGCGCCGGAACATGGCCGACAACGGCTTCGCGGGCCCCGAGCACGTCTTCGAGCGTGCCGACGTCATGACGTGGATCACGGAAACGCGCCGCAAGCCCCTGCGCTACGACCTGATCTTCGTGGATCCGCCCACGTTCTCGAACTCGAAGGCCATGGGCAGCCGCACCTGGGACGTGCAGCGCGACCACGTGGAGCTGCTCATCGGCGTCACGCGCCTGCTCACGGAAGGCGGCGAGGCCGTGTTCTCGTGCAACCTGCGCACGTTCAAGCCCGACGTGGAGGCGCTGGCGAAGTACGGCGTGGCCGTCGAGGACATCACGGCGTCCACGATCCCCCACGACTTCGAGCGCAACCCCAAGATCCACCAGTGCTTCCTGGTTAAGCGCGCCTAGCTCCCTCGTTCCCAGGACGCGGACGATGCCCGTTTGGTTTCGCTCGCGTCCTAGGAACGGCTCCCGCATCGCTTCCTCCTTGTGCCAATAGGCTGCCTTTCCCCTGATGGCAGGCTCTTACTACGTTTTTTCCGATGCTCGCGCGCCTTCAATACGCGCTTTTTCCCGATTACACCTTCCGACAGGGCTCCTAGAGTCCTTCCCGTACCGCGCGCTTCCGGAGGCGCCGGGCGATTTCGCAGGGAACACGAGAAGGAGGGGCTTATGGATGCAAGGAAATCATCGGGGACGGGCTGGGTCGTCACGCTCGTCGGCATTCTGGCTGCGGTGGCCATCGCCATCAACATGTTCAAGGTGCCGCCCACCATGGGACTGCTCATGGCCGACCTGGGCATCGGCCCGGCGCTCGGCGGCTGGCTCATGACGGTGCCCACGATCACGGGATTGATTTTGGCGTTGCCTTCGGGCGGTTTGACCGACAAGTTCGGCCCGAAGAAGGTGGGCCTGTTCGCCATCTTGTCGGCGGCGGTGGGAAGCCTGCTGGGCACGTTCTCGCCGACCATCGAGCTTCTGCTGGTGAGCCGCTTCGTCGAGGGCCTGAGCTTCGCGCTCATCGGCGTGGCCGTGCCGGCGCTCATCTCCATGTGGTTCTCGCCTGAGAAGAGCGGCGCTCCCATGGCCATCTGGTCCGGGTGGGTGCCCATCGGCATGCTCGCCATCTTCACGGGGGCGAACCTGTTCATCTCGGCAGACGATCCGGGCACGTGGACGAACGTGTGGTGGGTGTCCACCGCGCTGCTCGCGGTCGCGGCCGTGCTGTACCTGATCTTCGTCAAGGCGCCTGCGGGCTACGCGGCCGAGAAGGCTCCGAAGATATCGCTCGTCGCGGGCATGAAATCGCCCTCGACGTGGCTGCTCGCGCTCATCTTCGCCATGTTCGCGTTCATCATGTACGCCGTGTCCACGTTCGCGCCCACGTACTGCATGCAGGAGCTCGGCTACAGCATCGAGGACTCCAACCTGTACTCGAGCCTCATCACGGTGGGCATGATCGTGGGCGTGGTGCTCATGACCCCCGTGCTCAACAAGGTGGTCAAGCTGAAGAGCCGTATCTGGCTGCTCGTGGCCAGCATGGTGCTCACGGCGCTCATCGCCGTCCTCGCGTTCAACGTGCCGCCGTCGGCAACCGTGGCCGTCATGGTGGTCACTGGCATCGTGCTGCAGCTCGTGCCGGCCGTCATCTGGCCCATCGCGCCGTCGGCCGCCGTGGCGCCCATCTACATCGGCACGACGTTCGGCGTCATCGCGCTCGGGCGTTCCATCGGCGGGTTCGGCAACGCCTCCATCGGCACGCTCATCGAGACGTCGGGCTGGGGCGCGGCCATCGTGCTGCTCGTCGGCATAGGCGTCGTGGGCGTCGCGGCCTGCTTGGCGCTGCTCAAGTTCCTGAAAGACCCGGCTGATGCGGCGGTGCCCGCCGACGCTTCTGCGGGCGAGGAGGAAGCCGCCGGCCGGTAGGCCGGAACGAAGCCGGTCGCCGAGCGCAAGGGGACCCTCGACGCGCGTCGGCGGCGGCGAACAACGGTTAAGGCAAGGGAGACGAGAGAGGAGTTCCACATGGAAGAGCGAGACTACAAGTTCATCGAGCACGAGAGGCCCTACACGTATCGGGACGGCGATTTGACGGTCACGCGGGGCAGCGCGTGGTCGGGGCCGGGCTGCCATCTGGGTTGCGGCGTGCTGCTGTACACGAACGACGAGGGCGACCTCGTGAAGGTGGAGGGCGACCCGGAGAACCCGTTCAACGAGGGAAGGCTGTGCGTGCGCTGCCTGGACCTGCCCGAGATGGTGCACAATCCGAAGCGCCTCACCCACCCCCTGCGCCGTGCCAAGGAGGATCGCGGCAAGGATCGGTGGGAGCGCATCGGCTGGGACGAGGCGCTCGACCTGGTCGCCGCCGAGCTCTCAAAGGTCAAGGACGAGTACGGCCCCGAGTCCGTCATCTTCTCGTGCGGCACCGGGCGCGACATCGCGCCGTACATCACGCGGCTGTGTTGGTCGTTCGGCTCGCCGAACTTCGTGAACATCTTCTCCGGCAACGCCTGCTACCTGCCGCGCGTGGCCGGCTGCATCGCCACGACGGGCGCGTTCTGGGTCGCCGACTGCGCCCAGCAGTTCCCCGACCGCTACGACAACCCGGCGTGGCAGCTGCCCGAAACGATGTTCATCTGGGGAAACTACCCGCTTATCGCCAACTCGGACGGGTTCTTCGGCCATTGGGTGGTCGATCTCATGAAGCGCGGGATGAAGATCGTCATGATCGACCCCAAGGTCACCTGGCTCTCCGCGAAGGCCGAGGTGCACCTGCCGGTGCGTCCGGGCACCGACGCCGCGCTCGCGCTGGCGATGATGAACGTGATCGTGAACGAGGACCTGTACGACCACGACTTCGTCGACCGCTGGTGCTACGGCTTCGAGGAGCTGCGCGAGCACGTGCAGCCCTTCACGCCCGAGTACGCCGAGACGACGACGTGGGTGCCGGCCGAGCGCATACGCAAAGCGGCGCGCATCCTGGCCGCATCCAAGCCGGCGACGCTGCAGTGGGGCGTGGCCGTGGACATGACGAAGGAGGCGCTGCCGGCCGGCCAGGCCATCATGGCGCTGTTCCAGGTGACGGGCAACGTCGAGGTGCCCGGCGGCATCATCGTGCCGCCCGAGATACTGAACTACGGCGGCGGCTGGGGCTTCGAGCTCCTGGGCGACGAGCAGAACGAGAAGCGCCTCGGTCTGGACAAGTACTCGCTGTTCCGCCTGGGCTTCCAGGCCGCGCACCCCAACACCACTATCGAGGCCATGAAGACCGGCGACCCGTACCCCATCAAGGCCGCCTGGGTGCAAACGTCGAACTTTTTGGCCTGCATGTCGGCCAACTCCACCGAAGTGGCCGCATGCTTCCGCGAACTCGACTTCGTGGCGGGCGCGGATCTGTTCATGACCCCCACGATCATGGCGTTCTACGACATGGTGCTGCCGGCTGCGATGTTCCCCGAGCGCGACGGCGTGCGCCTGGGCGACGGAGCGCAGCGCGCCGAGGCCATCAACAAGGTGTGCCAGATCGGCGAATGCAAGTCGGACATGGAGATCAACCTGGCGTTGGGCAAACGGCTCGCGCCCGAGGCGTGGCCGTGGGAGAACGTGGAGGACATGTTCACCGAGATGATCGCCACGTCGGGCATCACGTTTCCCGAGCTGCGCGAGGTCGCGCCCGTGTACCTTCCGTTCGAGTACAAGAAGCACGAGAAAGGCCTGCTGCGCCCCGACGGCAGCCCCGGTTTCTACACGGCCACGGGCCGCATCGAGCTCTGGTCGACCTACTACAAGAACGCCGGGCTCGACCCGCTGCCCGTGTTCGACGAGCCCTCTCCCGGTCCCATCGCGACGCCCGAGCTTTTGGACGAGTACCCGCTCGTGCTGTGCACGGGTGCGCGTCGCTGGCCCTTCTTCCACTCGGAGCACCGCCAGGCGAAGCGGCTTCTGGCCATGCACCCCGACCCGTGGATCGAGGTGCATCCCGAGACGTGCGTCCGGCTGGGCGTGGCGGATGGCGACTGGGTGTGGGTGGAGAACATGCTCGGGCGCGCGAAGCGCCGCGTGAAGGAGACGCCCATCTTCGACCCGCGCATCGTGGCGGCCGACCACGGCTGGTGGAACCCCGAAGGCGATCCGGAGAACCTGTACGACATCGGCGAGCTGTGCATCAACAACCTCATACCCTGGGGCAACGGCAAGAGCGGCTTCGGCGGAAACTACAAGACGAACCTATGCAAGGTGTACAAGGTGAAGGAGGGCGAGTGACATGGCGGAGTACGGGCTGCTGGTTGACTACGAGTGGTGCACGGGTTGCCATTCGTGCGAGATGGCGTGCGCGGTGGAGCACGGCTTCCCCGTGGGGCAATGCGGCGTGGTGGTGTGCGAGGCGGGTCCGTGGAGCTACGGAGAGGACGGCGAGCGCTGGCAGGTGGGATACCAGCCGGCGTTCACGGACCAGTGCGACCTGTGCGCGGCGCGCACGCAGGCGGGCGGTGTTCCCACCTGCGTGAAGCACTGCCAGGCCAAGTGCCTGGAGTACGGGAAGCTGTCTGATTTGGCAGGTCGGATCGGTTCCAAGCCGAAGCAGGCGCTCGTGGCGCTCGCCTAGGCGCGAAGGCAGGCGGCCGCCGCCCGACGCGTGCGGGAAGCGCGAGGAGGGCGGCCGCCGATGAAGGAAGGGAGGCGCGCGTTGAGGGAGGAGCGATCGAGCGGCGACGTCTTCGACGTCGACGGCACGACGGGGGCAACCGTGTGCGCGCAGTTGCAGGAGGCGGGGCGCCGCGTGCTCGACGAGGGTGCCGGGGTATGCGTTCCGCCACCGGGAGTCACGCGCGATGAAATGTTAGAATGTGGGTGTGATCAGGTAAAACGATGATGTAGAGACTCAGGTTCGCCCGACGTCGCCGCGTCGGGCACCGCCGTTTCGACGGCATGCGGCGCGGCGGCCTTGCAGGAGGGGGTGCGGGGTGAAGGAGCAAACGGAAAAAGGTCGCGCATCAAGGGTACTGCGTCGGCTGGCGGGCGGACGGGGGCCGTCTCCCGACTCGCTCGTGCACGAATGGTCCGTTCTGCCGACCGTCGCGGTTTCGTGCTATTGGATCTGGCTGTATATCGCTTACTCGCTCGACGTGTTCGTCGTTTCCTCGGACGCCTTCGTGCGCTTCGACATCCTGCAGAAGGGGTTCGGGTTTCTGGGTGCGGCGTTGTTCATGATCGTCGTCTCGCGGCTGCGCACGGCGACGTTCTTCGAGCGCACGCCGTTCCTCGCGCTGTTCTCGGTTGGGGCCGGCTTGTCGATCGTCGTCGTGTCCGCGCTCGCTCGGGCGGGGGTTCCCTTGGTGCCGCCCGTGGTCTTCGCGGCCTGGCTGCTCATGGGCGCGGGCACCGCAGCGGCGTTTTTGCGCCTGTTCAGCGGCTTGCAGGATGCGGGGCAGGGGCGGTTCTGCGCCATCAACTCGCTGGCGCTCTTCCTGTCCGGCTTCTTCTACCTGCTGCTGCTCGGCCTGCAGGACAACGTGCGGCTCGTCCTCACGGTGTTCGTCGTGTGCTTCACGGCTTTCGTGCCGCTGAACACGCCCGCATCTTCCGCATCCGCCGGCGACGAAGCCGGCGCAGCCGCATCGGCGCGCAAGGTCGGCGGCAAATCCGCGCACGGGGCGTCCGCCACGGGCGAGGGCGCGCCTTCCCAAACGGCCGGCAACGCGGCGGTGAAGGCGCTGCTGAGCTTCCGCGGCGAGCTGTTCTTGCTGAGCGTCGTGTTCGGCCTCGCGTACTGCCTGGGCATCTCGCTCAGCATCATGTCGGGCAGCCTGGAGTTCATCTGGCTGTCGTTGTGCGTGCCCGGCATCTTCCTCATGTTGTACAGCGTGTTTTTGAAGAACCGCGTGTCCGTGCGCGTGCTGCTCACGTTCCTGTTTCCCATCGCCGCGTTCCTGCTGCTCCTGCTGCCGTTCAGCAACCCGTTCGGGCTCGTGCTGTGCTGCAGCCTGCTGGTCATGTGCTTCACCACGTACGACGTGCTCAACGTCGTACGGCTGCGGAGCATCATCGCCGCGAACCGGCTCCCGCAGGCGAAGTCGTGGGCGACGGGGCGCTATCCGCAGCTCGCGGGGCTCGTGCTGGGATGGGCGGTCGGCTACGGCATGCTGCTGA
Organism: Gordonibacter massiliensis (ex Traore et al. 2017); assembly: GCF_019731765.1. Classification (NCBI taxonomy): domain Bacteria; kingdom Bacillati; phylum Actinomycetota; class Coriobacteriia; order Eggerthellales; family Eggerthellaceae; genus Gordonibacter; species Gordonibacter massiliensis (ex Traore et al. 2017). Next base: position 21,609 of record NZ_JAASIO010000006.1, on the reverse strand, counting down.
CGGACGACGCCCTCAAGGCGCTGCTGCCCGTGGTGTGCGTTGGGCTGGTCGTGGCCATCGTCGCCATGCTCACGCGCTACGTGTGGAAGTTCAGCGACGCCGGCGGCACCGCCCATGTGTCGGAGGAGGCGGTCGAGAGCGTGCACGACGCCATAACGCTGCGCTACCGCCTGTCGCCGCGCGAGCGCGAGGTCATGGAGCTGCTCGTGCGCGGCTACAGCACGGAACGCATAGGAAAGGACCTGCACATCTCGTACCACACGGTCAAGACGCATGTCTACCACATCTACCAGAAAGTGGGCGTGCACGCCCAGCAGGAGCTTATCGACCTGGTGGAGGAGCGCCTGCGCCTCATGCGGTGATGCCTCACAGAAGGTTGCCGAGGCCCTCCCGGTCGAGCAGTTCCAGCTGGTGGCCCTTGATGCGGAAATAGCCCAGCCTCTCCATGCGCTTGATTTCCTGGTTCAGGGAGGCGCGGGACACCCGCAGCTCGTTCGCCCAGATCGTCTGCGAGGCGGGCAGCTGCACACGGTCGCCCTGCGCGATGCCGTCCATTTCGAGCAGCCAGAACGCCACGCGCTCCCGTATCGTGCGATAGCGCAGGCAGGCGAGCAGCATCTGGTTTTTCAGCCCCCGTTTCGACAGGTAGAGCATGAAACGGTACAGCAGCTGGTCGTCGGTCCTGAGCATCAGCTCGAAGTACGGCGCGCCGAGCCACATGACCGTGGTCCGCTTCGCGGCCGACAGGTTGTAGGTGTACTCCTTCGTGCCGGTGAAGTAGAGGAGCTCGGGGAACACGTCGTCCTTCTCGAAGTACGCGCTGCACAGTTCGTCGCCGTCGACCGTGCTGCGGCACGACTTGAGGCATCCGTCCACCACGATGCCGAACTCCTTGATGGGGGTGCCGATGGTGCGTATCGTCTCGCCCAGCTTGTAGGTTTTGCGGCGGAAGAGCTCGCCGAACACGGGATGGCGCAAGCAGGAGCTGGCGAAGGAGGGCTCCGCCAGGATGTCGCAGTCGGACAGGTTCCAGCGTCGCACGGGGGGCCCGAACCGCAGTCCGACTTCGGGATCCGTCTGGTTCAAAACGATCACCTTCCCATCAGGGGCGCCGTTCGGGCGGTCCTTGTCCGAGAGCGGGCGGGGCGGGGCCTCCTCCGCCCATCATAGCGCCTTTCTCCGGCGATGCGCAACGCCGCGCCGCACCCGTCCGTTCCATCGGGCCCGGAACCTGCCGGCATCGGGCGGACGGGGCGTTGCGCCCGGGTTAGCCTTGCCTTCCGTTTTCGCGCACGACCTGGGCCTTGTTCTGCTCGTTGAGGGCTATGCCGTACTTCGAGGCGATGCCCCGCTTGAGGTTGACGTCGAACTCGAGGAAGCGGAGCGGCTTTTCGAGCCTCCTGTTCCGCGCGCGCAGCTCCCCGAGGGCTTCCATGCTGCCGGGAAGGCCCGGATCCCAGAATCCCAAGAGCACGGACTCGTCGCTTTCGAGGACGTCGGCGCGGAACTGCTCCATCTCGGCGATGTAGCGCTCCGCGGCCGTGGCCGCCGCCGCCCCGTCGCCCACGGCCGTCGCCACCTGGCGCAGGTACTTCTGGCGCACGTCGCCGGCCGCGAACACGCCGCCTACGCCGAGGTCCATGTCGTCGCCGGTGCGCAGCCAGCCGCGGGGGTCGCGCGGCACCTGGTCTCCCAGGAAATCGGTCGCGGGAACCATGCCGCAGAAGAAGAACACGCCTTGGCAGGGAAGGTCGCGCGCCTCGTCGGTGCGCACGTCCTTGACCTTCACGCCCTCGACTTCGTCGCGTCCGTACACCTCGGCGATCGTGCTGTTGAAAAGGAAGCGCAGCTTCGGGTTCTTCAAGGCATGCTCCGCCGCCAGCTTGTTGCAGTCGAGGACGCCCTCGTCGTGCACGACGACGATCGTGACGCTGCGGGCGAACTTCGCGATGAACTCGCTTTCCTCGATGGCTTGATCCCCGCTGCCCAGCACGACCACGTCCTCGTCCTGGTAGAACTCGGCATCGCAGGTGGCGCAGTAGCTCACGCCGCGGCCGGCGAACTCCTTCTCGCCGGGGATGCCCAGCACGCGCGGGCTCGTGCCCGTCGCAAGGACGACGGCCTTGGCGTGGTAGGCCGCCTTCCGAACGTTCACGATCTTGTCGTCGCTCGAGAAGTCCACGCTGCGAACCGTTTGCTGGCGGATGTCCGCACCGAACGCGCGGGCATGCTCGGCCATCTTCGCCATGAGGTCGGGGCCCGAGCTGTGCTCGACGGAAGGGTAGTTCACGATCTCGCGCGTGTCGTACACGCGCCCTCCCACGTTGCCCTTCTCCAGCACGAGCGTTTTCAGGCGCGCCCGGCCCCCGTAGATGCCCGCCGCCAGGCCGGCCGGGCCGCCCCCTATGACGATCAGGTCGTAGTATTCGTCCATATGAGATTTCTCCTCGACAACAGGATGCCGGTCCCTTTCGCCCGCGATGGCTGATGGCGCTCCTGGCGAACGGAAGGGCGGGCCGGCATCAACGTGTTACAGCTCTTCGATCCGATCGGCGAAGTCGTCCTCGCTCGCGTCCCCGGTTATGCGGCTTCGCGCCTCGCCGTCGGCGAAAAAAAGGGTCTGCGGCACGCCCTTCAGATGCTGCTTCGCCATCAGCCTCGGCTGCTCTTCCACGTCCACTTCGTAAAAGGGGACGGAAGGGTAGTCGTCTTTGAGCGCCTCGAGCTTGGCGTGCACGCTTTGGCAGACGGTGCAGGACTTGCGGGAGAACATCACCAGGCACTTCTCCCCGTCGTTCTCCACGATCTCCTCGAAAGCCGCCGTGTTGAGCGATTCGAACTTGCTCATGCCGCCACTCCTCCTTCCTTGACGGCCGCCGCGCCCTCGGCAAGCTGCGCGGTGCCGCCCTTGTACATTTTCCTGAGCACGACGATCGCCGCGGCGATCCCCGTAAGCGCCACGATGCCCACGGGCACGGCCATGAGGCCCCAGCTGCCCGTCGCGTCGACGACCTGCCCGCATATGACCGGGCCCAGCATCGAGCCGAGCCCCGAGGCGAAGGAGAGCATGCCCATGCCGATGGGCACGGCATGGGGCGCCACGGTGTCGGGCACGAGGTTGTGGGCCATGGGTCCGATAAGCTGCATGCCGGTGCCGCACAGCAGGATGGCGACGATGTCCAAGGGGATCGAGGGCATGTTCCACATGAGCGTGCCGCCCGCCACGACGAAGAAGGTGAGGGTGAGGAATATCTTGGGATGGTGCTTGTTCGCGATCTTGTTCAGCGCGAAGCCGAACGTCAGGCAGAGGAAGATCATCCAGTAGGTGTGCACGGTCGAGATCGAGTTCGCGTCGGCGGAGGGGATGCCGAGCGTGCTTTGCAGGAACGTGGGGTAATAGGACGTGTAGACGTTGAACGCGAAGATGGCCGCGAAGAACACGATGCAGATGCAGACGCAAGCGGGGTTTCTCAAGCACGCGCCCCAGGCGCCCTTCTTCTTGGGCGCTCCGTTCTGCTTCGCCTCGGCGTTTTTGACGGATTTGTCCATGTCGGACTGAACCTTGCAGAACAGGAAGTTCAGGACGAGGGCCACAGCCAGAAACGCTGCGGCAACCAGCCAGTTGGAGCGCCAGCCGAACAGCGGCGTGAACACGTTGCACAGGTTGAGGATGATCAGCGTGCCCACCGTGGACCAGATGGACCAGAGCGTCATGGGCAGGCCGCGCTTCTCGGCCGGGAACGCCTCGGTGATGATCACCGGGGCTATGATGAACACGAATCCGACGCTGATGCCCTCGCAGAACCTCGTGATCGCCAGCGTCGTGAAGTCCGGGGCGAAGTAGCCCAGGACGTTGAACGCGAGGCACCAGGCGATGCCGAACAACCACACCTTGCGCACGCCGAACTTGCTGACGATGGAGCCGCCCGGCAGGGCGATGAGAAGGTTGGCCAGGGCGGTGATGCTCATGAGCGATCCTGCCGTGGTGATGTCGATGCCGTACTCGCCTTTGATGAACACCATCGTGCCGGTGATTTTGAACCATGAGACGGCGACGCAGATGGAGCCGATCACCGCGACGACGAACACGAGCCATCGGTTCGGCAGGCTTGACCTTGTTTCTTGCATGTTCCCCTTCTTTCCCTTCGGCATGCGGCGAACCTGGGGCGACGGGCGCTGCCGCCCCAGGTTCGCCGCCTCGCTCGGCCGCCGGTCGGCGACCGAATCGCCCTAGTTGAGCTTGTCCACGCAATGGGCCGAGTTGGCGTGGAAGCCCGTGGTCCCTTCGACCGAGACCTCCGCCTCGTCGTAGCCGGTGGCCTCGGCGCCGGGCAAGCGGAACTGCGCGTTGTCGCAGCGGGGGATGGCGACTTCCTCGGGCGCGTCGAGCTGGGGGATCCACTCGTAGGGAATGCGGTACGCGCGGTAGAGCAGGGCCGGGCCCACGTCGGGATAGACGTATTCCCACACCAGCTCCTTCTCGGGAGTCATTTCCATGATCCTGCCCGTGGTGCCCTCGCAGATGAGCGTGTTGCCGTTCTCCAGGCGCTGCGCGTCGCTCGTGAGCGGCGAGTAGAAGTTGTGGGCGCTGAACGGGAAGCCCACGGTCTCGTTGGTGTCGCGGCACTCCCACACCACCTTCAGCGTCACCGGATCGAGCTCGATCACGCGCGAGCCGTCGCGGCGCTGGGTTTTCAGGCCCGTCTTCGACACCTGGGAGGGCTGGTCGTAGCCCGCCCAGCCTCCGTTGTCGTAGACCAGGATGTTGCCCTCGCCCGGCAACCCTCGGGGGATCATGTGGGTGTGGTGGGGGCCGATGATGGCGCCGAGGATGCGCAGCTCGCGGCTTGCCGTGTAGTCCGGCCCGATCTTCCACACGATGTCGCCGGTTTCATGGTCGAGGATCCACAGCATGTTCGCCTCGCGGGAGTCCATGATGATGTTGTTGGGGTTGAAGCGCTCGTCGCCTTCGTCGTACCAGTGGTTCGGGCCCAGGTAGCTGGCGCAGTTCACGTGGAAGAGGTCGCCTTCGCCCTCCGCGCCCGCGTCCTGGGTGTTGGGGTCGCGGTAGATGACGTTTTTCTGGGCCTCGGTGAAGTTGAAGTCGTTGAGGTGGTCGAGCGTGCTCCACTCCCACTGGATGTTGCCCTCGCGGTCGATCTCGATCAGGCGGTCGTCCAGCAGAAGCTGCGGCGAGATCTTGGGTTTGCGCACGTCGTTGTGCGTGAGGAGGAGCACCTTGTTGAAATCGTTGGTCGATTCCTGCCCGGGGACGTGATAGCCCACCGGGTTGCCTTCGATCTGGTAGTCGTGGTGCGTGCGGGCGACCCATTGCTTGCCGCCGTCGCCGTCGTCAACTTCCTGGTTGCGGTTGAACGTCCACTCGACGTTGCCGTCCCAATCGACCTCGGTCAGATCCGTCTGGTCCTGGTACGCGGCTTCGGGATCGCGCTCGCCCAGGTGCCCGAACAGGTGGCCGCCGGGAATCATCTTGCAGGGGAACCCTTGGAAGTCCTTCCAGTAGCGAACGGCCTTGCCGTTCATGTTGATGAGGAGAACGCCTTTGTTCGGCCCGGTGAACAAGGTGTAGCCGCTCTGGCACTTCTCGGGATCGTAGATGGTCGTTCCGGTTGGAAACACTGTTGGCCTGCCCATGGTACCCTCTTTCCTCCGCTGACGCTTCTGCTTTCTATCGCACACAGCACGTTGCTGAGATGCTTCGTCCGGGCGACGTTCGCCAGGGGAGGCGCCACGGCGGCCTTCCGTGCCGAACCGATGCTCGGTGTGGTTTTTCCAGCGTTTGACCTGCTCGCTTGTAAAAGCGAGCCGCCCTGCGCTCTTCGGTTTTGTCTTGGGGGAACCTGTTTTTCGCTACCTGTATTAAGCCACGCCGCATGGACGGAGGCCTGTCGGCAGTCCGACACTTTTGCAATTGGGTATTTCAATTTCTAATGCCACAGAGAAGAGGGCGGGAACGAGAAGGGGTGGGAAAAACAAGAAGGGCCGGCTCCGGAGACGATCCGGAGCCGGCCCTTCTGGGAGGAGGGGGGTGCTGTTCGGTTGCGGCTAGCCCGCCATGCCGCCCATGGAGAAATAGCCCGCCACGGCCACGAGGACTATGCCGGCTGCCGCCACGAGCACGTTCTTCGCCGAGAAGGAGGGAGGGGCTTGGTCGGGTTTCCGGACGGCGGTCTCGGCCGCATCTTCCGGCGCGACCGCGTCCACCTCGTCCCAGCGTGCCGCCGCCTTCTGCGCGGGCGTCATCTTCTTCTTACGGCTCATGGCGGGCCTCCTTCTTTTTTCGAGGACGGTTCCTCTTGCGGCCCATGGCGGGCCTCCTTTTCCACGCATTTGGTTTCGTAGGGGCGCTCTCCAGAGCGCCCGTTCCGGCGAAGCCGGAAAAGCAACCGAGGGCCGCCTCTCGCGCGGCGCGCGAGAGGGCGCTCTGGAGAGCGCCCCTACGGGAGAACCGGCATGCTTCTTGCGGCTAGTCCTTCTCGACGGGCACCGGCTCGCGGTCGGCCTCCCATTCTTCGAATATCACGCTGCCGCGGTACTTGTACACGCCGTAGATGCCGGCGAACTCGTAGCCGGCGCAGACGAACGTGCCGCCGATGGACGTGACGAACTCGGCGGCCTCCGCGTTGAACGCGCCCTGCTTGAACACGTAGAAGTTCGCGATGTTGTCGCGGCTGCCCGTGGGGGCCAAGAACAGGCCCGTGCCGAACTGCACCGGCAGGCCGTCGCTTTTCAGGCGCAGGTTCTCCAGCAGGATGTCGGGCTCGAAGCGGTTCAGCCAGCTCTTGCGCTTGAGGGACGCCCATTCGGCCCACACCGAGGTGCTCTTCTTGCCGTCGTCGGCGTAGATCGCGTTGAAGAAGTCCTGGTAGGACGAGGTGCCTTCCAGGTACGGCTGGTAGTCGGGGGAGACGTTCGGGCCTGTCGACACGTACAGCAGCAGACGCTCGAGCGCCGCGCGCGACGCCAGCGGCGCCTGGTCGATGCTTTCCTTCAGTCCTTGATAGTCCATGGTGGCTCCTTCGAACTCGACGGCGCTGTGACAAGGGTGGTGCGAGCGGGGCGGCGCAGCGCTCGCACGCCGTCCCGCTCGTTGCGGCTAGAACCCGCTCGGCCACGCCTCCTCGGCCGGCACGTCGTCGAGCTTCTTCACGTTCTTGCCGCGCGGCAGGATGAAGAAGCACAGGATGAAGGCCAGCACGTAGGCGGGAAGCTGCAGAACCAGGCTCGCGGTCTGCCAGCCGGTCTGCGACATAACGGCGCCGAACAGCGGCGATCCCACGGCCGACCCGAGGTTTTGGCAGAGCTGCATGATGGCCATGGCCATGGTGGCGCCCATGGCGGTGTTGCGCATGAGCATGGGGGCCATGGGGCGCAGGCTGCCTCCGCACATGCCGCCGCCCACGCCCTGCAGCACGATGGTGACCCACATGACGGCGATGGCTCCGTTGCCCACGTAGAACATGAAGAAGCCGGTGGGTATGAGCAGCAGCATCATCACCAGGCCCACGATGTACTTGCGGCCGAGCGGCAGCCGGTCGGACACGAAGCCCGTGAGCGGCGCCACGATGAGCGACAGGAACATGATGACGGACGAGAGCGTCGAGGCGGTTTGCGCGTCGAAGCCCAGCTGCGTCTCCAGAAACGTGTTGTAGTAGGTGTTCATGATGCCGATGGTGGTGAAGGCGAACAGGAAGAACACGGCGCCCAGGATCCAGATGCGGCGGTTCTTGCAGTACTTGAGCGACTCTTTGAACGTGCCCTCCACGCCCATGTCGCCCGTGGCGCCCGGAGGCATCTTGTACACGAGGGCGAACAGCACGAACGCCACGGCGCACACGGCCGCGATGGCGAAGAACACCGCCTGGTAGCCGAACGCGCCGGCGATGGCGGGCGCGGTGTTGAACGCCACGACCGAGCCGACGGGCACCCAGGTGGCCCATATGCCCAGCGCGAGCCCGCGCTTGCGCTCCGGGAACCAGATGGTCACGCACGACGGAGCGGCCACGCCGATGAGGCCGATGCCCACGCCCTCCAGAAGGCGGCTTCCCATGAGCACGGCGAGGTCGTTCGTCAGCCCGCCCAATGCCGAGCCCACGCCCAGGCACGCCACCGACAGCAGGATGACGTTCTTCAGTCCCATGCGCCGCGCGATGAACGCGGCGGGGAAGGCCAGCACCACGCCGATGATGGCGATGGCGCTCATGAGCGTTCCGAACGTGACGGAGTCGAGCGCGCCGTGGAACGCCGGGAACAGCCACGACGCCAGCGGCGGGATCTTGAACTGGCACAGCGGCGCGCAGAAGCTCGCGAGGTACGTGACGGCGAGGATGCCCCATGCCTTTCCGGAAACCTTGTCTTGCTTGGCTATTTGATCCGCAGTCAATTCAGCCATGATAATGCCCCCTTGGTATGTTTTCCCCTTAAAGTACCCGCAGGATGACTCGTAGGGGCGATCCCCTGATCGCCCGTTCCGGCGAAGCCGGAAAAGCAACCGAGGGCAGCGTTCTCGCGCTGCGCGCGAGCGGGCGATCGGGAGATCGCCCCTACGGTTCCACCTGCGTTCGTGGAACGAAGCAGGGATGGGACGGCGAACCGTCCCATCCGTCAATAGTTTACCTTACGCGCAGGGCGGCACCCAGAGGTACTGCTGCGGCTTGGCGTCCAGGCTCTTCACGAGCTCGTCCACCGGGCCGAACTCCATGCACTTCGCCTGGCAGTGGAACACGCAGGAAGGAAGCTTGCCCTTCTCCTGGCGGTCGGCGCACAGGTCGCAGATCTTCGTGAACGACGGGATGAAGTCGTAGACGTAGTTGTCCGTCTCGTTGCCTTCCGCGTCCTTGACGGGCCAGGGGCCGTTCTGCATGACGCGCACGCCCCATTGCTCGAGCGGCAGCTCGTGCTCGGCCTGGCAGGCCACCTCGCACGAGTAGCATCCCGTGCAGTACTGGTAATCGACGAGAATTCCGTTGCGGGCCATTACAGTTCCTCCTCCTTGCAGCGATAGACCTTGCACAGCGTGCACTTAAGGTCGGCACCGAAGCCGGTCGTGCCGGGCTTGTTGGCCAGCAGCTGGTTGATGTTGGACTGGCGGAAGCCGTACAGGTTCGGCTCGGCGCCGTCCTGCTCGGGGAACCACCAGCCGTGCTGGGCGGCGATTTCCTTCTCGTGCACCTCGAACGTGAGGCGGGCACGCTGGCGGCAGCGGCCGCGGTGGTTCTCGATCCACACCCAGTCGCCCTCGGAGATGTTGAGGTCCTTGGCCGTGCGCGGGTGGATCTGCACCCACGGATCGGGCGTGAGCTGGCGCAGGTAGGGGATCTGACGGTGCTCGGAGTGGAAGAACGAGGTGGTGCGGGCGCCCGTGATCATGATGAGCGGGTACTCCTCGTACAGATCCGGCGTGGTCACCGGGCCGATGCCGGGCTCCTCGATGTAGGGCAACGGATCGTAGCCGAACTTCTCGAACAGCGTGGAGTAGAACTCGATGCGGCCGGTGGGGGTGTTGAAGCCGGGCTGGCCGTCGGGGCGCATGAGGCCCTTCTCGTACTTCTTGTACACGTACTTCTGGTAGACCGGGCCGTGCTCCATGAGCTCGTGGAAGGTGAACCCGGAGGGCTTCACGATCTCGTCGTACACCTCGTCCTCGGTAGCCCACGGCCACGTGTGCTGCTTGCCTTCGGGGCGGCCGATGGCCTGGTTGAACTCGTCGTCGTTGTCGAAGTACTGGGCGAGCTCGCGGTTGATCTCGCAGTCGGACTTCGCCTCGCCCTCGGCGGCGCAGCCGCCGGTGATGGCCGACAGGAAGTAGTAGTGGGCGCGCACGGAGTGCTTCTCGGCCCAGGTCTGCACCGGCATGACGATGTCGGCGCACGACTGGATGGTCGGCGTCATGAAGATGTCGACGGCGGCGATGAACTCGGGCTTCTTCATGGCCTTGTACCAGCGGTCGACCTCGCAGCTCATGCAGGCGATGCCGTTGGACGTTTGGATCCACACGCCCTTGACCTTGTCGGCCTCCATGTACTCGAGGCACATGTCGGGCATGGCCTGGGTGAGGCCGTAGCGGTACATGGGGAACTCTTTCCAGCCCACGCGCTTCTTCTGCATCTCCTCGTTGATGAGGTCGTAGATGCCCCACGCGCCGGCGGAAGGCTGGTCGACGCCCATGGGGGAGGCGGTGTAGCACATGCCGCCCGGCACGTCGAGGTTGCCGGTGATGGTCCACAGCGCCGCGATGGCGGCGGCGCAGGGCGTGCCCTGGCTCTGCATGTCGACGGCGAGGCCCCACACGACGTTCGCCGGCTTGGAGGTGGCGAACAGGCGCGCGGCGGCGACGATCTTCTCCTTCGGCACCCAGGTCATTTCCTCCACCTGGTCAAGCGACAGCTCGCGGGCGCGCTCGGCCAGCTGGTCGAAGCCGTAAGTCCAGCGGTCGACGAAGTCGTGGTCGTATAGGTCCTCGTCGATGATGACCTTGATCATGCCGAGCGCCAGGCCCGTGTCGGTGCCGGGGCGCAGCTGCAGGTGGATGTCGGCGTGCGCGGCCAGCCACGTGACGCGCGGCTCGACGGAGATGAGCTTGCAACCCAGCTTCATGGCGTCGGTGACCCAGTGGCCCATGAAGAAGTCGGGGTTGGAGATGGTGGGGTTGCAGCCCCACACGATGGTGCACTCGGGGCAGACCCACTCGGGATCGTCGTAGCGCAGCGCCGAGAACTGCGAGAAGTCGGCGATGAGCATGCCGCCGTACGTCATGATCATGAGCGAAAGGCGGGGCAGGTAGCAGGCGGTGCCGGACAGGAAGCCGTACTCGTTCGGGCTGCCGAACGTGTTGACCATGCGGCCGACCTGCCACTGGTTGTCGCGGGCGGTGCCGCGCAGGGCGTGGATGGAGTCGCCGCCGTACGTCATGGCGATGCGGCGGAATTCCTTGTAGCACGTTTCGAGGGCCTCGTCCCACGTGATGCGCTCCCACTTGCCCTCGCCGCGCTCGCCGGCGCGCTTCATGGGGTACAGGATGCGGTCGGGGTGGAACTCGACCTGCTTGAAGGCCAAGCAGCGCGGGCACAGCGCGCCGCGGTTGTACGGGTCGTCCGGGTCGCCCTCGCACTTGATGAACTTGCCGGTCTCCTTGTCGGAGTACACCAGCACGCCGCAGCCCTCGTGGCAGCCCGGAGCGGACCACACCGAGGTGCGGGTGACGATCATGCCGTCTTCCTCGTACTGCCATTCGCCCGGATGCTTCCAGCGCGGGTCGACCTCTTGCTTCTTGCCGGCGCCAAAGTTGAACTGGTTCTCCTCTTTGGATGTGCCGATCTCGTCGCGGTCCTTCTCCGCGACTGCGTTTTCAACCATCGCAACTCCTCTCGATTCGCGGTCCTGTCGGGTGTCCGCCCCAATCGGTCCGCCCCCTCTAGGGTTGGTGCGAGTAAAGCATGCGCACGGTATGAGCGTATCGCGTAATGAGTATGCAGATTGCGAATCAGTACATTGGTATGAGGTGGTGATCTGGGGCTTTGCTCGGCTGGGTCGACCTGGGCGCATCGGCGGGCGGCATGGGCTCGCCGCTCGGTCAGTCCTGGCTCGCGCGAACAGCCCGCAGGGCTGTTCGGCTCACGGGGTGCGGCGCCGCCGAGCGAAGCGAGGCAAGTCCCCGAAGGGGGAATCTACAGCGGGCCCGCGCAGCCCCTCCGATTCCTCGTAGGCCGAGCAAAGGGTCCGTGGGGGTGAGGGGGTTTCAACCTGCGGGGGTTTGCAGGTTGAGGGAGCTCCCCGTAGGGGCGATCTCCAGATCGCCCGTTCCGGCGAAGCCGGAAAACAACAAGGGAGAATGCCGGGGCGAAGAGGCGCCTCACGGGATCGCGCTTAGCTGCCTATCGTCAACCGCTTTCTGATTGAGAAACATTTTCGCCCGAAAACGTTCTGTTTTGGAAACACTACTGGAAAAGTATCTTATTGCTCCACCGGGTACTCCTCGATGAAGTCCATGAGCTTTTGCTGGGAGTGGATGTCGAGTTTGCGGTAGATGCTGTAGATGTGGCTCTTCACCGTGTGGGGCGAGATGGTGAGCTTGTTCTGGATGTAGGCGGCGTTGCGGCCCTTCGCCAGGAACTTGAGGATGTCGGTCTCGCGGGGCGAGAGCTGGTAGAGCTCGGCCACGGCGGCGCAGCGGCGCTCGAAAAGCTCCTTCTCGCTCAGGTTCGAGGGCACGACGGGCTGGGCGCCGCGGTCTTCGGGAACGCCGCCGTCGGGCGCGTGGTGCTCGGCCGAGGGGAAGAACAGCATGACCACCACCACGAGCACGAACGCCATGCACAGGCGCACGATCATGAAGGCGTCGGAATGGGCTCCGTAGACGAAGGTCATGGCCGTGGCCACGCCCCAGCCGACGAGGAAGCCCAGCGCGCTGAACGCGAGGCGCATCGGCGCCTGGCGGAACACCGGCGTGTCCCAGCGCTCCACGCTCTTCTTCACGATGAAGGCGTAGTTCACGGACACGAACGCGGCCCACGAGGCCACGACCAAGCACGAGCACGCCAGCTGGAACACCTCGGTGGCGAAGGGCATGGCCAGGCACGCCAGCACGGTGATGCACAGCAGCACGCGTTGGATGACGGTGATGCCGACGGTTTTGCCCGCAAGCGCCAGCGCCGCGATCACGCCCGCGCCGACGATCACGAACAGCAGGCCCACGAGCACGTTCTGCGATCCGGAGTTGAACAGGTACACGAACGTGAGGCCGAACACGATGCCGAACGCCACGAGCGACGGCTCGATCTCCCAGGCGAATTTCCAGGTGTCTTTGCAGGAGCCGACGGGAGGGGCGTCGAGGTTGCCCTCTCCGCGCTCTCCGGCGAACCGGAGCAGCCCCACGCTCAACAGTGCGTAGACGACGCAGAACACGGGCTGCACGGCCTGGGGGACGAGCGCCGCGAGGACGAAGAGGATCCCGCCGCCCACCAGCGACAGGCTCGTGAAGCGCGCGTAGCTCTGCACCCTGATGCGGCTTCCCACATCGAGCCAGCTCACCGTGAGCGAGGCCCCGCCGAAGCCGGCGCACAGGTTGACGACGCACAGCACGGGGGAGGGAATGGGCACGTCGAAGCTCAGCAGCAGGGCCGCAAGGGGCAGCAAAAGCGCCAGCACGGCGTCGGTCACGAGCGCGGGAAGCTTGAAGGGGTTGAACTTCTTGCTCTTGCTGGCCAGGTGCAGCGCCAGGTAGCCCAGGGCCATGCCGGCGAACACGAACAGCTGGATGCCGTCGCGCTCGGCCACGGGAGTGTCCTGGATGAACTCCGCGAACAGCCAATAGTACGAGACGAGCATCCATCCGAAGAAGCAGGCGAATCCGCCTATCCCCAACAGTTCCATGGCGCCGATGCGGCGCTTCGAAGAAGCCTTACCCTCGTCCATCGAACCCCCCTGCGGTGCCCGGCCATAACATCATAGGAGAAACTGAACACGATCGCTGCGCCCTGGCCAAGCACCTCCGCAGGACGCGACCCCAACATCTCCGAAAACCCAGTATACCGCAAAATCAGCTGTTCATGTTTGCGTCCGCCCCGGTTCGACCTTCGGGGGTGGGACGGACGCAAACGGGATCGAAGGGGCGTCGTGCCGATGCGCTTGGCGCGACGAGGCCCGTTCTACACGGAGACGACTTCCAATTTCAGCGTTTCGGCGAGAAGCGTCAGTTCGCGCGTGATGTCGCCGAACACGAGCGGAAGCATGAGGCCGACCTTCGCCTGCTCCTTGTACAAGCGGTACCCGTCGCTCACGCGGAATACGAAACCGCCGTTGCAGTTGTGCAGGTCGTAGCCGTATCCTTTGACGATTTCGCCCTTGACCACGAGCAGCTTCCTGCAATCACCCGAGAAGCGCGCGAGCGTCACGGTTTTTCCGATGTCGGCGTTGAAATCCCGGTGGAATACGGCGCCGAATTGCTGGTCGTAGGCGAAGTGGCGGATCGCGTAGGGGCCGACCGGTCCCTCGACGCCCTCGACCTTGCGCATCATGGGCGACATGTTCACGCAGTACAGGTTCGAGGTGTCCTCGATGGCGGAGCGGTCTTGCTCGGGGATCTGGTCGATCCATTGAACGCTGCCTTGCGATTCTACGAGGGGCAGGGTGTTGGCCATGTAGGGCACCTGCCCGGAAAGGCACAGCTCGGCCATCATGGTCAACGTGGCGGCGATGTCGTACTTGCAGGCGGAGGCGATGCCGCGTTCGTTGTTCAGCTGGTGGTTCAGGCAGAAGGTGAACTTCTCGTCGTTGAGCCGCCGCGTGGAGCAGAGGTCAGGGCAGGGGATGGCGCAGCCGCTGCAGTCGTGCGCATCGAGGTGCTTGTTGACGACCTTCCATGCTTTCAACGAGTTGAGCAGGTACTCCTTCGAGATGTCGCATTCTTCGGCGCCGCTTATCAGCTCGTCGGCGTAGGCATCCAGCTCGGCCAGGTCGTCGTCGGTTAGGTTGGGCGTGGCGCGTCCGGGAGTGGTCGTGTTGCCCTCGGCGGTCAACGGCTTCATCTGCTCGACGAGCTCGTGAAAGTTGACGGGCCTGAAGCTCGTGCCGAACGTGGCCGACGCCTGTTCGAGCGAGATGAACGAGTCGTCCGCTCCGGCGAGCGCCATGGTGTCGCCGAATCGGGTGACCAGCAGCACGTTCGCCTCCGCAAGCGCCTTGCGAGCCCTGAGCGCTTTCAGGTAATCGGACACCTCGGGCCAATCGTAGGGCACGTAGACCTCGGCCCCGATGTTGAACAGATAGGCCGATTTCATAGGGTTCCACTGGTTCGGGCATATGACGAGGGGTTTCTTGCACTTGCGTCCGAACTCGCGCCAGACGCGGTCGGCGCCGAACAGCGTGAGAACGAAGTACGCATCCGCCGTCGCGTCATCCTCCATGAGCTTCTCGAGGAAGCCGTCGTCGATGTCCCAATCGTCGGTCGCGGTGACTGCGGCGGGTTCGAGCAGCGTGCAGGCATCGTCGGGGCAGCTGGCGCGCAGGCCCGCCATGACGCCTTTGACGATCTTCGCGTTCAGCACGTCGTCGAATCCCGGTTGGAGCGCGTCCCCTCCGGTCATTCGGCAAGGGCCTTCGTAATAGTACTTATGCGAGAACAGGCAGAACACCGGTTTCACGTTCAATTTCACATCGAGACACGATTTGGACATGGTTCCTCCTCATTTTGCCGTTCGAACGGCTTTTTGGTAGTTGCTCGTAGCGCATCCCGTCGGCCGCCGAAGCGCTTGAGCGCGCTGGCGGGCCCCTCTCTAGGTTGCGGCTTGCCTAGTCGATGATCTTCCTGACGATCGCCTCCAATCCGCGCAGCTGGGTTTTCGTGAAATGGCGTGCGAACGCCTCGTCGTCCAGCAGGCCGCACGGGTAGCCTGCGAGCTCTTCGGAGCGCCTGCCGTCGAACAGCTCCTCCAAAAGGGCGAGGGCCCCGCGGATGGCGATGGACTCCGAGTCGCCGACGAGGCGCACGGTGCCGTCGGCATGGCGTCGTGCGTCGATCCAGGTTTTGACCTGGCATTCCCTGACGAGGTGCTCGTCGTCGCGCAAGCTGTCGGGATAGGGCTCGGCATCGCCGGCGCAGGCGACGAGGTAGGCGTACTGCAGAACGGGGTCGTCCAGCTCATGCAGGTCGGCCAGGATGTCCTCTTCGGTTTCGCGCACGTCCACGGACGCCGCCTCCTTTCAGTACGAGCGAGGCCTTCGCGAGCGCTTCGAGCAGGCGGTCTATATCGTCCTTTGAAGTGAAGGGGGCGACCGACGCGCGCACGGCTCCGGCGCATCCGAGCGCTTCGAGGTAGGGCTGGGCGCAGTGGTGCCCCGAGCGCACGGCGACGCCGAGGCCGTCGAGCAGCTTCGCCCAGTCGAAGGGGGAGGCGACGTCGACGGAGAAGGAGAGGCATCCGGTCCTCTCGGTCGCTCGCCCCAGCACCTGCGCGCCCTCGATGTTCGCGAGCCCCGCTTCGAGCCGGTCGATCAGCCGCCGCTCGTGCAACCGGCAGGCGTCCAGGTCGTGCGCGCGCCAGTAGCGCATGGCGCTCGCCAGCCCGACGGCCCCGTCGATAGGCGGGGTTCCCGCCTCGAACCGCTCGACGCCGTCGGAGAGGACGGCGCGGTCGCTCGTGACCTCCCATACCGTGCCGCCTCCGAACGAGGCGGGCTCGAGCGTCTCCAACAGCGGCCCGCGCACCCAGAGGCCGCCGATGCCGGTGGGCGCGCCCAGCTTGTGGCCGGAGAAGGCGTACATGTCGCAACCGAGGGTGGAAACGTCGGTGGGAAGGTGGACGACCCCTTGCGCCCCGTCCACGACCACCACGGCGTCGCTGCGTTCGTGCGCGATGCCGCTGAGGAGCGCGCAATCGTTGGCGATGCCGGTGACGTTCGAGAGCTGCGTGAACGCGACGATCTTCGTGTCCTCGTTTACGATCGCGCGGAAGGCGCCCGTGTCGAGCGCGCCCGCGCCGTCCACGGGCGCGACGCGCAGATCGCAGCCCGTCCTGCGCGCCAGGCTTCGCCAGACGAGGATGTTGGAGTGGTGCTCCATCGCGGTGATGACGACGTTCGACCGCTCGTCGAGCCGCGGGGCCAGCATGGCGGCCGCCTTGTTGAGGGAATCGGTGGTGCCGGAGGTGAACACGAGCTCCGGTTCGCTTCCGCCGATGAACTCCGCGGCGATGCGGCGCGCTTCGTCGTAGCGCTGCGACGACTCCTCGGACAGCGTGTGCACGCCGCGATGGATGTTCGCGTAGCTGTTCGAGCGGAAGGCGCACAGCTCGTCGAGCACGAGCCGGGGCATGGGCAGGGTGGCCGCGTTGTCCAGGTAGACGAGCGGCCGGCCGTTCACCGTGCGGGCGAGAAGGGGGAAGTCGCCGCGCGCGAACGCGTCGCGGCTCATTTCCCGGCTCCGTCGCCCGAAGCCGGGAAAGCCGCGAACATCAGATCCGCCAGCTCGTCGGTCGTGTCGGCGAGCCCGGCGCGCAGGCCGTCGAGCGCCACGCCGAACTCGCGCTGCAGCGCCATGATCAGCAGCGCCTGCTTCATGTCGACCGACCGCGCGCCGTCGCAGGTTGCCGGGCGCTCGGCTTCGACCACCTGGTCGGGATCGGTTCTGAGCGCTTTCGCGAGGCTCTCCTCCGCCAGGTCCTCCAGCGAGCGGCTCGGCGCCTCGGCGGCTTCGAGGCCGAATTTCGCCAGCACGTACCGAAACAGGTGCTCGCGCAAAAGCTCGGCGGTCAACGTCCCCTCGGCGCGCTTCTCGCGGACGGCGTCGACCTGGTCCGCCGCCGCGCGCTTGTCCGCCAGCAGCCTCTCTTTGATGTCGCGACGCATCGCATCTCCTCTTCTTCGGCGCTTTGCGACCGCACTGAAAGCCGCCGCAACGCGTGCCCTCTGCGGCGCCCGATACGCCGCCGCAGAGGGCACGTTTGGTGCGGCCTCGCGGGGCGTGCTACGCGCGCACGGGTTCCATGCCCAGGCGCTTCGCCAGCTCCTCCAAGTCGTCGGCGATGTCGCCGTACACGAGCGGCAGGTGCAGGCCGAAGCGCATCTGCTTCTTGAACAGATCGCGCGTGTCGGCAACCTTGAACACGAAGCCGCCGTTGCAGTTGTCGGTGTCGAAGCCGGTGCCGGTCACGATCTCCCCCGACACGATGAGCATCTCGTCGAGGTTGGGGGAGATGCGGCAAAGCGTGATCTTCTGCCCGGCATCGGCGGTGAAGTCGTGGCGTTGGATGGCGCCGAAGCCCTGGTCGTAGGCGAAGTGCCGCAGTGCGTACGCGTCGGCAGCCGCCTCGAGGCCGTGGAGCTTCCGGCAGGGCGTGGAGTGGATGACCGAGTACATGTTCGCCGCGTCCTCGAGCGAGATGCCGGCCACGTCCTCCTCGTGCACGTTCACCGGCCATTCGATGCGGCCCTCCGTCACCACGACGGGCAGCGTGTTGCCCATGTAGGCGGCGCTGTTCGAGAGCGCCATCTCGGCGATCATGCACACGACGGACGTGATGTCGTACTCGCAGGCGCTTCCGAAGCCCTGCTCAAGGTTGAGCGAGTGCGCCAGGCAGAACGTGAACTGCTGCTCGTTCAGGCGGCGCGTCGAGCACGCGTCCGGGCACGGCGCGGTGAACCCGGAGCAATCGTAGAGGTCCATGAGCTTTTGCACGACGGTCCAAGCGACGAGCGATTTGACCAAGAACCCCTTGTCGACGATGCAGGGGTCGGCGGAGGCCATCATCTCGTCGGCCATCTCCTCGCAGCGCGCCACCTCCTCGGGCGTGATGTTGGGCGTGGCGCGTCCGGGCGTGGTGGCGTTGCCCTCCTCGGGCAGCGGGTTCATCATGTCCATGAGCTCGTGCACGTTCACGTGGCGGAAATGGCATCCCAGCTGCCGCGTGACATCCGACAGGCAGGTGAACGAGTCGTTGCCGCCCGCCTTGGGCGTGGTGGAGTCGAAGCGGGGCGCGAGCAGGATGTTGGCCGTGCGCACGGCCTTCTCGGCGCGCAGGATGGAGCAGTAGCGCGAAACCTCCGGCCAGTCGAAGGCCGGGAGGACGTCGGCGCCGCGCCGTTGGGCCGGCGCGGTGGACATGGCGCCGAACGACTTCGTGGGGTTCATGACCACGGGCTTGCTCGTGCGGCAGCAGAACTCCACGAGGATCTGGTTCGCGCCGAAGTTCGACATGACCACGTAGAGGTCGGTTTTCTGGTCGTCGGCCAGCATCTCCTCGAAGTAGGAGTCCTTGATGTCCCAGTCGTCGGTGCCGCGCACGATGGCGGGCTCGAGCACGTTCGCGCCCGTCGACGCCACGTACTTGTTTACGTTGGCCAAAAAGCCCTTGAGCATCTTGCCCTGAACGACGGCGTCGAACCCGGGCTTGATGGCGTCCCCGCCCGCCATGCGGCAGGGCCCCTCGTAGTAGTACTGGTGCTCGAAGCCGATGAACACGGGCTTCACGGTGAGCTTGATGTCGGTGACGCTTCGCTTCATGGACGTACCCCTTTCGATGCGCGTAGGCCCGGAATCGTGAAGGGCCTTGGAAACCTGGCATTATCTTAGAATGCGCATCCACCCAAAGATATGTCAAAATGCACATGAATATACGCTATAATGCAGCATTATGACAATTACGTGCAACATGGTGGCGGATAGGGTGGGCAGCGGTGCCGTGCTCGTCGCCCCCGAAGGCGCGTCTCCGCGATTCTCCCACGTCATAGCGGACGGGGAAGGGGAGCTTTGCGCGCTCGGCGCGTTGCGCGCCACGGTGGGCTCGACGCTGTTCGTGGGCGACGAGGCCTCGTGCCTCGCGTACCTGACCCGCCACCCGGGTGGCTGGGCGCTGAGTGCGGGCGGATCGGCCGTGGAGCCTTCGGCGTCGACGGCGGATGCTGGGGATGCGGTCGCCACGAAGCCGGTCGACGCCGCGGCCGCATCCGTGGCAGACGCCGTGGCGGAGCGCCTGTTCGTCCTGCGCGCTTCCTGCACGCCCGCGCATGCAGCCGCCTGCGCGGCGGCCGAGCTCGCCGACACGCAGGCGTGGATTGCCCGCATGCAGGAGGCGTTGCTCGCGGGCGGGGGCTACCAGGAGCTTGCAGACGCCGCCGAACCAGCGCTCGGCAACTCCCTTGCGCTGTCGGACGCGGGGTTCCGCATCATCGCGCACACGCGCCGGCTTCTTCCGCCCGATCCTCTGATGCGCGATTCTATCGAGCAGGGCAGGCTCAGCAGGGAGGCGCTCGACTCGTTCAGACGGCACGGCCGCCCGCAGCGATGGAGCACGCAAACGGGCGTGCACGTGCTAGAGGGCTATGGGGGCTGCCCCATCGTGGAGTGCATCTTTCGCGTGGAGGGCGTCTACGCCGCCCATCTCGTCATGCACTGCGACCGTCGGCCCCTCACCGAGGGCTTGCTGGACAAGCTGGCCTTGCTTTGCACGTGCATCGAGCTGAACTTGAAGAAGGAGCTGCCGGCCAGCAGGCTGTTCGATCAAGGCCCCGCTCGCGTGCTCGCCGACCTGGCGGCCGGCATGCCCGTTTCGCGCCGCAACTTGGAGGCGTGGTTCCGTGCGACGGGCCTATCGCGCGACGGACGGTTCGAGCTGGCGGTGGTGGATTACGGGTACCGTGACGACGAACGGCAGTTGGCGGTGAACGCATGCCTGCGCTTGCTCGACCTCTTCCCCGATGCGGTGGTCGGACTGCAGGACAACCGTGCGCTCGTGCTGCGCTCGCTCGCGGACTGCGATGACTCTTTCCGTGCGGCGATCGGACGCCACGCGCTGGAGTTCGGCGGCAGGGCCGGGCTGTCCGACCTGCTCGACCGCGTTGAAGACCTGCGCTACGCGTACCGTCAAGCGGACATCGCGCTGCAGATGGCGGCGGCCGAGGAGCACGGCGCCGAGGGAGGCGTCGCCTTCGGCGACGGCGGGGGGTCGGACGACGGCGCTCGGGACGGCGGCGCCTGCCGTTTCCGCGACTACTTCGTGGCCTATCTGCTGACGAGCGAGCACCAAGACGACGAGCTCGTGTCGTTCACCGTGTCGCACAGCGTGCCCGCGCGCCTGCGCGAGGCCGACCGCGCGGCGGGCACGCAGGACTGCGCGTTGCTGCTTTCGTACTTGGCGCTCGAGCGGCGCCCTTCAACCGTCGCGCAACGGCTGCACCTGCATCGCAACACGTTGTTGTACCGCGTGCGCCGCATAGAGCAGGAATACGGCATCGACCTCGACGATTGGCGCACACGCGAACGCCTGCTCGCCGAGTACCAGATCATGCGGTTCGGCGGGTGATCGAAGCCGCCGAACCGCATGATCCGGTACTTCCTTCAGGATCCTTGCTACCTGCGCCATCGCCTGAAGCGCGCGATTCCGCGAATGTTCGACAACGGCTTCTTGCGGCCGGGCTCACGCCACGCCGGGCGGTTTGATGCCGCGCTCGCGCACGACGTCGTCGACCGACGCCATGCCCAGCTCGCGGCAGGCGCTCGCCACGCCCGGCGTCGCACCCGTCGCGGCGTCCACGTCCTCGGCGGACGCCGCGCTCACGCCCGGAGGAGCGCATGCGGGCAGGGGCGCCTTTTCCCCGGCGGGATCGAGCGCCGCCGCCGCGTCGGCCAAGCTCGTCGCGGAGGTGACGGCGTCTGTTTCGCCGCCGTCGGCGATGCCCTCGACCGGGCAGGTTGCCCCGGTGACGGCGTCGAAGCGCTCGTCGGTCGGATGTTCGTTCGTTTGCCGTTCTCGCATGTTTTTTCGCTCCGTTTAGATTCGTGCAATCGTATGCGCGGGTAGGCTTTCGCCTCGTGCCCCGCGTTCGGCGTCCGGCGGGTTGCGCGCCGCAGCGCAGGGCTTTGCGGCGCGTTTTTGCCTATGCGGCGGGAAGCCGGTCTTCCACGGCTGCGGCGATCTCGTCCGCCTGGCCGCCTTCGCTCTCGTCTTCCTCGAACACCGGCGGCTTCATCGCCACGTAGACGATCCACAGGACGGTTCCGACGGCTGCCGTGACCGCGCACAGCGGCGCCACGTTCGTCCACACCTGGGCCTCGCCGATGACGTAGCCCACGACCGGCGTGCACAGCAGGTTCGA